>NZ_JBITGL010000019.1:0-189770 GCF_044456985.1 Nonomuraea sp. NPDC050663
GTGCACCGCGTCCTGTCCCGCTACCGGCTGGCCCACCTCAGACACCTCGACCGCGCCACCGGCCGGCCGATCCGCCGCTACGAACACCCCGCACCCGGCGGACGGTCACTGCCAGAGGTCGCCCGCCCGCGCTGGACCAGGGGCGGGTGGGCGGGCGGGTGGGGCGGGTGGGCAGGAGGGGGAGGGTCAGCCGGTGGGTGTGTCCTGCACGGCGGGTGTGGATTCCGACTCGTCGGTCCCTTGCCCCTCACCCTGGCCCTGGCCCTGACCTTGGTCTTGGTCCTGGCCCTGGTCGGTGTCCTGGCCGCCCTGGCCGCCCTGGCCGTCCTGGCCGTCCTGGCCGGTGTCCTGGTCTGGGTCGGGGACGATGGGGGTGGTCTCCGTGGTGTCGGAGTCCCAGTCGTCGTCCCCCTCGTCCTCGAAGAAGTCGTCGGAAAGCCCGTCCCCCTCGTCGGTGTTCTGGTCCTCCTGCGGCGTGTTGTAGCTGTACCCGTAGTCGGACGGCTCGGGGAATTCCACCACCGGCTTGCCCTCCATGGCCTCGCTCATGAAGGAGCGCCAGATCTGCGCCGGCAGCGACCCGCCGTACTGCTCGCTGCCGCCCACCACGACGGTCTTGTTGTCGTCGCGGAACAGGTTGACGGCGGTCGACAGCTGGGGCGTGTAGCCGGTGAACCAGGCGGAGGCGGACGCGTCGGTGGTGCCGGTCTTGCCGGCGGCGGGACGGTCCCAGAGGCGGGCGGCGGTGCCGGTGCCGCCGCGGACGACCTGCTCGAGCGCGTAGGTGGTGTCGGCGGCCGCCTGCTTGGAGACGACGGTGGCGTTGACCGGCTTGATCGTCTCCTTCTTGCCCTCGGCGTCGGTCACGGACTTGACGACGTGGGCTTCGACGTGGATGCCGCCGTTGGCGAAGGTGCCGAAGCCGGAGGCGTTCTGGACGGCGCTGATGGAGGCGACGCCGAGGGGCAGGGTGGCGGCGGAGGCGTGCGGGTTGAGCTGGTCGGCGGGGACGCCGGCGGCTTCCGCGGTCTTGACGACCTTGTCGAGGCCGATCTGCTGGCCGATGGCGACGTAGGCGGTGTTGACGGAGCTCTGGGTGGCGCGCAGGAGGCTGACCTGGCCGTAGGAGGCGCCGCCGGAGTTCTTGATGGGCGTGCTGGCGACCCGCATGGGCGAGTTGCCGTCGAAGCGGTCGGAGAGCTTGACGCCGTTCTCGAGCGCGGCTGCGAGCGTGTAGGCCTTGAAGGTGGAGCCTGCCTGGACCTTGGCCTTGAAGGCGTTGTCCCACGACTGGCCGGGCTTGCCTCCGCCGTAGAAGGCGACGACCTCGCCGGTGGCGGGGTCGACGGCGGCCAGGCCGGTGCGGACCTTCTTGGGCGTGTTGGCGGGCATGACCGAGGTGACAGCGCGCTGGGCGGCGGCCATGAGCTTCTTGTCGAAGGTCGTGACGATCTTCAGCCCGCCGGTGTTGATCTCCTCGTCGGTGTAGCCGCGCCGGTTGAGCTCCTCCTTGACCTGGTCGACCATGACCTGGCCCTGGCCCTTGAGCTCGAAGACGTTCTTGGGCTTGATGAGCGCGGGGAACACCTGCTGCCCGGCCTGGTCGGCGGTGAGCGCGCCGGTCTGGGCCATGGCGTCGATGACCGACCGCCAGCGGGCCTTGGCGGCGTCGAGGTCGGCGCCGGCGGGCGCGGCGAAGCGGCTGGGCTGCTGGATCACGGCGGCCAGGTAGGCGCCTTCGGAGATCGACAGCTTGCCGACGTCCTTGCCGAAGTAGGCCTGGGCGGCGGCCTGGACGCCGTTGGCGCCGCGACCGTAGTAGATGGTGTTGAGGTACTGCTCCAGCACCCAGTCCTTGGACTTGGACCGATCCACCTTCAGGGAGATCAGGATCTCCTTGAACTTGCGCATGATGGAACGTTCCTGCGACAGCCCGCTGTAGTAGTTGCGCACCATCTGCTGGGTGATGGTCGAGCCGCCCTGCAGCTGCTGGCCGCTGACGGTGGACCACACGGCCCTGGCGGTGTCCTTCACGGACACGCCGTTGTCGGTGTAGAAGGAGCGGTTCTCCGCGGCGATGACGGCGTCGCGCACGTGGGTGGGCACGGTGTCGAGCGTCACGTTCTTGCGGTTGACGCCCTGCCGGGCCAGCACGGTCTTGCCGTCCCGGTAGTAGATCACCGAGCCCTGCGCGGTGGCCTGCTTCTGGGTGCTGTCCGGGATGGGCGTCATGGCCCAGGCCACGGCGAACAGCCCGGCCACGGTGATGATCCCCGCCCCCGTGATGATGAGCACCCAACGCCATACGCGCCGCTTCGGCAATCGCAAACGCACTATCCGATCCCCCCGATCGCTCCTACGTGGCGAAAGGATAAACGACTGGTAACGGTGCTTTATCTCGAACCGCGCCGCGGCACGTCAGCCACAAGAGGCAACACACGGTACGGCACAGGCGTGTCGAGGGCGATGACCGAAGAGGTGCGCACCACGCCCTGGACGTCGACGATCTGGTCGATGACCCGCTGCAGGTCGGAGTTGGAGCGGGCGACCACCCGGCTCAGCAGGTCGGAGCCGCCGGTGATGGTGTGCACCTCGAGCACCTCGGGGATGAGCGCGAGCCGGTCGGCGACGGGGTCGTGCCCCGCGACCTGCTTGATCTCCATCGTGACGAAGGCCATGACGCCGTAGCCGAGCGCCTGCGGCGACACGTCGGGCCCGAAGCCGGTGACGACGCCGCGCGCGATCATGCGGTCGAGCCGGGCCTGGACCGTCCCGCGCGCCACGTTGAGCCGCCGCGAACACTCCAGGACTCCGAGGCGCGGCTCGACGGTAAGCAGATTGAGCAGTCTGGCATCCAGCTCATCGATAGACATGGACACATTGTCCACTGTTTTAAGTAACTGTTGCACAAGAAGCCCATCGAATTCGAGAGTGGGCGTTATGAGCGACAATTTTCCGGTGAACGGCATGGACGCCGTGGTCTTCGCGGTGGGCAATGCCAAGCAGGCCGCGCACTACTACTCGACCGCCTTCGGCATGAAGCTGGTGGCCTACCGTGGCCCGGAGAACGGCAGCCGTGAGGAGGTGGCCTACGTCCTGACCTCGGGCGGCGCCCGCTTCGAGCTGCGTTCGTCGGTCCGTCCTGGCACGTGGCTGGCCCGGCATGTGGCCGAGCACGGCGACGGGGTGATCGACCTGGCCATCGACGTGCCGGACGTGGAGGCCGCCTACGCGCACGCCGTCGCGCAGGGCGCTCGCGGGCTGGCCGAGCCGTACACGCTGGAGGACGAGAACGGCAAGGTCGTCATGGCCGCCGTCGCCGCCTACGGCGAGACGCGCCACACCCTGGTCGACCGCTCCAACTACACCGGCGTCTACCTGCCCGGCTACGCGCCCGCCGAGCCGCTGGTGGCCGCGCCCGCGACGAAGACGGGCCGGCTGTTCCAGGCCGTCGACCACTGCGTGGGCAACGTCGAGCTCGGCAAGATGGACGAGTGGGTGGCGTTCTACCAGCGGGTCATGGGCTTCACGAACATGGCGGAGTTCGTCGGCGACGACATCGCCACGGAGTACTCCGCGCTGATGTCGAAGGTCGTGGCGGACGGCACGCGCAAGGTCAAGTTCCCGCTCAACGAGCCGGCGATCAGCAAGAAGAAGTCGCAGATCGATGAGTACCTGGACTTCTACGGCGGCCCCGGCGTGCAGCACATCGCGCTGGCCACCAACGACATCCTCACCACCGTCGACCACATGCGGGCCGCGGGCGTGCAGTTCCTGGACACGCCCGACTCCTACTACGACGACCCCGAGCTGCGGGCGCGCATCGGCGAGGTGCGCGCGCCGATCGAGGAGCTGAAGAAGCGCAAGATCCTCGTCGACCGCGACGAGGACGGCTACCTGCTGCAGATCTTCACCAAGCCGGTCCAGGACCGCCCGACGGTCTTCTTCGAGCTCATCGAGCGCCACGGATCGCTCGGTTTCGGCAAGGGCAACTTCAAGGCGCTGTTCGAGGCCATCGAGCGCGAGCAGGAACGCAGGGGCAACCTGTAGTTTCCCTTGACCCGCGAGTGGTGATCTTGGCGGCATGGCACCACTCGCGGGTCGCTGGCGGCGACTCTTCGCAGGCATCCTGGACATGATCATCGTGTCCATCGTCTCCTCGCCCTTCGGCTGGACGAGCTACCAGGAGGTGTGGAACACCAACCTGGAGATCTGGGAACGGGTTCCGGTCGAGCACGTCATCCCGATGTCGATCATCGGCTTCCTCTACTTCTGGCTGCTGCACTCCTTCTGGAACGGCCAGACCGTGGGCAAGAAGGTCTTCGGCATGCGGGTCGTCGCCGTCGACGGCTCGAAGGCGACCGTCGGCCAGATCGCGGTGCGCGAGCTGGTGCGCGAGCTCATGAGCTGGGTGTGCTGCGTCGGCACCCTTATCGACCTGGGATTCATCCTGTTCGACGACCGCAAGCAGGCCGTGCACGACAAGGCGGGAAAGACGCTCGTCGTAGATGCCTGATCCGCGCGCTCACCTCGCGTAGGCTTCTGGTTTCATGAGGTCATCGTGCGCGCTGGTCGGTGTTTCCCTGCTGGGCGTGCTCTCCTGCTCCCCCTCCAGCGGCGACACCGTGTCGCCTCCCGCGGCGCAGAAGCAGCAGCCGGAGTCGACGGAGCACGGCGCTCCCGGCATCGGCGACGCCGACTTCCCGCTCGACGGCAACGGCGGCTACGACGTGGCCCACTACGGGCTCAAGCTCGCCTACGACCCGGCGCGCAAGCATCTCGACGGCACCGCGACCATCGAGGCGGTGGCCAAACAGCGCCTGGCGGCCTTCAACCTCGACCTGGCCGGGCTCGACGTCGAGTCGGTCGAGATCGACGACAAGCCGGCCACCTTCGACCGTTCGGGCGACGAGCTGACCCTGACCCCGGCCACGCCGATCGACGACAAGGCCAGGTTCACCGCCACGATCGTGTATTCCGGCAAGCCCAAGCCGGTCGAGGACTCCAGCAACCTGGGCACCTACGGCTTCATCCCGACCGACGACGGCGCCTTCGTCACCTGCGAGCCGAACGGCGCCAAGACGTGGTTCCCCGCCAACGACCACCCGGCCGACAAGGCCAGGTTCGACTTCGAGATCACCGTGCCGAAGGGCCTGGTCGCGCTGGCCAACGGCGAGATGACCCGCCAGCCGGTGACCTCGGGCGACAAGACCACCTACACCTGGAGCGAGAAGCACCCCATGGTCACCTACCTGGCGACCATGACGCTCGGCAAGTTCGACATGCGCCAGGGCAAGACCGCCTCCGGCATCGTCAACCTGGCCGCGGTCGACCCGCGCTTCCGCTCGTCGCTGGAGAACCTCTACACCTGGTCCGGGAAGATCACCGACTACTGGAGCACGGTCTTCGGCCCTTACCCGTTCTCCTCCACCGGCGGCGTGGTCGACAACTTCTCCGCCGGCTACGCGCTGGAGAACCAGACCAAGCCGATGTACGGCGGCTTCGACCCCGACGAGGCGATCATCGCCCACGAGCTGGCCCACCAGTGGTTCGGCAACAGCCTGAGCATCAAGCGGTGGAGCGACCTGTGGCTGAACGAGGGGTTCGCCACCTACGCCGAGTGGTTGTGGTCCGAGCACGCCGGACGCGAGTCCGCCGACGCGATCTTCCGGGGCTACTTCGCCCGCGCGGCCACCCACCCGATGTGGGCCTACCCTCCGGGCAAGGCCAGGCCCAAGGACCTGTTCAACGAGTCGGTGTACACCCGGGGCGGCATGACCGTTCACGCCCTGCGCAAGGCCGTCGGCGACCCGGCGTTCTTCAAGCTGCTCAAGGAGTGGACCTCGCAGAACCGCTACCGCAACGTCACCACGTCGCAGTTCATGGCGCTGGCGGAGAAGGTGTCGGGCAAGCAGCTCGACTCGCTGTTCGACGCGTGGTTGTTCACCGCGAAGAAGCCTGCGGCGAGCTAACCCGCAACGAGACGCATTGCTCCCTATCGTTACCTATCTTCGTGGAAGATGAGGTATAAAAGGTGCATGTACTTCTCGATCGAGCAGGTCGCCGACCGTTTGGACCTGCACGTCCGCACAGTCCGCAACTACGTGCGCGACGGCAAGCTGAAGGCCGTCCGCATCGGCAAGCAGTACCGGATCACGCGTGAGGATCTCGAGGCGTTCACCGGCCTGCCCATCAGCGACGAGCCGGTCCGCACGCGCCGCCACGTCGAGGTGTCGAGCATCGTGCAGATCGACGCGATCAGCCCCGACGACGCCGACCGGATCTCGACGCACCTCATGGCGGCGCTGCGCGGCGGCCAGTCGGTCCAGGCCCAGACGGTCTACGACACCGAGCGGGGCCGGCTGAAGGTGGTCCTCCTCGGCGAGCCGGGCATCACGGCCGACCTGATCAAGCTGATCGAGGCGATGGCATGATCTTCAAGACCGAGGCGGGCAGGCAGCGGATCCACCAGGCCTACCGGAAGCTGATGGAGCACTGGCCGGTGCCGTACGAGCGCATCGAGCTGCCGGAGGCGTCGGTGGTGGCCAGCGGGCCGGCCGGTGCTCCCGCGCTGATCCTGCTGCACGGCTCCGGGGGCACCAGCGCGGGGTGGGCGTCGGAGGTGGCCGCGCTCGCCGAGCACCACCGCGTCTACGCGGTGGACCTGCCGGGAGAGCCCGGGCTGAGCCCCGAGGTGCGGCACGATCTCGGCTCCGACGGGCACGCCCGGTGGCTCGACGGCGTGCTCGACGGCCTCGGCCTGACCAGCGCGAGCCTGGTCGGCGAGTCGCTGGGCGGGTTCGTGGCCCTCGACTACGCCCTGCGCAGGCCCGCGAAGGTGGAGCACCTGGTACTGCTGAACCCCGGCGGGCTGGGCAGGATGCGGCCGAGCTTCGCGCTCAAGGCGCTGGCCCTGGCGCCCCTGGGCCGGTGGGGGCTCAAGCGCTCGCTGCGCGTGGCCCTGGGCAGTGTCGACCAGGCCGCGGCCGACTTCATCCTGCTGATCTTCACGCACTTCCGCCCGAGGCGGGACCCGCTTCCCTCGCTCCCCCTGACCGACCGGCCGATGCTGGTCGTCCTCGGCGGCCGCGACGCCATGATCGACGCGGAGCGCACGAGGAAGATCGTCGAGGAGCGGGCGCCCGGCGCGACCGTGCGGTGGCTGCCGGAATCCGGGCACCTCCTGCGCGGCCAGAGCGAGGCGATCCTGACCTGGATGGCCGCTGGCGGCCAGGTCAGGTAGGCCCTTTCCCGTGTTATGTTCAGCCACATGCCCAGGGGTACCGACGAAGTCAGCGAGCCGATGTATTTCGTGCTCACCGCACTCCTCGACGGCCCGCTCCACGGACACGCGATCATGAAAGTGGTCACCGATCTGTCCAACGGCAGGGTCAAGCCCTCCGTCGGCACCCTCTACGGCATCCTCGAGCGCCTCAGCGACCGCGGCGTGATCCTCGTCGACCGCGAAGAGATCGTCAACGGCCGCAGCCGCCGCTACTTCCGCATCACCCAGTCCGGCAAGAGCATCCTGGAGGCCGAGGCCAGGCGCATGCTGGAGGCCGCCTCCCTGGTCGTCAACCGCAACTACGCATGACGGTGCTCGAGCGCCGTTACCGCTGGTTACTGCGGTGCTATCCGCGCGCCTACCGCACGGCGCACGGCGGGGAGCTCCTCGACCTGCTGCTCGACTCCGCCAGGCCGGGCCGCCGGGTGCCGGAGGCGCGAGAGGTCGTCGGCCTGGTCTCCGGCGGCCTGCAGGCCAGGGTGCACGAGCTGGCCAGGGGCAACCCGTGGTGGGACGGCATGCACCTGGGCGTCACGGCGATCATGGCCGCCAACACCGCCGCGCTCCTGCCGTACTTCGGCTCGCTCCCGATCTGGGTCGTCATGTCGCTGGCGGCCCTGCTGGCCATCCTGCGCGGCCGGACCCTCCTGGCCCTGCCCCTGGTGGTCGCGACAGGTGCGAAGGCCACCACGATCGCGGCCGGCGGGCAGCTGTTCGAGCTCACCCTCATCCCGGTCTATCCCGACCTCCTGACCGATAGGGCGCTCTACTCCACCACGAGCCCCTTCGCCGTCGCCGCGGGCTACATCCTGGTCGCCGCCTCGCTGCTGGTCCTGCGCGGTGTACGGCAGCCGCGGTCCGTGTGGTGGCTCGCGGCGCTTCCCCTCGTCGCCTGGTCGGGCCCGGAGTGGATCTCCGAGGGCGGCGAGTCCTTCCCCCTGAGCCTCAACCGGCTGGTCCTGGAGGCGGCGCTCATCGCCCTGGGCGCGTGGGCGGGCCACGTCTCGCGCGACCCGCGCTGGGCCCTGGGTTCCGCCCTCTACCTGCTGGTCTTCTCAACCGAGATGGCCCAGCACCTCGACTTCCTGTCGCGCCAGCACCTGGCCTACTGGGGCCTGCTGACCTTCGTCACCGTGGCCGCGGCGGCGTTGCCGTACCGGTATCGGAGGCATCCCCTGGATTGACTTGACGATACTACGAGCAACGAAATATGTTTCCGGCATGTCAAGGGGATCATCCGTCAGCGAGCAGACGTATTTCGTGCTCGCGGCGCTCCTGGACGGTCCGCTCCACGGGCACGCGATCCTCAAGAGGGTGGCGGAGTTGTCGCAGGGCCGGATCATCCTCGCGGTCGGCACCCTCTACGGCGCGCTGGACCGCCTGGCTTCCAACGGCGTCATCGTGGTGGAGCGCGAAGAAGTCGTCAACGGGCGCAAACGCCGCTACTTCCGCATCACGGAAGAGGGCAGCGGCCTGGTCGAGGCCGAGGCCAAACGGATGCAGGAAGCGGCCTCCGTGGTCACCAGACGCACACTCGGGGCGACCTTCTCATGAGTCGGCTCGAGCGCCGATACCGGTGGTTGCTTCGCGCCTACCCGACCGGTTACCGCTCGGACTACGGGGACGAACTCCTCGGTGTACTTCTTGATCGGGCCGAGCCCACGAGGGCCAGCCCTCCGGCCAGGGAGGCCTGGGCGCTGGTGCTCGGGGGCGTGCGCGCCCGGATCGTCGAGGCGGCGCAGGGGCCCGCCTGGACCGACGGCATCCATCTGGGCGTCATGGTGCTCGGCCTCTTCAACTTCGCGGTGCTGATCCCATACGCGTCGTCCATCCCGGTGTGGCTGGGCATGTCGGGCCTGGTGGTCCTGTGCGTGCTCCGCGGCCGGCTGGGCCTGGCCATCCCGCTGGCGTTGCTCACCGGCGTGAAGGTGGTCGCGATCACGCTCGGCAAGCCGTGGCTCGACGAGACCCTGCTCCCGGTCTTCGCCGACGCCCCCTGGGACGGACTGCCCGCGCTGTACGGCAACGGCGGCCCGCTGGCGCCGCTGGCCTCCTGGTCGCTCATGATCCTCGGCCTGGTGGCGCTGGCCATTCGCGAGGAACGCCCGCGACGGCGTTCGTGGTGGTGGCTCCTCGCGGTGCCCCTGGTCGCCGGCACGGATCCGGCCTGGCTCGACCTGGTGGCGGGCAGTCCCGCCGCCGTGGTCCGGGTCGGGCTGGAGACCGTGCTCCTCCTGGCAGCCGTCTACGCCGGCCACGTGACCGGCGACTCCCGCTGGGGGCTGGCGGCGGCCCTGTACCTCCTGCCCGCCTCGGCCGTGCTCATCGAGACGATGGCCACGGCCGGACGGCAGGACGTGGCCCACTGGGCGCTCCTGCTCCTGCTCACCGGGGCGGCCACCGCGGTGCCGCTCAGGGCCCGGCGTCACGTCCTGCTCTGACCCCTCTGTCTGCGATGAAGGCCACGCTTCTGATCCTGTCGCTGCTCCTGCTCGCCGGCTGCGCCACGCCGAGCGGCGAGCGGGTCACGAGCGCGGGCACGGACAAGCGCCAGGACCAGGAACTGGCCATCGCCGACTGCATGAGGCAGAAGGGCTTCAAATACGTCCCGTACGTGCCGCCGCCGCGCATCGACGACATGCGGCGGCGCGCCGCCAACGGCGAGTACACCGCGCTGCGGCGGATCCGCGAGAAGTACGGCTTCGGGATCTTCGCCCGCTACGTGCACACGACCGACCCCTCGGCGGAAGGGGTCGAGGCCGCGGACTCCAACCCCAACCACGACCTGCGCAAGGCCCTGTCGGCCGCGCAGCGCAGGACCTATGACGTGGCCGCCGAGCGCTGCTTCGTCAACGCCGTGGGCCAGGTGCTCGGTGTCCCCGCCAGGTCGCGCGCCGACTACTACGCGCAGGTCGAGAGCAACAGGCAGCGCAAGGTCGACGAGGTGCTCGACAGCGATCCCGAGCTGATCGTGCTGGCCTCGCTCTTCGCCGACTGCCTCAACCGCACCGGCCAGCCGGCCATCGAGAACAACCCGTCGAGCCTGGCCACCCACGGGATCCGGGCGTGGACGGCCAAGCTCGAAGAGGTCGAGGCCCGCTACGCCGACCCCGCGACCGTCGGCGAGGTGCCGCCCATCCCGCCCGAGGTGGCGCGCAGAAACTTCGAGCGCGAGATCAACACGGCCTTCCAGGATCTGGAGTGCGGCAAGAACTTCTACGCCGTGTTCAACCCCAAGGCCAACCGGCTGACCATCCAGGCCAACGCTGAGTACGGGCTGGGCGCCGAGCAATGAGGGCCGCTGCCGTGGCCCTGGTGGCGGCCGTGCTGGTGTCGTGCTCGCCCGCGCCCTTGGCGGTCCCGGCCACCCGGCCCACCTCGATGGCGGACCGCCAGCGCCAGCAGGAGGAGTACCGCGCCGGGTGCATGGAGCGCAGGGGCTTCAGGTACCAGGTCTTCGTGCCGCCGCGGGACGAGCCCACCGCCGACCAGCGCAAGGCCGCGCTGGGCGACTACGCGGCGAGCAAGAGGCTGCGCTCGATCTACGGCTTCAGGGCGTTCGCCAGGTTCGTCCACCCAGGCGACCCCCTGGCCGACAGCGCCATCGTCTACGCGAACAACCCCAACGACCGGGTCAGGCAGCACATGTCGCCCGCCCAGAACCAGGCCTACCAGGAGGCCTCCGACGCCTGCTACGTCGAGATGGTCAAGGCGCTCACCGGCAAGAGCGTCAGGGGTTTCGTCGACCACTTCGAGCAGGCGCAGAAGGAACTGGACGACGAAGCCGCCGGCCGGCTCGACACCGACCCTCGGCTGATCGCCCTGGCCAGGGTGTACGGCGCGTGCCTGCGGGGCGAGGGTGTCGAGGTCACCTCCATCGTGCCCAGCAAGGTCGTCACGATGGCGTCCGCGGGCGTCTACGCGCAGCTGTGGGCGATCGGCAGCAAGCAGTTCCCCGAGGCCTCTCCGGACACCAAGTTCATGCCGGAGATCACGGCCGACGAGGCCAGGCCGTACCTGGACAGGGAGATCGAGACGGCCCTGGCCGACCTGGAGTGCGGCAAGGACTTCCTGCCCGCGTTCAGCCCGCGCCATCAGGAGATGAACGAACGGATCAGCCGGGAGTGGGGCCTCGACTGGTGAGCCCTCAGGAGTAGCGGTCGGCGGCCAGGATCAGCGCGGCGGCACCCACGAGCCCGGCGTCCTGGCCCAGCGCCGCCGGCACCACCTTCACGCGCTGGGCGAACTCCATGCGGGCGTGCTCTCGCAGCGTCTCGTGCAGGGGGTCGAACAGCAGGCTCCCGGCCTGCGACAGGCCCCCGCCGATGGTGACGACGTCCAGATCGCACAGGTGGGTCGCGGCCGTGATCGCCAGCCCGAGCGCGCGGCCCGCGCGGCGGAAGGCCGCCAGGGCGACCTCGTCGCCCGCCCTCGCGTCGTCGGCCAGCGTGCGCCCGGTCACGGCCCTGTCCTCCTCGTACGGCACGGCGGCCCGGCTCGGAGCGCCCCCAGGCTTCCAACCCCGCGCGAGCGCCCACTCGACCAGCGCGGGACCGCGGGCGACCGCCTCCAGGCAGCCGCGGCCCCCGCAGCCGCACGGCGGGCCGTCGGGCTCGACGACCACGTGCCCGATGTGCCCGGCGTTGCCGGTGCCGCCGTCGATCAGCCGGTCGCCGAGGATGAGGCCGCCGCCCACGCCGGTGGAGACGACCATGCCGAGCATGTTGGCGCTCCCCTGCCCGGCGCCGCGCCAGTGCTCGGCCGCCGCCACGCACACGGCGTCGTTGTGGATGCGCGCCTCGCCGTACATCGCCTCGAGCCGGGCCCGCAGCGGGAAGCCGCGCCAGCCGGGCATGTTGAGCGGCGAGACCTCGCCCGCGGGCCAGAGCATCGGACCGCCGCAGCCGATGCCGACGCCGTCGGCCCGGCCGAAGGGTTCGACGAGCCCCAGGAGGGTCTTCCACAACTCCTCCGCCCCCGCGCCCTGCGGCGTGGCCACGCGCCGGGAGTCGACGACCGTGCCGTCGTCCGACACCAGCCCCGCGGCCATCTTGGTGCCACCGACATCAACAGCGAGGATCACAAGGCCTCCTTCGCCGGCCTCATGATCCAGGATGCTGTGTCTATGGTGCCCTCGCTCCGCTCGGTCACGAAGAGAAGACCAGGACCGACGCGGTGAACCCGTGCACGTGGTTGTGGCCGGCCACCGGGCCGACCTCGCCGGCGGCGAAGAACCCGGCCACCCCGATCGGCCCGAGCGTGTCGCGTACGGCCACGGCGTCGTGGTCGGCGCTGCCGAACATCGCCGATCCCCTGCCGTTGCAGGAGAACAGCAGTGCCCCGTCGATCCGCCCCAGCTGGGCGCGGTGGGCGTCGAGCAGGGCGTGCAGGTCCTCGTCCGCGGTCTCGGCGTCGCGCACCTGGAACCGCACGGTGCGCCCGATCTCGACGACGTCGCCGATGGCCACCGCCTCCCGCTCGGGGTCGATGCCCAGCACCCCGCGGATCAGGAAGTCGCCGCGTTCGTGCCGCTCGGCGTACTCATCCATCGCGATGCCGATCTGCAGCCCCGAGGCCACCAGCTCGCGGTCGTCCTCGTCGAGGTCGCTGACGATGTCTTCCAGGCGGGCGAGGGCGGGCTGCCCGGCCAGCTCCAGCAGCAGGTTGTCCTCGACTCTGGTGACGGCCATGGTGGGCCCGATCGGGCGGCAGCCCTGGCTGACGACGGTGCTGACGTTGATCTCGCCGCTGATCAGGACGCCGATGGCGCCTTCCGTGTAGACCTCGCCGTCGGCGAAGAGCCTGACGGAGTCGCGCCCGCGCAGGCCGTTGGCCAGCCCGCCGATCAGGGGCAGGTCGCCAAGCACCTCGCCCGAGCGCTCGACGAAGGCGTCGGTCGGGAAGCTGTAGGGGTCGGCCAGCAGGATGGCGACCCGGTCGTCGGGGTGACGCTCGGGCAGTCCCACGACGACGAACCGGTCCTCCGCGGTCAGGGTCTCCAGCTGGAAGGTGGTCAGTCTGGCGTGGTCGAGGGTGGCGGCCCAGGCGCTCACCGACGGCACGAGCTCGACCCCGTGCCCGTCGCCGATCACGCCGGTGGCGCTGCAGCCGATCACCATCGCGTCTCCGGCCACGTCCATGGCCCGCATGCCGGCCAGGGTGACGTCGTCGGGATCCTCGCCGCAGACGAAGAAGCAGACCAGGTCGGCGGGCCCGCTGAGTCTCGAAAGGGCCTGGCTGACCGCGGACTCGGCCGCCGTCACCAGGTCCGTTCCGACGGACAGGCCGTCGGCGAAACGACTCGTCAACACTGACACATTGCCTATCTCCCCATATCGAAGGGAAGCACTCGTACGAATTAGTCAAGATCCGAAATAGCGCCACGATGCGAACGGCCCGCCAGCCACGTAGTCTCGACTCCGTGCACCAGCCACGAAATCTGCGCGAGTTGCGAGGAAGCGGTCACGTCCATCGCACCGTGAAAGCCGAGATACGCGCGAACCTGCTGGCCAGGCTCCGGGCAGGGCAATCCCGTTTTCCTGGCATCGTGGGCTTCGACGACACGGTCCTGCCGCACCTGGAGCGAGCCCTGCTCGCCGGTCACGACCTGGTCCTGCTGGGCGAGCGCGGCCAGGGCAAGACGCGGCTCATCCGCACCGTCACCGGGCTGCTCGACGAGTGGACCCCGGTCGTCGAGGGCTGCGAGATCAACGACCACCCCTACGAGCCCTCGTGCACCCGGTGCAGGCGGCTGGCCCAGGAAGTGGGCGAGGAGCTGCCGGTCGCCTGGAAGCACCGCGACGAGAGGTACGGCGAGAAGCTCGCCACCCCCGACACCAGCGTGGGCGACCTGATCGGCGACATCGACCCCATCAAGATCGCCGAAGGGCGCACCCTGGGCGACCCCGAGACGGTCCACTACGGCCTGGTCCCCCGGACCAACCGCGGCATCTTCTCCGTCAACGAGCTGCCCGACCTGGCGGAGCGCATCCAGGTCTCGCTGCTCAACGTGCTGGAGGAGCGCGACATCCAGGTGCGCGGCTACAACCTGCGCCTGCCGCTCGACATCCTGCTGATCGCCAGCGCCAACCCCGAGGACTACACCAACCGCGGGCGCATCATCACCCCGCTGAAGGACCGGTTCGGCGCCGAGATCCGCACCCACTACCCGCAGTCCGTCGAGCACGAGCTGGAGCTGATCCGCCAGGAGTCGCGTGCCGACATCGGCGCGGAGGTGCCAGGCCACCTGATCGAGGTGCTGGCCCGCTTCACCCGGCTGGTGCGCGAGTCGAGCGCCGTCGACGCGCGTTCCGGCGTCTCGGCCCGCTTCTCGATCGCCGCCGCCGAGACCGCCGCCGCCTCCGCCGTACGCAGGGCCGCCCTGACGGGCGAGGAGCAGCCGGTCACCCGCGTGTGCGACCTGCCCGTCGTGGTGCACAGCCTGCGCGGCAAGGTGGAGTTCGAGGTCAGCGAGGAGGGCAGGGAGCTGGAGGTGCTGTCGCACCTGCTGCGCCGGGCCGTCAGCGAGACCTTCCGCTACCACCTGGGCGGCATGGACCTGGCTGCGCTGACCGACCGGTTCGCCGAGGGCAACCAGGTCGAGTCCGGCGAGCTGGTACCGGCGGGCGAGCTGCTGCGCCGCATCGGGCCCGTGACGGGATTGGCGAAGATCATGTCGCGCCTGGGGCTGGAGGAGGAGTCGCCCGGTCACGCCGCCGCCGCTCTCGAATTCGCCCTCGAAGGGCTCTACCTGATGCGGCGGCTGTCGAAGGACGACGTCGACGGGGTCACGATCTACCGGACGTAAACATATCGGCGGGTTCGTGCGTCCTATGGGTGTCCGCAATTTCGGGGGAGTCCCATATGCACCTGCTCGCCGTGTCCGCCCTCGCCCTCGGCCTCGTGGCCGCGCCGACCACCGCTCCCAAGACGGTGTACGGCTACGCCTGGGCCGACGGGACGAACAAGCTCCGCATCCTGCCCACCTCCGCCACCAACGCCAAGCAGCGCTACACGCTCAAGCTGAAGAAGGGCGCCAAGGAGCTGCGCCTCGACTACGCCAAGGCCGCCTACCGGCGCGTCACCGTCGCCTGCGACCGCAAGGAGACCGAGGGCGAGGTCAACATCGACAAGCTCGGCCGCGGCAAGACCCCGTGCAAGGCCAAGGATCTCGCCTTCACGCTCGGCCAGGGCCCGGTGGCCGTACGGCTGGAGTACACCGGCTCCAAGGCCACGCGGGTGACCGAGATCATGACGTCCACGCTGAAGTTCACGACCGTCCAGGGCACCGCCTCGCGCGCCGGTGACGGCACCCTGCTCTTCAAGGGCCGCAAGCTCGGCTACACCTGGATGAGCAGCTTCTACCGGGTCACGGCCAAGTGCCGCGACGGCTGGCTGACCGGCGAGCCCGTCAACGCCTCCCGCGACGGCCTGGGCACCAAGCGGTGCACGCACACCGACCTGAACCGCATCTCCAAGACCTGGAAGTACCCGGTGCTGGTCCAGCTCTCCTACGAGCCGGTCAGCGGGTACGTCTCCGAGTTCTGGGAGGTCTTCGGCGACGCGTAGCGGTCCGCTAGAACCGTTTTAGCGCCTCCTGGGCACAGACCTTGGGAGGAAAGATGACGATTCTGGTGACCGGAGCGACCGGGACCGTGGGACGCAGCGTGGTCGAGCAGCTGGTGGCGCGCGGCGAGAAGGTTCGCGCGCTGACCCGCAACCCGGCCGCTGCGAGCTTCCCCGACGGCGTCGAGGTGGCCCGCGGCGACCTCAGCGACCCCGCCGGCCTGGCCCCCGCGTTCGAGGGCGTGACGGCGATGCACCTGTTCACGCTCAACGGCACCGAGGCCCTGGAGACGGGCCCCGACATCGTGGCCCTGGCCGCCAAGGCCGGGGTCCGGCGGGTGACGGTCCTCAGCAGCTGGGAGGAGAACTCCGTCGAGGAGGCGCTGCGCGCGTCCGACCTGCCGTGGACGCAGCTTCAGGGCGTCGAGTTCATGAACAACGCCTACATCGACTGGGCCGACTCGATCGCGGCCGAGGGCGTGGTGCGCGTCTTCGGCAACCAGCCGAGCGCGGTCGTGCACGAGGCCGACATCGCCGCCGTGGCCGTCGCCGCGCTCACCGGGACAGGGCACGAGGGCGAGGTCTACATGATCACCGGTCCCGAGGCGCTGACGGCCGAGGAGCGGGCGCGGATCCTGGGCGAGGCGATGGGCCGGGAGCTGCGCTTCGAGCAGCTCACCGAGCAGCAGCTGCGCGACCAGATGGGATCCTGGGGCGCCGAACCGGAGTACATCGAGTTCGCCGTCCAGCTCGGGCTCAACATGCCCGAAGCCGGCAAGACCGTGCTGCCGACGGTCGAGGCGGTCACCGGGCGGCCGGGCCGTACCTTCGCGCAGTGGGCCGCGGAGAACGCGGACCGTTTCCGCGACCACCAGGTCCAGCAGACGGCCTGGTAGGCGGTTTCACAACCGCCAGGCCGTCTGCGCCGGCGGCTGGTAACGGCAGGTCGCACCGGTCGACAACGCCGCCCTGAGGTGCGCGGCCAGCTCGGGGTGGCGTTCGTCGAGGTGGCGCAGCGTGTAGCGGATGCGGTTGGTGACCGCCTTGCGCGCCCGCTCGGCCTCGTCGCCCAGCCGCCGCGCGCGCCCGCCCAGCCCGGCCGCCCGGCGCAGCTCCTCGAGCAGTGCCTGGCGTTCGTGGTCGAGGCGGGCCACCCGCTCATGGTCGTCCCGTACGGCGGCGCGGTCGATCTCGTCGTCGAGCTGCTCCAGCCGCCGGCGATACGACGCCCTGGCCGCGTCGTCGAGCACCTCGTCGCCGCCCATGCTCCGCGCCGCGACGACCGCCTCGCCACCGGCCGGGTCGAGCATGCGCACGGCGGAGATCTCCGCGCCCGGTGACGACAGCAGCAGGTGCAGGTCGCGCAGCCCCTTGGAGTCGGGCAGGCGCACCGTCCGGCCGGCGAACGACAACGTCCACACCTCGCCGTCGAGGCGGAAGACCTGGTCGCCAGGACGCGGCAGCCGTACGGCCATGCCGATGGCCAGGGCGTCGCGCTCGACCTCGGCGGCCAGCCCGGCCGGGTCCTCTCCCCTGGCCCGCATGACCTCGGTCAGGCGCGCGCGGGCCTCGATCGACCACGGCAGGGCGCCCAGCCGGTCGGCGGCCCGCCAGGCCTCGGTGAAACCCTCCGCTGCCTCGTCCCAGCGTTCGAGCGCGGCGTCGAGCACGGCGATCCAGTGCACGAACGGCCCGTCCACGCTGATGGTCGCCGTCAGCGCCCACTGGCCCCGGTACGGCTCGAGCGCCGCCCGCGCGTTGGCGATCAGCGACGGGTCGCCGGTGAGCGCGGCGGCCTGGGCCTGGAAACGCAACCACAGCGGCGACATCCAGCGAAGGTACTGCTCGTCGCTGGTCATGACCTCGGCCAGCAGGGCCCTGGCCCTGGCCGCCTCGCCCCGCTGCACGGCCGTGACCGCGCGGAAGAGCCCGGTGTGGAGGCTGCCTCCCGCCTCCATCTCGGCCAGCAGGGCGTCGGCCTCCTCGTGCCGGCCGCGCAGCAGCTCGACCGACCACAACTGCGTCCACCGCAGGTCGTCGCGGCTGATCGCGGGCTGCTCGCCCAGCTCGTAGGCGGCCAGCGCGAGCTCCTGCGCCTCGTCGAACCTGCCGGTGAGCGCGGCGACCAGGCGGCGCTCGATCAGCGCCTCGTGCTGCTGCAGGGGCAGCTCGGCACGGGCCAGGACGGTGCGGTGCGCCTCGGCGTAGCGCGGGTCGCCCCGCTCCAGGAGGGCGGTGAAACGCCAGGAGGCCACGTCGGTGGCCAGCTGCTCGTCGCCGGTGCGGCGGGCGATCCCGGCCAGGCGGTCGAGCAGCTCGCCGCGCTCGTCCAGGGTGCCGGGGCCCCAGATGGCGCCTAGCCGTGACAGCAGGGCGTAGACCAGGTGGTCGTCGCCGGTGGCCTGCTCGGCGACCAGGAGGCTGAGGTCGCGGGCGGCGGTGTCGAGGCCGCTGCCGGGGCTGGTGAGGTCGCTTGCAGAGCTGCTGTGCTCGCTTGCCGGGCCGCTCTGGTCGCTTGCGGGGCCGCTCTGGTCGCTTGCGGGGCCCGTCCCTGGGTTGCGCACCAGCTCGCCGTGCGCCCGGCGCACGAAGTCGGCCCACTGGCCGGGCTCGGCGTAGTTCACGTCGTGGCACTTCAGCGCGGCCAGCGCCAGCAGGGCGGGCTGGTCCAGCTCGCGTGCCAGGCCCAGCGCGTCGTCCATCGCCTTGCGCGCACCGGCCACGTCGCCCGCCCAGTGCAGAGCCGTACCCAGCTCCAGCCCGATCTCCGCCCGCTCGCGGGGCTCGCGCGCCAGCTCCAGCGCGCGGGCGTAGTGCAGCGCCGCCTCCTCCGGGGCCAGCCGCGACCCGGCGTCGCGAGCCGCGGCCATCAGCAGGCCGGGCGCCTCGGCCGACCCCGCGAGGAAGGCGTGCTCGGCCCGCTCGGCGGGCGGCGCCCCGGCCAGCGCGCGCAGGGCCGCCCCGTGACGGGCCGCGCGGTCGGTCAGGGACGCGTAGAGGGTCTCGCGGATGAGATCGTGCACGAACAGGAAGCCGCCCTCGTCCGGCACGATCAGCGCCGCCACGACGGCCTGGTCGAGATCCCCTCCCACCTGCCTGCCCATCGCCGCGCCCAGCACATCGGCGCGGAAGCGGCGGCCCAGCACGGCGGCGGTGCGCAGGGTGTCGAGCACCTGCGCGGGCAGGCGCGACAGGCGGCTGTCCACCACCGCGCTGACGGCGGCGGGCAGCGTCGCACCGCCCTGCCACAGGCGCGCCAGCTGCTCGACGAAGAACGGATTGCCCCCTGCCCGCTCGGCGATCTGCTCGACCAGGGCCTCGTCGGGCTCGTGGCGGGTGGTCGCGGCGATCAGCTCGGCCACCTCCCGCCTCGACAGGCTCCCGGGGGTGATCGTCGTCGCCTTGAGCGCCAGCGCCGGGCTCAGCTCCACCTCGCCGGGGCGAAGCGTGGCCAGCACGAGCAGGCGCTCGAACCAGGTGTGCTGGACCACGAACTCCAGCAGCTTGAGGGAGGCGGGATCGGCCCAGTGCAGGTCCTCCAGGACCACGACCAGGGGGCTCGCCCCCACGAGCAGCCCGGTCACCGTGTCGTACAGCTCGAAGGCGCTGCCCGCCGACCTGACCACGCCGTCGTCGGCGCCGAGCGCTCTGAGCACCTGGATCCAGGGCCAGTAGGCGGGCGCGCCCTCCCAGCACGCACCGCTCGCGATCCTGGCGCCCCGTACGGCCTCGGCGACGAGCGTCGACTTGCCGATGCCGGCCTCGCCCGAGATCAGGACGAGCCCCCCGTGGCTGGTCGCGGCGCGTTCGAGTGCCGTGCGCAGGATCGCCAGTTCCCCATCTCTGCCGATCATCAGGAAATAACGTAGCTTGAGGGCATGGCCTACCGCTATGGCGAGTACCACGACGGCCCCGACCCCCTGGCTCCGCCGTACGACGTGCGCGCCGCCCTGGACGAGATGGGCGATGCCATCCTGTCCGGATCCACGCCCGTCCACGCCCTGCGCGACCTGCTCAAGCGGGGACTGCCGGGCATGCGCGACAACCGCGGGCTCGACGACATGCTGCGCGAGGTACGGCGGCGCAGGCGCGAGCTGCGTGAGCGCGGACGGCTCGACGGCACGCTGGAGCGGGCACGGGCGCTGCTCGACCAGGCCATCGGCCAGGAGCGGGCCGAGCTGTTCCCCGATCCCTCCGACGACGCGCGGTTGCGCGAGGCCGAGCTCGACAACCTGCCCGACGACACGGCGAGCGCGATCCAGGAGCTGAGCTCGTACCAGTGGCGGTCGGCGGCGGCGCGGCAGACGTTCGAGGAGCTGCGGGCGCTGCTGCGGCAGGAGGTGCTCGACAGCCAGTTCCGTGGATTGCGTGAGGCGCTGGCCAACCCCGATCCGGCGGCCATGGAACGTGTGCGCCAGATGATGGGCGAGCTCAACGACATGCTGGAGGCGGACGCGCGGGGAGAACACACGCAAGAAGATTTCGACCGTTTTATGTCGAAATATGGCGACCTCTTCCCCGAGCAGCCCCGCAACCTCGAAGAGCTCGTCGACCAGCTCGCCCGGCGCGCCGCCGCCACCCAGCGCATGCTCGCCTCGCTCACCCCGCGCCAGCGCGAGGAACTGGCCGCCCTCATGGCGCAGACCCTCGAACAGTCCGGGCTCTCCGACCAGATGCGCCGCCTCGGGCAGCAGCTCCAGACCCGGCGGCCCGACCTCGCGTGGAACTCCCCCGAGCGCATGACCGGCGACGACCCCATGGGCATGGGCGACGCCGTCACCGCCCTGGAGGAACTGGCCGACCTCAACCAGCTGGAGGCGGCGCTGCGGCAGGACTACCCGGGCGCCCGCCTCGACGACATCGACGAAGCCTCCATCCGCCGTGCCCTGGGCCGCTCCGCCGTCGACGACCTCGAAGCGCTCAAGCGCGTCGAACGCGAACTGGAGGAGCAGGGCTACCTCCAGCGGCGGCGCGGCAAGCTCGAACTCACCCCCAAGGCCGTGCGGCGGCTCGGCGAGACCGCGCTGCGGCGCGTCTTCACCTCCCTGGAAGCCGGCCGCCGCGGCGACCACGACCAGCACGACGCCGGCGCCGCCGGTGAACTCACCGGCGCCTCCCGGCCCTGGCGATTCGGCGACGAGCAACCCATCGACGTGGTGCGCACCCTCGTCAACGGCATCCGCCGCACCGGCAGCACCATCCAGCTGTCGGTCGACGACTTCGAGGTCGCCGAGACCGAACGGCGCAGCGCGGCGGCCGTGTGCCTGCTCGTCGACCTGTCGTACTCCATGGCGCTGCGCGGCACCTGGGCCGCGGCCAAGGAGACCGCCCTCGCGCTCCAGACGCTCGTCGCATCCAAGTTCCCGCAGGACGCCGTGCAGATCGTCGGGTTCTCCAACTACGCGCGAGTGCTGCAGCCCGACGAACTGGCGGGGCTCGACTGGGACATGGTCCAGGGCACCAACCTGCACCACGCGCTCCTGATCGCCGGACGCCACCTCGACCGGCACCCCGACTTCGAACCCGTCGTGCTGGTCGTCACCGACGGCGAGCCCACCGCGCACCTGCTGCGCAACGGGCAGTCGGCCTTCGAATGGCCGCCGTCACGGGAGACGCTGGAGCTGACGCTTGCGGAGATCGACAAGATGACGCGGCGGCGGGCGACGATCAACGTGTTCATGCTGGCGGCGGACGAGCGGTTGAAGGAGTTCGTCGACGAGGTGGCGCGGCGGAACGGGGGGCGGGTGTTCTCTCCCAGCGCTGAGCGGCTGGGAGAGTACGTGGTGAGCGACTTCCTGCGCCAGCGCCGCATCCGCCGCTGAGCAGGGCGGGCCACCCCTACCTACGGGGCTGATCGCTCTCGCCATCAGCCCCGGATGTGCCCCGCTCCCGCGTAGTAGTCGAGCGCCACATCGAACCCGTCGCGGGCGTTGCGGTGAGACCGGTAACACGGCCGCCATGCCGTACACCCGCCCACCCCCGCGCGGGCGTCGGCGAGCGCGTCGGGCACCCGCGCCGGGCGCGGCAGCAACCCGCCGCCCAGATAGCGCACCCCGGTCAGCTCCGTGTGCCGCTCCGGCCCGCCGGCGACGAACTCGCCCAGCCTCCAGCCGCTCTCCTCGTCCCACACCAGCGCGAACCCGTCGCCGAGCAGGATCGTCACCTCGCGCGGATCACACGGACCCATCCACCACTCGCTCGCGTTGAGCTCGTCGATCACATGGCGGACGTACGAGGTCGGCTGGGTCAGCCATTCATCTGAATAGGGGTCGACATGCCTGACGGCCACGACGGCACTCCTTTGTGCCCAATCGGTAAGGGAAAACAGCAGCACTCCAGCCTACCCAAGCTGAACTAATTGGATTGCCCGAGCGTCTAGTCATTACGGACGATATTTCGGAGCGTCTCGGGGAAGGAGGAGTGCCTTATGATCGCAATGATTCTTCTGGTCCTGATGATGGTCGTCGCTGTCATCGCTTGGGAGATGTGCATGTACCACTCCTCGGACGTCGAGGAGACCCCGGTCGTGGACGCGCCTCCCGCTGAGTGAACGAGTGTCGAGTCTCCTGGGGAGATCCCGGGAGACTACTCTCAGCGGCATGCCTTCCGTCCTCATCTGGCTGCACGTCGCCTTCGCGGTCTTCACCGTCGGCCCCTCCACCGCCCTGACCATGTCGGCTCCCCGCGTCATTCGCACCAAGAACGTCGCCGTCCTGCAGAATCTCCAGCGGATGAACAGGATCTACAGCATCGGCGTCCTGGGTGTGCTGCTGTTCGGCATATGGGCGGGCATCGCGATCGGCGATGGAAAGCTCGGCGAGTGGTACATGACCGCTTCCATGACGCTTTTCATCGTCGCCCTCGTGCTGCTTTTCCTGATCGACCGGGATCTGCGCATCGCCGTACGGGCGCTGTCCAACGAGACGCCCAGCGACGACGCCAAGGTCCAGAACGGCCGCATCGCCGCACTCAGCGGCATCGTCTCGCTGATCTGGCTGGTCATCCTGTTCCTGATGGTCGTGCCGGAGTAGTGGTCCCTTCTCGCGTGAAGACCGGCGTCCCCCGCCGGTCTTCACCAGTTATCCACAGGCTGTAAATGATCAAGCGCGGACCGTGACACGATCCTGTGCCATGCACCCCCGCACTTCCTCCCCCTACACCCTCTCCCACCGCTCCCGCTCCGAGCGCACCCACCGCGGCCACTTCTTCTCCAGCCGACCCCTCCGCCACCGCGGCCGCTTCCTCTCCGGCCGGCCCCACCCCCACCGCAGCCGCCGTGGGCGCTCCCCCATCGCCCTGGCCCCCAGCCTGGCCCCCAGCCTGGCCCTCAGCCTGTCCAGCGCCCTGGCCATCGCCGTAGCCCTCCCCCTGTGCCTCGCCCTCCTAGTCACGGCGCTCCCAGCCGCGGCATCCCCCACCCGCATCGGCCACGAGACCCCACTCGACGGCTTCACCATCACCCACCTACCGCCCCGCATCGGCCCCCTCGTCAGCGACTTCACCTACGAACCCGACGACGACGGCGGCGCCACCTTCACCTCCCGCGTCTGGGAACGCCGGACCCGTCACGGCCACACGGTCGACCTCACCGTGATCGTCATCCGAGCCACCCACCTGACGACCCTCTCCACCCTGCGCACCTACATGGCCGACCACCACGACCGCCCACTCACCACCTGGCACGCCACCCGAGTAGGCCCCCACCAGGCCTTCCGCGACGCCACCCACGTGTTCTGGCTCCCCACCCCCGGCGTCGCCCTCTCCGTCCGCCTCGCGCCCCATTTCGCCCCCGCCGAGCTCAAGGCAACCGCCGAGGGCATCCACCCCGCACCCACACACCAGAAACCCCCGGCCTCGCGGCCGAGGGCTTGAGCTCTGGACCTGCCTACCCCAACGCCTGGCTGAGATCGGCCAGCAGGTCGTCGATGGTCTCGATGCCCACCGACAGCCGCACGAGATCCGCGGGCACCTCCAGCGGAGAGCCCGCCGCCGACGCGTGAGTCATCCGCCCCGGGTGCTCGATCAACGATTCCACCCCGCCGAGAGACTCCCCAAGGGTGAACAGCTTGGTCCTGTTGCAGATCTCGACCGCCTCCGCCTCGCCCCCGGCGACGCGGAAGGAGACCATCCCGCCGAACCTCTTCATCTGCTTGGCGGCCACCTCGTGACCGGGGTGCTCGGCCAGGCCCGGGTAGAGCACCTGCGTGACCCGGGGGTGCGCGGTCAGCAGGTCGACGACGCGCTCGGCGTTGTCGCAGTGCCGGTCCATGCGCACGCCGAGCGTCTTGAGCCCGCGCAACGTCAGGAACGAGTCGAACGGCCCGGCCACCCCGCCCATCGCGTTCTGGTGGTAGGCGAGCTGCTCCCCCACCTCGGCGGAGCCCGCCACCAGTGCGCCGCCGACCACGTCGGAGTGCCCGCCCACGTACTTCGTGGTCGAGTGCACGACGATGTCGGCCCCGAGCTCCAGCGGTCTCTGCAGGTACGGCGAGGCGAAGGTGTTGTCGACGACCAGCAGCGCGCCGCAGTCGTGCGCCAGCTGCGCGAGCCCGGCGATGTCGGCGATGCCGAGCAGCGGGTTGGTGGGCGTCTCGACCCAGATGAGGCGCGTCTTCGGCGTCACCGCGGCGGCGACCGCGTCGAGGTCGCCGAGCGGCACCGGGTCGTAGTGCAGCCCCCACCGCTCGTTCACCTTCGCGAACAGCCGGTAGGTGCCGCCGTAGGCGTCGTTCGGGATGACGACGTGGTCGAGCGGCTTGCACAGCGCGCGCAGCACCGTGTCCTCGGCCGCCAGCCCGGAGGCGAACGCGAGACCCCGCGCCCCGCCTTCCACCGCGGCCAGCGCCTCCTCCAGCGCCGTCCGCGTGGGGTTGGCGGAGCGGCTGTATTCATATCCGGAGCGCAGCCCGCCGACACCGTCCTGCTTGTAGGTGGAGGTGGCGTAGATGGGCGGCACGACCGCGCCGGTCAGCGGGTCGGGCTCCTGCCCGGCGTGGATGGCCAGCGTCTCGAAACCGTTGCTCATACCGCCACGCTATCCCGGACCCGCACCGACCCACTGCACCCCTTCCCCACCGACCCGCCCCGCCGTCCGTCGTCACCCGCTGTGCTGTACCGCCCGGTGCCGCCCGGTGCCGCCCGGTACCACCCGGTACCACCCGGTACCACCCGGTGGGTCGTCGCCGCCCACAGCTTCCGCGCGCCGCCCCTTCCAACACCCACGCGCCTGCGCCAGCCCTCCGCCCCCAACGGCCAACGGCCTCACCGCTCACAGCCGACGACCGCACGGCCCATGCCCCACAACCCCACGACCCATCCCCCTCCGCCCCGCTGCCCTCCGCCCCTCCGCCCCGCTGCCCTCCGCCCCTCCGCCCTCCGCTCTGCCGGCCCTCCGCCTGCGTCCTGCTGCCCGCTGCCCGCTGCCCGCTGCCCGCTGCCCGCTGCCCCGACGAGCGTCGCTCAACGCCCGGCAGCCGGCGGTCAACGAGCGTCGGACGTCAGCCGCCCACGGCGCACGTCGGTCGACGCCGGTCTTCCGCGAGCGGCGGTCACTTGGGCGAGCGTGCCTCCGGAGCGACGGTCACCTGGGCGAGCGCGTCCCGCGAGCGACGGCCACCCGGACGAGCGCGTCCCGCGAGCGACGGCCACCCGGACGAGCGCGTCCCGCGAGCGACGGCCACCCGGACGAGCGCGTCCCAGGAGCGGCAGTCACCCAGGCTGGCGTGCTCCGGGAGCAGCGGTCATTTGGGCGGGCGGGTCCCGGGATCGGTGATGTCACTGGGGCCGGCGCTGTCTCGTCTAGAGGGTGAGGACGACTTCAGCTCAAGGAGCACACGATGAACCTCGCACTGTGGATCGCCACCGGAGTCCTGGCCCTGATCGCGCTGGCCGGTGGTGTCACCAAGCTGTTCGTGCCCAAGGACAAGCTGTCGGCCGCCTCCGGTGGCGGCTGGACGGCGGAGCGGAGCGTTGGGTTCGTCAAAACATTGGGCGCACTCGAAGTTCTGGCCGCCGTCGGTTTGATCCTTCCGGCGGTTCTCGACATCGCGCCGATCATGGTGCCGGTGACCGCGGTCTGCTGGGTGTTGCTGATGATCGGCGCGATGGTCACCCACGGGCGGCGCGGAGAGTTCGCGCTCGTGGCCGTGAATGTGGCCTATCTCCTGATCGCGGCGTTCGTGGCGTGGGGCCGTTTCGGTCCTGGATCGTTCGCCGCGTGACCCCTGGCTTACCGTGATGACGATCGGGGAGGGAGAAGCTCTGATGGACGACAAGGCCGAGGAGTTCCAAGAGCTGCGACCGCTGCTGTTCTCGCTCGCCTACCGGATTCTGGGCAGCGTGAGCGAGGCCGAGGACGCGGTGCAGGAGACGTGGCTGCGCTTCGAGACCTCGCCGACGGAGGCACGGTCGGCCAAGGCGTTCTTGTCGGCGACGGTGACCAGGATCTCGATCGACGTCCTGCGCTCGGCCCGCGCGCGGCGCGAGGCGTACGTCGGGCCTTGGCTCCCCGAGCCGCTGCTCGCCGACCCGTACGAGGACCCGGAGCGGGCGGCGGAGCTGGCCGATTCCTTGTCGATGGCCGCGATGGTGCTGCTGGAGCGGCTGTCTCCGCTCGAGCGGGCGGTGTTCGTGCTGCGGGAGGTGTTCGACTTCGGCTTCCCCGAGGTGTCGACGGCGGTGGGGCGGTCGGAGGCGGCGTGCAGGCAGCTCGTGGTCCGGGCGCGTCGTCACATGGCCGAGGGGCGGCCGCGTTTCGAGGCGGATCGGAGAGAGCGGGAGGAGCTGGCTTCGCGCTTCTTCGACGCCCTTCACGAGGGGGACGTCGATGCGCTGCAGGAGCTGCTGGCGGCCGACGTGGCGGTGGTGGGCGATGGTGGCGGCAAGGCGCCGCAGCTGGCCAAGGCGGTCATGGGTGCGGGGAACGTGGCTCGGTTGCTGGCGTCGGTCTTTCCCCGGATGGCCGCCGTCGGGGTGGTGGGTGAACCGCACGAGGTCAACGGGCAGCCGGGGGCGATCTTCCGTGATCGGGAGGGGAAGGTGCTGTACGCGTTGGTGCTGGATGTGGTGGAGGGACGAGTTCAGACGATTCGGGCGGTGATCAATCCCGAGAAGCTCGGACATGTGGGGCCGGTGGCGGACGCGTGGGCGATCGACCGCGAGGTGAGGCGGGTTCGCCGGGTCGAGGAGTGAGCGAGCGGGGCGTTCTGTGCGCTGGCCGGTGGTCGGGCATCGACCGCTTCGCTGGCGCCTCGGATGCCTGACGCCTCAGATGCCTGACGCCTCAGATGCCTGGCACCTCGGATACCTGGCACCTCGGATACCTGAGGCCTCGGGTGCCTGACGCCCGCGTGCTCGGCCCACCGCGTACTCGGCCCACCGCGTACTCGGCCCACCGCGTGCCGGCTGCTCCGCATTACCGAGCCCTCGTACCTAACCCCCACATGACACGAGCCCGTGTGATCAAGTCCCCCGACTCGATCACACGGGCTCGTGACGCCTGCCCCCGGACCCTCAGGCCGCCTTCGGCGTGCTGTCCACCGGCTGCCGCTGCGACGGCAGCCGCAGGGGCGCCGGTTCCGGCGCCTCCGCCCCGGCCCCCGCTCGGGGCGCGTTGATGAACCGTCCGCTGGACCCCTCGGCCGGTTCCCCGTTGATCCGCGAGAGCATCACGGGGTCGGCGAGCGCGAGCAGCACTCCCACGCCGAGCCCCGCGGCCAGCAGCACGAATCCGATGACGACCATGTCCCTCATCCCCTTCCGACGTCTTCCAGCATGGGCGAAGGCGCAGGGCCGCCACCTCGCCTGAAGGTTGGGTCTGTGCAGGGGCGACTCGGCCGAACGGTTGATATGTCGGGTCAGACTTCCGGCCTAGGCTCTGTTTCCGTGGGGGACACGCAACGCATCGTCTACTGGGTGCAACGCCTCAGCGAGATCGCGATGGTCGGCTGGCTCGGCATGCTGCTGCTGGTCGATGTGGTGGCGTCGGCCAGTGTGCGGGGCGCCCAGTTCCTGGTGCCGTTGTGCGGGGTGGCCGGGATCGTGGCGATCATGCTCAGGCGCCGCCACCTGGTGAAGGGCTTCAGCGTCACGGTCGGCCTGTCTCTCGCGACGTCGCTGGTGATCGGGGTGACGAACACGCCGGGCATGCCGGGCATGGCCGAGAGCGGTGCGATCCTGCTGCTGACGATCAGCCTGTTGCGGCATGTGACGCCGATGCGGCGTGCCGTACTGCTCTCGCTGGTCGGTCTGGTGGCGTTGATGGCGGAGGGGGTCGGGCGCGACTACCAGGGGTCGGCGGGGCTGGCGTTCTCGTTCGTCCTGTTCGTGGGGTGGTCGGTCGCGGAAGGGCTGGGCCTGTATCTGCGCATCCAGCAGGATCGCAGGCGCGACACCCTGTCGTCGGTACGGCGGGCGGAGCGGTTGGAGCTCGCCCGGGAGTTGCACGATCTGGTGGCGCATCACATCACGGGCATCGTGGTGCAGGCTCAGGCGGCCAAGACGGTGGCGGAGATGAAGCCCGAGGCGGTGGGTCCTGCGCTGGACGCGATCGCGAACGCGGGCACGGAGGCGTTGACGTCGATGCGGCGGCTGGTGGGGGTCCTGCGTGCGGATGACGAGGCGGCGCGCAGGCCGGGCACCACGCTGGCGGATCTGCGCCTGCTGACGGAGAGTTTCACGGCGAGCGGGCCGCAGGTGGCCTTCGAGGTGGGGACGGGGCTCGATGAGCGGGCGCTGGCGCCGGAGGTGCTGACGACGTTGCACCGGGTGCTGCAGGAGGCGCTGACCAATGTGCGCAGGCACGCGCCGGGCACGGGCTGGGTGGAGGTGGATCTGCGGCCGGTGGGCGGGCCGTACATGCCGCCGGCCTTGCTGGGCGGCGGTCAGGGGGTGCGGCTGCGCGTGCGCAACTACAGTTCGGCGGCCGATCCGCGGATCAAGCGGCTGGGCGGCGGGTTCGGGCTGGTCGGGATGGCCGAGCGGGTGGAGGCCCTGGGCGGGCGGTTGTGGGCGGGGCCCACGGAGGAGGGGGCGTGGGAGGTCGTGGCGGAGGTGCCATCATGACGGCGGGCGCGCAAGAGCCATCATGACGGCCCCCGGTCTCAGCCGGGGGCCGTCGGTGGGTCAGCGGCTGGCCAGGAAGGCGAGCAGGTCCTGGCGGGTCAGCATGCCCGTCGGCTTGCCGTCGTCGAGCACCACGGCCGCGTCCGCCTTCTCCAGCGCCTCCACCGCGCGTGCCACCGGCTCCCCCGCCCCGATCGTGGGCAGCGGCTGCGACATGTGGTCGGCGATGGGCGCGTCGGACGTCAGCCGCCCGCGGTACAGCGCGTCGAGCAGGTCGCGCTCGACGACGGCGCCCACGACCTCGGCGGCCATGACGGGCGGTTCCTCCTTCATCACCGGCAGCTGCGAGACGGAGTACTCCCGCATGATGGAGATCGCGTAGCCGACGGTCTCGTGCGGGTGCACGTGGACGAACTCCGGCAGCTCCGTCCCCTTGCGGGCGAGCACGTCGCCGACGAGCCCCTCCTCGGGGGAGGAGGTGGTGAGGAATCCGTAGTCGGCCATCCACTCGTCGTTGAAGATCTTCGACAGGTATCCGCGTCCGCCGTCGGGCAGCAGGACCACCACGACGTCGTCGGGCGAGGCCTTGGCGGCCACGCGTAGCGCGGCGACGACGGCCATGCCGCAGGAGCCGCCGACGAGCAGCGCCTCCTCGCGGGCCAGGCGGCGGGTCATGTTGAAGGAGTCCTTGTCGGACACCGCGATGATCTCGTCGCAGATGGTGGTGTCGTAGGTGGCCGGCCAGATGTCCTCGCCGACGCCTTCGACCAGGTATGGCCGGCCGCTGCCGCCGGAGTAGACGGAGCCCTCGGGGTCAGCCCCGATGATCTTCACCTTCCCGCCGGAGATCTCCTTCAGGTACCGGCCGGTGCCGCTGATCGTCCCGCCGGTGCCGACGCCCGCGACGAAGTGCGTGATGCGCCCCTCGGTCTGCTCCCACAGCTCCGGCCCGGTGGTGTGGTAGTGGGAGTCGGGGTTCTGCTGGTTGGAGTACTGGTCGGGCTTCCAGGCGTTGGGGATCTCGCGGGCCAGCCGATCGGAGACCGAGTAGTAGGACTCGGGGTGGTCGGGCGAGACGGCGGTCGGGCAGACCACCACCTCGGCGCCGTAGGCGCGCAGGACCGAGATCTTGTCGGAGGCGACCTTGTCGGGCACCACGAAGACGCACCGGTAGCCGCGCTGCTGGGCCACGATGGCCAGGCCGACACCGGTGTTGCCCGACGTGGGCTCGACGATCACGCCGCCGGGACGAAGGGCGCCAGACTGCTCCGCCGCGTCGATCATCCGTACGGCGATGCGGTCCTTGACCGAGCCGCCTGGATTGAAATATTCGACCTTGGCGAGCACCTGCGCCGGCAACCCTGCCGAGACCTTGTGCAGCCTGACGAGGGGGGTGTTGCCCATCAGCTCGACCAGGGAATCGTAAACGCGCACCGAGGTGTTCACCTTCTTTTGCCGCTTGCATAACCCGAGCGCCGGTTGGGTGGCGGGCACTCGGTTAGTTTCCAATCAAAAGCTACCGTCGCCAGGCCGCTGGGGGCGAAGACCTTCGAGGTCTGAGGGGGGACGGACGAAAAATGATCTGGACTCCGGGGGTGGCGCGGGCTGCGCGCAGGATCGCGGCCGCCGCGGCGGTCGGGGGCGGCGGGCTGACCGCGCTGGGAGTCACGGCCTACGGCCTCCTGCTCGCCGAGGGCCTGGTGGCCAGGAAGGTGATCGGCCGCCCGCACGGCATGGAGGGCCCGACGGCGGACGGTTCGTACGGCGCTTTCCCCGGCATGCCGATCAGTCTGGTCATGCTGGGCGATTCCACTTCGGTGGGCCTGGGCATGAGTGATCCGGCCCACACGCCGGGGGTCCTCATCGCGAACGGCCTGGCCGCCGTCGCGGAGCGTCCGGTACGGCTGCGTGTGTTCGGCAGGTCGGGCGCGGCGTCGGTGGAGTTGCGCCCCCAGGTCGACAAGGCGCTGAAGGAACACCCGGACGTGGCGATCATCTTCGTGGGCGCCAACGACGTCACCACGCAGACCCCGCCCGCGACAGCCGTACGGCATCTGGCCAAGGCGGTGCACCGGCTGCGTGAGGCGGGCGCCGAGGTGGTGGTGGGCACCTGCCCGGACCTGGGGACGGTGCGCCCGATCGCCCAGCCGTTGAGGTGGGTGACGCGCCGGTGGAGCCGCCAGCTGGCGGCCGCGCAGACCATCGCGGTGGTCGAAGCGGGGGGACGTACTGTGGCGTTCGCCGACATCCTGGGGCCGGAATTCGCCACAAATCCCGGCGAAATGTTCGGACCCGATCGTTTCCATCCAAGTGACCGAGGTTACGCGCAGGCCGCTTACGCGGTGCTACCTTCTGTGTGCGCTGCGTTGGAGTTGTGGCCCGAGCCGCGACCCGCACGTGACGCACAGATCCCGACTGGACTGCAACCGATTTACCTTGCGGCGGCGACCGCCGCGGAGAAACCGGGCACCGAGGTGACCGCGACCCGGGTCGAAGGGCGCGCGACAGGTCCCTACGGCAGGTGGGTGACGATGCTGCGCCGTCGTCCCTGATTCTTCGCGACGACTGGCCGTCACTCCTCATCCCCCTAGGAGTGGATAGACCGTGCTCCGTGCGAAACCGGCCATCGCGCTCGCCGGAATGCTGGCCCTGGCCGCGTGTTCCGGCAGCGACGCCGCGACTGCAGAGTTCCCCACCTGGCAGAACAACGAGGTCAACGCCATCAGCCGCATGGTCACCGGCGGCGGCATCGTGACCTTGACCTCCATGAAGACCGACGGCTCGCTGGAGACGGTCGCCCTCGACCAGTCCTCGGGCAAGAGGTTGTGGGCCTTCCCCACCACGATGGCCGGCCGCCTGCCCGGCATGGGCGTCTCCCCGCCCGCGATCGTCGAGACCGGCAAGGACCAGGCGGTCGTCGCGGCGCTCGACCCGCTGAAGAAGGGCCGCTGGAACGCCCTGCTGATCGCCCGCGACGGGCGCACGGGCAAGCAGAAGTGGACCCGTCCCGTGCACTCCACCTTCGGCCCCCAGCGCTGCGGGTCGTACATCTGCCTTTCGGAGCACACGGCGCTCAGGACGGCCCGCGTGGTCGTGCTCGACCCCGCCGACGGCAAGACCAGGTGGACGCTGCCCGGCATCGCCGAAGTGGAGTGGGCCGACGCCAGTCGCGTGTTGTTCCTGCGCCTGGCGGCCAACCCGATGATCGAGTCGTACGACATCAGGACCGGCAAGATCCAGTGGCAGCAGCCGATCGAGCAGGCGCTGGGCAAGGGCATCGACATGTCGGGCGGCTGGGCCTTCGGCGCCACGGGCGACGACCTGGTCGGCTACGTCGCGCCGTACACCAACCCGCGCTCCCGCCGGGTCTCGACGTTCGGCCTGTTCTCGGTGAAGCTCACCGACGGCTCGATCAACTGGATGCGCCCCTCGGTGGTGCGCGTCTACCCCAGCGGCAACCCGGGCTTCGCGCCGATCGTGCGCCCGGTCGACCAGCAGGGTCAGTACGGCGGCTTCGCCCGCCTGGAGGCCGAGAGCGGCCGCGTGGTCGGGCAGATCACCGCCGGCCAGGTGCCGGGCTCGGGCTGGTGGCTGGCCTTCCCCGACGCCATGGACCGGCTGGGCTTCCTCAAGCACAACACCAAGGGCAGCACCTTCGACCTGGCGACCGGCAAGCAGTTGCCGATCGAGGAGGCCAAGGGCTGGTCGTTCTGCGTGACCGATCCCAAGCCGCTGCAGTTGCGCCAGCAGATTCCCGGCTTCTACTCCACGGCCGCCCTGTGCCGTTACGACCTGGCCACCGGCAAGAAGCTGACCGAGGCCGCCTCCGCGCCGCCCGCCTGGTTCACGGGCAGCCAGGGCGGCTGGCGGTTGTGGCGTGACGAGAAGGGCGCCGTTCACGGGGTCAAGGACGGCTCGGCGGATGCGCCGGGCATGTACGGCTGAGCCGTATTCACCAAAAGGGCCGGTCCATCCGGCCCTTTTTCGCGTTCTACAGTAGAAAGTTCTGTTTTGCCCTCCCCGCCGCCTGGCACCTGCCGTACCAAGAAGTAACATCGCGATTGGAGCCACACAGAGGAGATAACCATGCCCGAGGCAGTCATCGTCGCGACCGCTCGCTCGCCCATCGGCCGCGCCTTCAAGGGGTCGTTGAAGGACATCCGTCCCGACGACCTGACAGTCCAGATGATCCAGGCGGCGCTGGCCAAGGTTCCGCAGCTCGACCCGAACCAGGTCGACGACCTCATGCTCGGTTGCGGCCTGCCCGGTGGTGAGCAGGGCTTCAACATGGCCCGCGTGGTCTCGGTGATGCTCGGGCTCGACACCGTTCCTGGCACGACGGTCACGAGGTACTGCTCCTCGTCGCTGCAGACGACCCGCATGGCCTTCCACGCGATCAAGGCCGGCGAGGGCGACGTGTTCATCTCCGCCGGCGTGGAGACCGTCTCCCGCTTCATCAAGGGCAACTCCGACTCGCTGCCCGACACCACCAACCCGATCTTCGGCGAGGCCGTCGAGCGCACCCAGACCTTCGCCGGCGGCGGCCAGACCTGGCACGACCCGCGCGAGGACGGCAAGGTCCCCGACATCTACATCGCGATGGGCCAGACGGCCGAGAACCTGGCCCAGATCAAGGGCATCTCCCGCCGCGAGCAGGACGAGTTCGGCGTACGCTCGCAGAACCTGGCGGAGAAGGCGCTGGCCGACGGGTTCTGGCAGAAGGACATCACCCCGGTCACGCTGCCCGACGGCACCGTGGTCAGCAAGGACGACGGACCGCGCGCCGGCATCACCTACGAGGGCACCTCGCAGCTCAAGCCGGTCTTCCGCCCCGACGGCACGGTCACGGCCGGCAACTGCTGCCCGCTCAACGACGGCGCCGCCGCCGTGGTCATCATGAGCGACACCAAGGCCGCCGAGCTCGGCATCACGCCGCTGGCCCGCATCGTCTCGACCGGCGTCACGGGCCTCTCGCCCGAGATCATGGGCCTGGGCCCGGTCGAGGCCACCAAGCAGGCGCTCGCCCGCGCGGGCATGGCGATCGACGACATCGACCTGGTGGAGATCAACGAGGCGTTCGCGGCCCAGGTCATCCCGTCCTACCAGGACCTCGGGATCGAGCTCGACCGGCTGAACGTCAACGGCGGCGCCATCGCCGTCGGCCACCCGTTCGGCATGACGGGCGCGCGGATCACCTCGACGCTCATCAACAGCCTGCAGCACCACGACAAGAGCATCGGCCTGGAGACGATGTGCGTGGGCGGCGGCCAGGGCATGGCCATGATCCTGGAGCGCCTGGGCTAGCCCAAGTCGAAGGGGTACGGCTCAGCCGTACCCCTTGGGCCTGTAGAGGGCTTCTAGATGAAGCCCATCCGGGTGCGGCGGTGCCGTTCGTGCTCGAGGACGATCGCCGCGGCGTAGCCGTGGGTCAGTCCGTGCTCGTCGGCCAGCCAGTTAGCCCGTTCATCACAGCGGAGGAAGGACGGGCCGTTGTCGATGGCTTGGAACCACTCGGGGAGTTCGCGTCCCGTGATGGCCGGGACTCTTGCGATCAGCTTCGTCTGCGTCTCCATTGAGTGGTTCAAGGACATGGGCACCTCCACGGATTGGGACAGGTCCTTTGCTCGACACTGCAATAGAAGATGCCAAATCGCAACCCCCTGGACGGCAGCAATTCGTTGCCGCGTGGTTGCGGAACGCGCAAGACCCCGCCGGGAGCACCCGGCGGGGTCTCGTGTCGATCAGCTCTAGTCGCTGCTGGAGAAGTAGCTGATGAAGCGCAGGACCTCCAGGTAGATCCAGACCAGGCTCAGGGTCAGGCCGAAGGCGCACTGCCAGGCGAACTTCGCCGGAGCACCGGCGCGCACGCCCTCCTCCACCGCCGCGAAGTCGAGCAGGAGGAAGAAGACGCCGAGCAGGATCATCGCGATGCTGAAGACGTAGCCCAGCGGGCCCGCCTCACGCAGGCCGAAGCCGCCCGGGACGAAGATGCCCACGAGCAGGTTGACGAGCATCAGGCCGAGCACGGCGATCGACGCCGCCGTCACGTACTTGACCATCTTGTTGCTGACGCGGACGATGCGCAGGGAGTAGACGGCCAGCGTGCCGGCGAAGGCCAGCGCCGTACCGATCACCGCCTGCAGGACGATGCCGTTGAAGAAGTTCTCGTAGGCGAGGCTGAGCGCGCCGACGAAAACGCCGTAACACGCGGCGTAGCCGAGGATCAACGCCGGGTTGGTGCTCTGCTTGAACGAGGCGATCAGGCCGAGGACCAGGCCGACGAGACCGAAGACGATGGCCACGCCCATGGGCACGTTGAGCACCCAGGCGGCCGCGCCGGTGAGGACCAGCGTGCCCAGGGTCAGGAAGCCCTTGACGACCACGTCATCGATGGTCATCGTCCGGTAGGCCGGAGGCGCCGGGGGCTGGTACGCCGGCGCGTCGTACATGTCCTGCAGGTGACCAGGGGTCGGCGTCTGGTACTGCCCCGGGTGGGTGTACTGGGACCTGCTGAAAATCGGGTTCTTGCTTTCCATCGCTGCCTCCACGCTGCGACCAGTGCGATCACCTTATCGACCGACGCTCGCACCGGCCACTCGCGCTGTGGTTCGTGGTCAACCGAGGGTGTCGGGCGAAGGATCAACGAGCGACCGTCGCCTGGAGTTCCCGGGGCCACATAAGTTCTCTGTTAATAAGAAATGCCTGGTCAATGGCATAATGATTCCGGGGGCATGCCAGTGCCCCCGGCGGGAGTCGAACCCGCACATCAACCCTTTTAAGGGGTTTGCCTCTGCCATTGGGCTACGGGGGCGCGGCAATCATACGATTCAGACCATGCTCCCGAGGAGCACAACTTGGCATCATGCGTCACAGATGTGAGGGTGGTCCTGGTTCGTGGTGAATGCTGCGGGCTTGAAATGGCATCTCATAGATGGTCACAGGCTCGGGACTGTCTGGCAACCGACTTTGAACGCAAAACGCCCCGATGTGCCAAAGATGGCACACCGGGGCGCAAGCCGTACTGAAAACTAGCTGTTCACCGCTGCACGGAACCCGTCACGCGGGTGTTCGATCTCGCCCAGCGAGATCGTTTCGCGCTTGAAGAGCAGCGCGAGGGTCCAGTCGACGACCACGCGGACCTTGCGGTTGAGCGTGGGCACGCGCGACAGGTGGTAGGTGCGGTGCATGAACCACGCCGGGAAGCCGCGCAGCTTCACGCCGTAGACGTTGGCCACACCCTTGTGCAGGCCCAGGCCCGCCACCGAGCCGACGTACTTGTGGCGGTACTCCTTCAGCTCGTCGCCGTCGAGATGGCGCACGATGTTGTCGGCCAGCACCTTGGCCTGCCGTACGGCGTGCTGGGCGTTGGGGGCGCAGTACTCCCCCGGCATCGTCACGTCGGGCACGCCCGCGACGTCGCCGGCGGCGAAGGCGTCGGGGGTGTCCTCGACGTTCAGCCTCGGGGTGGCCTTGATCCGGCCGCGGTCGTCGATCGGCAGGTCGGTGGCGTTGACCACCTGGCTGGGCTTGACGCCCGCCGTCCAGACCAGCGTCTCGGCGTCGAAGGCGGTGCCGTCCGACAGCTCGATGTGGCCGCCGACGGCCGAGTTGAGCCTGGTCTCCATGCGCACGTCGATGCCGCGCTCGCGCAGCTGCTCCAGGGTCCAGCGGCCCATCTCGGGGCCGACCTCGGGCAGGATGCGGTTGCTGGCCTCGACCAGCACCCAGTGGAAGTCCTGGGGCTTGATGTTGCGGTAGTAGCGGGTGGCGTCCTTGGCCATGTCCTCGAGCTCGGCCAGGGCCTCGACGCCGGCGAATCCGCCGCCGACCACCACGAACGTGAGCGCCTTCTTGCGCAGCGCCGGGTCCTCGGTCGACTCGGCCAGGTCGATCTTGCTGAGGACGCGGTTGCGCAGCGCGATCGCCTCGGCCACCGACTTGAAGCCGATGCCGACGTCGGTCAGGCCGGGGATGGGCAGGGTGCGCGAGATCGAGCCGGCGGCCATGACGACGACGTCGTAGCCGACCTCTCGCTCCTCGCCCTCCGCCGGCTGGAAGGTCACCCGCTTGGCGGCGTGGTTGACCTTGGTCACCATGCCGTTGAGTATGCGCACCTTGGGAAGCAGGCGGCGCAGCGAGGCGACCATGTGGCGCGGCTGGACGTTGCCCGCCGCGGCCTCCGGGAGGAACGGCTGGTAGGTCATGTAGGACTGAGGGTCGATGACGGTGATGCGCACGTCGCCCTTCTTCAGGGGCCTGCGCAGCTTGCGCTGAAGGCGCAGTGCTGTGTACATGCCGACGTATCCGCCGCCAACGATCAAGATGTCCTTCACCTTGACCCACTCCTTAGGTGGAAGCTTGTGAAAGCATTCACAAGCGTAAACGAACTTCCCCCGGCGGTCATTCCCTCCGCTGCGTGTGACGCGTCACAGTGCCGCGGCGCGGCGGAACACGTCGTCGAGCATCTGCGCCGTCACCCTGCCCGTGAAGGTGTTCTGCTGGCTCGGGTGGTAGCAGCCCAGCACCGTCACGCCGCTCTCCAGCCGCACCTCCACACCGTGCCCGAAGACCGGCCGCGGCCTCGGCGCGTCGGGCAGCGCCGCCCACAACGCCTGCCACGCGAAGCCGCCCAGCGTCACGATCACGCGCGGCCTGGCCAGCTCCAGCTCCCTGACCAGCCACGGAAGGCAGGCGTCGCGCTCCTGCGGGGTGGGCTTGTTGGCCGGCGGCGCGCACCGCACCGCGGCCGCCATCCGCGCGTCGACCAGCTCCTGCCCGTCGCCGGCGTGCGTGCTCGTCTCCTGTACGGCGAAGCCGGTGCGATGCAGCGACGCGAACAACCAGTCGCCGCTGCGGTCACCGGTGAAGATGCGGCCTGTCCTGTTGCCGCCGTGCGCCGCCGGAGCCAGGCCGACGATCATCAGCTTGGGGTCGTCCGCGCCCCAGCCCGCGATGGGGCGGCCCCAGTACGTCTCGCCCGCGAAGGCCCGCCGCTTGACGTCGGCGACCTCCTCGCGCCACTCCACCAGGCGGGGGCAGGTCCTGCACACCGACTGGCGCGCGGTGAGCTCACCGAGGCTACCGCTGGCGGCGGCCAGCTTCCGGACGTCGTCCGGGGTGTGGGCGACCGGGGTTCCGGGGGTCGCCGGGTCATCGGGCCACCCTGTGCCGGGCCGTACGAAGCTCATGGGACTGATGGTGCCTCATCGGAGCACCGAGACGCCCGGGACACGAAACGGGCGGCTCTCCGTGGAACTGAGAGCCGCCCGAATCAGAGGTGCGAACTACGCGCAGGTCGGCGCGCCGATGTTGTCGAGCTCGTCATCACCGGGGACGACCAGCTTGCCGAAGTTGCCGGTCAGGCTGGCGTTCGAGACGGTCGCGCTGACCACCTTCGAATCGTTCGTCAGGGTGTCGGAGCCCGAAGTCGCCACACCCGCGGCGGTGGACAGGCTCCAGTCGACCGTCTTGGTGCCGGTGACCGTGAACTTGCCCGTGACCTTGAGGTCGGCGGACTTGACCGTGGTGCCCTCGCACACGACGTTGACCCAGTCGGCGTCGACCCAGTTGGCCACGACGGTGCCCGACGGAGCCGGCTTGCAGGCCAGGACGACAGTGGCGTTACGGGTGATCGACACAGGGCCGGTCACCTCGAGGGTGGCGCCACCGGTGGTGGTGCGGCTCGGACCGACGATGGTCTTCGACCCGTCGACCCACTCGGAACCGGTCACGACCTTGTCGCCCACGGTCCACTTGAAGTGCACCAGGGTCTTGCGGCTGGCGTACAGCGTGGCGCTGAAGTCAGCCGACGGGGTGGCGGGGCACACGGCCTCGTTCACCTTGACGTTGATCTCGGAGACAGAGACGGTGGCCGGGGCCTCGTCCTTGCACCAGACCTTGTAGTGGACGCGGTTGGAGTCCGAGGCGTTCTTGCCCAGGAGCTGCAGGACGGCCCAGCCACGGTGGCTCTCGCGAGGCGTGAAGCTGAAGCCGACACGACGGGTGTCGTACACCTTGACCGCGCCGCGGTCGACCACGTCACCGTTGAGGATCCAGCGGTAACGCACCCAGCGCGGGTCGTCGACCTTGATGACGCCGGAGAAGTTGATCCTGGCGCCGACGTTGCAGGAACCGACGTAGTGGTCGGGGCTCGCCCAGGCCTTGGCCCATGCGGACGGGCTCTGCGGGTGGGTCGGCATGCCGTTGGTGCACTCGACCTGGAAGTAGACCTTCTTCGAGGTCACCTTCCGCGGACCGAGGACCTGCAGCGCCTCCCAACCCTTGACGTTCTCGTCGAAGGTCAGCGACTGCTTGACGGTGACGTACTTCGTACCGCTGCCCTTGAGCCCGATCGTGGAGACCTTGCTCTTGGACCCGTCACCGTGAAGCCAGCGGTAAGCCAGGGTGGTCTTGCCACCCGTCAGCTTCACCTTGATCTTCGCGGAGAACTTGACCGTGGTCGGACAGCCACCCCAGTAGTGCTTCTCAGAAACAACGGGCGTGGCAACCGAGACCTTGGGCTTCGCGGCGGCGGACGAGGTGGCCGACCCGGCCGTCGCCGAGGTGGCCGCCTGGGCGGAGCCGGCCATCAGCCCCGCGACCATGGTGGCCAGCACCGCGGTGGAGGCGCCGAGCGCCGCCATCCTGCGGGCCAAACCGAGAGACTTCATGTGAGAGTGCTCCATTCCTAGGAGGAAAGACACGCTCGGGAACGGTCGCCACGCCGTCGCCTTCTGCGCACGGCAAGATGGCAAAGCCCCCGTAAAGCCTCTTTACTTAAGCACAAACTCGATTGCCCGCTCAATACGGACAACTGGCAGCTGATGTCCATATTTCGTTGCAAAAACTTCAGGTTTTCCTGCAACGCGATCGCTACCTGCGGAAATGCGGAAACCGGCGCCGGGAGCGAGGATCACCGTCAGGTCACAATCGCGCGGCGTCAGACCTGAGACCAGGCGATCCCGTCGAGGATGTCGTGTTCGCTGACCACCACGTCGGTGAAACCGAAGCGCCTGACGATGCGGTCGAGGATCAGCGCGCCGGCGGCGATGACGTCGACGCGGCCCGGGTGCATGACCGGGATCGCCGCACGCTCGTCGTGCGTCATCGAGAGCAGGCCGGCCGACACCTCGTGGACCCGGGCGGCCGGGATGCGCGAGTGGTGGATGCGCTCGGGGTCGTATTCGGGCAGGTCGAGGGCGATGCCCGCCACCGTGGTCACCGAACCGGCCAGGCCGACCAGGGTGCGCGCGCCGTCGACGGGGACGGCGTCCGCCACCTTGTCGAGGGCGGCCTCGATGTCGGCGATCACGCGGTCGACGGCCTCGGCCGACGGAGGGTCGCCCGCGTCGCGCAGGTGGCGCTCGGTCAGGCGCACGCATCCGATGTCGACGGAGAGCGCGGCTTGCGCCGCCTCGGAGCCGACGACGAACTCGGTCGAGCCGCCACCGATGTCGACGACGAGGAAGGGCGCCTGGGCGGGACCCTGCGCGCCGCGGGTCGCGCCGGTGAACGACAGTTGCGCCTCCTCCGAGCCGGACACCACCTCCGGCTCCACCCCGAAGATCTCCAGCACTCCCGCCACGAACTCGTCGCGGTTGGCCGCGTCACGCGTGGCGCTGGTGGCGACCACGCGTGTGGACCCGGCCCCGTGCTGGTCGATGAGCTTGCGATACCCCCGCATCGCCGCGAACGTGCGCTCCAGGGCCTCCGGGGCGAGCCGTCCGGTCCGGTCGACGCCCTGGCCGAGCCGGACGATCTCCATCCGGCGCTCGACGTCGGTGAGTTCGTCGCCGGAGATGTCGGCGATGAGCAGCCGCACCGAGTTGGTGCCGCAGTCGATGGCGGCTACGCGCACGGTCCCTCCGCCCACCACTCGGGCAGCGCGTCGAGCGCCTCGCGCCCGAACGGGTTGCTGCCGGGGACGGCCAGTTCCTGGGCGACCAGGGCGTGCAGGCACTTCACGCGGGTGGGCATGCCGCCCGAGCTCTGGGTGCCAGGCGGCAGCGGCTCGACGCCCGAATCCTCGGCGGCCTTGTCGCGGCGGGCGAGGTAGTCGTCGTGCGCCGCCTGGTAGGCCGCGGCCAGCGCGGGGTCCTCCGCCAGGCGTGCCTGCATCTCCTTCATCATCCCCGAGCTCTCGAGCGTGCCGATCTCGGAGTTGGCCCTGGGGCAGGTCAGGTAGTACAGGGTCGGGAAGGGGGTGCCGTCGGGCAGGCGGGGCGCGGTCTCGACCACGTCAGGGCGCCCGCACGGGCAGCGGTGGGCGACCTCGCGCAGTCCGCGGGGCTCGCGGCCGAGCTGCCGCCCGATGGCCTCGACGTCGCTAGCTTCCACTTGTCTCCCCCGTGTCGGCGGCGACCACCGACTCCCACAACGTTTCGTACCAGGGCGGTGTCGCCGAGTCTTGTGTGGCGGTGGTCGTGCCGCCGCTCGGCTTCGGCTTGGGCACCATGTAGCACTTGGCGCCCGGGTCACAGTAGTGCAGCCGCTCGCGTGCGGTGCGTTTGGTCCAGTTGGGATCCTGCACCTGCCGCCGCTGCTCCTCGACCTTGCGCTGCTCGGCCAGCACCCTGTCCTTCTCGGCCTGCAGCTCGGTGAGCTGGCGGCGCTGGGCGATGTATTCGCGCACGGGGTAGGCCAGGCTCATCGCGATCGCGCAGACGACGACGGCGAGGATGGCGGCCCGCCCGGTGAGCTGCGGTCGGCGCGGCTTCGGCTTGCCCGCGGAGGCACCGGCGCCAGGGCCGGCAGCGGAACTGGAACCGGAGGTGCCGCCGCTGCTGGGCCGTACGGCGGAGCCACCGGCCTTGCCCGCGGCGGACGCGGCGGGCTTGCCGGTGGAGCCGGACTTGCCGGAAGTACCGCCGGGCTTGGCTCCGGGAGTCGGTCGGGGCACGCGTGGAGTGGTGGTCTCCTCGCGTTCGCGGTTGCTCCCGGGCCTAGCCTCGTCACTCATCGAAGTTCGCTCCAGATTCGGGGGTTCGGCAGCGCCGAACCGAATCTAGCGCTGGAACCTCGGGAAAGCCGCGCGACCCGCGTAACGGGCGGCATCGTCGAGCTGCTCCTCGATGCGGAGCAGCTGGTTGTACTTGGCCACGCGGTCGGATCGGGCCGGGGCTCCGGTCTTGATCTGGCCGCAGTTGGTGGCCACCGCCAGGTCGGCGATGGTGGTGTCTTCTGTCTCCCCGGAACGGTGCGACATCATGCAGCGGTAGCCGTTGCGGTGGGCGAGCTCGACGGCGTCGAGGGTCTCGGTGAGGGTGCCGATCTGGTTGACCTTGACCAGCAGGGCGTTGGCGGTGCCTTCGGCGATGCCGCGGGCCAGCCGCTCGGGGTTGGTGACGAACAGGTCGTCGCCGACGAGCTGCACCTTGTCGCCGAGCGCCTTGGTGATCTTGTTCCAGCCTTCCCAGTCGCTCTCGTCGAGCGGGTCCTCGATGGAGACCAGCGGGTAGGAGGCGACCAGGTCGGAGTAGAACGCGATGAGCTCGTCGGCCGACAGGCCCTTGCCGTCGATGGTGTAGACGCCGTCGTTGTGGAACTCGGAGGCCGCCACGTCGAGCGCGAGCGCGATGTCCTGGCCGGGGGTGTAGCCCGCCTTCTCGATGGCGACCAGGATCAGGTCGAGCGCGTCGCGGTTGGACGGCAGGTTGGGCGCGAAGCCGCCCTCGTCGCCCAGGCCGGTGGCGTAGCCCTTCTCCTTGAGCACCTTCTTCAGCGCGTGGTAGACCTCGGTGCCCATGCGCACGGCCTCGCGGAAGCTCTCGGCCCCGATCGGCGCGATCATGAACTCCTGGATGTCGACGTTGGTGTCGGCGTGGGCGCCGCCGTTGAGGATGTTCATCATCGGCACGGGCAGCAGGTGCGCGTTGGAGCCGCCCACGTAACGGTAGAGCGGCAGCTCGGCGCTGTCGGCGGCGGCCTTGGCCACGGCCAGCGAGACGCCCAGGATGGCGTTGGCGCCCAGCTTGGCCTTGTTGGGCGTGCCGTCGAGGTCGATCATGATCTGGTCGACGATGCGCTGGTCCTCGGCCTCGACGCCGTGCACCTCGTCGAAGATCTCGTCGGTCACGGCGAGCACGGCCTTCTCCACGCCCTTGCCGCCGTAGCGCTCCTCGCCGTCACGCAGCTCGACGGCCTCGAAGGCGCCGGTGGAGGCGCCGCTGGGCACGGCCGCACGGCCGGTGCTCCCGTCGTCGAGGACTACCTCGACCTCGACGGTCGGGTTTCCGCGGGAGTCGAGGATCTCACGGGCGTAGACGACCTCGATGGCAGCCACGTCAAGCGCTCCTAGAGTTGAAGGGCAGTTGCGTCAGAAGCCTACCGAGGTCTACTACCTGGTACGGCTAGCGGTCCAGGTTCCAGGCGCGCAGCCGTGATCCCCCGATCGCGGCCACCACCACGGCGCGCCCGCCGAGCTCACCCGCGGCGATCGCGGTGACCTCGTGCCGCTCGGCCAGCAGCCGCGCCTCGCGGTCGCCCTCCTGGGCGCTGAGGCCCTGGCCTCCGGCGAGGGTCACCAGCTCGCCGCCGCGCTCGATGACGTCGGCCAGCGGCTGGGCGGTCTCGGCCGTGTAGACGACCTCGGCGAGGTCGGGCCCGTAGACGGTGACGCGTCCGTCGGTCGTGACCACGGCGATCCGCGCGCCGCCGAGGTGGCCGATCCTGGTGACGGGGGCTCCCGCGGCGGCACGGGCGCCGCCCCTGAGCAGGTGCCCGTCGCCGGTGCCGACGACGAGCTGGAAGCCGTCCCAGGCCAGGGCGGTCACCACGGACTCGAACACCTGGGGCTCGCCCACGGGCCGGCCGCTCCGCAGGTCCACGGTGATCACTCGCCCGTTGGGGCAGCCGAGGTAGGCCCGTTCCCCGGCGATCGCCACGGGCGGGTTCTCGGAGTCGCAGGTGAAGAACCTGCCCGGTTCGGCCTCGGCGACGTTCCAGGTGCGCAGGACCCCGCCGGCCACGTAGACGACCATCGCGCGGCCGTCCACCTCGGTGACCGCCACGAAGGTCACCGTGGGCGAGCCCACCGGGATCTCCGGGTAGGCGGGGCGCTCGGCCCCGGGGCGCAGGAGGTGGATCTCGCCGCCGCCGGCCGCGGCCACGATCGGGTCGCCGAGCAGGGAGCCGACCGCCATCGCGGTGACCTGGTCGCCCGCCGGGCCGAAGGGGTCGCCGAGCGCCTGGCCGAAGCCGGGCGTGTTCGCCGGGGTCACGTGGAGCTCCGGCCCGGAGGCCTCGGGGAGTCGGTCGGGCCACCACATGGTCTTGAGGGCCCCGACTGCCAGGATCAGCGCGAGCGCTCCGGCGGCCAGGAGCCTGCGCCGCCGTACGGACGCGGGAAGGGGCGCCGGCGTGGCGGGCGCCTGCCTGGTCAGGCGGGCGTGGACCTGGCGCGCGATCGGCCGCCGCGCCGGGTCCTTGCGCAGGCAGTCGGTCAGCACCGAGCGCAGCGGCCGCTCGACGTCCGACAGGTCGGGCTCGGCCGTCAACACCCTGTGCATGACGGCGGGAATGTTGGCCGCGCTGAACAGCGAGCTCCCGGTGGCCGCGAAGGCGATGGTCGCGGCCCAGGCGAAGACGTCGGAGGCGGCCGTGGCGTCCTCGCCCGCGATCTGCTCGGGCGCCATGTATCCGGGGGTGCCGACCACCGAACTGGTCGCCGTGGTCGCCGAGTCGACGGTTCTGGCGATGCCGAAGTCGATCACCCGCGGGCCGTCGGGGCCCAGCAGGACGTTCGACGGCTTGAAGTCCCTGTGCACGATCTCGGCCCGGTGGATGGCCGACAGCGCGCCGATGGTGCCGATCGCCAGCTCGTCGAGCTCGTCGCCGTCGAGCGGGCCGTACCTCTGCACGTGCTGCTGCAGGGAGGGGCCGTCGACGTATTCGCTGATCAGGTAGGGCCGTTCCTCGGCCATGCCCGAGTCGACGACGCGTGCCGTCCCCGCGCCTTCGATCCTGGCCGCGGTGGCGGCCTCGGCCAGGAACCTGCGTACGGCACGGCGGTCGCCCACCAGCCGCGCGTGCAGCACCTTGACCGCGACGTGGCGCCCGCCTCGCTGCCCCAGGTAGACGGTTCCCTGGCCGCCGTCGCCGAGCACGCCGGTGAGCCGGTATCCGGCCAGCTCCCGCGGATCGTCGCGCCGCAGCGCGCGTGCCTCGGTCATGTGCCCCTCTCCCCCGGCGGAAAAGCCTGCCATTTCGGGACTTGTTATGCCAGACGAACACTGGGGAAACAGGCGATCTGTGCCGGTTACCGGGCGGGCACGGCGTGGCACGATCCGCTCGTGAAACTTTGGCGCACCCTTCTGACTGCCGCACTCGCGATGCCGCTCCTCGCGGTGCCCGCCGACGCGTCGTCCAAGACGCAGGTCCGCTTCTCCACCTTCAACGCCTCCCTCAACAGGAACGTGGAGGGCCAGCTCGTCACCGACCTGTCGACGCCGGACAACGCGCAGGCCAAGGTGATCGCGGAGATCATCCAGCGGGCCCGCCCGGACGTCGTCCTGGTCAACGAGTTCGACTTCGACGCGCAGGGCACGGCGCTGCGCCTCTTCCACGACAACTACCTGCGCGTCGGGCAGAACGGCGCGGAGGCGATCCGCTACCGCTACCGCTACACCGCCCCCAGCAACACCGGCATCGCCTCCGGCTTCGACCTCAACAACGACGGCCAGGTCGTGACCACGCCCGGCGCCCCCGGCTACGGCGACGACGCCTACGGCTTCGGCGTCTTCCCCGGCCAGTACGGCATGGCGGTCTACTCCAGGTACCCGATCACGAACGTGCGCACCTTCCAGAACTTCCTGTGGAAGGACATGCCCGGCAACGTCATCCCGCCCGGCTGGTACTCCGACGAGGAGCTCGCGGTCCTCCGCCTGTCGTCCAAGTCGCACTGGGACCTGTCGCTGCGCGTCGGCCGCGACACCGTGCACCTGCTGGCCAGCCACCCCACGCCGCCCACCTTCGACGGGGCCGAGGACCGCAACGGCCGCCGCAACCACGACGAGATCCGCTTCTGGGCCGACTACGTCAACGGCGCCCGCTACGTCTACGACGACAGGGGCAGGCGAGGCGGGCTGCGCGGCGGCGAGAGCTTCGTGATCGCGGGCGACCAGAACGCCGACCCCTTCGACGGCGACTCCTATGACGGCGCCATCCACCAGCTGCTCGGCAACAAGCGCGTCGACGCGTCCTTCGCCCCGTCGAGCGACGGCGCGAGCGAGGCGGCGGCTCTGCAGGGCGGCGCCAACACCACCCACAGGGGCGACCCGCGCTACGACACGGCGGACTTCTCCGACACCGCTCCGGGCAACCTGCGTGCCGACTACGTGCTGCCTTCCCGTCACGGGCTCAAGGTGCTCGGCGGCGGCGTCTTCTGGCCGGTGCGCAGCGACCCGCTGTCGCGCCTGACGGGAGTCTTCCCCTTCCCCAGCTCCGATCACCGGCTGGTGTGGGTGGACGTGTCATCCTGATCACATGGAGCGAGTCAGAAAACTGCTCGACGTTCCCGGCGGCGACTCCTCGCGCGGCTATCTCGACCTGCTCGGGGCCGAGCAGGTGCCGCTCAGTTTCGCGCAACGGTTGATGCAGTCCACCCAGCTCCCGCTCGTCTACGAGCGGCTGTGGCGGCCCTACCTGATCGGCCTGTCGAAGGGCGGGCCGTTCGGGCCGAGCACGGTGCAGGAGATGGCGATGCTGCACGACATGCTCCGGCTCTCGGGCGGCGAGGTGATCCTCGACGTCGCCTGCGGGCCCGGCAACGTCACGCGTGCTCTGGCTCCCGGCGCCGACCTGGTGGTGGGCATCGACGCCTCGGCGACCATGCTCGACACCGCGGTGCGCGACACGCGCGACGCCAACGTGGAGTACGTGCGGGGCGACGCGGTCAGCCTGCCGTTCTCCTCCGAGACGTTCGACGCGGTCGCGTGTTTCGCCGCGCTCTACCTGTTCGACCGGCCCTTCGACGCACTCGACTCGATGACCAGGGTGCTGCGGCCGGGCGGTCGGCTGGCGCTCATGACCACGCGGCGGGTGCCGGGCCTGGAGGAGATCGTGCGGCGGGTCACGGGCGTACGGCTGTTCGCCGACGACGAGGTGACCGGGGCGCTGCGGGAGCGCGGTTTCACCGACGTCTCGCAGCGCACCTCGGGGTTCATCCAGTACGTGGAGGCGAGCCGATGACCTACGGCGTGCGCCAGTTCCAGCTCACGCTGATGCACCGGATGCGCGACCTCAACTCCGACCGTGTCCAGCAGGCGCTCACCGACCTGCGGGCGAGCCGGGGCGAGGAGGGCGCCGCGCACAGCCAGTGGACCAGGCGCACCTTCTACGCCAAGGGCCTGTCGCCGTACCGCTCGGCGCTCGGGGAGCCGTCGTACCGGGGCGAGCACTCCCTGGGCGCCGTCACCTGCGATGTGGTGCGCTGGGCGTTGCCGTACTGGCCGGGGCTGGAGTTCGAGGTGATGGTCGGGCCCGACCGCCGCGTGTGGAACCAGTGGTTCGTCCGGCCGACGGGCGACAAGAAGGTGTCCATGGCCGGACTGCGCCCGTGGACGTGCGTGATCGGCGACGTGTGCGCGAGCTTCCCCGGCGCCAGGCAGGGCGAGGGGGCCGCGCCGCAGCAGTGGACGGTCGACTTCGCCCACGACGACCGCCCCTACCAGGCGCGCTTCGTCTACGGCCTGCTCCAGGCCGTGGTCGGCTAGCGGTTCTCCCAGGCGACGATGCGGTCGCGGTAGGTCAGGGCGGCGGCCCGCAGCTCGGCCTCGGGGTCGAGCCCGGCCTCCAGCGCCCGGTGCACCAGGTCGAAGAGCTCGCGGGCGACGCCCTGGCCCACGGCGTGGGCAAGCGACTCCGGCACGCCGGAGCGGTCGGCGCGCTTGATGAGCTGGGCGGCCAGGGAAAGGGCGGGCTGGCCGGTGGGCACGCCGTCGACGGAGCTCTTGCCCGACGACGAGCGCTCGGCGGCCTTGATGGCCTCCCAGTTGGCGTTGACCTCGTCGGCGGTCTCGGCCGAGACGTCGCTGAAGACGTGCGGGTGGCGCCGGACGAGCTTGTCGACGATGCCCGCCGCCACGTCGTCGATGTCGAAGTGCTCGGCGACCCGCGAGTGGAAGGCGACCTGCAGCAGCACGTCGCCGAGCTCCTCGCGCAGGGCGTCGAGGTCGCCGGACTCGACGGAGTGCTGCACCTCGTAGGCCTCCTCGATGAGGTACGGCACCAGCGAGGCGTGGGTCTGCTTGCGGTCCCACGGACACTCGGTGCGCAGCCGGTCCATGACCGAGACCAGGTCGAGCACCCGCGCGCCCGGCAGGTCGTAGGAGCCGGGGATGACCTCGATCTCCGGCGGCGTCTCCAGCGCGAGGGCGGCGTGGCCGAAGCCGCGCATCTGCTCCTCGGTGGCGTCGAGCCAGACGACGGTCTCGGTGACGGCCCGGCGCGCCCACGAGGCCGGGTCGGGGGTCACGACGACGACCTCGACCCCGGCCTCGGCCAGATAGGGCAGGGCCGGGTGGCCGGGGTCGGCGGTGTGCACGGGTCCGGCCGTGAGGGCCCGCCAGGCCTGCGGCGACAGCAGGCCGGGCGCGACCCGCGGCGAGGTGGTGACGACGATCAGCGGCATGTCAGCCCTGCGGCGCCTGCTGCGGCTGCTGCTGTTGCACCGAGGTGAGCTTGCCGAAGCGGCCGGTGTCGACGAAGGTCTGGTTCTGGCCGTCGTAGGCGCCGTAGCGCGGGTTGAACGCGACCTTGATCGACCCGAACTCCTGCTGGACCTTCTGCATCGCCTGCTGGTTGTTCGGGCCGCCCAGCTGATCGATGATCTTGTAGACGCCCAGCTCTGAGCGGATGAATCCGCGCGGATCGGCCGGGTCGAGCCCCTTGGCCAGGAGGTTCATCTCGGGCGTCTGCATCTGGCCCGGGTTCTTCAGCGCCGTGTCGACCTCGGTCTCCGAGATGGCGACGTCGTACTTCGCGACCAGCTGCCTGAAGCGCGACTCGGTGACCATGCGCTGCAGGACGTACTGGTTGACCGGCACCCCGAGCTGCGCCGGGTTGATCTTCGCCCGCTCCAGGGCCGCGGTGTAGGCCCGGACTTCCTGGTTCAAGGCGCTGGAGGAGATGCGGTCCTGGCCCACGACGGCCGCGGCCCCGGCCTCGACGGGCTGGGAGCACGCGGTCAGCGCAATCCCGGCGGCGATTGCGACACCGGCCACTCGAATCGACTTCACGTTGGTCCCTTTCCGAACAAACCGCGGCTTAGCTTACCCGTGCGGGCTCGAGGAACATCGCCTCGACCAGGTCGCCGCACCACTTCAACAAGGCCAGGTCGCGTAGCGGCTGCCCGCCGACCGGCTTGGTCTTCGGCACGGGAACCAGCAGAGTCTCCGCCGCCTGCTTGTAGATCGCCGTCTTGTAGAGCCGCTGCAACCGCACCTGCTGGGATTCTCTCAGCACCACGGGACCGAACTTGATGTTGGTGCCCTGCAGCACCACATCGGACAGGCCCGCCTTGCGCGCGGCGATGCGGAACCTGGCCACCTCCAGGAGGTTCTCGACCTCGAGCGGCGGCTTGCCGTACCTGTCGGTGAGCTCCTCGCGCACGGCGACGATGTCGTTCTCCGAGGCGATGGCGGCGATGCGCTTGTAGGCCTCCAGCCGCAGCCGCTCGGAGGTGACGTAGTCGTGCGGGATGTGGGCGTTGATCGGCAGCTCGACCCGGACGTCGGGACGCTCCTCGACCGCGGGTTCGCCGGTGAGCTTGGCCTTCTGCTCCTGCACGGCCTCGGCCATCAGCCGGACGTACAGGTCGAAGCCGACGCCCGCGATGAAGCCCGACTGCTCGGCGCCGAGCACGTTGCCCGCGCCGCGGATCTCCAGGTCCTTCATCGCGACGTACATGCCCGCGCCCATCTCGGTGTGCTGGGCGATGGTCGCCAGCCGCTCGTGCGCGGTCTCGGTCAGCGGGCGCTCCGGCGGGTAGAGGAAGTAGGCGTAGCCGCGCTCGCGGCCACGGCCGACGCGCCCGCGCAGCTGGTGCAGCTGCGACAGGCCGTAGTTGTCGGCCCGGTCGACGATCAGCGTGTTGGCGTTGGGCACGTCGAGGCCAGACTCGACGATGGTCGTGGAGACCAGCAGGTCGTATTCGCGCTCCCAGAAGCCGACCATGATCTGCTCGAGCTGGTGTTCGTTCATCTGCCCGTGGGCCACCGCGACGCGCGCCTCTGGCACGAGCTCCTTCAGGCGGGCGGCGACCTTGTTGATCGAGGCGACCCGGTTGTGCACGAAGAAGATCTGGCCGTCGCGCATCAGCTCGCGGCGGATCGCCGCGGCGATCTGCTTCTCGTCGTAGGGCCCGACGAAGGTGAGGATCGGGTGGCGCTCCTCCGGCGGGGTCAGGATCGTCGACATCTCGCGGATGCCGGTCAGGCCCATCTCCAGCGTGCGCGGGATCGGCGTGGCCGACATGGCCAGCACGTCGACCTGGGTGCGCAGATGCTTCATGGCCTCCTTGTGCTCGACGCCGAACCGCTGCTCCTCGTCGATGATGATGAGGCCGAGGTTCTTGAAGCGCACCTCGGGGTTGAGCAGGCGGTGGGTGCCGATGACCACGTCGGCCTTGCCCTCGCGCAGCTCTTCGAGGGTCTGCTTGACGTCGGCGTCGGTCTGGAAGCGTGAGACCGGCTTGACCACGACGGGGAAGTTGGAGAACCGCTCGGTGAAGGTCGACATGTGCTGCTGCACCAGCAGCGTCGTCGGCACGAGCACGGCCACCTGCTTGCCGTCCTGCACCGCCTTGAAGGCCGCGCGCACCGCGATCTCGGTCTTGCCGTAGCCGACGTCGCCGCAGATCAGCCGGTCCATCGGGATCGGCCGCTCCATGTCGCGCTTGACCTCGTCGATCGCCTCCAGCTGGTCGCCGGTCTCGGCGTAGGGGAAGGCGTCCTCCATCTCGCGCTGCCACGGTGAGTCTGGCGCGAAGGGGTGGCCGGGCGAGGCCATGCGGGCGGAGTAGAGCCTGATGAGCTCGCCGGCGATCTCCTTGACCGCCTTCTTCGCCCGCGACTTGGCCTTGGCCCAGTCGGCGCCGCCCATGCGGTTGAGCGTCGGCGCCTCGCCGCCCACGTAGCGGGTGACCTCGTCGAGCTGGTCGGTGGGGACGTAGAGCCGGTCGCCCTTGGCGTACTCGATGACCAGGTATTCGCGCGTGGCGCCCTGCACGGTGCGCTGCACCATCTCGACGTAGCGGCCGACGCCGTGCTGCTCGTGCACGACGTAGTCGCCCACCTTGAGCTGCAGCGGGTCGACCATGTTGCGCCTGCGGGAGGGCAGCCGCCGCATGTCCTTGGTCGAGGCCTTCTGGCCGACGAGGTCGAGGTGGGTCAGGACGGCCAGCGTCGGGGTCTCGAAGCCGTGCTCCAGCAGGCCGGTGGAGACCAGCACGACGCCGCCGGCCGGCGGCTTGTCGATCGACTCCTCGAGCCGCGCGGGCACGTCGACTTCCTTGAGCAGGTCGACCATGCGCTCGGCGGGCCCGTGGCCCTCGCTGAGCAGCACGATCGCCTTGTCCTGCGCGAGCCACGCCTTGATGTCGCCAAGCGCCTTGCGGGTGTCGCCCCGGTAGGCCTCGCTGTCGTGGGCGTCGAGCTCGATGCCGTTGCCGAACGGCGCCATGCTCCACCAGCCCTGGCCCAGGGAGTCGGCGTGGTCGCGGATCTCCTCAAGGGTGCGGAAGGCCGCGGCGCCCAGGTCGATCGGCGCCTCGCCGCCCGCCGCCGCGTTGATCCAGGAGGCCTCCAGGAACTCCTGGCTGGTGCGCACGAGCTCCTCGGCCCGGCCCCTGATGCGCTCGGGATCGCAGACGAAGACCGCGGCGTCCTTCGGCAGGTGGTCGACGAGCAGGTCCATCTCGCCCGCGAGCACCGGGGCGAAAGCCTCCATGCCCTCGACCGGCGAGCCCTCGCCCAGCTGGTCGAGCACCTCGGCCAGCGAGGGGTGCTCCTGCGCCAGGGCTCTGGCGCGCTCGCGCACCGTGGCCGTCAGCAGCAGCTCGCGGCAGGGCGGAGCGAACAGCCCGTCGGAGGCCACCTCCAGCGAGCGCTGGTCGGCCACCTTGAACCAGCGGATCTCCTCGACCGTGTCGCCCCAGAACTCCAGCCGCAGCGGGTGCTCCTCGGTCGGCGGGAAGACGTCGAGCAGGCCGCCACGCACCGCGACCTCGCCGCGCTTCTCGACCATGTCGACCCGGTGGTAGCCGTTGTCGACCAGCCGCGTCACCACCTCGTCGAGGTCGGCGTCGCCGCCGGCCTTCAGCCGGATCGGCTCCAGGTCGCCCAGGCCCTTCACGATCGGCTGCAGGAGCGCGCGCACGGGGGCGACGATCACCTGCAGCGGGCCCGCCGCCAGGTCGCCCTCGATCGGGTGGGCGAGCCTCCTGAGCACGGCCAGGCGCTGGCCGACGGTGTCGCTGCGCGGCGACAGCCGCTCGTGCGGCAGCGTCTCCCAGGCGGGGAAGACCGCGACGGTGACCGGGTCGATCAGCGACGACAACGCGGCCGCCAGGTCCTCGGCCTCCCGGCCGGTCGCCGTGACGGCCAGCACGGTGCGGCGGCCCGCCAGGGCGCCCACCGCGAACGGCCGCATCGGGGCAGGCGCGATGAGCGCCACGTCCCCCTCGGACGACAGCGCGCCGGCCAGTTTCTGGTCAGCGGAGACGAGATCAAGAAGACCGGAAAGACTCATGCCCACAGCCCCACGACGGCAACACGACCACCCCCGGCCGGACCGGACACGGGGGTTTGTGCTTCCCAGACTAGTCTCTGCCTCCGACAGTGAGGTGAGGTGGGGGAAATCCCTCACGAACGGCGGTTATGAAGTTACTCTGAGTGACATGTCTGAGCTGCGGGTAAGAGGAGACGTCTTCGGCCAGCGCATCCGCGAGCAGTACACCGAGCAGCTGGGCCGGCGGCTCGATCTGCTGGTGGCCGGATGCGCGCGGGAGCACGGCCTGGTCCTCGACCGGGTCGAGGCGCGGATCTCCGGCGTCGACGACGACCTCGAGCAGGTGCACGCCGCCCTGGAGGGTGACACCGGCCTCGACTCGTGGAGCCTGGGCGACCTGCGCTCCGTGCCGATCCCGCCGCGCTCCTTCGACGTGATCTTCGTGAACTTCCTGCTGGAGCGCATCCACCACACCGAGCTGGTGCTCGACCGCATGCTCAACGGGCTGCGGCCCGGCGGGCTGCTCCTGCTGCGCATGCGCGACCGTTCGAGCGCGTACGGGTTCTGCGACCGGGTCACGCCGTCGTGGTTGCGCCGCCTGGCCTGGCCGTACCTGACCGGAGACGACGGCGCCGGGCCGCTGCCCGCCGTCTACGAGCCGGTCACCTCGCGCGAGGGCATGCTGGCGTTCTGCCTCTCGCGCGGCCTGATGGTCACCGACTCGGAGACGGCCACGAGCGGGCCGGCGATGGGCCGGCTGGGCTCCGCGGCCGTAGGACTGGTCTCGCGCATGAGCCGGGGCCGTTACACCTCGGCTCATGACGAGGTCGTCATGGTCATCCGCAAGCCGCAGAACCACTTCGCCCGGTTGATCTAGCGGCGGGTCAGCACCGGCCACCAGCGGCCGTCGTCCCCCTTCTGGTAGGTGGACAGCTGCGTGACCTTGGTGCCGTCGACGCTGGTCACGACGATGCTGCTGTGGAACTCGTTCTCGCACTCGCCGTAGCAGCCCAGGCCGATGATGTTCTCGTTGTCGGCCCACGCCCACTGCTGCAGCAGCTTCTGCCTGCCCAGTTCCTTGCCTTCGCGGTCGAGCACCGGGGTCGGCAGGCCGTCGCCGTACAGCCGCTTGGTGCCGTCGGGCGACCAGATCGGCTCGTCACGGTAGGAGTCGGCCTGGGCCTTGTCGGGAGCATCCGCCGGCTGCCCGTCGAAGGTGAGGTAGACCTTGGCGGGCTGGGTCGCGGTCGGCTGCCAGAGCAGCGCACCGTCGACGCTCCAGCCGAGGTCCTGGCGGCGGTTGGGGTTGAACGGCTTGCCCTCGGGGTCGCCGATCTGGTTGTCGGGCATCGAGGGCAGGGCGTGGTGGTCGGCCTGGCCGGTGGCGACGTCGACGATGTAGTAGCCGGTGCGCGCCGGCTTGTGCACGTCGGGGTGCTGCCGGCCCTCTCCCTGCACCATGTCGGGGTAGTCGGAGTAGGTCGTGGCCAGCACCTTCGTGCCGTCGGGCGACCACACCACCGAGCCCGTGGGGTTCTGCAGGTCGATCCAGCGCAGGATCTGCCTGGTCTTCATGTCCATGATGCCGATCCGGGTGCCGAGGTCCTGGCCCTCCAGGACGGCGGCCAGGTGCAGGCCTGGCGCGACGTCCACCCAGGCCCAGTCGGTGCGCTCGTAGCCGCCGGTGCGCGGGTCGTAGAGCGACCACGTGCGGTCGAGCGGATCGCCGTTGTTGGGCCCGCCCTTCAGCGTGTAGAAGGCCGAGACGGCGTACTGCCCGGCGGCGATCAGCGTGGCGGGAGGGTTGTTGTCGACGTCGGCCTTGATGTCGTTCTCCGGCTCCGGCCTGGGCGGGAGCGTCACCTCGACGCTCACGGTCGCCGCCGGGTCGGGCGCGGCGCTCTCGCCGCCCGGTACGACCACCAGCGCGACGGCGGCCGCCGCGGCCACGGCGACAGCGGGAACGATCCAGAGCATCGGCCGGCGGCGCTTCTTCAGCGCCCGTTCGGCCAGGTCGTGCGGGACACGGGCGTCGCCCGCCCACTCTCCCAGCGTCTCGCGCAGCAGGTCGGTCATGACACGGTCTCCAGTTCCCTGGCAAGTTCGGGTGACAACTCGCGGAGCCTGGCCAGCGAGCGGTGCGCGGTGCTGCGCACGGTTCCGACCGAGACGCCCAGTTCCTTGGCGACCTCGGTGTCGGGCAGATCCTCGAAGTAACGCAGCACGAGCACGGTGCGCTGCCGGGGGGTGAGCTTGGCCAGCGCCTCGCGCAGCACCATGCGCAGCTCGCTCTGGTGCGTGCGGTCGAGACCCGGGCTCTCCGGCAACCGCGCCTGAATCACTTCCGGCCGCCGCGACGCCGTACGCCACCAGCTGATCTGCTGGCGGTACATCACCTGCTTGACGTAGGCCTCCGGCGCATCGACCCGCTTCCACTTGACCGCCAGCTTGGCGAGCGCGGCCTGCACGAGATCCTCCGCAGCGTGCTGGTCACCGCCCGCCAGCAGGTAGCCCAGGCGCATCAGCGCGGGTGAGCGCGCGGAAACGAACTCGCGGAAGCCTCGTTCGTCTGCGGCGTCCACGATCACCTCCAGGGGAGTTTTGCTTTCGACACCCTCCCAGACGCCTCATCGGCCCTCTCGCTATGCCTGGCTTCCGTAAGACTTGGATCACAAGCTAGAGTGTTTCCTACCAAGCTGATCGGAATAGTTGGATGACGTACACGCCAGACGCCCGCGAGCTCGCCGACCTCGAGCTGCTGCTCAACGGCGCCTTCGCCCCGCTCACCGGCTTCATGGGCCACGACGACGCCCACTCCGTCGTCGAGCGCGGCACGCTCGTCGACGGCACGCCGTGGCCGGCTCCGATCACCATCGACCTGCCCGACGACGCCTCGGGCGACCTCACCCTCCTCGACCCGGAAGGCGCACCGCTCGCCGTGCTGACCGTCGGCACCGGCCAGGTACGCGCCCTCGGCGGCATCGAGCACGGGCCCTTCGCCCGGCTCCGCCGTACCCCCGCCGAGGTCCGCAAGGAACTCGACGGCCGGCCCGCGCTCGTCGTGACCATGCGCGGCCCGCTCGACTCCGTCGAGGAGATCAAGGAGACCGCCCGCGAGCTCGGCGCCGTCGTGGTCCTCATGCCCCTGGCGTACGGCGAGGCGGGGCCCGGCATCGTGCGCGCCGCGCTCTCGGCGGCCGGCAAGCTCGACGCCATGGTGGTGGCCGTGCCCCTGGCGGAACGCGAAGACCAGGAGATCGACCTGGAGTTGCGCGAGCACGTCGCCGAGGCCTACGGCGCCACCGAGCACCTGGCGGGACCCGCGCCCATCACCCTGCCCGGGCCGCCCCACCGCCGCGGCCTGGTCGTCTTCTTCACGGGCCTGTCGGGCTCGGGCAAGTCCACCATCGCCCGCGGCCTTCGCGACTCGCTGCTGGAGCTCGGCGGGCGCACCGTGACCTACCTCGACGGCGACGTGGTGCGCCACCTGCTGTCCAAGGGCCTGACGTTCTCGCGCGAGGACCGCGACCTCAACATCAGGCGCATCGGCTTCGTCGCCGCCGAGGTCGCGCGGCACGGCGGCCTGGCCATCTGCGCCCCCATCGCGCCCTACGCCTCCACCCGCGAGGAGGTGCGCGAGATGGTCGAGTCGGTCGGCGCCGACTTCCTGCTCGTGCACGTGTCCACGCCGCTGGAGGAGTGCGAGCGGCGCGACCGCAAGGGCCTGTACGCCAAGGCCCGCGCGGGAGAGATCCCCTCGTTCACCGGCATCTCCGACCCCTACGAGGAGCCGGACGACGCCGACCTCGCCATCGACACCACCGGCGTGTCCATCGAGAGCGCGGTCACCCGCGTGCTCGACGCCCTGCGAAGCGGAGGATGGATTCGTTGATCGACTTCCCCCTCGTCGTCGGCTCCTTCCTGGTCGCGATCATCGTCGGCCTGACCGGGATGGGCGGCGGCGCGTTGATGACGCCCATGATGATGTTGTTCTTCAACGTGCCCCCGCTGGCCGCGGTCTCCAGCGATCTGGTGACGTCGGCGCTGATGAAACCGGTCGGCGGGATGGTGCACCTGCGCCGCGGCACGGTCAACCTGCGGCTCGTCGCGTGGTTGTGCGCCGGGTCGATCCCGACGGCGTTCTGCGGGGTCTTCCTCATCCGCGCCTTCGGGACCGGGGAAAGCGTGCAGCAGGCGGTCAAGGTGGCGCTGGGCATCGCGCTGCTGCTGGCGGTCGCCGGGCTGGTCGCCAAGATCCTCATCGGCGACAGGGGCGGAGCGCTGGACGCCCAGGAGATCTCCGTGCGCCCGATTCCGACTCTACTGGTCGGTATGGTCGGCGGATTGGTCGTCGGCGTGTCCTCCGTGGGGTCCGGGTCGCTCATCATCGTCGCCCTGCTGGCGCTGTACCCGGCGCTGAAGGCCAACCAGCTCGTCGGGACCGACCTCGTCCAGGCGGTGCCGCTGGTGGCCTCGGCGGCCCTGGGCCACCTGTTCTTCGGCGACTTCAAGCTCGACCTGACCGTGTCGCTGCTGATCGGATCGATCCCCGGGGTGTACCTGGGTGCGCGCGTCTCGGCCTGGGCGCCCGCGGGGATCATCCGGGCACTGCTGGTGTACGTGCTGCTGGCCTCGGCGATGAAACTCCTGGGCGTGGGCAACACGGCGACGTTGTGGATCCTGGCGGCCGCCGTACCGGTGGGCGTGCTGGTGTGGAAGGCCGGGGCGGCCAAGAAGAAGAGGGAGCCCGCCGGGGTGGGCTGAAGGCTGTCGTCCAGCGTCCGTACAGGGCTCAGCGGCGACACTCGTCTCACCGGACAGCATCCGCTCAGGGAGACTCCGTGACTCGATCTCTTCGTGCTCTCGTCCTGCCCGTCGCCATGACCCTCGCCCTCGGACCACTCACCGCCGCCGACGCCACCACGCGGAATCCACCGGGCCCGGTCGCGGCCTACGGCTTCGAGGAGGGATCGGGCACGACCATCGTCGACTCCTCGGGACACGGCAACCACGGCACCACCGCGGGAGCGCAGTGGGTCGACGGCCCCTTCGGCAAGGCTCTCCGATTAGGAAACCACAGCCCTCAGCTCGCACAGGTGGTCGTCCCGCACTCGCCCAGCATGCGACTGACCACCGGGATGACTCTGGAAACCTGGATCAGGCCCACCACGCCGGCCGACCTCTACGCCTTCGTCAGGGACGAGCCGAGCTCGTCATACTTCATCAGCGTGACGTCGATGGACGACCCGTTCATGATGCCCCGCACCTGGGCCGGGCTCTTCGACGAATACCTCGGCGGTCCGCACGCCCCGCTGAACGTCTGGACACACGTGGCCCTCACCTACGGCGACCGGCTTCTCCGCCTCTACTTCAACGGTCACCTGGTCGGCGAACAGGCCACCATCGCCGACCAGATCACCGCAGCGGACGCGCCGCTGCTCCTGGGAACACTGTTCGACCCCGAGCAGCTCACCAGCCCACCATGGCTCCTGGACGAAGTCCGCGTCTACAACCAGGCGTTGACCGCCGAGCAGGTCCAGACCGACATGCGCAGAGCCGTCAGCGGCGCCGTCTTCGCCGGCCCACCGCCCACGGCGCCGACCCTCAGCGGCACCGGCGGACAGGGACGCGCCACGCTGTCCTGGACAGCGGCGCAGGACGTCCTCGGAGCGCTCTACCAGGTGCACCGCTCGACGACCGCCGGATTCACTCCGTCACCTGCCACGCTGGTCACCACCGTCAACGCGCTGAACCATGTCGACACGGAACCCGCGCCGGGAACGACGTACTACAAGGTGGTCGCCGTCGACGCCGTCGGTCACGCCACCCCGTCGAACACCATCACGGTCGCCGTCGCCCCGATCACCTCCGCGCTGGTCGCCGCCTACGGCATGAACCAGACCTCGGGGACGACGGTCACCGACGCGTCGGGCAAGTCCCACCACGGCACCGCGGTCGTCCCCGTCACCTCGGCGCCCGGCAAGTACGGCAACGCCCTGTCCTCACCCGCGAACTCCAGCAACCACATCCGGGTTCCCGATCACGCCGACCTGGACCTGACCACCGCGGTGACCGTTGAATACTGGTCCAAGCTGCCTCCTGGCTGGGCGCGGACCCGGGTGGGCAAGGGCACCACCAACACGCGGAAGTGCTGCTACGCGCTCGAGTGGAGCCAGCTCTCAGCCGGGGCGAGCGCGTTTTCCAGGGTCGACATCCATCCTGAGTGGAACGTGAGCGTCCTGCTCGACAACCGGGATGCGCGTGTCCCAGCCGACCAATGGCACCATGTGGCTCACACGTTCGACCGAGGTGTCGCCCGCCTGTACGTCGACGGGAACCTGGTCGATCGCTTCGATGACTACTCGCCGTGGACGCGCATCGAGGTGAGCGCCGCCCCACTGGAGATGTACACCGAACAAGGCGGGCTGCTGGACGAGGTGCGCGTGTACAACATCGCCCTCAGCCAGGCGCAGATCCGGCACAACATGACCGTGCCGGTGGGGTGACGCGCAACCGGTGTGAACCGATGCGCGACCTCGTTCCGATGATGGGGTGTGAGCGCCTTACCTGAACCGAGCGACGCGGAGTTGCTGGCCGCGACGGCGGCCGGCGACCGCGCCGCGTTCGAGGCGCTGTACCGGCGCCACCAGCCGTGGCTGGCGGTCCGCCTGCGATACCGGTGCCCCGACGCCGCGCTGGTGGACGACGCCGTGCAGGAGACCTTCCTGGCCATCTGGCGCGGCACGGCCCGCTACCGTGAGGGCGGCGACGTCGCCGGATGGCTCTGGCAGATCGGCTTCCGGCGCCTGGTCGACGCGATCCGGGGGCAGCGTGCCCGCGACCGGCTCCTGGGCCTGCTGGCCGGACGCCGCTGGAGCAGCGTGCCCTCGGCGGAGGAGGAACTCCTGCTGGGCGTCGAGCACGGCGACCTGGCCGGAGCGCTGGCCCTGCTGTCCCCCGAGCTGCGCGCGGTCATGCAGGCCACGGTGCTCGACGGGTTGAGCACGCACGAGGCGGCGGCCCTGCTCGGCATCCCGGCGGGCACGGTCAAGACCCGGGCGATGCGCGCCCGCCGGCAGCTGCGCGAGCACCTGGCATGACGACTCCCGGAGGTGGGCGATGAGCGCCGACGACTGGCACGTCTCCGACGACGACCTGCGGGCCTACGCCGGCGGTACGGCACGGCCGCCCTGGTCGTGGTCGACCGAGGCGCACCTGGCCGCCTGCCCGCGCTGCCGGCGGCAGCTCGCCCAGCAGGCCGACCCGTCCGCGGTCCACGCTGGATGGGCCCGGCTGGACGCCGAACTGGACGCCCCGCTGCCCGGCCCCGTCGAGGCGCTCCTCCTGAGAGCGGGCGTCGCGGAGCACACCGCGCGGCTGCTGGCCTCGACACCCGGACTGCGCAAGTCGTGGCTCATCGCGGTGGGCTTCACCCTCGCGGTCACCACGGGCGCGGCGCACCTGGGCACGTGGATGACCGTCCCGATCCCCCTGCTGGCCATCGCCCCGCTGCTCCCCCTGATCGGTGTGGCGATCTCGTTCGGCCCGCGCGTGGACCCCAGCTACGAGCTGGCCGTCGTCGCCCCCTTGCACACCTTCCGCCTGCTGTTGCTGCGCTGCGCGGCGGTGCTGATGACGACCACGGCGCTGACCGCGCTGGCCAGCGTCACCGCGCCCTCCTTCGGCCTGGTGGTGCTCGGCTGGCTCGCGCCGTCGCTGACGCTGACGTTCCTGAGCCTGGCCCTCCTGCCGAGACTCGGCCCGGTCGCCGCCCCCGTCGCCGTGGGAGTGGGCTGGCTGGCGCTGCTGGCGGTCACCGTACGACGCACCACCGGCGAGTCGGTCCTGTTCACCGCGCCCGGCCAGGCCGGGCTCGCGGCCGCGGCCGCCGTCGCCGCGCTTGCCCTCTGGAAGGTGCGCGCCGCCTTCGACACCGGTCGCGTCGCCGACCCCCGCACGAGGAGGACGATGTGACAACGGTTCAGGCGGACGGGCTGTCGCTGCGGTTCAGGCGCACCATGGCCCTGCAAGAGGTGTCGTTCACGCTGGACGACGGGGTCACCGGCCTGCTCGGGCCGAACGGCGCGGGCAAGACCACGCTGCTGCGCATCCTGGCCACCGCCATCCCGGCCGACGCCGGGCGGCTGCGCATCCTCGGCGCCGACCCGCGCAACGCCGCCGGACGGCTGGCCGTACGGCGGCGCCTGGGCTACCTGCCGCAGAATCCCGGCTTCCACCAGCACTTCACCGCGTTCGAGTTCGTCGACTACATCGCGATACTCAAGGAGATCGTGGACGGCAGGCACGACGAGGTGCGGCGGGTACTGCACGCGGTCGGCCTCGACGACCAGCGCGGCAAGAAGATCAAGGCCCTGTCCGGCGGCATGCGCCAGCGCGTCGGGCTGGCCGCGGCGCTGCTCGACGACCCCGCCCTGGTCATCCTCGACGAGCCCACCGTCGGGCTCGACCCCGAGCAGCGGCTGCGCTTCCGCGAGCTCATCGCCGACATCGGCGAGGGACGCACGGTGCTGCTGTCCACCCACCAGACCGAGGACGTGGCCACCGTGTGCCGGCGCGTCATCGTCCTGAACCAGGGCCGGATCCGGTTCGACGGCGAGCCCTCCGAACTGGCCGGCATGGCACGCGGCCGGGTGTGGACCAGCCAGGCCCGCGCCGAGGGAGCGCTCGCCGGATGGCGCACAGGCAACGGCGACTTCCACAACATCGGCGACCCGCCTCCCGGCGCGCGCCTGGTCGAGCCGAGCATCGAGGACGGATACCTGACGGTGATCGACGCCGCGACCCTCGCCGGACGCACGTCATGACCACGACGCTAACGCGGCCCCCTTCCTCAGAGGCAGCCCCCCGGCGCGCCGTCCTGGCCCTGGCCCGCATGGAGTCGACACGCCTGCTCCGCCACCCGGTCACCGTCGCCGCCACCCTCCTGCTGGCCTGCGGCTGGATCTCCTCCTGGTTCACCATCGCGACCACCCGCTACCCCGTGCTGCAGGAACTCGACCGCGACAGCGCGATGGGCATGATGGTGCTGCTCGGCGGCGCCGCGCTCATCACCGGCAACCTCGCCGTCCTGCGCACCCACCGCGACGGCGCCACCGGGCTGAGCCAGGTCCTCATCCTGCCCGACCACGCCCGCACCCTCGCCCACCTGCTCGCCACGCTCCCCCTGGCCGCGATCGGCGCCGCCCTCATCGCCGCCCGCATGGCGCTCCTGGCCCTCCTCGCCCCGGCCGCCGGCCGGCCCAACCCCTACGAGCTCGCCGCAGGACCCGCCGCCGTCCTGCTGCTCGGCGCGCTCGGCGTCCTGCTCGGCCGGCTCACCCGGTCGGCCGTGGCCGCACCCCTGGCCCTGCTCGTCCTTCTCGCCGCGCTCGTAGCCCTCGAACCGATCACCAACGGCGGCGGCCCCGCCCTCTGGCTCTCGCCGCAGGGCGGCGCGGCCCTGGAGATACCCGTCCCCGCCTCCCTCATGGCCCGCCCCGCCGGGCCACACCTGGCCTACCTGCTGGGCCTGGCCGGACTGCTGGCCACCGCCGCCCTCCTGCGCGCCGGCGCCCGCGGCGCCCGCGTGACCGTGGCCGGCGCGCTCGCGCTCGCCTGCGCGGCAGCAGGCGGTACGGCACAGCTGTCACCGCCGGGCAGCGCCGTCACCGCGGCGCGGGCGGCGGTCATGAAGCAGCCGTCGCAGCACGAGACGTGCCGCGAGGTGGGGACCGTCACCTACTGCGCCTTCGAGGGATTCGGCGCATGGATACCCGCCTGGAACGAGGTCGTGCAAGCCGTCGTGTCGCAGGTCCCGCCCGACACAGCCCGGTCCACGCCGCTGACCGTTCGTCAGCGCATCGCGGTTCCCGCCTTCGACCAGGCGAGCAGGCCAGGGCAACTGGTCGACGCCTGGCGGGCCGACGACGCCGCGGCCGGGACGCCCGGAGCGGTCGGCATCGGCACCCAATGGGGCGACAGCGCCGCCACAGCCGACCTCGCCGCCCAGGTCGCCTACCGCCTGGTCACGCGCGGCCGTGCCAGCGGCGGCCGGGCCGAGGAGGTCGGGCAGGCGGGTCCCGAGGATCGCGATCGCGACGGTGCCGTCATCTGCGGCGGCAGAGGCGTGCTCGTCGCCTGGCTGACCGGCCAGGCCGGCCCCGCGGCGGCCGCCGGCCTGCGCAGCCGTGCCGAGGAGTCGCGCGGCGAACGCGGTGGCGTGTCCTTCTACGAAACCCACCTGTTCCCCACCGTCCACGTACCGGCGCCGGAGCTCGCCGTCGCCACGCAGGCCCTGTCGCGCCCCCACGCCGACATCGCCGCCCGCGTCCGGCAGTCGTGGCCCGCCCTCACCGCCCCCGGCACCACCGCGACCCAGGCCGCCCGGATCCTCGGCGTCCCCGCGCCGGCCACGAACCCGGCGTGCGGATGACTCCCAAGACCCTCCTCCCGCTCCTGCGCTCCACCGCCCATGCCATCACCTGGTGGCCCCTGCTGGTCGGCGCGGCCCTCGGACCGGCCATCCTCCTGGTGCCCGAAGCCCTGAGCACCAGGCTGACCCCCACCCACCTGACCACGCTGACCCGAATCGCGGCGATCTGTGTCGCGCTCGGCGCGGGGTTCGTCCTCGACGACCCGGCCGCCCGCAGCACCCCCGCGGTGCCGACCCAGCGCCTGACCCGCAACCTCGCCAGGCTCACGCTGGCCGTACCGGTCGCGATCCTGTGCTGGGTGCTCACCCTCACGCTCGCCGACGCGGGTGATGCGCCCCTGCCGACCGGCGCGCTGACGCTGGAGGCGGCGACCCTGCTGGCCACCGCCCTCGCCCTGGCCGCCCTCGCCCAGCGGCGCAACACCGACGGGAACGCCGGCGTCATCGCCGCCCCTGCCGTGCTCGCCCTCGCCGCCGCCGTCTGGCTCCTGCCGTACCCGGTGGCCCTCGCCCTCACCCCCGGCGACCCGTCGTGGACGCAGTCGCACCACCGCTGGGCGGCCGTCCTCGTCGCCGCCCTGATCGCCTTCCTGTGGGCCGGCCACGAAGGCTCCCCGGCACGGCTGCTCCCCCACGCCGCCCTCTCGATCCTGCTGTCCGGCGCGGGTACGGCCTTCGCCCTGCACAACGACACCCCAGTCCGGGCGACGGTCACGGCCACCCCGGCCTGGACCCAGATCGTCCCCGGAGGCGACTGCCAGTGCGCCGACGGCACCCGCTTCTCCTTCTGGGAACGCCGTGCGGACCCGGCCAAGGTCGTCCTGTTCCTCAACGGCGGCGGCGTCTGCTGGGACGCCCGCACGTGTGCCTTCACCGGATCCGGCGGCAAGAACGACCACTACAACTGGAACGACCAGAGCGGCGAACGGCCCTACGACCAGAGCTCCGGCTTCTTCGACCTCACTCACCCCGACAACCCGTTCGCCGGCTACTCCATCGTCTTCGTCAGCTCCTGCACCGGCGACGCGCACCTGGGCGACACCGCCCAGCCGTACTCGCCCACGCTGACCGTCCAGCACCGCGGCCGTGTCAACGGCGCCGCCGCCCTCGACCACCTGGCCTCGCGCTACCCCGACGCCGCCCAGGTCGTCGTCATCGGCAAAACGGCGGGCTCGATCGCCGCACCCCTCTACGGCGGACTCGTCGCCGACCGCCTCCCCCGCGCCAAGGTCACCGTCTTCGGCGCCCAATCGGGGGCCTGGCCGGACAACCCCGACTTCAACCATGCCGTCCTGCACACCGCCTGGGGCGCCTACGCCGCCGCCCCAGCATGGGCGACCGACGGGCTCGACGCACGGGAGTGGGGCGTGCCCCGATTCTGGTCACAGACCGCTCGCCACGCGCCTGGCGTGGTGCTGGGCCGCTTCGACTACGCCTACGACCCGGCGGCCGCGGTGGAGGTCACCGGGTGGATGCCCGGCGATGCGCCGGACCTGCTGTCGGTCATCGACGCCAACGAGGCGGCGGCGGAGCGGTCCGGGGCGACGGTGAGCAGTTACACGGCGCCGGGGAGGCGGCATGGGCTCTTCGAGTTCGACCGGTTCTACGAGCTCGAGGTCGGTGGGGTGCGGCTGGTCGACTGGCTCACGCGGCTCGTCAACGGCGAGCGGCCGAACGACGTGCGCTGCGGCACTTGCGACCGGGAATGATCCTTACGGCAGCCCGCGAATAGCCCTTCTTGGCAGCACCGGAGAAGACGCCGTGTCCACGATGTAGGCGTCAGTCACACGCGCCCTCCCGAATCCGGCCGATCACACCGCTCATGCGTTCCTGAACCTTCTTCATCGCGGCGATGGCTCGTTCGCGTAGAACGGCCGTCTCGTGGTTCTGGCGGACGAGTGCAGGAACCGGTAACCAGCCCTGGGGCGCCGGTTTGGTCATGTGCGCTTTCATAAAGTCCACTCCACAAAGTTGACGACCCGGAAGACGCCGCCCGCAACGGTCGGCCACTGCCAGACGCCCTCAGCCCGAGCAGGACCGGGGGCGGGCGGGTGGGTGGGGGGGTGGGCGGGGGGGTGGGCGAAGGGGGAGGGGCCCAGGCTAGGGGCGGGGGACCTTGGTGCGTCGGAAGTGGGGGTCGGAGGCGAGGTCGGTGAAGGCTTTGGCCGCCGCCGGGTTGATGTCGAAGCGGGTGTCGCCTCGGGGAGCGCGAGGTGAGTCGAAATACACCAACGCCTTAATCTGGGGATAATTGCGTATCTGGGTCTTCACGCTGGCGAAGAATGTTGCCTTGAAGCCTGGTTGTCCGCGTCTCTCGAAAACCCCCCATTCCGACACCATGATCGGCTTTCCGGGAAATCTCGACTGCATCCACCGATAAAAGCCCGGCCACTGGGCGTAATCCTTGCGTGTCTTGTTCACCAGGCCGTCGAAGTCGCGCACGCGGGCATCCGCGTACGGGTCCATCGCCACCCAGTCGACCACGTCGTCGCCCGGGTACAGCTGCTCGAACCATGACCGGGAGGCCCAGTTGGGCGCGCCCATGTAGGTCATCACCGTGACGGCGTTGCGCACCCCCTGCTCCCTCAGCCGCAGCACCACGTGGCGGAACATCGCCGCGTAGTCGCCGGCCGTCATGCCTGACCCGGGGGTGGCGTCGACGTCGTCCTCCGGTTCGTGGTGCACGGTGAGGAAGAACCGCTCGGGGAACTTCCCGACGATGTGCGCGGCTAGCCGGTCGATGCGGGTGTCGAGGGCGCCGGCGGCGATCTCGGCCCAGGTGTGGTCGAACGAGGGTTTCCAGTTGATGAGCAGCAACCGGGGTTGTGCGGGGTCGCGGGCCAGGGCGATCTCCCGGTCGGTGGGGAACAGTTCCTTGGTGCGGTGGTAGACGTGCAGGATGTCGGCGGCGCGTCCCATGCGGCGCTCGGCTCGCTCCAGGGCGCGCGGGGTGCCGAGGCCGGTGAAGATCTCGGGGGCGATGCCCCACCAGGCGCCGCACGACGGGATGAGCTTGGCGGTGGCGGCGCAGGCGGGGGCGCCGGAGGTGCGGGTGGGTGACTCGGTGCGCGCGCCCTGGGCGCCGGAGCAGCCGACGAGGGCCATGACGAGCGACAGGGTCAGCAGGCGGAAGCGCCAGCGGGTGCGGACGAAGCGGCGTCGTGGGATGGAAGCGTCGAGGGCGGGGGCGCAGCAGATGGGTCGAGGCCCTTGTGAGCGCGCGAAAGCGGCAATGCGGAAAAAGCCCCTGGAAATCATTGTCATGTGCCCCCTTGACCAGCACCCGTGCCGCTACTTTCGCATACTCCGGTGACACAAATAACAGAGCGTAAAAACCGCCCATCTCGAAATATCGGGACAAGGCGGGTGAGGGGCTGGAGAAAATCTTCTGTATTGAGTCAGGGAAATGCCAGTCCACCCTATAGTGACCCAGAGTCGCCATCCGACAACTCACCGTACGGAGACCGTCGCTCCATGACCCAGCCGCAGGGCACTGATCTGGCCGAGCATCTCGCGCTCCTCCGCAGGCGCAAGCTGCTCTTCTCGGGCTGCCTGCTGCTCGGCGTGATGACCTCGGGAGCCCTCTGCTTCCTGCTCCCGCCCACGTACACGGCCACCACCCAGGTCCTGGTCGCCCCTACCGGCGTCCAGGAGCAGAACAACCAGGTGACCCCCCGCCAGCGCGAGTCGCTCAACCTCGACACCGAGGCGCAGATCGCCCAGTCGGCCGTGGTCAGGGCCAAGGCCGCCCAGGCGACCGGCGGCACGACGATCGAGCCGCCCGCGATCACCGTCCCGCCCAACTCGGCCGTGCTGTCGATCTCGGTCACCTCGGGCGACCCGGCGACCGCCGCCGCCAGGTCGAAGGCCTACGCCGACGCCTATCTGGCCAACCGCACCGAGACCGCCCAGGCCGAGCTGGCCGCCAGGCTCAAGACGCTCTACGCCAAGCTGAAGCAGGTCAACAGCAGCCTCAGCGACGTGGTCGAGGACATCGAGAAGCTCACCAAGGGCACCGCCGAGCGCACGATCGCCACCCACCGCCAGACCGTCCTGAGCCGCCAGGTCGCCTCACTGACGGCCAAGTACGACTCGCTCAAGACGGTCGCCGTGACCCCCGGCACCGTGATCAGCCAGGCCGTGCCCCCGGCGGAGCGCAGCTCCCCCAGCATCCCGATGCTCCTGGGCACGGGCCTGATGGCGGGGCTGCTGGCCGGGGTGGGCACCGCCTACGTGCGCGACCGGCTCGACACGCGGCTGCGCACGGCGGCCGACGTGGAGCGCCTGACGGGGCTGCCGGTGCTGGCCGACTTCACGGGCGACGTCGACCTGCACGACCTGACCTCCAGCCTGGTCGCCTCGTGCCCGGATCAGCGGCTGCTGGTCAGGGCGGTGCCGAACCAGCCCCACGAGCCGCTTCCCGTGGAGCTGGCGCTGCTCGACGGCTCGGACGTGCGCGACCTGTCCAGGGCGGACGCGGCGATCCTGCTCATCACGCTGCGCCAGGCGACCTCGCAGCAGGTGGCGGCTGCCGTACGGCATCTGCAGAGGCACCGGGTGCCGGTCGTCGGAGCGCTGGCGCAGGGCGCCTCCCCCGCACGGGTGGACAGCGCCCCCAAGGCCCTCGAAACGGCTCCGATCCCCGTGGTACCGGACTCCCCGTGAGAGGTCCGGCCTGGCCGATCGCGGCGTTGCTCGTCGGCTATCCCGTCTGGTGGGCGCTGGGTTTCGGCGGCCTGTCCGTCGTGGTGCTCGCCGTCCCGATGGCCTGGATCCTGTGGAAGCGCCGCCCGATCAAGCTGCCCAAGGGCTTCGGCCTGTGGATGCTGCTCCTGGCCGGCTATCTGATCAGCGCGGTCATGCTCGACGAGATGCCCCCGGGCACCTACGGCGATCTCGGCGCGGGCCGCGTGGTCGGCTACCTGATGCGCCTGTCGCTCTACGCCGCCCTCCTGATCATGGTGCTCTACCTGGGCAACCTCACCGAGAAGGAGCTCCCCCAGCTCCGCCTGGTCCGCATGCTGGGCGTGCTGTTCGTCACCACGGTGGCCGGCGGGCTGCTGGGCGTCCTGATGCCCACGCTGCAGTTCACCTCCCCGGTGGAGCGGCTGCTGCCCGGCTGGATCAGCGGCAACTCGTTCGTGCAGAACCTCATCCATCCGACGGCCGCGCAGACCCAGAAGGTGCTGGGCTACGCGATGCCGCGTCCAGAGGCGCCGTTCGAGTGGGCCAACGCGTGGGGCAGCAACCTGTCGGTGCTGCTGGTCTGGTTCGTGGTCGGCTGGTGGGTGTACGGCGGGCGGCGGCGCAGGGGCGCGGCGATCGCGATGTGCGCGCTGGCCTCCGTCCCGGTCGTCTACTCACTCAACCGCGGCCTGTGGATCGGCCTGGGCCTGGCGGTCGTCTATCTGATCGTCCGTGTCAGCCGCACCCGGCTGGCGCTGGTCGCGGCGGCGTCGATCGGGGCGGCGGTGTTCATGCTGAGCCCGCTGGCGAGCCTGGTCGGCCAGCGGCTGGACAACCCGCACAGCAACGACATCCGCGGCTTCACGGTCTCCAGGACGATCCAGGCGGCGGCGCACTCGCCGGTGATCGGGTACGGCAACACGCGCAACGCGCTGGGCAACCACCGCTCGATCACCACCGGCAAGACCCCCTGGTGCCCCGACTGCTCGCATCCGCCGCTCGGCAGCGACGGCCAGTTGTGGCACCTGCTCATCACTCAGGGTTTCACCGGTGCCGCCCTGTATGTCGCGTTCTTCCTGGGCGCGGTCCGGCGGCACTGGACCGACCGCAGCCCGATCGGCCTGGCGGGCGTGCTCGTCATGCTGCTCGTGCTGCTCTACATGTTCGTCTACGACGGCCTGGTCACCCCGCTGAGCCTGTATCTCATCTCCTTCGCCCTCCTTTGGAGGAATCAGGCGCATGATTAAAGACGCCCGTATCCGTCTGCGCTACCTGCGGCAGACGATCAGCCTGCTCTACCCCGGCCCGGGGGACGAGCGCGCCTACTCCCTGCTGCCGCATGCCGTACTCCCCCGCAGGCTGGCCCCGCGCCGCTGGTGGCACGCGGTGCTCGGCCCCAAGGTGACGCTGGCCGCCGAGGGCTCGATCGAGAGCTACCTGAGCGAGGTGTTCGGCACCTCCATCAGAGTCGTCATGCATGTACGGCCGGCGAAAAGGGCCAACCGCAAGCCCATCCTGGAAGCCTACGACGGCGCCCAGCGGGTCGCCTTCGTCAAGATCGGCGAGACCTCGTACACCCGCGAACTGGTCGCCCACGAGGCCGCCACGCTCGCCAGGCTCGCCGACCTGCCGCTGAAGACGGTCGTGACGCCCTCGGTGCTGCATCACGGCTCCTGGCACGACCACGAAGTGCTGGTCCTGTCGCCGCTGCCGATCAGGCGCGCGCCCGTCGGCGGCGACCTGCTGGCCGCGGCGGTCAAGGAGATCGCCGGGACCGGGCCGGGCGCGTGGCACGGTGACCTGTCGCCCTGGAACATCGCCCCCACCGGCGACGGGCGGTTGCTGGTGTGGGACTGGGAACGCTACGCGCTCGGCGTGCCCCTCGGGTTCGACGCCCTCCACCACCTGTTCAACCGCTGCCTGCGCCGGATGGACCCGGCGACCGCGGCGCGCGCCTGCCTAGCGCAGGCTCCTGGCGCGCTCGAACCGTTCGGGCTGTCGGTGGCCGAGGCCAAGCAGGCAGCGATCGGCTACCTCATCGCCCTGGCCGACCGGCACGCGGCCGACGGCCACGAGCCGCTGGGCCCGCCGGAGCGCTGGCTCAACCCCCTCGTCGATCATCAGGAGTTGTTCGTTTGAACGCCATGAAGCGCTCGGTGCTTTCGGTCTCCAGGGCCGCCGGCCGGCTCACCTCCGGCGGGCGGGTGCTGCCGTCCTTCCTGATCGTGGGCGCGCAACGATGTGGCACGACCTCGCTCTACCGGGCGCTGGCCCAGCACCCGCTGCTGGCCAAGCCCGTGATGCACAAGGGCGTGCACTACTTCGACATGGCCTACGAGCGCGGCCTCGACTGGTATCGCGGCCACTTCCCGCTCACGGTCGGATCCGCGCTGCTCAAGCGCAGGTACGGCACGCGCCCGCAGGCTTTCGAGTCGTCGCCCTACTACCTGTTCCACCCGCTGGCCGGTGAGCGCATCGTGCGCGACCTGCCGGGGGTGAAGCTGATCGTGCTGGTGCGCGACCCCGTCGAACGGGCCTTCTCCGCCCACGCCCACGAGCTGGCCAGGGGTTTCGAGACCGAGTCGAGCTTCGAGTACGCGATCGAGCTGGAGGACAAGCGTCTGGCGGGCGCCGAGGAGCAGCTGCGCGCCGAGCCGTACGGCCTGCACCACTCCCACCGCCACCACGCCTACCTGTCGCGCGGGCGGTACGCCGAGCAGCTCGACCGCCTGGAGCCGCTGTTCGGCCGCGACCGCATCCACGTGATCGACAGCCACCGCTTCTTCTCCCAGCCGGAGCGCGTCTACGAGCGGGTGCTGGAGTTCCTGGGCGTGCCGCGCATGGACGACCCGGTGTTCGACCGCCACAACAGCAGGCCGCGTCCGCACCGGATGCCCGAGATGCTGCGCCAGAGCCTGCTCGACCACTTCGAGGTGTACGACACGCAGCTGGTGCCCTGGCTCGACGGGGATCCGTCATGGCGCTAGCCAGGGCCGGCCTGGCCGGCATCGCGGGCGCGGCGGTCAGCGCGCTCGCGCAGTTCCTCGTGGTGGTCGTGGTCACCCGGTCGGCGCCTCTGGAGCAAGCGGGCTCGTTCTTCACGGCGATCGCGCTGGCGCTCATGGTCGCGGGGGTCGCGCGGCTCGACGCGGGCAACGGCCTGATCTTCTTCATCGCGCGTTCGCGCACGTACGGCTATCGCGGCATGTCCGGCTATCTCCAGGCGGCGCTGGTGCCGTCGGTCCTGCTGGCCGTCGTCGCGAGCATCGTGCTGGAGCCGCTGCTGGGCGTGCTGGCGCTGGCGGTGCCCGTCATGGTCGCCGCCGACATCCTGCTGGCGGCCACCCGCGGCTTCGGCGTCATGCGTCCCACCGTGCTCTACGACGGCGTGCTGCTGCCGGTCGCGCAGGTCGCTCTCGTGGGCGTCGCCCTCTGGGTGGGAGCGGCCTGGCTGCCCGCCGCGTGGGCGCTGCCGTACACGCTGGTCCTGGCCGGGGCGGCGCTGGCGCTGCGCGGGCGCCTGCCGTACACGCCCTATCTGCCCGGCACCGGACGTGACCTGTGGAGGTACACCGCGCCGCGCAGCCTGGCCGGGGCGGTGCAGGCGATCTTCCAGCGGCTCGACATCGTGATCGTGGCCGTGCTCGGCGGGCCCGCCCAGGCGGCGCTCTACACGGCGGCGACGCGGTTCAAGGTCGTCGGGCAGCTGGCGAACCAGGGGCTCGCGCAGGCGGCCCAGCCGCGGCTGATCCAGGCTCTCGCCGCCGGCGACCTCGTCAGGGCGCGCGAGCTCTACCAGACCACCACCGTGTGGCTGGTGTTGCTGACCTGGCCGGTCTGGCTGGGGTACGCGCTGGTCGCGCCCTGGCTGCTGGAGATCTTCGGGATGGAGTACGGCTCGGCGGTGCCGATCGCGATCGTGCTCTCGGCGACCATGATGATCGCCACCGCGTGCGGCATGGTCGACGTCGTGCTCACCGCCGCAGGGCACACGACCTCCAGCCTGGTGAACCTGCTGGTGGCGCTCGGCGTGACCGTCCTGCTCGACCTGGTGCTCATCCCCTCGCACGGCGCGCTCGGCGCGGCGCTCGGCTGGTCCGGCGGCGTGATCGTGAAGAACCTGCTCCCGCTGTGGCAGCTGCACCAGCGTCACGGCCTGCGCCCGTTCGGTCGCCACACCTTGCGCCCGCGTTCCTGGGCGACCGCATGAGCGCCCCGATCCTGGTCACGGGGCTGCCGCGCAGCGGAACCAGCTGGACGGGCAAGATGCTGGCCGCCTCGGGCGAGCTCGTCTACGTCAACGAGCCGCTCAACCCGCAGCACCCGCCCGGCCGCTGCCCGGGGGTGCTGCGCAGGCAGGTGACCCATCGGTTCCAGTATCTGGACGACTCGTGGTTGCCCGCCTTCCGCGACACGGCCGCGCTGCGCTACCGGTTCCTGGCCGAGCTGCGCGCCAACCGCTCGCCGTATGACCTGGCCCGCATGGCCCGCTACGGCTCGGCCTTCCTGTACGGCAGGGCGACCGGCCGCAGGGCGCTGCTCGACGACCCGTTCGCGGTGTTGTCGGCGCGATGGTTCGCCGAGCGGCTGGGCTGCCGGGTGATCGCGCTGCTGCGCGACCCGGTCTCCTTCGTGGCCAGCTGGCAGCGCCTGGGCTGGACGGTGTACTTCCACGAGCTGCTGGAGCAGCCGGCCCTGGTCCGCGACCACCCGTCGGTGCTGGAGCTGCGCCCGCTGGTCGGCTCGCAGGACCGCATCGCGAAGGCGGCCGCGTTGTGGCGTTTCGCGCGCGAGGTCCTGATGTCGACGCCGGGCATCCGGGTCGTCACCTACGAGTCCCTGGCCGACGACCCGGTCGCGGGCTTTCGCGACCTGTATGGCTTCGCGGGGCTGACCTGGAGCGACAGGGTGGAACGCCGCATCACGCGCGCCTGCACCGCCGGGGAGTCGCAGGGACCGGGCTTCTCCTGGGCGGGTCTGTCGAAGACCGGCTTCCGGCGCATGGACTCACGGCTGGCGCTCCGCAATGCCAGGAAAGGTCTGTCGCCGGAGGAGGTGCGGCGAATTGAGGGTTTGATCACACAATCCCCTTCCGCTTAGAGTGTGTGACATTGCACATGGCACTCGGAAGGACCTCCATGCGTGCGTTAGCCCTCGCGCTGGTGGCCGGCCTGACCCTGGCCCTCACACCAGGCGCCGTCCACGCGAGCCCACCCCCTCCCGCACCCTCCGGCGAAGGCCGGCACCCCGACGACATCGTCAACCCCATCGCCGCCGAGGAGCGGGCCGCCCGCACCCAGGCGATGCAGCAGCTGCTCGACCAGAGCTCCCTGGCCCGCGGCCGGTCCGCCTCCGGAAAGGCGAAGGTCGGCAAGGACTACGTCGAGCTGGCACTGGAGCGCACCGACCGGATCTTCACGGTGCTCGCCGAGTTCGGCGACAAGATCGACAACACCACCCTGCACGAGGGCCAGATCCGCTACGGCGGCACGCCCGGCCCGCGCCACAACCAGATCCCCCGCCCCAGGGCGAGCTACGACAACCACACCCTGTGGCGCAAGGACTTCAGCCGGGCCTACTACCAGGACCTCTACTTCGGCCGCGGCAACTCGCTGAAGAGCTACTACGGCCTGCAGTCCGCCGGGCGCTACGACATCGAGGGCAAGGTCAGCGACTGGGTCACGGTGCCCTACAACGAGGCCCGCTACGGCAGCCCGCGCTGCGCCGGCGGCCTCGACTGCGACCTGCCGCTGTTCGACTTCGTGAAGGACTCGGTCACCGCCTGGTACGACGCCGAGCGGGCCAAGGGCCGCAGCAAGGAGGCCATCACCGCCGAGCTGAAGTCCTTCGACGTCTGGGACCGCAACGACTACGACAACGACGGGAACTTCGACGAGCCCGACGGCTACCTCGACCGGTTCCAGGTCATCCACGCGGGCGTCGACGAGACCTGGGGCGGCGGCGCGCAGGGCGAGGACGCCCTCTGGGCGGTCAGCCACGACGCGTTCTGGAACCAGCGCGGCGTCTCAGGACCGGCCGGCAACCTGCAGGGCGGCGTCCAGATCGGCGACACCGGCGTCTGGGTCGGCAAGTTCCTCACCGCCGGTGAGAACAGCGGCCTGGGCCTCATCGCCCACGAGTACGGCCACGACCTGGGCCTGCCCGACCTCTACGGCGGCGACAACAGCGTGAAGTTCTGGTCGCTCATGTCCGACGCCTCCTACCTGGCCAAGAAGAACGGCCCGCTGGGCGAATACCCCGGCGACCTCGACGCCTGGAGCAAGCTGCGGCTGGGCTGGCTGTCGTACGAGACGGCGGCGGCCGCCACCCCCTCCACCCACACGCTGGGCGTGAGCTCCTACAACACCGCCAACCCGCAGGCCGTCCTGGTCAACCTGCCGCCCCATCGCGACAGCACCGAGCTGACCGATCCCGCGCAGGGCGCCCACCAGTGGTGGAGCGGCAAGGGCGACTACCTCAACCAGACGCTCACCCGCGAGCTCGACCTCACGGGGGTCGCCTCGGCCACGCTGACGGCCAAGGTCTGGTATCGCATCGAGCAGGACTTCGACTACCTCTACCCCGAGGTCTCCGAGGACGGCACGCAGTGGAAGCCGGTCCCGGGCACCGTCGGCGGCGTCCCGATCGGCGTGGGCATCACCGGCCACTCCGACTGGGCCGACCTGGCCCTGGACCTGGGGGCTTATGCCGGGAAGAAGGTGCAGTTCCGCCTGCGCTACTTCACCGACACCAACACCATCGAGAACGGCTTCCTGATCGACGCGATCAAGCTCCCGGGCGTCTTCGAGGACGACGTGGAGAGCGGCGACAACGGCTGGACCGCGGTGGGCTTCAGCCGGACGGGGAAGATCGGCGTCAAGGACCACCCGCGCGCCTACCTGGTGGAGAACCGCCGCTACGTCGGTTACGGCGAATACCTTCGCAGCGGCCCCTACAGCGCGGGCTTCCGCAACGACCCGAACCGCCGGGAGATCTTCGAGCGTTTCCCGTACCAGGACGGCGTGCTCGTCTGGCTGTGGGACACCTTCTACTCCGACAACAACACCCAGAACCACCCGGGTGAGGGCATGATCCTGCCGATCGACGCCCGCGCGGTGCCTCTGCAGTGGAAGGACAACACGCTGGTCAACGGGCGGGTCCAGGTGTTCGACGCGACCTTCGGGCTGCGGCCGACCGACCGGGTGGCGCTGCACAAGGACGGGGCGCTCACGGTCTTCCCGAGCACCCCGGCGGTGCCGGCCTTCGACGACCACTCGGGCGTCTACTGGTACAGCACCTCCCCGGCGCTCGGCGTCCGGCCGCCGGACACCAACACGCGGATCGAGGTGGTGTCGGAGGCCGACCGCGGCAGGGCCACCACCATCAGGGTCGGGCCCGCGTCCTAGCGGTGCTGGGCCTCCAGCCGGTCAAGGCAGGAGGCCCAGCCTTCCTCATGGGGCTGACGCTCGTGCGGGGCTCCGGTGTGGGCGACGGTCACCGTGGTGCTGCCGTCGCCGTTGTCGTCGAAGCTCACCACCACCGCCGAGGTGCTCTCGTCCTCGATCCAGCGCCAGGTGAAGGCCAGGCGTTTGGCGGGGACGACCTCCTCGAACATGCCCTCGGCCGCGATGCCGTACATCGTGTCCTTGAAGTGGAAATAGCCACCCACGACCGGGTTGATCTGCACCAACGGCTCCGGCCACAACCAGCTCTCGAGCCTGTTCTTGCTCACCCAGTCGGCGAAGACCTCGGACGGCGGGGCGGCGATCGTGCGGGAGATCCGGGCGACGTCGCTCATGAACGGCGAGCGTAGCGCCGCCACGCGCACCGTGCCAGGTAGGCCGTCATGAACGGCAGGTCGTTGACCAGGTAGCGGCGCGCCAGCCGGCCGGGCTCGCAGGCCAGGCGGAACAGCCACTCCAGCCCCGAGTCCTGCATCCACTGCGGCGCGCGCGACTGCACGCCGGCCGCGAACGAGATCGCCGCCCCGCAGCCCACGAACCACGTCTCGGGATGCGCGTCGCGCAGCTGCGCGATCAGCAGGTCCTGCTTGGGGAAGCCGAGCCCGACGAAGACCACGCGCGGCCTGGCGGTGGCCAGCCGCTTGCGGACCCTGGCCACGCCGTCGACGGTGGTCTCGAAGCCGTACGGCGGAGCGTCGAAGCCGCACACCTTCAGCTTCGGGTGATAGGCGGTCAGCTGATCGGCCGCCTGGGCCGCCACGCCCGGCGGGCCGCCCAGCAGGTAGATGGGGTGCCCCTCACGCGCGGACGCCTTGCTCAGCGACCAGATCAGGTCGGCGCCCGTCACCCGCTCGGGCAGCCGCCTGTCCTTGAGCCTGGAGGCCCACACCAGGGGCATGCCGTCGGCCACGACCAGCTCGGCGCGCCTGACGAGCCTGCGCAGCGACGCGTCCTTGGCGACCGCCCGGCAGATGTCGACGTTGGGGGTGATGACGTGACCGCCCTTGCCGCCCGCCAGCGCCTTCATGACGTGCTCGACCACCTGCGTTTCGGTGAGCGGGTCGATCGCCACCCCCGCGACGACCACCCGCCCCCCGGCTCCTGATGACCGCTCGGGTACGGGAGTGCGCTGCCGGGGAATCGAGACAGCCTGCACCTCGGGGGTCATATGCCCCTCCCCACGCCGTGCAGGAGCGACAGCACGGTCTGCGCGGGCACCAGCCCGGCGGCCACGGCGAGCGCGAGCGGAGCACGCGGCTCGCCGGCATGGGACGCCAGAGTGCGCCCGGCCAGACGCAGTGCCGTACGCCGGTGGCCCAGCGCGGCGTGGTGGAAGGCCAGTTGACCGTAGATCCGCGCCGCGCCGCGCGGATCTACGGCCAGTTCGGGGTGCCGGGCGAGCATCCACTCGAGCCCGGCGATTCGGTCGGCCCAGCGGGCGACGTAGTGAGAGCTGCCCCAGTGCACGCGCACGAGCGGACGGTCGACATGGACGATCGGCTGGCGCTTGGCGGCGCGCAGGGCCAGGTCCCAGTCTTCGTTCTGACCGCCGGGGGCGCTCTCGTCGGCCCACAGGGTGCCGCGCCTGAACAGGAAGGTCGAGGAGTGCACCATCACCATGCGCGAGCGCACGAGGTCGTCCTGGGTGATGGTGTCGGTGCCGGCCAGGCGGGCGGTGAGGCGCGTGCCGTACGCCACCTCGATCGCGCAGCTGGCGAACTCGGCGCCGCTGCGCTTGAGCTGCTTGACCTGGGCGGCCAGCTTGCCCGGCAGCCACTCGTCGTCGTCGTCGCAGAAGGCGATCAGCTCGGTGGGCAGCGCCGAGATGCCGGAGTTGCGCGTGCCGGGCAGGCCGGGGCTGAGCCGGTTGGGCAGCACCTGGACACGATGCGTGCGCGCCTCGGGGTGCTCGGGCACCAGGACCTCGGCGAGGTCCTCGGCGACCTTGCGCTCGTCGGCGCCGTCGACGGCGACCACGATCTGCAACTCGCCGTCGTAGCCCTGCTCAAGCACCGCGCGCAGCGCCTGCTTCAGCTGCTCGGGACGGTCTCCGTTGGTGGGAATCACCACACCGACGCTTGGATTCATGCGGCCGCTCCCCGGTAGCCGTACTTGGACATCAGCGGCCAGGTGAGCCCGGCCACCAGGGTCTGGTGCCGCCTGGGCAGGCCGTCGTGCCAGGCGTCGTCACGCGAGAGCTCGACCGGACCGACGGCGAAGCGCATCGGGTTGCCGGAGACGGTGTGCCTGGGCTGCAGCATCGCCGTCGAGCCTCTGAGGAAGCCGAAGTCCGGCTCCAGGTCGAGCTCGTCGGCCAGGCGCGTGAGTGTGGTGCGCGGGTCGGCGAGCAGGTCTTCGTAGCGCACCCTGGTGATGCCTCCCGCTCCCGCGAACAGGTCGAGCGCGAGGTTCTGGGCGGTCCAGTGCATGCTGGTGCGCAGCGCTCCCCAGCGGGTCATCGGCCGGCCGTCCTCCGGGCGCTCGACGGTGCGCCGCCAGGAGTGGGCGACCGCGCGAGGGTCGCGCACCACGTGCACCACGCGGACGTCGACGCCTCCAGCCATCAGGCAGAAGGCGAGCGAGGCGTGCTTGCTGGAGTCGATCACGACGTCGGCTCCCGCGACCTCCGCCGCCGCCTCGTAGACCGCGCGGTAGGCCTGGACGTACCGGCCCAGGTCGCGGTGGTCGACGAACGGGATGCGCCGGGTCCTGTCGACCCGACGGCGCAGGCCGAGCACGGTCTGCGCGACATGCGGGGCCCAGCCGTCGAAGGCCAGCTCGCCCACTTCGTGCCAGAAGCGGCATTCGGCGAAGGGCGCGCCGCACCCGCAAGGCTCGCCCGCCAGAACGCCACGCGCCCACAGGTGCACCACCTCACCGAGTGGCGCGACCCCGGGCAGCTGGCCCAGGAGCCGCTCGAGCAGCGTGGTGCCGCTACGGCCCAGGCCGCCCAGGAAGATCACCTGAGGGGAAGACACGAAGCACGGACCTCCGGGCTAGCGAATACGGACCGTGCAGACACTAGCGCGGAGAGTAATCAGAGGCTCACGGAATCCCCAAAGGATCTACCTAGCGCGAAGGCCTCCAGGCGTTCGAGCGCCCTGGTCACGTCATGGTCGGTGTAGACGCCTTCGAGGACGAGCCTGCCGGCCTTCCGGTCGGCCCTGGGCGCGATCCGGCCGACCAGCTCGTCGCCGGCCAGGACCGGCATCACGTAGTAGCCATACTGCCGCTTGGCCTTGGGGACGTACATCTCGTTGCGGAAGACGAAGCCCCACAGGCGCTCGGTCCTGTTCCTGTCGCAGATCAGGTTGTCGAACGGCGACAGGATCGTCGCCTCCCTCGGCTGCCATTCCGGCTGGTCGAGGGAGTCTTCGTGGGCGTACCAGCCCTCCTCGCCGCCGACCGTGACCTTGCGGATCTCGGGAGAGGTCTCCAGGACCTCGGCCAGGTCGGGGTACCTGCCCCTGGTGAAGTGGTCGAAGACGTCGCGCCGGCGTCCGACCCCGAGCGCCTTGAGCGCCCTGCCCGCGGCCTGCCTGGTCACCTCGCGGTCGGACAACGGCTCGAACTCCGGCCAGCGCGCCAGCCCCCACAACCTGGCCCTGCCCTTGCGCCCCGCGACCCTGACCTTGCCCTGGATGAGCAGGATGTCGAGCATGCGCTCGACGTTGCGGCCCTCGGTCCAGCCGCTGGAGCGCCAGGCCTGCTCCGCTTCGTCCTCGATGGCCCGGCTGGGCAGCGGCCCCTTCTCGGCCAGCTCGTCGAGGATCTTCGTCTTCAGCTTGGCGTTGGTCTCGACCCAGGCCGCGATCCGCTTGCCCTCGGCGGACTTCGAGCCCGGATAACGTCGCATCAGGTAGTGGTGGATCGGCAGATCCTCGGCGAGCACGATCGAGGCGGCATGCGCCCAGTACTCGAACAGCACCTGGTCGCGATACATCAGCTCATCGAGGTCGATCCGGGTGTGCAGCCGGCTCCAGAGCACCGTCTGGTGGCTCCTGGCGACCACGTCGATCGGGTCGAGCTGCAGGCAGCGCAGGCTGCCGAGCACCTGGTGGAGGTCGGGAACCGGGCCCGCCAGGTGCTGCGCGTTGATCGCCATCCGCCGGGCGTCGCGCTCACTGATCGCTAGTGTGTTCGACATCGGATCTGATCGTACGGCAGGCGGCGTCGAACGTCTGCGCCAGTTTCCCGCTCGCTACCAGGGGCGCCTTCTGCACCCGGCTGTAGACGGCGCTGCCCAGGCCTGCCGTACGGACCACCTGGTCGACGAAGTCGTCCACGTCGGGCCACGGGAAGCCCGGCTGGGCGATCAGCAGGGAGACGCAGCCGTGGATCGCCGCCCACAGGCCCAGCGTGATCCGTCCGGGATGGCCGCGCAGCACCCCGGCGTCCACGCAGTCGCGCACCGCCGCGGCCATCAGCTCGAAGCAGGCGTGAGCGGCCGGGTTGTCGGTCGGGCGCATCATCAGGACCCTGTACTGGGTCGGGTATTCGAGGGCGAACCCGGCATAGGCCCGGCCGCACCCGCCGAGTCGCTGGAAGGGGTCGGGGTCCTCGACGCCCCTGATGCGCCTGGCCAGCTCGTCCCACGAGCGCAGGCAGACGGCCTCGATCAGCTCGTCCTTGTTGGCGAAGTGCATGTACACCGAGGGTGTCGACACCCCGGTGCGCGCGGCCACCGCCCGGAGGGTCAGGGCCTCCTCCGTGCCGGCCTCCGCCATCAGGCTCTCCGCGGCCACCAGGATCTCCTCGCGCAGCCGGGCACCCTCGCCGGGGTTGGCTCGCACTCGTCTCGCCATGTCAGCACGTTGACATCGTCAGGTTGACGATGTCAACCTGGGGCATATGGGCACATTCGCTGACGCAACCGCCATCGGCACCGATGGTTCTGTCACCCTGGACCCGCAGTGGGCGGTCGGCACCAAGCTCCACGGCGGCTACCTCCTCGCCCTCCTCGGCCGCGCCGCCTTGGCCGGCCCAGGAACGCTCCCCCACCTGACGGCCATCAGCGGCACCTTCCTCACCGCCCCGGACGCCGGCCCCGCCCGCATCACCACCGAACCCCTGCGCGCCGGCCGCACCACCGCCCAGATCCGCACCCAGCTGTGGCAGGGCTCCACCCTGTGCACAGAAGCCATGGTCACGCTCGGCACCCTCGACGACACCGACCCCTGGTGGTCAGGCCTCGACCCCGTCGACCTCCCCGACGAGACATCGTGCTTCCGCACCCCCTCACAGGCGCCCGGCGGCTTCCACATCCCCCTCATGGACGTCGTGGAACAGCACCTCCACCCGGAACACATCGGCTTCGCCTTCGGCACCCCCGCCCGCCGCGGCCACATCGCCGGCTGGCAGCGTCTCGCGGACGGATCGGACTGGGACCCGCTGTCACTGCTCGTCGCCCTCGACCCGGTGCCACCGGTGTCGCTCGACCTCGGCATTCCTGGATGGGTGCCGACCATCCAGCTCACCGCCTACATCCGCCGTCTCCCGGCACCCGGGCCGGTGAAAGTACGGCTCAGCGCGGGGGACATCACGGGGGAGCGCATGGACGAGACGGCACACGCGTGGGACTCCAAGGGCCGCCTGGTCGCCCAGGCCATCCAATACGCGGCCGTCCGCCCTCCCGCCTGAGCGGTTCCCCGCTCGAGCTGAGGACCTCTGGCAGCTCGCGTCCCGGGACCTCCGCGTCACCCGAGGCGATAACCCGGCGCCTCGCCATCGGCGTCCAGCACCGCCATGACCGGGTTCCGCGCCACCGCCTCGTAGTAGTCACGCCGCGGCGCCCAGGCCGTCTCGACGATTTCGTCCATGTGTTCGATCATAGGCAAGATCGTAACGACGACCACCGACAACATCCCGCGCTCAGTCTGCCGCCCCGTCCTCGTCCCCCTGGCGAAGCTCCAGCAGCAGGTCGTACTGCCCCGCCAGCTTCTGGGTCAGCAGCACCCGGGCCGCACGCATCAGCTCCGCCACGTCTCCCCCCGCCAGGCTGTACACCATCGTCGACCCGTCGCGCTGCGCGCTGACGACGCCCGAGCGGCGCAGGACGGCGAGGTGCTGCGACAGCCCCGTCGCCTCCACGTCGATCGTGGCGAGCAGGTCGCGGACCGGTTTGGGGCCCTCCTGCAGCAGTTCGAGCACGCGGATGCGCACGGGGTGGCCCAGCAGGCGAAACAGCTCGGCCTTGGCTTCGTACAGCGGTACCGACATCATCAGCCAGCTCCTGGAGGTGGGGTCGGTCGAGCGCTCCGGCGGCTGGGCGGCCGTTCGCAGTTCGGAGCGTGACCGGTGAGGGACCAGGTGTGAACAGCCCAGGATAGTGGCGTGCGGCGGAGGGTGCCTTCTTCTCGGGTGACCACGGATTGCGCAATTGCGCAAACGCTATGCACGCAAAGTCTTCCATCGGTAATGTGATCGTCACGGAACGCATCCGCGGCTGGGGGGTCGGTTGGGTGCCGTTCCATGGTGGGGGCGATCTCGGGGGTGAGTGCGACGCGCGTCCGGCGCGGGCCCGCTCCCGCTCCCATCCGGCTCCAGTCTCTGTCTGAGCGGAGCCGCCGCCATGCAACGGGGAGCCATTCATGCTGGAGCAATCGTTAGCGGAAGAGCCGGAGCAGCCGGAGGCGCCGCTGACTTGTGCCAGGTGCAACGGGGTGTTGCCCGCGCCGGGGCGGGAGGCCTATACGTGTGCTCGGGTCCACCTCATCCTGTCCTGGGGTTTCTGTTCGTGCAGGCCGGCGCGATGAGGCCGCGGCCGGTTCTCCGTACGCTGACGCTGCTCGCGGTCGTGGTGCCGGCCGCGTGGATATCGTCGACCGGGGTCGAAGCCTGGCGGGAATCCGGGCCTGAGCCGTGCGAGCGGGTGCACGCTTACGTCGCGCCCGCGCTCCGAGCAGCACGTGACGGGTTCAGCGCGATGCTGGCCGACACCTCGCAGGCGGCCATCGCCGGAGGGGCCGAGCAGGTCGCCCGGGCTGCTGCCGTACTTTCCGGGCAGGGGCCGCTCCGGGCCTGCGCCGGGTCCGCGTACGGCGGCGCCGCGGAGGCGATCGGTTCGCACCGGCGTGCCGTCGGGATCGCGGCCAGGTACGGCACGCTGCCCCGCGGTCATCGGGGGCACATCGTCCGGACGCTCGAATTGATCGACACGGCCCTGGACGCCACCCGGTAGCGCGTGACATGACGTACGCGTTGCCGGCCGGGCTGGTCTGGTGTGCGGATCACGTGGTCCACCTCGTCAAGGAGGCCGAGGGCGGCGACCGGAGCGTGTACAGGTGCCCGCGTCCCTGTCCGGTGTGGGCTCCGGCCGACGAGCTGGAGACGCTGGTCGTCGTCCTGGTGCTCCGCCAGGCGGCCTCCCCCGACGGTGTCGAAGCCCGCACCGTCGACGCGGCCGCGGTCGCGTTGACGCAGAAGTTCATCGAGCTGGCACCGGAACTGCGCCACGCACTCATCTGCGCGGCGCTGTCCGCGGTGACCGTCACTCCTGGGGCCGGAGAGCGGCCGATTCTGGAATGCCTGCATTTCGTGTGGACCTGATCGGCGGTGAGGCGTCAGCGCAACGATCTACGAATCCCGGCGCCGCCGTACAGAATGGGACCGGACCGACCGGGGCACATCACCCAGACACCGACCGATGGAGCGAGGGAATTGGCTGACGTCGTGGGTTTCGAGCACATCGGCTCGGCGGACATCGCGGACGTGGGTGGCAAGGGCGCGCACCTGGGTGAGCTGTCCCGCATCGACGGCGTGCGCGTGCCGTACGGCTTCTGTGTCACGACGGACGCCTTCCGGCGGGTCGTGGCCGCCGCGCCGTCGATCGACGAGCACCTCGACCGGCTGGCGCGGGTGGAGCCGGACGACCGGGCGGCCATCAGCACGCTGAGCGCCGGCATCCGCCGCGTGGTCGAAGGCCTCGCCGTACCTGACGACCTGGTGGAGACGATCAGCGCGGCCCTCGCCCGGCGCGGCGAGCGGACCGCCTATGCCGTACGGTCCAGCGCGACGGCCGAGGACCTGCCGACGGCGTCGTTCGCCGGGCAGCAGGATTCGTACCTGAACCTCGTCGGCCTGGACGGCGTCCTGAGGCATGTCCGAAAATGCTGGGCCTCGCTGTTCACCGAGCGGGCCGTGACCTACCGGTGCCGCAACGGCTACGACCACCGCAAGGTGCGGATGGCCGTGGTCGTGCAGGAGATGGTGTTCGCCGACGCGGCCGGGATCCTGTTCACCGCCGACCCCGTGACCTCCAACCGCAAGATCGCCACTGTGGAGGCCGGCTGGGGGCTCGGCGAGGCGCTGGTCGCCGGCCTGGTCACCGGCGACGTCTACACGGTGCGCGACGACCGGGTCGTCACCTCGTCCGTCGCCACCAAGCGGCACGCCGTCCTGCCGTCGCCGGGCGGCGGAGTCCAGGACATCCCGATCGAGGGCCGGCGGCAGACGCAGCCGGCCCTGACGGACGACCAGATCCTGCGCCTGGTCCGGCTCGGCCGCCGCATCGAGGAGCATTTCGGGCGCCCCCAGGACATCGAGTGGTGCCTGACGGGCGACGACTTCCACATCGTCCAGAGCCGGGCGATCACCACGCTCTTCCCGATCCCCGCGACCGACGACGGCGAGAACCACGTGTACCTCTCCGTCGGCCACCAGCAGATGATGACCGACGCGATGAAGCCGCTGGGGCTGTCGTTCTGGCAGATGACGACGCCGCGGCAGATGTCGGAGGCGGGCGGGCGGCTGTTCGTCGACGTCGCGCCGCTCCTGGCGACGTCCGCGGGCCGCGCGACCATGATCGACACGCTGGGCAAGGGCGACCCGCTGACCCGCGACGCGCTGCGCACCATCCTCGACCGCGGCGACTTCGTCCGCATCGTCCCCGACGAACCCGCCGCCGCCGCGCCGCCCGCCGCCGACCCGCCCGCCCCGATCGAGACCGACCCGGCCCTCGTCACCGAGCTCATCCGGCGCAGCGAGGAGTCGCTGGCCACGCTCAAGGACACCATCCAGGACCTGTACGGCACGGCGTTGCTCGACTTCATCCACGCCGACATCGCGGAGCTGAAGCGTGTCCTGTTCGAGCCGAGGAGCATCCAGGCGATCATGGTGGGGATGGACGCAGCCTGGTGGCTCAACGACCACCTCGACGAATGGCTGGGCGAGAAGAACGCCGCCGACGTCCTGACCCAGTCGGTCCCCCACAACGTCACCTCGGAGATGGGCCTGGCCCTCCTCGACGTCGCCGACACCATCCGCCCCCACCCGCAGCTCGTGGCCTACCTCCAGGACGCGCCGGACGACTTCCCGAACGGCATGAGCGACCTGCCCGGCGGACGGGAAGCACGGGACGCCATCCAGGCCTATCTCGACATGTACGGCATGCGCTGCGCGGGCGAGATCGACATCACCAGAACCCGCTGGAGCGAGCACCCCGCCACTCTCCTGCCCACCCTCCTCGGCAACGTCAAGAACTTCCAACCGGGCGCCGGCAGACGGCACTTCGAGCAGGGCCTGGAGGAGGCCCGCCGCAAGGAGCAGGACCTGCTGGCGCGGCTGCGCGAGCTCCCCGACGGGGAGCGCAAGGCCGAGGAGACCAAGCGGAACATCGACCGCGTCCGCACCTTCGCCGGCTACCGCGAGTACCCCAAGTACGGCATGATCAGCCGCTACTTCGTCTACAAGCAGGCGCTGCTGCGCGAAGCCGACCGCCTCGTCCAGGCGGGCGTCCTGCGGGAGCGGGACGACATCTCCTACCTCCGCTTCCAGGAGCTGCAGGACGTCGTGCGCACCGGCAAGGCCGACGCCGCGCTCATCGAGGAGCGGCGCGCCGCGTTCCGGACATACGAGACGCTCACCCCGCCCCGGGTCCTCACCTCGGACGGCGAGGCCCTCACCGGCCAGTATCGCCGCGACGACGCCCCACCCGGCGCCCTCAGCGGCCTGCCCGTCTCCGCCGGCACCGTCGAGGGCCGCGCCCGCGTCGTCAAGGACATGGCCCAGGCCGACCTGGAACCGGGCGACATCCTCGTCACCGCCTACACCGACCCGAGCTGGACCCCGCTGTTCGTCACCGTCGCCGGGCTGGTGACGGAGGTGGGCGGGCTGATGACGCACGGGGCGGTGATCGCCCGCGAGTACGGCCTGCCGGCGGTCGTGGGCGTGGAGCAGGCCACCCGGTTGATCGAGGACGGTCAGCGCATCCGCGTCCACGGCACCGAGGGGTACGTCGAGATCCTGGGCTGAGCCATCATCGACGGGTGACTGCTTGCCCGTTCTGCCTCATCGGGGCCGGCGACGCCGACGCCGAACTGGTCGCGTGGCGCACGGCCGGCGCCTACGTCGTGCCCGTCCCCTCGCAGCGCCCGCGTAACCCCGGGCACTGCCTGGTCCTGCCCACCGAACACGTCACGCGCCTGGACAGGGCGTCGCCGGAGGTTCGGGGGGAGGTGTTCGAGCTGGTCAGCCGGGTGGTGGCGGCCGTGCCACGCGCCTTCGGGGCGGTGGGCAGCATCGTGCAGCAGAACAACACGATTCCGGGTCAGGTGCTGCATCATCTCCATGTGCACGTGATCCCGCGCTTCGAGGGCGACGGATTCGTGCAGCCGGACCCGGACAAGGTAGAGGTGCCGTTCGAGGTGCGGGCCGAGCAGGCCGCGCTGCTGCGGGCACAGCTCTGAGCCGAGCCGCCAACAGGTCAGGCACCGGTCGCCCGGCGGAGACGCTCGGCCGCCTGCTCCCGCAGCGCGTCACCACCCGCCGGAGGGCCGCCGCACAGGGCCATCTCCCGGGCGTTGTACGCGGCCATCCACACGCCGGCCGCCCACGCGATCCCCACCTCCTCGGGCGTGAACGGGCGCCCCCGGAAATCTTGATACGCCGTCAGGAACGCCTCCGAGCTCTCGATCGGCGCCAGTGTCGGCGGCCCGTCGCTGGCGAACGATCCGCTCGCCGCTCCCACCAGCGCCGCCTCGGGCTGCCACGCCAGGCTGTCCCAGTCGTGCACCGCCCGCACCCGCCGGCCCTGCCAGCGCAGGTTCTGCGCCTCGAAATCGGCATGCCCGAGCACGCAGGGCAGGTCATGGGCCAGCAGCCGCTCCCTGGCCCGCTCGGCCGCCACGACGATGTGCTCGGACACGAGGCTCTGGTCCAGGCCGTCGAGGAAGCCGATCGCCGGCCATGGGCCAGGACCGGGCTCGTCCCAGCGCACCCAGGGCGGATTCGGCACCGGCGGCGCGACCTTCACGCCGGCGAGCTCGGCCATCAGCCGCGCGAACACCTCGGCGCAGCGTACGGCAATGCCCGGCGAGTCACCGCGCAGCACCTCGCCGCCGGGCCGGAACTCCTCGGCATGCACGGCCAGCGGCCCGACCTCGACCACCGGCGTCAGCGGCCGGGCACAGGGGAACCCGCGCTCAGCGAGCCGAGACTGCACCGCGACACACGCCGCCGCCCGCCCGCCGTCTTCACGCGCCTTGACCACCACGTCCCGTTCGCTCTGCAGGCGCAGGCCGACGACCGTGGAGACCTGCTGGGAGCGGAACAGCACCTCGATGGGTGCGCCGCCCAGGTGGTCACGACACCAAGCGGGCAGCCATTCCGGCAACTCGTCCAGGTTCACGCTCAGAACTGTGCCACAGACGGCGAGGACCGGCCCCGCCCACGCAGGACGCGGGCGGGGAGGCGAAGCAGAGCGACTACCCCCGGGCGTCGACGATCATGCCCGCGCCCACGGTGGTGTTGCTCCCCTCCTCCACCAGAATGAACCCCCCAGTCATCCGATTCCGGGAGTACTCATCCACGAACAGCGGCTGCGTGACCCGCAACGACACCCGTCCGATCTCGTTGAGCCCCAGCGCCGTGGCCGTCTCGTCCCGGTGGAGGGTGTTCACGTCCAGCCGGTAGTGCACGTCACGCACCAGCGCCCGTGCCGTACGCGTCGTGTGCTTGATCGTCAGCTTCGACCGCGGGGCGAGCTTCACCGCGTCGGTCATCCAGCACACCATCGCCTCGAGCTCCTGGGCGGCCTGCGGCTGGTTGTTGGGCCGGCAGATCATGTCGCCCCGCGAGATGTCGATGTCGTCCTCGAGCCGGAGCGTCACCGACATGGGCGGGAAGGCCTCTTCGACGGGCCCGTCGAAGGTGTCGATGGAGGCGATCCGGGTCGCCAGTCCGGACGGCAGGTGCAGGACCTCGTCGCCGGGCTTGAGGACGCCTCCGGCCACCTGGCCGGCGTAGCCGCGGTAGTCGTGGAAGGCCGGGTCGGTGGCCTTCTGGGGCCGGATGACGTACTGCACGGGGAAGCGCACGTCGACCAGGTTGCGGTCGGAGGCGATGTGCACGTTCTCGAGGTGGTGCAGCAGCGACGATCCCTGGTACCAGGGCGTGTTCTCCGAGCGGGACACGACGTTGTCGCCGTGCAGCGCGGAGATCGGGATGAACGTCAGGTCGGAGACGTTCAGCTTGGACGCGAAGGAGGTGAACTCCTCGCGGATCTCCTCGAAGCGCTCCTGGGAGTAGTCGACGAGGTCCATCTTGTTGACGGCCAGCACGAGGTGCGGCACCCGCAGCAGCGAGGTGAGGAACGCGTGGCGGCGCGACTGCTCCAGCACGCCCTTGCGGGCGTCGATGAGGATGATGGCCAGGTCGGCGGTGGAGGCGCCGGTGACCATGTTGCGGGTGTACTGGATGTGCCCGGGCGTGTCGGCGATGATGAACTTGCGCCGCGGGGTGGCGAAGTAGCGGTAGGCGACGTCGATGGTGATGCCCTGCTCGCGTTCGGCGCGCAGGCCGTCGGTGAGCAGCGACAGGTCGGTGTACTCCGTGCCGCGGTCGCGCGAGGTGCGCTCGACGGCTTCGAGCTGGTCCTCGAAGATCGCCTTGGAGTCGAAGAGCAGGCGTCCGATGAGGGTGGACTTTCCGTCGTCAACGGAGCCGGCGGTGGCGAAACGAAGAATGTCCATGATTAGAAGTAACCCTCACGCTTGCGGTCTTCCATAGCGGCCTCGGAGGAGCGGTCGTCGGCGCGGGTGGCGCCGCGCTCGGTCAACCGGGTGGCGGCGATCTCCTCGATGATCGCCTCGACGGTCGCCGCCGTCGACTGGACGGCTCCGGTGATCGTCAGGTCGCCGACGGTGCGGTAGCGGACCACGGCCTCGAAAACCGGCTCGTCGTCGCCGCGGGTGACGAACTCGCTGTCGGCCAGGAGCATGCCGTCGCGCTCGAACACGCTCCGGGTGTGGGCGAAGTAGATCGAGGGGATCTCGATGCCCTCGCGCCGGATGTAGTCCCAGATGTCGAGCTCGGTCCAGTTGGACAGCGGGAAGACGCGGATGTGCTCGCCCTTGCGGATGCGCGCGTTGTAGAGGTTCCACAACTCGGGGCGCTGGTTCTTCGGGTCCCACTGTCCGAACTCGTCGCGGAAGGAGAACACGCGCTCCTTGGCGCGGGCCTTCTCCTCGTCGCGGCGCGCGCCGCCGAAGACGGCGTCGAACTCGTTGTCCTCGATGGCGTCGAGCAGCGTCGTGGTCTGCAGGCGGTTGCGCGATGCGCGGCGCCCGGTCTCCTCGGCGACGCGGCCGGCGTCGATGGAGTCTTGCACGAGGGCCACGACGAGCCGCGCGCCGAGCTCCTCGCTGCGGCGGTCGCGGAACTCCAGCACTTCGGGGAAGTTGTGGCCGGTGTCGATGTGCATCAGCGGGAAGGGGATCGGCGCGGGCCAGAAGGCCTTCTCCGCGATGCGCAGCATGACGATCGAGTCCTTGCCGCCCGAGAAGAGCAGACACGGGCGCTCGAACTCCGCCGCGACCTCGCGCATGATGTGAATGGCCTCGGCCTCGAGCACGTCGAGTTGCGACGTGGTGTAGTCGCGCTGCTGCAGCATCCGATCTCCTCTAGCGGTGCAGGTCCCGGATTCCGGCGAGCAGGGAAGGCGCCAGCTCCGGTAGGGAAACAAGGATATCCGGAAGGGTCGGGTCGACTTGGTTGTAGGTCAGCTCCGAGCCGTCGATTCGGCTCGCGTGCGCCCCGGCGGCCTGCGCGACCGCCACCGGCGCCGCCGAATCCCATTCGTACTGCCCCCCGGCGTGCACGTAAGCCTCGACCTCGCCGGTCAGCACGGCGGCGATCTTCGCCCCGGCCGAGCCGATCGGCACCAGGTCGGCGCCCAGCAGGTAGGCGAGCTTCTGCACGAACTCCGGCGGTCGGGTGCGGCTCACCGCGATGCGGAAGCGCCCTCCTTCGTACCGCCGCAACGGCACGGGCGCGGCCGTGCCCAGGCATCGTCCCTGCGCGGGCAGCGCCACGGCGCCCGCCACCAGCGAGCCGCGCTCCCAGAGCGCGACGTGCACGGCCCAGTCGGCGCGTCCCTCCTCGGCGAACTCGCGCGTGCCGTCGAGCGGGTCGACGATCCAGACCCGCTGCGCCTGCTGGCGGCGCGGGTTCTCGCGCTCCTCGCGCGTGGCCTCCTCCGACAGCACGGAGTCGGAGGGCCGGAGCCGGGCCAGCGACTCCATCAGCAAGACGTGCGACGCGCGGTCGCCCTCGGCCCGCAGCGCGGGCGGATGCTCGAAGCCGAGGTCGGCGCGGAGTTTCAGAAGCGACTCGCCGGCCGCGGTCGCCAGATCGGCGGCCAGATCGTGGTCGTCACGAATCGTCATCAATAGGCTCCTTGCCCGCGTGCTACGGCCGACCAAGTCTTCCATAGGATCTGCAGATCGAGCATGAGGGACCAGTTCTCCACGTAACGCAGGTCCAGCCGCACGGATTCCTCCCACGACAGGTCGGATCTCCCGCTCACCTGCCACAGCCCGGTCAGCCCCGGACGCACCAGCAACCGCCTGCGCACGTCGTCGCCGTACCTGGCCACCTCCTCCGGCAGCGGAGGCCGCGGACCCACCAGCGACATGTGTCCGAGCAGCACGTTGATCAGCTGCGGCAGCTCGTCGATCGAGTGGCGGCGCATCCTGGCCCCCAGCGGCGTGATCCGCGGATCGTTGCGGATCTTGAACAGCACGCCGGCGCTGTCGCTGGTCAGCGCGATCTTCCGGTTCTCCGCGTCGCGCCACATCGTGCGGAACTTCAGGATCGTGAACGTCCGCCCGTCGCGCCCCACCCGCGTCTGACGGAACAACGCGGGTCCCGAGCTGGTCAGCCGTACGGCAAGCGCCAGCGTCACCAGCACCGGCGCCAGCACGACCAGCATCGCCAGCGCCACGACGCGGTCGAAGCAGTTCTTCACCAGCTGCCTGGCCCCGGCCAGCTCGGGATGCTCCACGTGGAGCAGCGGCAGCCCCGCGGCGGGCCTGATCGTGGTGCGCGGCCCCGCGACCTCCATCAGCGCGGGCGCCACGACCAGCTCGGTGTGCGTGCGTTCCAGCCGCCAGGCCAGCCGCCTGAGCGCCACGCCGTCCATCTCGGGACAGGCCAGCACCGCCACCGTGTCGGCCTCGCACTGCCCCACCACCAGGGCCACGTCGGCGAACGCCCCCAGCACCGGCACGTTCTCGATCTGCCTGCCAGGAACGTCACGCGGCAGGCAGGCGGCCACCACCTCCATGCCGTGGTAGCGCTCGGTGCGGAAGCGGGTCACCAGTTCGGCGATCGCCGCGGCATGCCCCACCGCGACGACCCGCCGCATGCACTCCCCCGCCGCCCGGCGCCGATGCAGCTCACGACGCAGGCCGTACCTGAAGCCCAGGGTCAGCACCACGGTCAGCGGCAGCGCCACCACGACGTAACCACGCGCGACCTCGGTCTTGGTGGCGTAGGCGCAGACGGCCAGCGCGGTGATCAGCACCAGCCCGCACTGCACGACCCGGCGGAACTCCTCCGAGCCGATGCCCAGCATGCGCGGCTCGTAGGCCCGGTTCAGCGCGATCGCGCACACCCAGGCGAGCGGCAGGGCCAGGCTCAGGACGATGTACGGCGTGGCGTAGGAGGTCACCTCGCCGAAGCGCACCAGGAAGGCGACGGCCGCCCCGGCCCCGGCGCAGGTCAGATCCGAGGCGAACGCGCGCAGGAGGTACGGGCGCACCCAGGCCGGCCTGCGAGGATCGGCGCGCCAGGCGACGACCGGTTCCGATCGGACGACGGTCATCAGCCCTTCGCCGTTGTGCACGCACGCCTCCACGTGACCGCGGGTCAACAGATAGTCACCAGAGCGTAGCGACCCGGTCTGCCCGGCACAGGCGAACGGTTCTATGCGGCGATCAGCGAGGAGGGCCGGAAATGTTCAGGTCGAGGGCGTGGAAGGAGTTCTGCGTCGCCTCCAGGCCGCGCTCCATGAGCGACTCGACGACGTCGGCCGACCGGTCGACAAGGAACGGCAGGTCCTTGCGCTCGGCGGTGGCGAAGTCCTTCAGCACGAACGAGGCCGGGTCCATCCGGCCGGGCGGGCGGCCGATGCCGAACCGCACCCGCAGGTAGTCGCGTGACCCCATCACCTTGGTGATCGACTTGAGCCCGTTGTGGCCGTTGTCGCCGCCGCCCAGCTTGGCGCGCAGCGCGCCGTAGGGCACGTCGAGCTCGTCGTGCACGACGATGACGCGCTCCACCGGGATCTTGTAGAAGTCGGACAGCAGCTTGGTGGGACCGCCGGACAGGTTCATGTAGGTGAGCGGCTTGATGAGCACCGCCTTGGGCGTCTCCAGCAGCTCGGCCCGGCTCCTGTGCACCTTGAAGCGCCCGCCGGCACGCGCGGCCAGCTCGTCGAGCGTCATGAAGCCGGCATTGTGCCGGTTACCCGCATACTCCGGACCGGGATTGCCCAGCCCGACGATCAACCAACGATCCATCAGATCCCCGCTTATGCCAAAACGGGGCAGCCCGCGGACTGCCCCGTTTCAGACGGATGACTACTCGGCGTTGTCGCCCTCGGCAGCCTCGGCGCTCTCGCCCTCACCGGCCTCGGCGGTCTCGCCCTCAGCCTCCTCGGCCTCGGGCTCCTCGGTCGGCTTCGAGGTGACGTGCAGCACCAGAGCCTCGGGGTCGGCGGCCAGGGTGGTGCCCTGCGGCAGCTTCAGGTCGCCGGCCAGGATCTGGGTGCCGACCTCAAGGCCCTCGACGTCGATCTCGATGCCGGTCGGGATGTGGGTGGCCTCGGCCTCGACCGAGATCGAGACGAGCTGCTGGTCGAGCAGGCCCTCGGAGTTGACGTCGCCGACGGTGGTGACGGGGATGTCGACGGTGACCTTCTCGCCGCGCTTGACCAGGAGCAGGTCGACGTGCTCGACGAAGCCCTTGATCGGGTCGCGCTGCACACCCTTGGGCAGGGCCATCTCGTCGATGCCGTCACCCTCGAGACGGATCAGGACGTTGGGCGTGCGCAGGGCGAGCAGGATCTCGTGACCCGGCAGGGTGAGGTGCTTGGGGTCGATGCCGTGGCCGTACAGGACGGCGGGAACCTTGTCGGAGCGACGGATCTTGCGAGCGGCGCCCTTGCCGAAGGTGGTGCGGGCTTCGGCGGCAATGCGGACTTCGGACACGACATCTCCTAGGGATGCGATTGCGGAATCCCGCGCTCACCCTCAACCGCCCTAGCGGAAGGCGTTACGAGCGCGGACAACCCCACAAGCCTACCTGCTGCGTACGGCAGGCGCGCCCGCCCGCCGTACGCCCGGCTCTCTCAGGCCTCGCCCTCGAAGAGGCTCGTGACCGAGCCGTCGTTGAACACCTCGCTGATCGCCCGCGCGAGCAGCGGCGCGATCGACAGCACCGTGAGCTTGTCGAACTTCTTCTCCTCGCTCAGCGGCAGCGTGTTGGTGACGATCACCTCGGAGATGCGGGAGTTCTTCAGCCGGTCGACCGCCGGGTCGGAGAAGACCGCGTGGGTCGCGGCGACGATCACGTTGGTCGCGCCCTGTTCGTACAGCGCGTCGGCCGCCTTGCAGATCGTGCCCGCGGTGTCGATCATGTCGTCGATCAGCACACACGTGCGCCCGCGCACCTTGCCGACGACCTCGCTGACCTTCACCGAGTTGGCCACGTCGAGGTCGCGCCGCTTGTGGATGAACGCCAGCGGCGTGCCCAGCGTGTCGGCCCAGCGCTCCGACAACCGCACGCGGCCGGTGTCGGGCGAGACGACCGTGGTGTTGGCCAGGTCGAGCTTGTCCTTGAGGTAGGCCTCCAGGACCGGCATGGCGAACAGGTGGTCGACCGGGCCGTCGAAGAAGCCCTGGATCTGCGAGGTGTGCAGGTCGATCGACATCAGCCGGTCGGCGCCCGCGGTCTTGAAGATGTCGGCGATCAGCCGGGCCGTGATCGGCTCGCGGCCGCGGCCCTTCTTGTCCTGCCGCGCGTAGCCGAAGAACGGCATGACCACGGTGATCCGCTTGGCGGAGGCACGCTTGAGCGCGTCCACCATGATCAGCTGCTCCATGATCCACTTGTTGATCGGCATGGTGTGCGACTGGATCACGAAGGCGTCGCTGCCGCGCACCGACTCCAGATAACGCGCGTAGATCTCACCGTTGGCGAAGTCGACGAGCTTGGTCGGCGTCAGCGAGATGCCCAGACACTCGGCCACCTCCTCGGCCAGCTCCGGGTGGGCCCGCCCGGAGAAGAACATGAGCTCTTTCTCACCAGGCTGCTTGATGCTCGTCACGCTTTTACTCCCGCTCTTGCTCGTCGGCCAGCGCCTTGTGAGCCGCCGTGGCCGATTTCGTGCCCGCGCGCCTGCGCAAGACCCACTTTTCGATGTTGCGCTGACGCGCCCTCGCCACCCCGATGGCACCGGGGGGAACGTCGTCGGTGATCGTCGAACCGGCCGCCGTGTAAGCGCCGTCGCCGACGGTCACCGGTGCGACGAGCATGGTGTCACAGCCCACGAAGGCGGCCTCGCCCACCGTCGTGTGGCTCTTGTTGACGCCGTCGTAGTTCACGAACACGGTCGAGGCGCCGATGTTGGCGTCGGCGCCGATCGTCGCGTCGCCCGCGTAGGTCAGGTGCGGCACCTTCGCCCGGTCGCCCACCCTGGCGTTCTTGGTCTCCACGAAGGTGCCGACCTTCGACTTGACCCCCAGCACCGTGCCGGGACGCAGATAGGCGTACGGCCCGACGCTCGCCTCGGGGCCGACCACCGCGCTGTCGCAGACCGCGTTGCGCACCACGGCGCCGGCGCCGACCCGCGTGTCGGTCAGCGTGCTCGCCGGGCCCACCTCGGCGCCGCTCTCGATGATCGTACGGCCGTGCAGCTGGGTGTTCGGATGCAGCACCACGTCGGGCTGCAGCTCCACTTGGACGTCGACCCACACGCTGGCCGGATCCACCACGGTCACGCCCGCCCGCATGTGCGCCTCGAGGATGCGCTGGTTCAGCACCTTGCGGGCGAACGCCAGCTGCACCCGGTCGTTGACGCCCTCGACCTCGACGTAGTCGCCCGCGATCCAGGCGCCCACCCGATGGCCCTCCTCGCGCAGGATCGACAACACGTCGGTGAGATACTCCTCACCCTGCGCGTTGTCGGTCGACACGCGCTTGACCGCGTCGGCCAGCAGCAGCCCGTCGAAGGCGTAGACGCCGGAGTTGATCTCGCGGATGGCGCGCTGCTCGTCGGAGGCGTCCTTCTCCTCGACGATCTCCAGCACGCTGTTGTTCGCGTCGCGGACGATCCGGCCGTAGCCCGTCGGCTTGGGCACCTCGGCGGACAACACGGTCACCGCGTTGCCCTCCTCCGCGTGCCGTACGAGCAGCTCGCGCAGCGTGTCGGCGCGCAGCAGCGGCGTGTCGCCGTAGGTGACCAGCACCGTGCCCGCGATCGTGCCCGTCTCCTCCAGCACCGTGCGCACGGCGTGCCCGGTGCCCTTCTGCTCACGCTGCACCACCGCCCGCGCGTCGGGGCCGGTGTTCTTGAGATGGTCTCCGACGCGCTCGCGCGCGTGGCCGATGACCACGATCAGCCGCTCAGGCTCGAGCTCACGAGCGGCGGCGAGCATATGGTCCACCAGCGTGCGACCGCAGACCTCGTGGAGCACCTTCGGGGTCTGGCTCTTCATCCTGGTGCCCTCGCCCGCGGCGAGGACGACGACTGCGGCCGGGCTTACCGGGTTAGGGCGCGGCACACTCACGGATTGAGGCTCCCTGTGGCTGGGCGGTTCAGGGTGTTGGGGTACGGCTGCCGTGTTGCTCGTTGTTGCGACGGCTACCGCACCGCTACCCTCCCGACACGCTGAGGATACCTGGCCCGTCCCGCCGCGGGTCAGCGGAGGGACTCGAACCCGAACTTGCCCAGCTCCGGCGCCAGGATTCGAACCTGGAATACCCAGAACCAAAATCTGGTGAGTTGCCAATTACTCTACGCCGGATCGCCCGGAGCCCCGAGGCTCCAGGGGTCAAGCTTACCGACCCCGGACACCGGCCGCCGACTCCCATATTTCGCTGATCACCCCTGCTCCGCCGCGGCCTTTAACAGACAGACCGAAAATAGGCAAGGCATGGAACCCACATCAGAGGGCAGCAGAGAACGTCATCTTCCCCACATTCGCGTCTTAGCCGTTCCTTACCTACGATGGCGTAAGTTACGGTTGCGTAGCTCGGACATACTTCCCCATCTGTGTCGTGAGAGGTAGCCCATGACCATCGCCGTCGACCGACCGGCACCGACCCCCAAGCCCGAACACGATCCGTCCCGCCGCTCCAAGACCGAGCTTGCCATCTTCGGTCTAGTGGTCGGACTCCCGCTCATCGCGCTCGCGGTGGCCGTGCCCTTCGCCTGGGGTTGGGGCCTGACCTGGACCGACGTCATCATCGGCTTCGTCTTCTACGTCATCTCCGGCCTCGGCGTCACGGTGGGCTTCCACCGCTACTTCACCCACGGCAGCTTCAAGGCCAAGCGCGGCCTGAAGATCGCGCTCGGTGTCGCCGGCAGCCTGAGCCTGGAGATGTCCGTGCTCGACTGGGTGGCGGTGCACCGCAAGCACCACAAGTTCTCCGACAAGGAGGGCGACCCGCACTCGCCGTGGCGCTTCGGCACCACCTTCGGGGCCGTCACCAAGGGCCTGCTGTACGCCCACATGGGCTGGCTGTTCGAGGCCGAGCGGGCCAACCGCGAGAAGTACGCTCCGGACCTGCTGAAGGACCCGGACATCGTGAAGATGCACAAGGCCTTCATCCCGCTCGCCGCCTTCTCGCTGTTCGCCCCGGCCATCCTGGGCGGTCTGATCACCATGTCGTGGTGGGGCGCGTTCACCGCGTTCTTCTGGGCCACGCTGATCCGCATCGGCCTGCTGCACCACGTGACCTGGTCCATCAACTCCATCTGCCACGTGTTCGGCGACGAGGAGTTCGAGTCGCGTGACAAGTCGCGCAACGTGTGGATCCTGGCCATCCCGTCGTTCGGCGAGTCGTGGCACAACCTGCACCACGCCGAGCCGACGTGCGCCCGTCACGGTGCGCTGAAGGGTCAGATCGACCTGTCGGCGGGCACGATCCGCATCTTCGAGAAGCTGGGCTGGGCCCACGACGTGCGCTGGCCGAACCCCGAGCGGCTGGCCGCCAAGCGCGTGGCCGCCTGAGCGGACGGGCGGGAGGCCTGATTCGGCCGATCCGGCCGTGACCCGACATGATGGAGTCTGTGACCGTTCCCCGAAAGCGTATGACCGGCCGAGAGCGCCGCGAGCAGCTGATCCGCATCAGCCGCGCGCTCTTCGCCGAGAAGGGGTTCGACGCGACCTCCATCGAGGAGGTCGCGGCCCACGCTCAGGTGTCCAAGCCGGTGGTCTACGAGCACTTCGGCGGCAAGGAAGGCCTCTACGCGGTGGTGGTCGACCGCGAGATGCAGAAGCTGCTCGGGATGATCACGGAAGCACTGGCCGCGTCGCACTCGCTGATCAAGCTGGAGCGCGCGGCCTTGGCGCTGCTGCGATACATCGAGGAGAGCAGCGAGGGTTTCCAGATCCTGGTGCGCGATTCGCACGCCGCCTCCGGCACCGGCACGTTCGCCAGTCTGATCAGTGAGATCGCCAGCCAGGTCGAGGACGTCCTGGCCGACGAGTTCCACAGCCGGGGCTACGATCCGCATCTGGCGCCGATGTACGCCCAGATGCTGGTGGGCATGGTGGCGCTGACCGGCCAGTGGTGGCTCGATGTGCGCAAGCCCAGCCGCGAGGAGGTCGCGGCGCATCTGGTGAACCTGGCCTGGAACGGCTTGACGGGGCTCAACCCCAGCCCGCAGATCACGGCGGCGACCCGCAATCACACGCCGCGTCCGATGGCGCCCAAGCCGGTCGATCTCGACGATGACGACGAGCCGCGCGAGCTGAGCGAGAAGGAGCGTCGCGAGGTCGAGAAGGTCCGCATCCGCGAGCAGCGGGAGGCGGACAAGGCCCGCGAGCGCGATCTGAAGGAACGCGAGCGCAATCTGCGTGAGGCGGAGAAGGCGGCCGACCGGGCGGAGAAACTCCGGCAGCGCGAGGCGCGGCTTGCCGAGCGCGCGGCGCGGCTGGCGGAGAAGGATCGCGAGAAGATCATTGTGGAGCGGATCCTGCCCCTTGCCATCGAATCGGCAGAAACGGAACAGACAGAGTAAGCCGTTGAGCGGAAGTTAACGCATTGTTCAACCTAGTTGGGCATATTAACCAATATGTCCGCCGAACTGCTGCACTCTGGAAACGACCTGCCCCTGCCTCAGGAGCGCTTCCTCAACCGTGAGGAGAGCTGGCTGCAGTTCAACGAACGGGTGCTGGAGCTTGCTGAGGATCCCTCGCTTCCCCTTCTCGAGCGAGTGCGTTTCCTGGCGATCTTCGCCAGCAATCTGGACGAGTTCTTCCGAGTGCGGGTGGCAGGTCTCAAACGCCGCATGGCGACGGGCCTGTTGTTGCGGACCAAGAGCGGACTGAAGCCGCGCGAGGAGCTGGCGCGCATCGGCACGATCGCCGACCGGCTGGCCAGGAGGCACGCGGAGGCCTTCCACGAGCGCATCTGCCCGCAACTGGCCGCGGAGGGCATCGAGATCGCCCGCTGGGAGGACCTGGGCCGCGAGGAGCGCACGGAGCTGCGCAAGCTGTTCAGGGAGCGGATCCGTCCGGTTCTGACGCCTCTGGCCGTGGACCCCGCCCACCCCTTTCCCTATATTTCCGGACTGTCGCTCAACCTCGCCGTCGTCGTGCGCAACCCGGCGACCGATCACACGGTCTTCGCCCGGGTCAAGGTCCCGTCGCAGCTGCCGAGGTTCGTGGCCGCCTCCAAGGACCGGTTCGTCCCGCTCGAGGATGTGATCGCCGCCCATCTGGGCCAGCTCTTCAAGGGCATGGAGATCGTCCAGCACCACGTCTTCCGCGTGACCCGCAACGAGGACCTCGACGTCGACGAGGACGTCACGGAGAACCTCATGCAGGCCCTGGAGAAGGAGCTGCTCAGGCGGAGGTTCGGCCCGCCGGTGCGGCTGGAGGTCGAGGACACGATCACCCCGGAGGTGCTCAAGCTCCTGGTCCAGGAGCTCGACGTCGCCCCGCACGAGATCTACCGCATCCGGGGCCCGCTCGACCTGAGCGGCCTGCACGCGATCGCCGACCTGGATCGCGCGGAGCTGAGCTACCGCCCGTTCGTGCCCGCGGAGGCCGTACACGCCGAGGACGACATCTTCGCCGTGCTGCGCGAGCGCGACCTGCTGGTCCAGCACCCGTACGACTCGTTCGCGACCAGCGTGCAGCGCTTCATCGAGTCGGCGGCCGAGGACCCGGGCGTGCTGGCGATCAAGCAGACGCTCTACCGGACCAGCGGCGACTCCCCCATCGTCGACGCGCTGATCAACGCGGCCGAGGCGGGCAAGCAGGTCGTGGTGGTCGTGGAGATCAAGGCGCGCTTCGACGAGCACGCCAACATCGAGTGGGCGCGCAAGCTGGAGAAGGCCGGCTGCCACGTGGTCTACGGCGTCGTGGGCCTCAAGACGCACTGCAAGCTCTCGCTTGTCGTACGGCAGGAGCCGAACGGCGAGCTGATGCGCTACTGCCACATCGGCACGGGCAACTACAACCCCAAGACCGCCAGGCAGTACGAGGACTTCGGCCTGCTGACCTCCGATCCGCTGGTCGGCGAGGACGTCACGGACCTGTTCATCCACCTGACCGGCTACTCCAACCACTCGGCCTACCGGCGCCTGCTGGTCGCCCCGCACTCCCTGCGCGGCGGGCTGCTGGCGCGCATCGAGCGGGAGATCGCCCACCAGCAGGCGGGTCGTCCGGCGCGGATCCGGATCAAGACGAACTCGCTGGTCGACGAGGAGATGATCGACGCCCTCTACCGGGCTTCCCGCGCGGGTGTCCCGGTGGACGTCTGGGTGCGCGGCATCTGCACGCTACGCCCCGGGATCCCCGATCTTTCGGAGAACATCCGGGTCAGGAGCATCCTGGGCCGTTTCCTGGAGCACTCCCGCATCTACGAGTTCGGCCTCGGCAGGCGTCCCGAAGTGTGGATCGGCAGCGCGGACCTCATGCGCCGCAACCTCGACCGGCGCGTGGAGGCGCTGGTCAAGGTGACCGGCCAGCAGCACAGGGCGTACCTGATCGAGCTCATGGACCTGGCCATGGCCGAGACCACCAGCTCGTGGTGGCTAAACGCCGACGGCACGTGGACCCGGCACCAGGGCACCGACCTGCAGAGCCACCTGATCGGCACCAGGCGATGGAGGACCGTTGACGGCTGAGCCCATCAGGGCTTCGGGAGCCGTGGTCTGGCGCGGCTCCCCGGACGCTCCCGAGATCGCCGTCGTGCACCGGCCGCGCTACGACGACTGGACCTTCCCCAAGGGCAAGGCCAAGCCGCGCGAGCACGACATCGTGACGGCGCTGCGCGAGGTCAGGGAGGAGACCGGCTTCACGGTCACGCTGGGCCGGCGGCTGCCGACTCACTACTACGCGCATAACGGCCGCCCGAAACGGGTGAACTACTGGACGGCACGCCTGGTGTCCGGCCATTTCACCCCGAACGACGAGGTGGATGAGCTCGTCTGGCTGGAGCCCGGCGCCGCCAGGGAGCGCCTGACCTTCCCGTTCGACGCGGCGCTGCTCGGCCGCCTGCGCCCGCTCGACACCGTCCCTCTCGTGCTCGTACGGCACGGCACGGCGGGCGAGCGTGACGCCTGGCGAGGGCCCGACTTGCTGCGCCCGCTCGACGCCCACGGCCTGGTCCAGGCCAGGATCCTGGCCAAGATCCTGCCCGCCTACCAGCCCCGGCTGCTGCTCAGCTCGCCGAGCCTGCGCTGCGTCCAGACGCTGGAGCCGTACGGCATGCCGGGCCTGGAGCCCCTGCTCAGCGAGGAGCAGTGGGATCCCGACAAGACCGTCGACCTGGTCGACGGGATCCGCGTGCCCGCGGTGGTCTGCTCGCACGGCAAGGTGCTCCCCGCGCTCGCCCCGCGCCACCTCGACAAGGGCGCCTTCGTCGTCCGGCACCGCCTCGGCGACCGCGTGGTCGCCGAGGAGTACCACCTGACCCGTTAGAGCAGCTTGCCGACCGCTTCGACCGTCCTGGCCCAGACGGCGGGGAAGTCGGCGTGCGCACGCTCGGCCGTGTTGCGCTCGATCCCGATCAGCAGGCCGTAGGTGAAGGTGTCCTCACCCGCCTGCCGCGCGGTCTCGGCCTCCTTGGCCAGGGTCTCCTGCGCGACGACGCCGTCCTGGTGCTTGCCGAGGACCTCCTGTACGGCTTCCGCGTGCTTGGCCAGCCTGCCCATGTCCTTGCCGAGCGCGGGCCGGAGCGCCTCCGCGGTGTAGCGGGCACGCTTGGCGGCCTTGCGCACGTCGTGCATGGCGATCTCGCGGCGCTCGGGGTCGTCGATCGCCTGGGCGGTGTCGTAGGCCCTGGTGACGCGGTTCCAGTTCTTCGCCGCGGCCGCGGTGAGCTGCTGCTGGGCGGCCTTGCCCGCCCTGCCGGTCAGCTTCGGCGCGGTGACCATCCGGTCGAGGGCGTCGAGAAGGGCGAAGTAGCGCTCTCCGCGGAGGGCCTCGCGGATGCGCTCGTAGGCCTCCTGCTCGCGTTTGTGCAGGTCCTCGCCGAGGCGGGTCTGGATCGGTCCGGTGACCAGTTCGGGCGCGAGGCTGCGCAGGTGGCCGTCGAAGCGGGCGCGGATGACCTCCAGATCGCGGGCCTCGCCGAGCACGGTGCCGAGCCACTTCAGCTCTTCCTGCAGCTCGTCGGTGTCCGTGATGACCGACTTGAACGCCTTGAGCGCGCTGCGCATGCGCCGGGAGGCGACGCGCATCTGGTGCACGGCGTCGTCTTCGGCCCGCCGTACTCTCGGGTCCTGCGAGAGCAGGGCCGCCACGTGCCCGGCCAGGTAGTCGACCACCACCGCGCCCGCGCTGCCCGCCTCGGTGGCGGCGCGGTCCAGGGGCGGGGGTTCGAGCAGGCGGGCCAGCTTGCTGGCCGCTCCGGCGGGCGTCGCGCCGGCCTTCATGAGCTTCTTGCCGACCTTGGCCAGCAGCTTGCGGTCGCCGTCGAGGAGTTCGGCCTCGACCTCGCGCCACCGCACGACCCTGGGCTCCTCGCCCATCACGGTGCCCTTGACGCGGTCGTCGGCGACCTCCAGGTCGTTGCCGAGCCGGACGACCGTGCGCCTGGTGTCGAGCTCGGCGACGATCTGCAGGTCGGCGCCGCGCGTGAAGGCGAGCACCAGCTCGGACAGCTCCGTCGGGACGACCTTGATGCTGCGGGTCAGCGGGTGGGTGATCTCCTGCCGCGCGCCCTTGGCCTTGGGCAGTTTCAGGTGCCAGCCGGGGTCGGAGCCTCCGCGTCTCCTGCGGAGCGTCACCCCTCTCCTGGCCAGCCGCAGATCGGCGGTGTCGTAGTAGAGGGCGACGAGTTGGTAGCTCTTGGGACCGATCGTCGCGCCCAGATCCGGTACTTCGTAGTCGGGTGGAACGTCGAACTTGTCCTCAATCTCAATGCCCACTAGACCCCCTAGATGGCCGATTTCGGACCATGATGCCATCGCAAGGTGAACATCACACGGCCTGCAGGAGCTCGATCCTGTTGCCCACCGGATCTTTCACGTAAATTCGCCGAAATCCGGGGAAAAGGTGGTCTGGTATAGCGTCGGGAAGCTTTTTCGCGAGTTCGTCGAGATTGTCGACGAGGAAGCCCGGATGAGCCTTCCCCGCGGGACGGAAATCCTCCTCGATGCCCAGGTGCACCTCTACCCCCGGCCCCCTGAACCACGCGCCGCCGCGCTTGGCCAGTTCCGGCGGCTTGGGCACCTCCGTGAGCCCGAGCACGCCCTCGTAGAACTCCCTGAGCAAGGGCTCGCTGCCCTTGGGCGCGGCGAGCTGGACGTGGTGGATCGCTGTGATCATTTCTGCCCCACGACGAAGATCCTTCTGAACGGGAACGCCGTGCCGTACGGCCGGCGCGGGTAGGCCTCGCCGAGCCGTACGGCCAGCTGGGCGGTGAAGCGCTCGCGCTCGCGCTCGTCCTGGTCGAGGCGGTCGAAGATCGGGCGAAGGGCGGTGCCCGAGGTCCACCGGAGCACGGCGTCCTCGCCCTGCAGCAGGTGCACGTAGGTGGTCTCCCACGCGTCGACCCGCGTGAACCGGGCGGCCAGCAGATCCACGTAGCCCTCGGGATCGTCGACGGGCTTGGCCCGTGGCACGTCTCCCACCTTGTCCCGCCATTCGGGGCTCTGGCAGAGCTCCCGGATGATCACGTGGCTGGGCGCGTCGAAGTTGCCCGGCACCTGGAAGGCCAGCCAGCCCTCCGGCGCGAGGGCGTCGGCCCAGCGCGTCAGGACCTCGCGGTGGGTGGGCACCCACTGGAGCAGCGCGTTGGAGACCAGCACGTCGACAGGTCCGACGGGTGCCCAGGTCGCGGCGTCGGCGACCTCGAAGCTCACGCCGCGGTGCTCGCGCGCCTGGTCGATCATCTTCTGCGAGGAGTCGAAGCCGCGCACGTCCGCTTCCGGCCAGCGCTGCTTGAGGGCGGCGGTCAGCTCACCGCTGCCGCACCCCGCGTCCACCACCGTCGCCGGGCCCTGCGCCCCGATCCTCGCGGTGAGCTCGAAGAACGGGCGTGATCGTTCGTCGGTGTACCGTGCGTAGACGGCCGGGTCCCAGATATCTCTTGACATGAAGATAATTGATATCGAGAGAGATATCTCGATGTCAAGACAGTAGACTTCTCCCATGAACACCGATGAGGTCGATCGGCTGGTCGCCGCCTGGCGACAGGAACGCCCCGATCTGGACGTCGAGCCGCTCCAGGTGCTCAGCCGCGTCTCGCGGCTGGCCAAGCACCTCGACCGCGCCCGCCGGGCCGCCTTCGCCGAGCACGCCCTCGAACCGTGGGAGTTCGACGTGCTCACCGCGCTGCGCCGCGCGGGCAAGCCGTACGAACTGTCGCCCGGCGCGCTGCTGCGGGCGACCCTGGTCACCTCCGGCACCATGACCAACCGCATCGACCGCCTCGCCCAGGCCGGGCTGGTGCGCCGCCGCCCCGACCCCGAGGACCGGCGCGGCGTGCTCGTCTCCCTCACCTCCGAAGGGCTCGACCGGGTCGACGCGGCCTTCGCCGGCCTGCTCAGGCGTGAGCACGACCTGCTGGCCGGGCTGGGCGCCGACGACCAGCGCGCGCTCGCCGGCCTCCTGCGCACCCTGCTGGCGCCCTTCGACAGCTGAACCGACGGCCTGACCCCGGCTACTCCCCGAGGCGCTCGGCGACCTCCAGCCACTCACCCTCGACCGTGTCCTTCTGGCCGAGCACCTCGCGCAACTGCGCGTCGAGCTCACCGAGCCGCCCGAAATCGCTGGCCGCGTCAGCCATGGCAGCATGAAGTCTGGCCTCCTGCTGCCCCAGCTTGTCGAGCTGGCGCTCCAGCCGGTTGAGCTCCTTGCGCAGCTCCCGCTCCTCCTTGGCCGACTTGCCCGGGTCGGCCACCGGAGCGGCCGCCTCGACGGGAGCCTTCACCGCCGACGACACCCGCGCGGTCACCGCGCCGCCCGACGCCCGCCGCTCCAGATACTCGTCGACGCCGCCCGGCAGCATCGACAACCGCCCGTCACCGAGCAGCGCCACGCACCGGTCCGTGACGCGCTCCAGGAAGTAGCGGTCGTGCGAGACCAGCACGAGCGTGCCGGGCCAGCCGTCGAGCAGGTCTTCGAGCTCGTTGAGCGTCTCGATGTCGAGGTCGTTGGTCGGCTCGTCGAGCAGCAGGACGTTCGGCTCGTCCATGATCAGCCGCAGGAGCTGCAGCCGCCGCCGCTCGCCGCCGGACAGGTCGCCGACGACCTTCCACTGCGCCTCGCCCTTGAAGCCGAGGCGCTCCAGCAGCTGGGAGGCGCTCCACTCCTTCTTGCCGACCTGGATGTACTTGCGGATCTCCTCGACCGTCTCCAGCACGCGCCGCTTCGGGTCGAGCTCGGCCAGCTCCTGCGACAGGTACGCCAGCCGTACCGTCTTGCCCTTGACCAGCCGGCCCGAGTCGGGCTTGACCTGCTCGGCCAGCAGCCGCAGCACGCTCGACTTGCCCGAGCCGTTGACGCCGATCAGCCCGATGCGGTCGCCGGGGCCGAACTGCCAGGTCGAGCGGTCGAGCACCAGCGGGCCCTCGCCGGGGCCGCCGGCGTGCAGCGTGAGGTCTTCGAGGTCGTAGACGGTCCTGCCGAGCCGCGCCGAGGCGAACTTCAGCAGCTCGACCGTGTCACGCACCGGAGGCTCGTCGGCGATGAGCGCCTGCGCGGCCTCGATGCGGAACTTGGGCTTGGAGGTGCGGGCGGGCGGGCCGCGCCGAAGCCACGCGATCTCCTTGCGCATGAGGTTCTGCCGGCGCTCCTCGGCCGCCTGCGCGATGCGCGCCCGCTCGGCCTTGGCCAGGACGAACGCGGCATAGCCGCCTTCGTAGCGCTCGACCCGGCCGTCGACGACCTCCCACGTCCGCGTCGAGACCGCGTCGAGGAACCACCGGTCGTGCGTGACGACCAGCAACGCGCTCTTACGCGCCGACAGGTGCCGCGCCAGCCACGCGATCGCCTCGATGTCGAGATGGTTCGTCGGCTCGTCGAGCATGATCAGCTCGTGGTCCTCGATGAGGAGCTTGGCCAGCGCCGCGCGCCGCCGCTCGCCACCCGACAACTCGGCCGCCTTGGCCTCGAGGTCGAGGTCGCCGATCAGGTTCGTGAGGATCTCCCTGATCTGCTGGTCTCCGGCCCACTCGTGCTCGGCCTTGTCGCCGAGCACGATCTCTCGTACGGCTTTCGCCGGATCGAAGTCGTCGCGCTGGGCGAGCAGGCCGATGCGGACGCCGCGGGTGTGCGTGACCCGGCCGCCGTCGGGTTTGAGCGTGCCCGCGATGACCGAGATGAGCGTGGACTTGCCGTCGCCGTTGCGGCCCACGACGCCGATGCGATCGCCCGCCTCGATGCCGAGGGAGACGTCGCTGAGCAAGGGCTTGGGGCCGAAGGCCTGGGAGACCGATTCGAGATTGACCAGATTCATCGCAGCACTAGCGTATCCGCGCCGTCCGCTTGTGCCGTACGGCCGATCACACGATCTCGGCGCCCGGCACCTCGCCGTGGGCGGCCACCGCGAGCCTGCACACCCCCGCACCGCTCAGCGCCGCCGCCAGCTCCCGCGCGTGATCCCCGTCGCGGGCCAGGAACGCGCAGGTCGGGCCCGACCCCGACACGATCGCTCCCAGCGCGCCGAGCTCGCGTCCCGCGTCGAGGGTCCTGGTCAGCGAACGCCGCAACATCACCGCCGCCGGCTGCAGATCGTTGACCAGCTCGGCGCCCAGCCGCCCGGCGTCACCCGCCGCCAGCGCCGCCAGCAGCCCGTCGTTCACCTGCGGCCACGCGACCTGCTCCCCGGTCGCCTCGCGCAGCCTGTCGCACTGGGCGTAGACGGTCGCCGTCGACAGCCCGCCGTCGGCCACCGCGAACACCCAGTGGAAGTCGCCGCCGGTCGGCACCCCGGTCAGCTGCTCGCCCCGCCCGGTGCCCACCGCCGTGCCGCCCAGCAGCGAGAACGGCACGTCGCTGCCCAGATCCGCGGCGATCTCCATCAGGTCCTCGCGCGGCAGCCCGAGCCCCCACAGCTCGTTGCACGCCACCAGGGCGCCCGCCGCGTCGGCGCTGCCCCCCGCCATGCCGCCCGCCACCGGGATCGCCTTGCTGATGACCAGCTCCACGCCATATGTACGGCCCGCGTGCTTGGCCAGCGCCCGAGCGGCCTGGATGGCCAGATTGCCGTCGTCGAGCGGCACCTGGTCGGCGTGCTCGCCCTCCACCCGCACGGTCACCAGCTCGGACTCCTTGGCGACCACCTCGTCGAAGATCGACACCGCGTGGAAGACGTTGACCAGATCGTGGTAACCGTCGTCACGAAGCGGGCCGACCGACAGCTGGACGTTCACCTTGGCGGGCACCCGGACGGTCACCGAACTCATCGCGCTTCTACTCTCATCCCCAGTGGTTTTCAAGGCTCCCGATGCTATCGGTGGCCGGTTCAAAGGATTGGCGGACCGCGATATGCACATTCTCGAAGTGCCCCAGTGGCAGGGCTCCGGCGCACCCACCGCCCGCCGCCTCGCCGAGGGCGCCGCCCTGCTGGCCGACATGATCCCGTACGGCACGCGGCTGCGGGTGCCGGTCGGCGAGGAGTCGTCCGTCGACGGGATCGCCGCCTCCGTGCGCTCCATGCTGCCGCCGGGACCCGTGCTGACGGTCGGCGGCGACTGCTCGGTCGACCTCGAACCCGTCGCCAGAGCGGTCTCCCAGTACGGCTCGCGGCTGAAAGTGTTCTGGTTCGACGCGCACGGCGACCTCAACACGCCCGAATCGTCACCCTCCGGGGCCTTCCACGGCATGGTCCTGCGCACGCTGACCGGCACCGGACCCGCCTCTCTGGTGCCCGGCACCCTCCTGGACCCCGCCCAGATCGTCCTGGTCGGCGTCCGCGACCTGGACCCGGGAGAGCAGGCGTTCGTCGACTCCTCGGGCATCACCCACCTGCGCGACGCCTCCGGGGTCGAGTCCGCACTCGCTCCCGGCGACGTCGCCTACATCCACATCGACCTCGACGTGCTCGATCCAGGCGTGTTCACCTCCGTCGGCACCCCTGCGCCCGGCGGGCTGAAGCCCGGCGAACTCCTCGACGCCGTGACCGCCATCGCGTCCGTCGCCGAGGTGGTGGGGATGGCGATCACAGAGTACGAGCCCGCCTCGGCGGCCGACCAGGAGTTGCTGGTGCCTCTCGTCAGGGGGCTGACCTCGGCATTTGCGGCTTCCAAAAAATCTTGAAAAAAATCCGGGTGCGTTGTCGAAAGGAGGGCCGCCCGATCGCCGCGTAGGCAGAGGGCCGGAAACGCCGGTCCCGGCCGAACGCAAGGACGATCACCATGGCCCTCCGCACCGCACCTGTTGTCGGCAGCACGCTCTCACTCCTGCGGCTGGGCGCCCTCGCCGGGCCCTTCTACGTCACCGTCGCCCTGGCCCAGGCGCTCACCCGCGAAGGCTTCGACCTGTCGCGCCACCCTTGGAGCTTCCTCGCCAACGGCGAGCTGGGCTGGATCCAGACGGCCAACTTCGTCATCACCGCCCTGGCCACCATCGCCTTCGCCATCGGCCTCCGCCGCACCCTCACCCCCGCGCCCTCCTCCACTTCCACCCCCGGGCCTAGCGCCGCCCCCGCTTCCGCCCCCGGCTCCTCTTCCGCCTCCACCTCCGCTTTCGCTCCCGGCTCCGCCTCCGCTCCCGCTTCCGCCCTCACCTCCGCTTCCGTCCCCGCCCCCACCCCCGCGCCCGCGCCCGCCATGCCCGCCTCCGGCCGCGGCTCCGATGGCCGCCCCTCCGGCCGTGGCTCCCGCTGGGCCCCCCGCCTCATCGCCGCGTTCGGCGCCAGCATGCTCGGCGCCGCCATCTTCCCCGCCGACCCCGCCATGGGCTTCCCCACCGGCACCCCCGAAGGCCCCGGCACCATCACCCTCTCCGGCACCCTGCACATGGCCGTCGGCGGCGTCGGCTTCCTCTGCCTCGTCGCCGCCTGCTACGTCCTCGCCTCCCGCTTCTCCCGTTCCGGCGAGCGCGGCTGGGCCATCTACACCCGCATCACCGGCACCCTCTTCCTCGGCGCCTTCCTCGGCATCGCCACCGGCGGAGCCATCGCCTGGGCGAACCTGATCTTCGTCACCGCGATCATCGCCGTCTGGTGCTGGATGTCGCTACTGTCCATCAAGTTCTCCCGCAACGCCTGATCCCGCCCCCTGATCACTGACGACAAAGGAGTCCCACCATGCGTTACCTCATCACCCTCAAGGTCGTGTCCCAGCCCGACGGTCCGCCGCCCGCGGAGCTCATGGAAGCCATCTTCAAACTCGGCCAGGAGGCCACCGAGGCCGGCGCCCTCCTCGACAACAGCGGCCTGGCCCCCAGCTCCGAAGGCGCCAGGATCGTGGCGACCGGCGGCCGCCTCGCGGTCACCGACGGGCCCTTCGCGGAGGCCAAGGAACTGATCAGCTACGCGCTGTACCAGGTCAAGACGAAGGAGGAGGCGGTGGAGTGGGGCGCTCGGTTCCTCCGCATCCACCTCGACCTGTGGCCGGGCTGGGAGGGCGAAGCCGACGTCCTGCGCCTCTTCGGCCCCGAGGACTTCGCCCCACCGGCCTAACCCACTCCCCACCACCTGGCCCGCTCCCACACCCCGGCCCGCTCCCGCACCCCGCCCGCTCCCGCACTCTGGCCCGCTCCCGCACCCGAACCCCGGCCCAATCCCCCACCCGACCCGCTCCCCCAGGCCCGCCGTAGCGCACCCGCAACGGCGGGCCTCTCGCTGCCTCGCCCTGCCCGCTTCCCCCACTCCCGCCTTCCCCACATCCCCGCCTCCCTCGCATTCCCGTCTCCCCCGCATCCCCACCCCGCATCCCCGCCGTCCCTGGTCCCCCCTCCCTGATCCCAGGCCCTCCCGACTCCCGTCGATCATGGCTCCCAGCCCCCCCGGAGCGCCAAGGGGCTTCCCCCCACCCACCCCCATCCGATATCCACATCCCATGCCCACAGCCGACGCGCATCGCGCCGTAGAAGCCGTCTGGCGAATCGAGTCCGCCCGCGTCATCGCCGGTCTCGCCCGCATGGTCAACGACATCGGCCTGGCCGAGGAGTTCGCCCAAGACGCTTTGGTAGCCGCCCTGGAGGAATGGCCCCAAAAAGGCATCCCCGATAACCCGGGCGCCTGGTTGACGCGTACGGCCAAGCACCGCGCCATCGACCAGTTCCGCCGCCGCGACACCTACGACCGCAAGCTCCAACAAGTCGGCCACGACCTCGAAATCCGCCAGGAATCCGCCGAAGCCGAGCTCGACGATGCCCTGGACGACCACATCGGCGACGACCTCCTCCGCCTGATCTTCACCGCCTGCCACCCCGTCCTCCCCGCCGAAGCACGCCTGGCCCTGACCCTCCGCCTGCTCGGCGGCCTGACCACCGAAGAGATCGCCCGCGCCTTCCTCGTCCCCGAACCCACTGTCGGCCAACGCATCTCCCGCGCAAAACGCACCCTCGCCGACAAACAGGTCCCCATCGAGCTCCCACCCCCCGCCGAACTCCCCACCCGCCTCGCCTCGATCCTGGAAGTCATCTACCTGATCTTCAACGAGGGCTACGCCGCCTCCACCGGCGAGGACTGGATCCGCCCCTCCCTCTGCGAGGAGGCCATGCGCCTGGGCCGCGTCCTCGCCGGACTCCTTCCGAACGAACCCGAGGTCCACGGCCTCCTCGCGCTCATGGAGATCCAGGCCTCCCGCATCCCCGCCCGCACCGCGCCGGACGGCTCCCCCATCCTCCTGCTCGACCAGGACCGCAGCCGCTGGGACCGCCTCCTGATCCGCCGCGGCCTGGCCGCACTCGGTCGCGCCGAATCGCTCGGCACCCTCGGCCCGTACGCCCTCCAGGCAGCCATCGCCGCCTGCCACGCCCGCGCCCTCACCTCCGACGCCACCGACTGGTCGCGCATGGCGGCGCTCTACCGGCTGCTCTCCCACGTCAGCCCATCGCCCATCGTCGAGCTCAACCGCGCCGTCGCCGTCGGCATGGCCGACGGTCCCGCCGCGGGGTTGGAGATCGTGGACACCCTGCTCTCGGAACGCTCGCTGCGCGACTATCCCCAGCTGCCTGCCGTACGCGGCGACCTCCTCGCCCGCCTCGGCCATGCCCAGGAGGCGGCGGAAGCTTTTGAACGCGCGGCGGCCCTGACGCGCAACGCCCGTGAACGCATTCTGTTCCTGTCACGCGCGGCCACCCTCCGCGAAACGTAACCCACCGTCGTGTGGCCGCCCTCCGCCGGCGGGACCAACCGCCGTATGGCCGCCGCTCCCCGCCCGACCTGACCGACCGTGGTGCCGCCGCTCCCCGCCTGAAGTGACTGATCGTGGTGTGGCCGCTCTCCGCCGAACCCGACTACCGGTCGTGCGGCGCTCGGTGGAGGGAAGGGGGAAGGAGACGACGGCGAACGGGGCACCCGGCGAAGATCTCCGATGGAGGCGGAGAGCGCCGAGCGGGGTGGGGCTGGCGCGGGAAGACCGTAGGTTGTCGAGCGGTGGGTTGCGCTCAGGGGCCTTCTCGCAATGTGGCGCGGTAGCTGCGTGGTGGCACTCCGAACTCTCGGCTGAAGATGCGGCTGAAGTGGAACGGGCTGGCGAAGCCTGAGGCGGTGGCGACCTGGCCGATGTCGAGGTCGGTGACCTCCAGGAGTCTGGCTGCGTGCCGTACGCGGGCCTCTCTGACCGCGGTCATGGGTGAGCGGCCCGTCGTCTCGGTGAAGAGGTGGGCGAAGCGGGACGGGGACAGGGCGACGGCGCGGGCCAGCGACGCGACCGTGTGGGGTGCTGCCGGGTCGGCGGTGATGAGTTCTTGGGCGTGGCGGATGCGGGCGTCACCGGTATGGGCTGGGCGGGCGCCGGCTGTGGCGAGGAGGAGCACCGTTTCGACGGCGCCGAGGACCAGTTCGCGGGCTTCTGCTGCGGTGGCGACGACGGCTTGGGTGGGGGTGGTGGGGGCGGGTGGGAGGCCGTGGCCGGTCCAGCGGGCGTCGGCGTGGGCGCGGAGGAACGTCTCGTCCACGCGTGCGGCGGTCAGGCCGGGGATGACGAAGTAGCCCGGGCCCGCGGTGTGAGGTGCCAGCCATGGCAGCCACGACTGGCGCGGCTGGAAGTGGATCCACCAGAAGCGCCAGTGGTCGTCGGCCGTTCGGTAGGAGTGCGGGGTGTTGGAGGCCAGGACGACCAGGTCTCCTGGGGATGTGGTGCGGGTGGTCGCGCCCTGTTCGATGTGGCCGCTGCCTTGCTGGGTCCACATGAGCATCCAGCTCGGGGAGCCCGTGCGGCGGCGGGTGCCGTAGCCGCGGGGCATGTCGTAGTGGCCGACGATCACTAGTTCGGCAGCAGGAACAGACATGTCATTAGCCGTTGGGTGCATACCTTCCGCCGGGTCGGCTCCTTAGCGTGTGATGTATGAGAACGAGCGAGTTTCACGAGCGTGGCTATCTTGTCCTACCTGGGCTGCTGTCCGCGCATGAGGTGTCGGGTATTCGCGACGAGTTCATGAGGCTGCATGCTGACGGGCCTATTGCTGGGCATTTCTCGCCCAGTGTGGGAGTCGAGGGCGAGCCCTATGACGTGCTGCGGGAGTACCCGCGGGTGATGCATCCGCATCAGGTCAACGAGCTGACCATGCGGTATCTGCTCGATCCGCGGATCGCCGCGGTGCTGCGGGAGTTGCTCGGGGAAGAGCCGATAGCAGCGCAGAGCATGTTCTACTTCAAGCCGCCCGGGGCACGGGGGCAGGCGTTGCATCAGGACAACTTCTATCTTCGGGCCGAGCCTGGGACGTGCATCGCCGCCTGGATCGCGATCGACCGGGTCGATCGGGAGAACGGAGGGCTTGAGGTGGTGCCGGGGACTCATGCCATGGATCTGTTCTGTCCTGAGGACGCGGATCAGGACGTGTCGTTCACGCGGGAGTACGTGCCGCCGCCTCCTGGGCTGGAGCGGGTGCCGGTGGATATGGAGCCGGGGGATGTGCTGTTCTTCAACGGCAGCCTGGTGCACGGCTCGGAGCCGAACTCGACTGTTGATCGGTTTCGGAGGAGTTTGATCTTTCATTATGTGGGTGAATCGACCACGCATATTTCCTCCTGGTATCCCACGATGCGGATGAGTGGGGAGGTTGTCGCGCTCGCGGCTGCTGTGGGTGGGGGGCCTTGCGGGACGGAGGGTGGGGGTGTGGCTGGGCCTCACTGATGCGGTGGGGCTGGGCAGCGTCTCATGGACGGCGGGACTGGGCTGCGTTTCTTGGGTGGTGGGCCCAGGCTGCGTTTCTTGGGTGGTGGGGGGTCGGGCGGCAAGGTGGGGGTGGAGCGCTTTCCTTGGCTTGCCGCCCGACGGTGGCGGGTTAGCCGGGGCGTACGGCGCCGCGGTAGATCGGGCGGTAGTAGGTCGAGTTGAGGAACTGGGTCTTCTTGACGACGTCGCCTGTCTTGGGGGCGTGGATCATGACGCCGTTGCCGAGGTAGAGGCCGACGTGGGTGGGGTCGCCTGTGCCGCCGCCGAAGAAGACCAGGTCGCCCTTGCGTAGATCGTCCAGGGGGATTCTGCGGCCCTGGCGGAACTGGGTGCCGGTGTAGTGGCCGAGCTTCACGCCTGCCTTGGACCAGGCGTAGAGGGTTAGGCCGCTGCAGTCGAAGCCGATGGTGGAGGCGCCTCGGCCGATGCCTTTGGTGGCGCCGGATGGCGAGCCGCCGCCCCAGGAGAAGGGGGTGCCTAGTTCTCGGAGGGCGGTTGTTACGGCCAGGTCGGCTTTTGTGGTCGAGGGCTTGGCTGGGCGGGGGGCGGGCTTGCGCGGGGTTGAGGGCTTGGGGGTTGAGGGCTTGGGGGTTGAGGACTTCGGGCGTGAGGGCTTCGGGGGCGTGGCTCGAGGGGTGGAGTCGTGGGGGACGGGGCGGGTGATGTCGGGGCGGGTGATGTCGGGGCGCGTGACGTCCGGGTGCGTTACGTCCGGGTGCGTTACGTCCGGGTGCGTGACGTCCGGGCGGCGTGGGTGGCGCTCCGGTGGAAGGGCGCGGTCGTGAGAGAGGGGACCGTCGTGGGTGTCGGGACGGTCGCCGGGCAGCGTTCGCCAGGTGTCGCTGGACCCGTCGCGGCGGCGCCAGAGGGCGATCGGCCACTCGACGGTTGAGTGCCACGGCGCGGCGGCCCATGGGGGCACGGCGGGCCGTGAGCGGGTGCTACCCCAGGGCGGGGTGTCGAGGCGTGAGCGGGTGATGGCCCACGGCGGCGTGGGAGGAAGCGAGCGGGTGCTTGCCCACGACGGTGGGTGGGGCCGTGAGCGGGTGCTCGCCCACGGCGGGGTGTCGAGGCGTGAGCGGGTGCTCGCCCAGGGCGTGGTGTCGAGGCGTGAGGGCGTGTCAGCCCAGGGCGGTGCGTCGAGGCGGGAGCGGGTGATGGCCCACGGCGGTGGGTCTGGGAGCGGGCGCGGGCTTGCCCATGCGGGTGTGCCGAGGCTGGAGGGAGCGCTCGCCTCGGGAGTGGTCGGGCGATCGGAGGGCGTGGGCGGCCAGGAAGGCGTAGCCGATGCTCGGGTCCACTGGGTGGCCGATAGGTGGGCGGATTCCTGCGTGGGCGCAGTGGTGGTGATCTCGGTGATGCCGGCGCGTTTGAGGAGGCGCTGGAGCGTGGCGTCGTTTCTCGTGCACGCCTCACGCGGCAGGGCGACACGCACACGCAGCGGCGACGTGCCCTGGCCGGGTGAGGTGGCGTCGAAGAGCGGTGCGTAGAGCCGAGGCAGGGTGACCGTGCCCGAACAGGTGGTGGCGGGGTCGGCGAGGGCGGACGCGGCGGGGAGGGCGCTCAGGGTGGCGAGCATGCCGCCGCTGATCGTGAGCAGTCGTGGAAGGGGGGACATCCTGGTTCTCCTCGAAGGTGAGAGCGAATCGAGGCGCCCAGGATGTTGGTCGGCGCGGAGGGGCGGAGGGGGCGAACGGCGTTCTGTGGACGGTGGCTGCCGGGACGGGGTCGGTCCGCGGACAGCGGCTGCGGGGGTGGGTCGGGGTCGGTCCGCGGACAGCGGCTGCGGGGACGGGGACGGGGACGGGGTCGGGGTGTGGACAGCGGCTGCGGGGACGGGGTTGGCCCGTAGACAGCGGCCGCGAGATGGGGTTGGCCTGTGGGCAGCGTGGATCTGCGCGTGATCAGGTTGTGGAGGGCAGGGCGCGCAAGAAGGGTCGGGTCCGGCCCGAAGTCACCAACAGCCCGGCCGGGTCTCAGGCGGGTCGGTGCTCCGCGATGCGGGCGTAGTCGCCCACGTCCAGCTGCTCCCCTCTCAGCGAGGGATCCACGCCCGCCGCCCTCAGCGCCTCCTCCGCGCGCGCCGGCGTGCCCGCCCAGCCCGCGAGGGCTGCTCGTAGGGTCTTGCGGCGTTGCGCGAAAGCGGCGTCAATGACAGCGAAGACCTCTTCGCGGGAGGCCGTGGTGGAAGGGGGGTCGCGGCGGACGAGCGAGACGAGTCCGGAGTCCACGTTGGGCACCGGCCAGAAGACGGTGCGGCCGACGGGGCCGGCGCGGCGGACGTCGGAGTACCAGGCGGCCTTGACCGACGGCACGCCGTAGACCTTGGAGCCGGGGCGGGCGGCCAGGCGGTCGGCGACCTCGGCCTGGACCATGACGAGCCCGCGCTCCAGCGACGGGACGGCGGCGAGCAGGTGGAGGACGACGGGGACGGCGACGTTGTACGGAAGGTTCGCCACGAGCGTTGTCGGCAAATATCCGGAAAAGTCGGTGGGGGTCACCCGCATCGCGTCCGCCTCCACCACGGTGAGCCGCTCCCCCAGCCCCCGATCACCCACCGTGATCGGCAACTGCTTCGCGAGCACCGGATCGATCTCGACGGCGACCACGTGCGAAGCGGCCTCGAGCAGGGCAAGCGTCAGCGACCCCAGCCCTGGACCGACCTCGAGCACCACGTCGGAGCCCGAAACCTCGGCGGCCCGGACGATCTTCCGCACCGTCCCGCCGTCGATCACGAAGTTCTGGCCCAGCCGCTTCGTCGGACGAAGATCAAGCTTCTGCGCCAAATTACGTATTTCCACGGGACCAAGCAGGCTCATACTGTTCCCCACATCCATCCAGTCTCCCGCACCGAAGTACCTGAGATGGACGAGGGGAGGCCGGGTATGGACAACGAAGGGACATCCCTTATGGATCCAACGGGCGCAGCGCCGCTCCGCCCCACGGACCGGCGCGAGATAGGCCCGTACCGGCTCCTCGGCAGGCTGGGCGAGGGCGGCATGGGCACGGTGTTCCTGGCGCGCGCGCCCACGGAACGCCTGGTGGCGGTCAAGGTGGTGAAGGCGGAGTACGCCAACCAGCAGGGTTTCGCCGCCCGTTTCCACGCGGAGGTGGAGAACGCTCGCCGCGTGGCGAGTTTCTGCACGGCCGAGGTCCTCGACAACGGCAACTCCGACGACGGCCGGCCGTACATGGTGACGGAGTTCATCGCGGGCACCCCGTTGTCGGAGCAGATCGCGCAGTACGGGCAGCTCGACCCTGGCACGCTCCACGGCGTGGCCCTGGGCGTGGCGGCGGCGCTGGCGGCGATCCACAACGCCGGCCTGGTGCATCGTGACCTGAAGCCGGCCAACGTCATCCTGTCGCTCTCCGGGCCGCGCGTGATCGACTTCGGCATCGCCCGCGCGCTCGACCGCGACAGCGGTTTCACCCTGTCGGGCGAGCTGCTCGGCAGTCCGGGCTGGTGGGCGCCCGAGCAGGTCAGGGGCATCGAGATCACTCCGGCGGCCGACATCTTCTCGTGGGGCTGCCTGGTGGCGTACGCGGGCAACGGCCGCCACCCGTTCGGGCGCGGCGACGTGATCACCCTGGCCTCCCGCGTGCTCAACAACCAGCCGGACCTGGGGGCGCTGCCCGCGCCGCTGAACGATCTCGTACGGCAGGCGACGGAGATGGATCCCGGCGCCCGTCCCAGCGCGCAGGAGCTGGTGCTGGCGCTGGTCGGCGGGGCGCCGCGGCCGGTCGATCCGCCGACGGTGATCGCCACGAACGTGCTCAACCAGTCGTGGCAGCCGCCGGAGAACGTGGTCAAGGACACCGGCGCGTTCCGCAGGTTCTCGCGCCGGGGCAGGAAGAAGGCCGAGCAGGAGGCGCTGGAGCGGGAGTTCCAGGAGGCCGTGGGGGCCGTGGGCGTGGCGGGCGCCGCCGGGCAGACGCCTCCGCCGCGCGATGCCGTCAGCCGCGTCGACGACCCCACGCCGGCGCCCATCGCGGACCTCAGGGACGCGGCGAGCGCGCCCACGTACGTGCGCCCGGAACCCGATCACACCAATCCCGCCGAGCCGGCCAGCAAGCCCAGGAGCACCCGCTGGCTGATCGCCGCGGCGGCGGCGGTCGCGGCCCTGTCGGTGACGGGCGCGGTCCTGATCAGCACCCTGCGCCCGGTCTCGTCCACGAGCACGCAGACCGATCCGACCGCGGGACCGACCCAGGTCACCCAGCAGGTCAACGACGTGGGCCGTAGGTTCGCCCTGGGGCCCGCCATCGACGATCCCCAGCTGCTGGTCACCGAGGCGCCCCAGTGCGGCCTGGCCGACTACCAGGGCACGCGGAGCACCCAGGGCCAGCTCTGCATCGTCAAATGGACCATGATCAACCCAGGGGGAACGATCAAGGAGCTCGGTGACCCCGTGGTCACGCTCACCGACAACCAGGGCGCCGCCCACGATCCGGCCCCGGCCGATCTGCCCGCCTCGGTCGTCCCCGGCGGCCGGGTCGACGGCGTCTTCGTCTTCGACCTCGCGCCGTTGCGCACGCCCGCCAAGCTGTCGGCGACCATGTTCCCCGGCGGCAAGCAGGTCGAGGTGATCCTGTGAGGCACCTGCTGGCGCTCCTGATGGCGGGGGCGAGCCTGACGGTCACCGGGCCGCAGGCGGCCGCCGTCGCGTGCACCACGCCCGTCGACACCGACCACACGGCGATCGGCGACCCGTTCGCCGGTCCCGGCGCGGTCCACCTGCTGTCGGGCAACAAGCTCGTCGCGCTGCCGAGCCCCGAGCTGGCGCCGGGCGACGGCTACGGCTGGTCGGCGGAGGTCGCCGATCTCGACGGGGACCGATGCGCCGACGTCCTGGTCGGCGCGCCGTACGCGGACGTGAACGGTGCCCGCGACGCGGGCGCGGTCTACGTCCTGTACGGCGGGGACACGCGGCCGCCCAAGAAGCTCATCGCCCCGAGCCCCCAGCAGGACGCCCACTTCGGCTGGTCCGTCTCCGCCGGCGGCGGCCTGATCGCGATCGGCGCGCCGTACGAGGACGAGGCCGACACCCAGGATCAGGGGGCGATCTACACCGGCACCGCCGACAACCTCAGGCGGTTGTCGCAGGAGATGGCCGACGTGCCGGGCAACGGCGAGGCGGGTGACCAGTACGGCTGGGCGCTGCAGTTCACGCGTGGCCGCAGCCTGGCGGTCGGCGTGCCGTACGAGAACAACGACGGCGCGGGCAAGCAGGTCGGCGAGGGGCTGCTCGACACCGGCTCCATCACGCTGATCAACGACGTGACGGCGGCGAAGATCACCGCGACGAAGTGGGAGCCTGAGGATCTGAAGGCGGGCTCGCGGTTCGGCTACGCGCTGGCCTACTCCGACTCCGTGGGGCTGGCGGTGAGCGCTCCGGTGGAGGGCACCGTGCGGTTCTTCGACGCGGCGCTCAAGCAGACCAGCACGTTGCGGCAGCAGTCGGCCGGCGCGCTGGCCGCCTCGCCCGACGGGCGGCTGGTGATCGGCGTCGCCTCGACGGGCTCGGTGAGGATCGTGGGTCCCGGCAAGAGCGACCGTTCGCTCGAGGTCACCGACCCGGACGGGCGGCTGGGCGCGGCGGTGGCCTTCAGCGGCAACCGGCTCGTCGTCGGGGTGCCGGACCGCGGGCCGTACGGAGCGATCGCGGTGTACGGGCGCAACGCCGACGAGGAGGAGACGTTCCGGCCCGGCAAGGGCACGGAGTTCGGCGCCACGCTCAGCTGAACAGCTGGGCCCCGCAGTGCGGCCACTGACCCTGCCAGCGCCCGCTCACGCGCTGGTAGAGCAGCTGCGCGCGGTAGGTCTGCTCGGCCTCTGGCCAGGCGGTCGGCAGGCGCGTGCCGCCGACCGCCTTCCACATGGGCAGGCTGAACTGGTACATCCCGTAATAGCCGCCCGCCGCGTTGACCGCCTTCGGGTTGCCGTGCGACTCGCACTGCGCGAGCGCCGCCCAGTTCAGCTCCGCCACCCCTGCGGGTACGGCACGCGCGGGGCGGGCGGGCTCGACCTTGATCACGATGCCGCGGGGCGGATAGCTGTCGAGCGAGGGCGTCACCCGGTCGCCCGGGCCCAGCCGTACGCCCTCCTCCTGCAGCACCTGGCGCACGGTGCTCCCGGTGGTGTAGACGATCTTGCGCTCGTCGCCCTCCACCACCTGGACCCGGCGCTCGGCCGGCTCCGACACCGGCATCGTGCCCGCGCCCGACGCCGACAGATGCCCGATGGACGCCACGGGCGCCGCCTCCGGCGGGCTGTCGACGACGAGCGTCACGGGCCTGGCGCGCCGCACCACGATGCGCGAGCCGTCGGCCACCTCGTCCATGCCGGAGGAGCTGACGTAGTCGTTCGGCCCCACCGAGACGTCCGCCTCGTCGAGCAGGTCGTAGACCGTGTCGGAGAAGGTGCTCATCGCCACGGTCTGGTGGTCGATGACCAGCTCGACCTGCTTGCCCAGGTTCGCGACCGACAGGACGACGACGGGAATCAGGGCGGCGACGCCGTAGGCCGTCCACGCCCACGGCGACGACCATGGACTGCGGCGACGCGGCTTACGTCTGCTTCCCGCCATCTGGCACCTCCACGCACGGTAGAGCGCCAGACGCTAGTTGCCGACTACTCAGAGTCACAACCAGATCTCGGAAAGATGGTCACCAGCTACCGAAGGCGGTGTTTCCGTTGGCAGTGATGGCCCGGCAGAGCTCGTCGGGATGCATCTGCTTGACCTCGGCCAGGCACCGCACGATGAGCGGGATCAGGTAGGGAGCGTTGGGCTTGCCCCGGTGCGGGACCGGCGGCAGGTAGGGCGCATCGGTCTCGACCAGGATCAGCTCGGCGGGAGCCACAGCCGCCGCCTCGCGGAGATATGCGGCGTTCTTGTAGGTCACCGGGCCGGAGAACGACATGAAGTAACCGGCCTCGGCACACTGCTTGGCCATCTCCGCGTCGCCCGAGAAGCTGTGGAAGACCACCACGTCGGGGGCGCCGACGGCACGGAGCACCGCGAGCACGTCGTCGTGCGCGTCGCGGTCGTGGATCACCAGCGCCTTGCCGGCGCGCTTGGCGATCTCGATGTGGGCGCGGAAGCTGGCGTGCTGGTCGTCCTTGGACGCCCAGTCGCGGTAGTAGTCGAGCCCGGTCTCCCCCACCGCCCTGACCTTCGGCAGGCCCGCCATCTCCTCGATCTCGGCCAGCACCTCGGGGGTCGAGGCGAACGACTCGTTCGGATGGATCGCGACGCCGGCGTAGATGTCGGGGTGGAGCTCGGCCAGGTCGGCGTTCCACCGCGAGGACGGCAGGTCGTAACCGATCGTGACCAGCCTCGTCACCCCGACCCGGCGCGCCTCGTCGAGGATGCTGTCGACCGTCGCCGAGGCCGCCTGCGCGGCCTGCGCCACCGGATCCCCGGTGGAGGCCTGACGCTTGCCGACCATGATGTCGAGATGGCAGTGGCTGTCGAACACCTCCGCCGACAACGGCTCCGGCGCGTCCGGGAGCATGCTCAGCCCTCCAGGCGCGGGAAGAGGATCTCGCCCTTGGTGATCGTGGCGCCCTCGGGCAGCACGCCCCAGCGGCCCGCCTCGTGCACCTTCTGGGCCGAGAGCGCGCCCAGGTGCTCCTCCGCGCCCAGCGACACCCACAACTTCTCGGCCGTCGCGGGCATCACCGGGTTGAGGAGCACGGCGATGGCCCGCAGCGACTCGGCGGCGGCGTAGAGGATCGAGGCGAGCTTGGCCTGGCCATCCGGCGAGGTGTCCTTGGCCACCTTCCAGGGCTCCTGCTCCGACAGGTAGAGGTTGACCTTGCGCACGAAGTCGAAGATGTGGCCGAGACCGCCGGAGAAGTCGAGGTCTTCGCCGATCGCCCGGTCGGCCTTCTCCACGGCCTCCCCCAGCGGGCCGGCGAGCGACTCGTCGGAGCCCGCGGGCAGCCGCCCGTCGAAGTACTTGCCCACCATCGCCGCCACCCGCGAGGCCAGGTTGCCGAAGTCGTTGGCCAGCTCGGAGGTGTAGCGGGCGGTGAAGTCCTCCCACGAGAACGAGCCGTCCTGACCGAACGGGATCGCGCGCAGGAAGTAGTAGCGGTAGGCGTCGACGCCGAAGTGCTCGGTCAGCTGGCGCGGCGAGATGCCGGTCAGGTTGGACTTGCTCATCTTCTCGCCGCCGACCATGAGCCAGCCGTTGGCGAACACCCGGCCCGGCAGCGGCAGACCCTGCGCCATGAGCATCGCCGGCCAGATCACGGCGTGGAAGCGCAGGATGTCCTTGCCCACGAGGTGGACGTTCGCCGGCCAGATGCGGTCGAACCTCGCCTGGTCGGCGCCGTAGCCGACGGCGGTGGCGTAGTTGAGCAGGGCGTCGATCCACACGTAGATGACGTGCTTGTCGTCCCACGGCACCTTGATGCCCCAGTCGAAGCTGGAACGGGAGATCGACAGGTCCTGCAGGCCGGACCTGACGAACTGCACGACCTCGTTGCGGGCGCTCGCCGGCTGCACGAAGTCGGGATTGGCCTCGTAGAACTCCAGCAGGCGCGCGCCGTACTCGGACAGCTTGAAGAAGTAGTTGTCCTCCTCGAGCCACTCGACCGGGCGCTTGTGGATCGGGCACAGGTCGCCCTCGAGCAGGTCGCCGGGAGCCTTGTACTCCTCGCAGCCCACGCAGTACGGGCCGGTGTAGCTGCCCTTGTAGATCTCGCCCTTGTCGTAGAGGTCCTGGACGAACTCCTGCACCCGCTGCGTGTGGCGCGGCTCGGTGGTGCGGATGAAGTCGTCGTTGGCGATCTCCAGGTGCTCCCAGAGGGGCTTCCACGCCTCGCTCACGAGCTTGTCGCACCACTCCTGCGGGCTGACGCCGTTGGCCTCCGCCGTACGCATGATCTTCTGGCCGTGCTCGTCGGTGCCGGTCAGGTACCACACGTCCTCGCCGCGCTGACGGTGCCAGCGCGTGAGCACGTCGCCCGCCACCGTGGTGTACGCGTGACCCAGGTGAGGAGCGTCGTTGACGTAGTAGATCGGCGTCGAGACGTAGTAGGCGGCCATGCGGGAAATCCTATCGGGGTGTCTTTCCGCGCATGGCCGCATGTGCGGGTTAGCGCACGTCGACGTAGTCGCTGCCGCTGGTGGCCTTGGTGAAGGACCAGGTGCCGCCGTAGACCGCACGCCAGGTGCCGTCCGACTTGGCGGTGAAGGCGCGGCTGAAGTTGCCCTTGCCGCTGGTGGTCACCGTGCTGAGGGTGCTCCAGGTGGTGGAGCCCTTCTTCCTGAACTGGATGCTCACCCGGCCGCCGTTGAGGTGGCCGTAGGCGGTGCCGACGGTGTTGGTGCCCTGGAGCACACCGGTGACGGTGATCCGCCTGCCCTTGCGGACGGGCTCGGGGCCGGCGTTGAGGGACACGATGCGGGCGTGACGCTGCAGGTCGTAGGTGAAGCTCGACGAGGCGGTGACGCCGTGGCTGTTACGCACCACGACGCCGCAGGTGGCCTTGCTCGGCGCGCCGGGCAAGACCCACATGCCGCCCGCGAAGACGCCCGAAACGGTCTCGTCGAGGTCGAAGGTGAAGCCGCCGCAGGTGACGTCGGCGTCGGAGTCGTCGGTCTTGGTGTAGACGGTGATGTCGACGCCGGTCTTCTTGCCGGGGTAGCGGACGGCGTTGTCGTCGACGTCGATGGAGGAGATCTTGACGGGGAACAGGGCGGCGTCGAGGGCGGCCTGCGCCGTCTTCACGCTGGCCTCGGCGGCGTCCCACAGGCCCTTGAGGCGGTCGGCCTCGGCCCCGAGCTCGTCGGCGGTCTTCCGCAGCGGCGCGGCCTCGCCCTCCAGGGCGGTGGCCTCGGCGTCGGCCTCCGAGGCGTCGGCCTTCTTGCTCGGCAGGCGCTTGGCGGCCTCCTCGAAGCGGAGCTCGCCGGTGTTGAGCGCCTTGACGGCGTCGTCGAAGGCGAGCTTGGCGGCGTCGCGGTCCTTGGTGGCCTGCTCGACCGTCTCGGGGGTGGCCTCCGCGAGCGCCTTCTCGGCCGCCGCCAGCTCGGCCTGGGCCTGCGTCACGGCGCTCTCGAGGCCGGGGATGGCGGCGTGGGCGGCTTCCTTCTCGGCCAGCTCGTCCTCGTAGACCTTCTTCAGCCGGTCCGCCTCGTCGCGGGCCTCCTTGGCCTTGCCCTCCGCGGCGTCCGCCTTGTCGTCGGCCGCGACGTACAGCTCCTGGGCGGCGCGGTAGGCGTCCTCCGCCTTGTCCGCGGCCCGGATGGCGGCGCGCAGCGCGAGCCGCAGGTCGTCCACCGTGGGCGCGGCCTGGACCACGGCGCCGGCCGGGGCGGCGAAGGCGGCGGGGACGACGACGCCGGTGGTGGCGGCGGTCGCGGCGAGCAGGGAAGCGAGGGCGCGCTTGCGCACAGGTAACTCCAGTGGTGATTCGGCCCGCGGTTCACAGCGGACACTCAGCTAAGACTCAGAGAACATAAGGTCCAGTTCTTCGTAAAGAGTGACAAAACGGGCAGGAGATCGGTTAACAAGTTGATAAACGCCGAGGAGCCCCCGGAAAACCGGGGGCTCCTCGGCGAAAGCGAAGCGGAGGCTCAGACGCGCTGCTCGCGCGTCACCTTCTCGGCCGCCTCCTCGGCGGCCTTGGCGGCCACGTCGATCGACGACTCCCTGGTGCGGCGGATGCCCAGGATGCTGACGAACAATGCGGCGAAGATGGTCTGGAAGCTCATGATCAGGGCGGTGGCGGCGGGCACGACGATGCGCAGCGACTCGCGCGGGTCGAGCTGGCCGAAGCTGCGCACCTGCCAGTGCACCAGCGACATCACCAGGCCGACGAGGCCGGCCAGGGCCAGCAGGCCGCCGACGACCAGGCCCTTCTCCAGGGTGACGATGCTCACCAGCCTGCGGATGCGCGGCGACTCGGGCAGGAAGCCCTCCTCGGCGGCGTAGACCTTGGTGAACACGGCGAACAACATCGCCTGGAACCCGATGACCACCGCGGCGGACGCTCCGACCAGGGTGTCGACGTCGAAGGCGAGCTCCCCGATGCGCACCGGCCCGAAGGTCAGCGCGGTGCCGGCCACCAGGCCGACCACCATGAGCACGAAGCCGGGGATGAAGAACAGCCACTTGGGGCTGTAGAGCATCAGGAAGCGCAGGTGACGCCAGCCGTCGCGCCACGAGCGCAGGTGCGGCGGGCGGGAACGGCCGTCGGGCGACAGGGTCGTCGGCACCTCGCGCACGTCGAGGCCCTGCAGCGTCGACTTCACGACCATCTCGGAGGCGAACTCCATGCCGCCGGTCTGCAGGCCGAGGCGCAGGATCGAGTCGCGGCGGAAGCCACGCAGGCCGCAGTGGAAGTCACCGATGGCGCTGGGGAAGAACAACCGCCCGATGAACGACAGGACGGGGTTGCCCAGGTAGCGGTGCAGCGGGGGCATGGCGCCCGGCTTGATGCCGCCCTTGAAGCGGTTGCCCATGACCAGGTCGGCGCCGTCGCGCAACTGCTCCACAAAAGGGAGCAACGCCGTGAAGTCATAGGAGTCGTCGGCGTCGCCCATGATGACGTACTTGCCGCGCGCCGCGCGGATGCCGCCCATCAGGGCGTTGCCGTACCCCTTCTCGTCGACGTGGACCACGCGGGCCCCTGCGTCACGGGCGAGCTGCTGCGACCCGTCGGTGCTGCCGTTGTCGGCGATCAGCACCTCACCGTCGATGCCGTGCTCTTCCATGCAGGCCAGAGCCTTGCGAATACAGACTTCTATGGTCTCTGCCTCATTGAGGCAGGGCATGACCACCGTCAGTTCCACGCTTTAACCCTCCGGTCATGACTCTTCCAGCCCACCATGATGCCCTCTGCCCCCAGATGCTCGGGTCAAGTCCGCGAAACGCCTGGCATCCTTGAGTGCATGGTGAGTGTCGCGGATCAATCCGCCGTCAATCACTCAACACCGCGCCGAAGCCTACGGATCCGGATGTTTCTTCGGCATAACCGAGTGTTTGTGGCGGCCTTCGCCGTAGGAGCGATCCTGCGGCTCATCACCATGTTCGGGTACGGCCCGGCGATGTGGTTCAACGATTCGTATCAATACGTAAACGTTGCATTGCATCCGCGCGCCGACGTCATCCGCCCGGCCGGTTACAGCCTGTGGCTGTTCCTGCTCAAGCCGTTCAGCAGCCTCACCCTGGTCGTGTTCACGCAGCACCTGATGGGCCTGGCCACGGCCGTGCTCATCTACATGCTGCTGCGCCGCAGGTTCGGCCTGCCCGGCTGGGGCGCGACGCTGGCGGCCGCGCCCGTGCTGTTCGACGCCTACCAGATCCAGATGGAACAGCTGGTGATGTCGGACTCCATGTTCACCCTGCTGGTGGTGGGCGTGGTCACGCTGGTGTTGTGGCGCGAGCAGCTCACCTGGCGCATCGGCGCCGCGGTGGGCCTCATGCTCGCCGTGACCGCGCTGACGCGGTCGATCGGCCTGGCGATCCTCGGCCTGGTGGTGCTCTACCTGCTGGTCAAGCGGGTGGGCTGGAAGCCGATCGTGGCCATGGTGATCGCCTGCGCGGTTCCGGTGCTGGGCTACATGGCCTGGTTCAAGTCCGACAACGGCAAGTTCGGGATGACCTACAGCGACGGGCTCATCCTCTACATGCGCACCGCCGTGTTCGCCGACTGCAAGAAGATGGAGATCGACCCGCGCAAGGAGCTCGATCTGGCGCTGATGTGCCTCGACGTCGAGCAGCGCAAGCCGTACGCCCAGTGGTATCTGTGGGGTCAGGGCCAGGGCCGCGACGACGGCACGGCCAGCGAGATCCTGCACCGCTGGCCGGGCAAGAAGTTCGACGAGTTCAAGAACGAGATCGCCGGACGCTTCGCCAAGCGGGCGATCATGGCGCAGCCCGGCGACTACCTTCGCGTGGTGGCGACCGACTTCCTGCGCTCCTTCCACTGGGGACGGCCGCAGTTCCCCGAGGCCAAGACCTTCAACCAGTACGAGTTCCGCCCCGACCAGCCCGCCCGGCTGGAGGTCTGGTCGACCTACCAGGGGCGGGCCGACACCGACGCCTTCATGTACGAGCAGGGCCCGCCCGAGACCAAGACGAAGCAGCCCTGGGCGTCGTTCATGGACGTCTACCAGGACTGGTTCTTCCTGCGCGGCATCATGCTGGCGCCCATCATGCTGATCGGCCTGTACGGCGTGGCCAGGCGGTGGCGGCGCCTGGGCGGGCCGGTGGCGCTGCCCTGGCTGGCCGCCTTCGGGCTGCTCCTGGCGCCCGCCGCGACAGCGGAGTTCGACTACCGCTACGTGCTGCCCGCGGTGCCCCTGGCGTGCCTGGCCGCGGCGATCACGCTCAGACCCAGGTCCGCAGCAACATCCGCGCCCACCACTCCGAGTGAGTGATCGTCTGACCGCTCAGCACGGGCGCCAGCCACCAGAAGTTGATCAGCACGATCAGCGTGTAGGCGCCCACGCCCGCGGCCCCGACGGCCCGCCGTACGGGTGAGGCGTCGGTCCTGCCCAGCGCCTGCCCCGCCAGCAGCGTGACCGCCAGCACCATGAACGGCACGAGCGGGATCATGTAGAAGAAGTACATCGTCCGGTTGTGCGAGATCGCGTAGTAGAGCCACGGCGCCCACCCGGCCACGTAGGCCAGGAGCACCGCGCCCGCGCGCCAGTCGCGCGAGGAGGTGTACCAGGCGACCATGCCGATCAGCGCCGCCGCCGCGCCGAACCACAACGCCGGCGTGCCCACCGCCAGCTCCGCCTGCACGCAGCGTTGCCCGCCGCAGCTGATCTCGCCCTGCCAGAAGAAGGAGATCGGCCGGTTGAGCAGCGGCCACTGCCACGGCTCCGACATATAGCTGTGCGTGGTGGTCAGCCCGGAGTGGAAGCTGAGCACCTGCTTCTGGTAGTCGAGCCAGGAGCGGAAGGAGTCGAACACGAAGAACAGCGGCCCGGACGAGGTCGCCTGCTCCCAGTTGCGCCCCCAGCCCTTGTCGGTGACGAACCAGCCGGTCCAGGTGGCCATGAAGGTCACCGCGGGCACCAGCGCCATCGCCGACAGGGCCGTGGGCAGGTCCCGCAGGATCGCCCCCTTGTACGGCAGGCGCAGGCCCACCGCCCGCCTGGCGCCCATGTCCCACATCAGGGACAGCACGGCGAAGGCGATCAGGAAGAAGATGCCCGACCACTTGACCGCGCAGGCGGCTCCCAGGCAGACGCCCGCGGCGATGCGCCAGGGACGCGCGCCGAGCCAGGGTCCGTGGAGGGTGACGGGCGAGGTTTCGTACCAGCCGGCCAGGCGCTCGCGTGCCTTGTCGCGGTCGACCACGAGGCAGGCGAAGCCGGCCAGCACCCAGAACATCAGGAAGATGTCGAGCAGCGCGGTGCGCGACATCACGAAGTGCAGGCCGTCGAGCGACAGCAGCAGCCCGGCGAGGCAGCCGAGCAGGGTGGAGCGGGTCATGCGCCGGGCGAGCCTGGCCAGGATGAGGATCGACAGGGTGCCGACCACGGCGGCGGCGAACCGCCAGCCGAAGGGGGTGACCCCGAAGAGCCACTCCCCCACGGCGATCATCCACTTGCCGAGCGGCGGGTGGGCGACGTAGGAGCCGCCGGCGTCCCAGATGTTCAGGTCGCCCGCCATGATCATGCGGTCGGCGATCGGGTTCTTGTCGTCGCCCAGCGTCTCCTGCTCGGCCCCGAAGGTGAGCAGCGCGTAGGCGTCCTTGATGTAGTAGGTCTCGTCGAAGACGATGGCCTTGGGATGGCCGAGATTGATGAAGCGCATGGCGCCACCGAGGACGGCCACGAGCACCGGTCCCACCCACCCCCAGAGCGCGCTCTCCTGCATCGGGGGGACCAGTCTGCGTAACATCGACACCTATGCTCTCCTGTGGACGGCGTCGTAGAGCTCCCGTTTGACCAGGCCCATGGACTTGGCCACCTCGGAGATGGCGTCCTTGGCCTTGGTGCCGTTCCTCACCATCTCATCCACCAGGGTGATCGCGTCCCCCATCGAGCCTTGAGTCGGGATATATCCGGACACGACGATGGTGATCTCGCCCTTGACCCCGCCGGCCGCCCACTCGGCGAGCTCGGCCAGGCCGCCCCGCCGTACCTCCTCGTAGGTCTTGGTCAGCTCGCGGCAGACCGCGGCCCGCCGGTCGGCGCCCATGGCCTCGGCCATGGCGGCCAGGCACTCCTCCAGCCGGTGCGGGGCCTCGAAGAAGACCATCGTGCGCTGCTCGGTGGCCAGCTCGGCCAGGCGCCTGGCGCGCTCGCCCTGCTTGCGCGGCGGGAACCCTTCGAAGCAGAACCGGTCGGAGGGCAGGCCGGAGATGGCCAGCGCGGTGGTGACGGCGCTCGGCCCCGGCAGGGCGGTGACCGGAATGCCCGCTTCGACCGCCAGGCTGGTCAGCCGGTAGCCGGGATCCGACACGCCCGGCATGCCCGCGTCGGTAATCACCACCACGGTCGCGCCCGCGCGCAGGCTCTCGACCAGCTCGGCCGCGCGCGCCGCCTCGTTCTGGTCGTAGTAGGAGACGATCCGCCCCCGGATCTCCACCTCCAGATCGGTGGCCAGGCGGCGCAGCCGCCGCGTGTCCTCGGCCGCCACCACATCGGCCGTCGCCAGAAGGTCTCGCAGCCGGGGCGAGGCGTCCGCTACCTGTCCGATCGGCGCCCCCGCCAGCACCAGCCTGCCGTGTTCGCTCACCCAACCATTGTGGCCGTGTTTTTTCGGTAAGCACCCGCTTGGGGCCCGTACGATGTCCGAATGGCGGTGACCGATTTCCTCAACCAAAAGGAATCCAGACTGAGCGCGCCGTCGGTGCGTGATCGTCTGGTTCCCCCCATGCCGGGCAACCCGCTGTGGGGCTGGCTGGGACCGATCCTCGTCATGATCTTCGGTGGAGTCCTGCGTTTCCTCAATCTGGGACACCCCAAGGCCGTCGTCTTCGACGAGACCTATTACGCCAAGGACGCCTTCTCGATCATCACCAACCTGGTCGAGCGCACCTTCATCAAGGACGCCGACAAGGCGATCCTGGCGGGCAACACCGAGGTCTTCGCCAACGAGCCGTCCTACGTCGTGCACCCGCCGCTCGGCAAGTGGCTGATCGGCGCGGGCGAGTGGCTGTACGGCATGAACCCGCTCGGATGGCGTGTCGCCGCCGCCTTCTTCGGCACGCTGTCCATCCTGATCATCGCCAGGCTGGCGCGCCGCATGACCCGCTCGACGCTGCTGGGCTGCTTCGCCGGCCTGCTGCTCGCGCTCGACGGCCTGCACTTCGTGCTCTCGCGCACCGCGCTGCTCGACATCTTCCTGATGTTCTTCGTCCTTGCCGCCTTCGCCTGCCTGGTCGTCGACCGCGACCAGGCGCGGGCCAGGCTGGTCGACTGGTACGAAACCTCCGCCGTCACCGCCGAGGGACCATGGCTGGGCGTCAGGCCCTGGCGCATCGCCGCCGGGCTCATGCTGGGCGCCGCCTGCGCGGTGAAGTGGTCGGGCGCGTTCTTCTTCGTCTTCTTCATCATGTCGTGGTTGTGGGACGCGGGGGCGCGCAAGGCCGTGGGCCTGCGCTCGCCGTACCGGGGCGCGGTGGTCAAGGACGTGCCCACCGGGCTGATCGCCGCCGTCGTCGTGCCGGCCGTGACCTACCTGGTGAGCTGGACCGGCTGGTTCGTCACCGACAAGGGCTGGGGACGCAACTGGGAGGAGGCGACCTCGTCGGGGCCGCTGTACTTCCTGTTCAGCTCCTTCCGCTCGCTCGTCGACTACCACCTGCAGGTGCTGAGCTTCCACTCCGACCTGACCAGCACGCACCCGTACCAGTCCGAGCCGTGGTCGTGGCCGCTCCTGCTGCGCCCGGTGGCCTTCTACTACGAAGGACGCCAGGACGTCTGCGGGGTCAAGGACTGCTCCGAGGCCGTGCTCGGGGTCGGCACGCCGGTGATCTGGTACGGCGCGCTGGCCGCGCTGGTCGCCCTGATCGCCTGGTACGTGGCCTCGCGTGACTGGCGCGCCGGAGCCGTCCTGCTGGGCTACGCGATCGCGTGGCTGCCGTGGTTCTACTTCGCGTTCAAGGACGACAGGACCATGTTCCTGTTCTACGCGATCCCCATGCTGCCCTTCATGATCCTGGCGATCACGCTCTGCGCGGGGTTGCTGATAGGGCCGAAGGGCTCGTCCCAGACCCGGCGCACCGTCGGCGCGGCGATCGTCGGATCCTTCGCGCTGCTGGCGCTGATCAACTTCTGGTGGCTGTACCCGGTCCTGTCGGCCGAGGTCATCCCTTACACGCAGTGGAAGGCCAGAATGCTCTTCGAGAAGCGATGGATCTGACCCGGTTACAGCTGGCTTGATGGTGATTTCGTAGGGTAGTCGCTGTGCAAGAGCCAATACGCACCGGTTTCGGTCATCGTCAGGGCCGGGGTCGATACGGCAGACTTCGAGGCATGCCCGCACCGGACGTGGCCGCGCTCCTGGCGCTGCTGGACCCAGCCATCGCCGACGAGGCCAGGACAGCCGTGGAGTGGCTCACCGGAGGTGAGCCGCTGGAGACGGTGACGCAGCTCGACGTGTGCGAGTTCCTGTGGTTCACGCTGCCGCTGAAGGTCGACGGCGACCCGGTGCGCCTGGCCCGCGCGCTGGGACAGCTGCTGTCCCTCGGCGGGCTGTCCCGCTACGCCGAGATCTGCACGTCGGCCGTGACCCTGCGGATCTTCCGCGTCTACGCGGAAGACGGTGAGGACGCCGGCAACGCCGCCTACCAGGAGGCGCTGGCGGCCACGGGCGTGCTGCCTCCCGACGTGCCCGAGCTCGCCTGGAGCATGATCATGGGTCCGGAGGAGCTGGGCGCCCACGTGGCGTGCTCGGCCGCCCTGGAGCTGGCGCAGCTGTCCGACACGCCGTTCGACGCCGTCGAGCTGACGCGTGACTGGCTCACCCGGCCGCGTGCCGAACTGGGCGGCGACAGCTGGCTGCACCGCGTGCACGGCGAGCGGCTCAACCGGTGGGTGCTCGGCCGCGGCGAGGCGCGCCGCGAGCTGGCCCAGCCCTTCGAGGTGCGGCTGCACGCTCCCGTGCCGCTCGACCCCTCGCTGGAGCCGGTGGCCAGGGGGCTGATCTGCGGCGAGCCCGACGAGGTGACGCTGCTCTTGCTGGCCGACGGCTCGTCGTGGTCGGCGGAGACCTTGCAGGAGCGGGTCGGCGCCGTGGCCGGCCGTACCTCCTCCGACCTGCTGTCGCGGCTGGCCTCGCTCGGCCTGCTGGCCGACCCCGTACGGCTGACGCCGACCGGCCAGCTGGTCGCCCTGTCGGCGCTGCGATCGCACGCGTTGCGTCCGCGGAAATACGTGACGCCCGGCTAGCCGAGGATGCGCGCGATGGTGGTGCGGCCCATCCCGCTCATGGCCGGATTGCTCTCGACGTAGTACCAGGCCGCGCCGAGTGCCTGCTGGAAGGCCCAGGCCCGGCCGCGAGCCCACTCCAGGTCGTCGCTGCCCAGCTCCCGTCGCAGCACCTCGCGAGGACCCGCCTCCAGCAGGTGCCAGGCGCCCACCAGGTCGAGGGCGGGGTCGGCGGGGCCGAATCCCCCGCCGTCGAGGACACCCGCGAGCCGCCCGCCGAAGACCAGCACGTTGCCGGGGATGAGATCGCCGTGGTTCATCACGTCGGGGGCCTCGCGCGGCAGCTCGCGCATCTCCGCCCACAACCGCCTCAGCCGCGGGACGTCGAACAGCTCCTCGCTGCGGCGCAGGCACGTCTCCACCCACTCGTCGTGGTCGCTCAGCCGCCCGCCCCTGCCGCCGCCGGAGAACGTACGGCCCCGCGTGTCGAGAGCACGCAGCCCGGCGACGAACTCGGCCAGATCGCGGGCCAGCCCCTCCGACCCGCCCGCGTCGGCCCGCGAGGCCACGACGCCGGGCAGCCAGGTCTGCACCGACCAGGGCATCGGGTAGCCCTCCCCCGGCTCCCCGATCGCGACCGGTTCCGGAGTCGGGAAGCTGGTGGCCGCGGCCAGCTCGCGTGACGCCTCCGCCTCGCGTTCGAGCCAGTCGCGTGCCTCGTCCGGGTCCTTCGGCTCCAGCGGGAAGCGGGCCGCCAGGCCGTCGCCGATGCGGAAGATCGAGTTGACCGTGCCCTCTCCCGGAACGCGCCTGACGGGCAGGCCGCGCCAGTGGGGGAACTGACCGGCCACCAGGGCCCGTACGGTCTCGGGCACGACGGTCAGCTCGTCGGCGTGCATCTTCATCCGGCCGAGCCTGCCATGCGGCGATCTCCCGCTGCCAGCGGTTATCTCGCCTGCCGTACGAGCCGGACCTCCAGCTCCAGCACCACGGCGTCCTCCAGGAGGAGGGCGGTCGCGGCGTTCCAGTTGACGCCCCAGTCGCGGCGGCTGATCGTCGCGCGGCCCGTGAAGGAGGGCTCGGGGCCCGTCAGCTCGAACTCCACGGCGACCGGGCGGGTCACGCCGCGGATCGTCAGGTCGCCGGTGACCACGAACGTGTTCCCGCCCGCCCGCTCCACCCGCGTCGAGGTGAAGGCGATGGCCGGGTGCTCGTCGGCGTGCAGGAACCTGCGCCGCAGGTGCTGGTCACGCCGGGCGTCGCGGGTCCGCAGGCTGGACGCCTCGATCGTGATCCCGACGCTCGACCGCGTCGGGTCCTCGCCATCGAGGCGCGCGTGCCCGGCGAAGGCGTCGAACCGGCCGCGCACCCTGGTGGCCATGGTGTGCCTGCCGACGAAGCCGATCGTGGTGCGGGCGGGGTCGAGGACGTAGTCGCCGGTCAGCTCGCCGAGCTGGGTGATGGTAGTCATGGCAGGTACGACGAGACGGGCGCGCGGAGTGTGAGGCGCCGGGATCACATTCCTGGCCGCTGCTCCGTCATACATGTCGGAGGGGGACCCTATGAACGCGATCATGAGTGAGCGGCGGCAGCTGATCAACCTGGCCTACCGGCTCCTCGGCTCCCTGGCCGACGCCGAGGACGTCGTCCAGGAGACCTACGCGCGCTGGTACGCCATGTCGCCGCAGCAACAGGAGACCATCGAGTCGCCCGGCGCCTGGCTGACCAAGGTCGCCGGCCGGATCTGCCTCGACGTGCTCGGCTCCGCGCGCGTGCGCCGCGAACGCTACGTCGGCGAGTGGATCCCCGAGCCGGTGCCCGGCCGGCACGAGTGGTCCAGCGCCAGGCTGGGCAGCACCACCGTCGACCCCGCCGAGCACGTGACCCTCGACGAGTCGGTCAACATGGCCTTCCTGGTGGTGCTGGAGGCGATGACCCCGGCCGAGCGCGTCACGTTCGTCCTGCACGACGTCTTCCGCTACACCTTCGTCGAGGTGGCCGAGATCGTCGGGCGCAGCCCCGCCGCCTGCCGCCAGCTGGCCACCTCCGCCAGGCGGCGCCTGCGCGACGCGCGCGTGCCCCCCGCCCCCGGCCACCGGCACGCCGAGGTCGTGCGCGACTTCAAGCAGGCATGGGAGGCCAAGGACATCGGCGCGCTCATCGGCCTGCTCGCCCCCGACGCCGTGGCCATCGGCGACGGCGGCGGACGCGCCAGCGCCGCACTGCACCCGATCGAGGGCGGCGAGCTGATCGCCCGCTACATCGCCGACATCGGCGGCACCGGGCTGGCGATCCACGAGCGCCTGGTCAACGGCCAGCCCGGTCTGCTGCTGGAGCACGAAGGGGCCGTGGCGGGCGTCCTGGCCTTCGAGATCGCCGACGACGGCCTGATCAGGCGCATCTGGGGCATCCGCAACCCCGAGAAGCTGCGGCCATGGAGCGAGGACCTATGAGACCGGCTCCCGCCCGCGGGCGATCGCGATCGTCTCCCGGCCCGACGGCAGCCGGGCCGCGATCGCCATCACCACCACGGTGGCCACCCCGGCCACGATCAGCAGCACCTGCACGCTGATCACGTCGGCCAGCGGGCCGAACACCATCATGCCGACGGGCGTCGCCAGCGCCATCACGATGCTGACGTAGCTGAACACCCGGCCGTGCATGGCGGGCTCGACGGTCTCCTGGATGAGCGTCATGAACGGCGTCGAGAACGGCGGCACCAGCAGGCCGATCACGAACATGAAGCCGAAGAAGATCCACAGGTTCGGGCTCAGCCCGAGCCCGATGGTCACCAGCCCGAACCCGTAGACGGCGACCAGGATCAGGCCCACCTTGCCCCGCTTGGCCAGCACCGTCGACATCAGCACGCCGCCGAGCAACATGCCCACGCTGAAGGCGATCTCCAGCACCGCGAGCATCCACGACTCGCTGCCGAAACTGCGCGCCACCATCAACGGCGTCATGAACGACGGCGCCACGGTCAGCAGGAAGATCACGGTGTACACGATGAGCAGCCAGCGCACCACCGAGTGGCTGCGGATGTAGCGCATGCCCTCGACCAGGTCCTGCCAGTAGGTGGCGGACGACTCCGTCACCCGCTCCAGCGTCGGCACCGCCACCAGCGCCAGCAGCCCGATGCCCAGCACAGCCGTGATCACGTCGAGGAAGAACACCGGCACCAGACCGAACTTCGCGTAGATCGCCCCCGCCGCGGCCGGCGCGAGCAACGCCATGGCCGACTGGATCGTCTGGAAGATCCCATTGACCCGCATCAGCTGCTCGCCCGGCACGATCTGCGGGATCATCGCCTGTACGGCAGGCGTCTGCACCCCGGCACCCACCGACCGCACCGCCACGGCCAGCAACACGATCCACAGATCCGTCACCCCGTTGGCCATCAACACCGCCAGCACCAGCGTCGCCGCCGCGATGCCCGCATCGGCCACCATCACCAGCACCCGCCGGTTCATCCGGTCGGCCAGCACACCGCCAAACAGCGAGACCAGCCCCTGCGGCAGGAAGGCGGCCACCGCGTACAGCGCCACGCTCATCCCGGAACGGGTCTCCAGGGTGACCCACCACATGACGGCGTACTGCACGACCATCGAGCCGAAGAGCGACACGGTCTGGCCGGTGAGGAAGAAGGCGACGTTACGCCGCCAGTGGGTGGTCATCTTGCGCGCCTTCCAAATGCGGGTGGAAGTGATCAATATTACGGCATGTACCCGTTTCCCCAGCTCCGAGCGCCCCGCAGCACGCCGATCCTCGACTGGACCCACCCGCGGATCCTGTCCCTCTCGGCAGAGGTCTCCGGCGCCGACGTGCAGCCAGCGCCTGGCGCTGCTGGAGGGCGCGGTTCCCGCGGCTGCGTGTGTTCTTCCCCGCCATGTGGTCCTGGCTTGGAGCGTGTCGGAGCTCCGCGGTCCGTCGCGGACCGCGGAGCCGTTCACCAACACGGGTGAGGGGACCTCGTTCGAGGTCGTCGCGTGATGCTCAGTGCTCCCAGGCTGCGGCGCCGCGGAGGAGGTGGTGGTCCGACACGCCGGTGGTGCAGGCCGCCGCGTCGCCGCGGACGGTGGTGAACCAGTAGTAGCTCAGGAAGATGTAGTCGATCTTCCCCGCCTCCCCCACCGGCGGTGAGCACACGGGCTCGGCCGTCTCCTCGCCGGTCCTGCAGCGGTCCCGCTCCTGCCCGCACACGTTCCCGAAGTGTTCCTTGTCGTTCTCGTCGACCTCCTGGAACACCCCGTGCCCGCCCGTGTGGTTGTACAGCGGGTCGAGCGTGGCGCTCGTGGGCATCACGTTGAAGTCGCCGCCGAGCACCACCGGGTCGCCTTGGGCGGCGAAGCCCTCGGTGAGCGCGGCGACGCGCTCGACCTGTACCTTGGCGCTGGCGGGGTCGGGGTCGATGTGGGTGTTGCAGGCCCGGACGGTCCGGCCGGTGACGGTGGTGCGGGCGCACAGGAGTTTGCGGTCCTCGACGTTGCCCACCTCGGGGAGCGCGTAGACGCTGCGGGAGCCGTTGTTGATCGTCCCCGCCTCCCCCTTGGCGAAGATCACCAGGCCGAAGCGGTGGTCGGTGCCCCAGTCCGAGCAGCCGGGCGCGGACGGCAGGGCCGCCGCCCACACCGAGTCGTACCTGGGCTTGTCGGTGCGGCTCTGCAGGTGGTCGCGCAGCAGCGTCCACTGCCCGTAGCAGACCTCCTGGAGCATCACGAGGTCGGCGCTCCAGTTGTCCATGGCGCGCACGACGATGTCACGCCAGGCGGTCTTGGAGCCCTGGTAGACGGGCGGGCAGTGCTTGGCGGCGCCGCACACGTTGTAGGAGATGAAGCGCGGGCGCGGCCAGTTCTCGGCGTCGGGCAGGTCGGCTTGGGCTGGGCTCGGGGTGAGGATCAGGCCTAAGGAGAAGAGCGTGGCGAGGAACGTTCTGACTGCTGCCCGCATGGGCGAGCTCCTTTCGATTCATTCCACGGTGATGACCTGGTCGGTGAGCCGGGCCCGCTCGGCGGCGAACACGGCGAGGTGGGAGGCGAGCGATTCGGCGGGGCCCGAGCGGATGAGGTCGCGTTCGCCGGTGGCGACGGCGCGCACGAACGCGTCCATGAGGCGTTCGTCGCCGCCCGCGTGGCCGCCGCCTGCCGTGGCGTCGCCGGTGGGTGTCACGTCGAGGGTGGTGGTGGCGCCGGTGCGGAAGTCGTTGACCACGACGCTCTGGCCGTCGCACGACAGCTCGCCGTGGGTGCCGAAGATGCGGGTACGGCGGTGCCCGCCGGTGTTGAAGGCGGTCATGGTGAAGGTGCCGGTGGCTCCCCCTTCGAATTCCATGGCGACGACCTGGTGGTCGACGACGTCGTTGTCGCAGTCGTAGACGCATCTGCCGTACGGGCCGTGTCTGAGGGCGCCGGTGAGCGCCTCCTCGGTGAAGGTGGAGGTGACGACGCTGAGCGGCCATCCGTGCCGTCCTTCGCGCAGCCGTCCGAAGTAGAGGCGCGTCGCGGAGTAGGGGCAGTCGGGCTCGACGGCGCAGTCGAGGCAGCGCGAGGCCGCTCCTTCCGGGCGGTTCTCGGGGCGGAAGTGCTTGAGCCCGCCGAAGCTCGACACGCGCCGGATGGGGCGGCCGACGACGTACTGCAGCCAGTCGAGGTCGTGGGACGACTTGGCCAGCAGCATGAAGCTGGCCTGGTCGGACCTGCGCCAGTTGCCGCGGACGTAGGAGTGGGCCTGGTGCCAGAAGCCCACGGGTTCGAGGTGCTGGACGGAGACGATCTCCCCGATCCGCCCGGAGCGCAGCACGGATCGCACGGTGTCGGTGTACGGCGCGTAGCGCAGCACGTGGCAGACGGCGAAGATCACGCCTGCCCGTTCGACGGCGGCGACGATGGCGCGGCACTCGTCCTCGGTCGGTGCCAGGGGCTTCTCGACGAGCAGGTGGCAGCCGAGCGCGGCGAAGGCTTCGGCCGGTTCGGCGTGGTCGGCGTCCTGGGTGGCGATGACGACGGCGTCGGCGATCCGGCCGGCGTCCGCCAGCTGCCTCCAGTCCGGGAAGACGCGGGCGCCGCTCGGGCGGGCCAGGGCGAGCGCCCGCTCCTCTGACGGGTCGGCGACGGCCACGATCCGTGCCTGGTCCGGGTGCGCCAGCGCCCACCGGGCGTATCCGCTGCCGCGGTCTCCGGCTCCGACGATGGCCAACGACACAGGTGACATGCTTCTCTTCTCAGCCATTCAGGTTGTCCAGCAGGGAACTCTCGACGACGTCGAGGGCGGTGCGCAGGGCGCCGGCGGTGACGGCCCTGTCGCCCAGCGACGACACCTCCAGCCGGGGCGGCAGGGAGGTCATCTGCGGCAGCCTGCGGCGGATGGGCTCGGCGATCTGCTCGCCCGCGGCGGCCACGCCGCCGCCGATGACGATCAGCTCGGGGTTCAGGAGCAGGGCCAGCGTGCCGACCGCCCGGGCGATGCGGGCGAGGATCTGTTCGAGGACCTGCTGGGCTTCGTCGTCGCCGTCGCGGGCGGCGGCCATCAGCAGCGCGGCGTCGCCGGTCAGCCCTTCGGCGCCGCCCGGCCGTACGGCATCGTGCTCGCGCAGCCTGGCCACGACCTCCTTGCCGATGTTGCTGGCCAGGGCGCCGATGCCCTCGGCGCCCGGGGTGTGTTCGAGCAGGCTGAGGAAGGCCATTTCGCCGGCGCCCCCGTCGTGGCCGCGGAAGACCTGGCCGCCCGAGACGATGCCGGCGCCCAGCCGTTCGCCGGCCAGCACGTAGATGACGTCCTGGCTGGCGGCGGCCACGCCGCGCCAGCGCTCGCCCACGACGGCGAGGTTGGCGTCGTTGTCGGCCAGGACCGGCGCGCCGAAGGACCGGCCCAGCCCGGTCCGCAGGTTCAGGCCCTTCCAGTCGGGCAGCACGTCGCAGGCCAGGACCACCCCGGTGCGGGGGTCGACGACGCCGGGCGTGGCCGTGCACACGGCCAGCACGGCGGAGCGGTCGACCCCGGCGGGCTTCAGCGCGGCTCGTACGGTCCTCCGAACACCGTCGAGCCTGGCCTTGCGGTCGAGTTCCTGCCCGAGCGGCCTGACCTCGGTGGCCAGGACGGCGCCGCGCAGGTCGGCCACCGAGACGACGCACTTGTGCACGCCGATGTCGATGCCGACGACGTAGCCGCGCTCGGCCCGCAGCCGTACGAGCCGGGCGGGACGGCCGCGGCGGCCAGCGGTGGCGTCCTCGGTCTCGGCGATCAGCCCGATCCTGCGCAGATCCTCGACCACCGCGTCGACCGTCGGCCTGGACAGCCCGGACGCGTCGGCCAGCTCGGTGAGGCGGATCGTGTCGACCTCTCGCAGGACGGCGAGCGCCCTCTCGGCGTTCAGTCGGCGCAGCAAGGGAGCGGTCGCTGATGACGTCATGGCAGGCATGGTGTCACCCCTTCACCGCGCCGGAGGTGAGCCCGGCGACGATGCGACGCTGGGCGAGCAGGACGAGCACGACCACCGGCACCGTCACCAGCAGGGCGGCCGCGGCGATGGCGCCGTACGGCTGCTGGAACTCCGAGTCGCCGGTGAAGAAGGCCAGCGCGGCGGGGACCGTGCGGGAGGCCTCGGTCGAGGTGAGCGAGATCGCGAACAGGAACTCGCCCCAGCACGCCAGGAAGGTGAGCAGGAACGTGGTGACCACCCCGGGGACGGCCGCGGGCAGGATCACCCGGATCAGCGCCTGGAGCCGGGTGGCCCCGTCGACCTGCGCCGACTCCTCCAGCGCCCGCGGGATGGTGCGGAAGAAGGCGGTCAGCAGCCAGATCGCCAGCGGCAGCGAGAACGAGACGTAGGGGATGATGAGGCCGAGCCAGGTGTCGAACAGGCCGAGCTCCGTCCACAGCGTGAACAGCGGGCCCACCAGCGCGATCGCGGGGAACATCGTCAGCCCCAGGGCGGTGCCGAGCACCAGCCCGCTGCCGCGGAAGCGCAGGCGCGCGATCGCGTACGCCGCGAAGACGGCGACGATCACCGAGACGGTGGTGGCGATGAGCGAGATGCCCACGGAGTTGGCCAGCGCGGTGGTGAACATCGGCTTGGTGAACAGCCCGGTGTAGTTGTCGAGCGTCGGCGAGGCCGGCAGGAATCGCCCGTCGTTCTGCAGGGTGGGCGGTTTGAGCGACAGGCTCACGACCCAGACGATCGGCGCCAGGGTCCAGACGGCGACCGTGAGGGTGACCAGGATGTCGGCGATCCGCCGCCTCATGACGCACCCCTGAACGCTCGGACGAACCCGGCCGCGATCATCGCGACGCAGACGAACAGCAGCACCGAGACGGCCGAGCCGAGGCCGACCTCCAGGTCCCTGATCAGGAAGCGGTAGCTCAGGAACGACAGGGTCTCGGTGCCGACGGCGCCCTGCGTCTGGATGTAGACGGTGTCGAAGATCCGGAAGGCGTCGAGGGTGCGGAAGAGCAGGGCGACCATGATGGCCGGCCGTACGCACGGGATCGTCACCCGCCACAGGCGCTGCCAGGCGTTCGCCCCGTCGACCTTGGCCGCCTCGTAGACCTCGCCGGGCACGGTGACCAGCCCGGCGAGCAGCATCAGCGCCATGAACGGCGTGGTCTTCCACACCTCGGTCAGCACGATCACCGTGTAGGCCGACCAGGTCTCGCCCAGCCAGTTGAAGTCGCCGCCGACGAATCCCACCGACGGCTGGAAGGCGAAGCGGAAGGCGAAGGCGGAGACCACCGTCAGCACGGCGTACGGCACGAGCACGACGGTGCGCAGCAGCTGCCTGCCCCACAGCACCTTGTGCATGGCCAGCGCGAGGGCGAAGCCCAGCACGAACTCGAGTCCGACGCTGGTCACCGTCAGGATGACCGTCGAGGACAGGTCACGCCACCAGTCCTGGCCGGCGAGGATCTCACGGTAGTTGCCGAGTCCCGCGAACGCCCGCTCGTCGGGGGCGCTCAGGGAGTAACGCTCCAGCGACAGGGCGACGGTCCGCAGGACCGGCACCACCGTCACCGCCAGCATGAGCAACAGCGCCGGGCCGGCCATGAGCCAGCCCAGCCGCTGCTCGGTGCGGACTCGGTTCACTGTCCCACGGCCTGGGCGACGGCCGCCTGGGCCTTGGCCGCGGTGTCGGCGGTGACGGACGCGGGCGGGTGGAAGGCGGTCTGGATGGCGGTGGACAGCGCGTTGTACTTGCGGACCATCGGGCGCGGCGCCGCCTCGGCGATCGAGTCGCGCATGACGTCGGCGAAGGGGAACTTGGCGCGCACCTCCGCGTCGTCGTAGACCGACGAGCGGGCGGCGGGGATGCCGGCGCCCATCATGAAGCCCTTCTGCGACGGGGTGGAGGTCAGGCAGGCGAGGGCGGCGTAGGCGCTCTCACGCTGGTCCTCCGGCGTGCCGGCGCCGATGGCGATGTTGGAGCCGCCGAGCGGCGGGGCGCTGGGGACGCCGGCCACGACTCTCGGGTACCTGGCCCAGCCGTAGTCGTCGAAGATCTTCTTGAACTCGGGCTCCTTCGTCGCGCGGTCGGCGGCGGCGGCGTAGACGTAGCCCCAGTTCGTCATGAACGACGCCTCGCCCTGCTCGAAGGCGGCCCGCATGGTCTCCTCGTCGAGCGTGCTCATGCCCTTGAGCGCGGCCGGGCCGGTGGCCAGGGAGCCGATGACCGAGGCGGCGGCCCGCCCGGCGTCGCTGTCGAGGCCGGCCTGGCCCTGGGCGTCGACGACCTGGCCGCCGGCCGAGGCGACGAGGGCGTTGACGAAGACGGTGTATCCCTCGTAGCGGTTGCCGGGCGTTGCCACCCCGCGCTCGCCTTCCGGCATGCCGCCGGCCGCGGCGAGCAGCTGCTCCCAGGTCAGCTCGCCCTTGGCGGGGTCGATGCCGGCCTGTTCCGCGCGGGACTTGCGGTACCAGAGCAGTTGCGAGCCGGACAGCAGCGGCGCCGCGTACAGCTTGTCCTTCCAGGTCGCGGACTTCAGCGCGCCTTCGAGCGTGCCGTCGGAGACGGTCTTGGCGGTGGCGTCGGGCAGCGGCAGGATCCAGCCGGCCTCGGCGAACTCGGCCGTCCAGACGACGTCCATGGTGATGAGGTTGACCGACTTGTCCTTGGCCGAGAGCCGCCGCACGAGTTGTTCGCGCTGCTTGTCGGAGCCGTCGGGGAGGGTCTCGACCTTGATCGTGTACTTGCCGTCCTTGGTGCAGGCGGCCACGGCTTCCTGCGTGGGCGTCTCGGCGTTCGGGCCCTGCCACCAGGTGAGCGCGACGGGGCCGTCGTTCTCGGCGGCGCACGCGGCCAGGGGCAGGGCGGTGAGTGCGGCCGCCGCGAGCCGAAGCAGATTCCTCATGAGGGGTCCTTGGGGGAAGGAGGCTTGCTCTTTTTTTAAGGGTCATTTATTAATTAAGCCTGAAGAATAGGAGCCGCTGGGGACGCCGTCAAGACGGCCTCCCGGCCCGGCTCGCCCATGAGAACGAAGGACGCCCATGCCCCGCACAGCCTTAACGTCCCTGGTGGCAGCCCTGACGATCGCGCTGCCTGCCGTGGCCGTACCCGCGGAGGGAACGACCTCGCCCGCGCTCCCCCCGGGCCTGACCCTGACCACGCTGTCGCTGGGCGCCCAGGACGCCGACGACTTCTGGACGGTGCACGTCTACCTGCCCGCGACCCTCGACGGCCCCGCCGGCACGGCGGGCACCGCGCTCGGATCGAGGGAGATCGCCGACCGCATCGCCGCGGGCCTGCGCGAGAAGGGCTTCGAGCCCCGCATCGAGCAGGTCGACCTGCCCGCCTTCGCCGACCGCCCGGCCGGCGTGCTCGGGTGGACCGTACGGCTGGGCCGCTACGCCACCAGCGGTGAGGCGTCGGCCGCTCTGACCCAGGTCAGGGCGGCGGGCTTCACCGGCGGCACCCGCTACACCGCGCAGGACGGCACCGACGCGAACGCGCCGCAGAAGGTCCACGTGCTCCGCGTCGACTTCAGCCGGTTCCGCGGCACCGTGGACACCGACTTCGGGCCGGCGCTCAACGGTCCCGAGACGCTGACCGACCTCATCACGGCGACGGGCGCCACGGCCGGCATCAACGCCCAGTGGTTCTACAACCGCGCGCCCGGCGGGCTCTACGTCAAGAACGGCAAGCTCATCGGCTCGGCCACCCAGGGCCGCGGCGGGATCAGGATCACGCACGGCGGCCGCAGGGTGGACGTCGACGCCTACACCGCACGCGTCACGCTCCGCTCGGGCGGGGCGACGACCGAGATCGACGGCGTCAACCGGCTGCCGGGCGAGGTCTGGAACTGCGGCGGCGTCGGCGGCGACCAGCCCACACAGAAGCCCCAGCACGACCTGAAGTGCACCGACTCCAGCGAGCTGGTGCTCTTCACCCCCGAATGGGGCGTGCCGCCGGTCGGCGAGGGCGCCGAGGCGGTACTCGACGCCGACGGCACAGTGCTGGCGGTCAACACCACGCGCGGCGCGAGCGTGCCGGCCGGAGGATCGGTCGTCCAGGCGATCGGCGACAGCGCCGCGTGGCTGCTCGCCCATGCCGCGCCGGGCGGGAAGCTGACCGTCACCGAGCGTGTCGAGGACAGCAGGGGCCACCGCGTGCCCCTCACGCCCGACACCACGATCCTGCAGGTCGGCCCGACCCTGGTCCGCGACGGCCGGGTCTCCGTCAACGCGGACGCGGACGGCCTGATCCGGGAGGGCGCCGACCAGACGTTCACCTACAACTGGACGCTGCGCGCCAACCCGCGATCCATGATCGGCATGGACGACCGCGGGCGGCTGATGCTCGTGGTCGTGGACGGCAGGCAGGCCGGATACAGCGAGGGGCTCGGCATCGCGCAGACGGCCGAGCTGATGAAGCGGCTCGGCGCGGTGGAGGCGATGAACCTCGACGGCGGCGGCTCCAGCGTGCTGGCCACGGCCGGCGCGGGCATCGTCAACCGCCCGTCGGACGCCACGGGGCAGCGCTCCCTGGGCAACGTCTTCCTGGTCAGGCCGTAACCTCACCGGCTTGTACGGCCCCGCGCGCTCCCGGGCGCGCGGGGCGTCGCGCTTGGGCGATCCCTTACGCCTTGACCAGTGTGCGCAGCCCCTCCAGCAGGTCCGCCGGTGTCGGCGTGTTGTCGGGATCCACCAGCCACTGCGCCGCCAGCCCGCTCAGCAGGGTCTGGATCACCGCCCCCACCTGCTCGGAATCCGATCCGAACAGCTCGGCCAGCCCGAGCCTGGCGTGCCGTCCCGCCTCCGCGAACGACTCGCGCATCTCCGGCGTACGCGCCATGTGCGCGACCAGCTCGAACTGGATCGTCCACAGCGGCCTGGCCGTGGCGAAGGACTCGATGACCTTGCCCCAGGTCGTCTCGAAGTCGCCCGGCTCCGCCAGCACCCGGCCCAGATCCTCGGCCCACTCCCGCATCGCTTCGACGAGCGCCTCGTTGAGCAGGACGTCCTTGGTGCCGTAGTGGTAGCCGATCGCGGCCAGGCTCACCCCCGCCGCATTCGCGATGTCGCGTGCGGTCGTGCGGAAGTAGCCCTTGTCATACAGACAGCGTTTGGCGCCTTCGAGGAGATCTTCGCGGTTACCCATGAGTTCATCTTACACGAACGTCTTGCACAGTTGTCTAAGACGTGCGTACTATTCAGGACATGACGAACATCCTGATCTCCGGCGCGAGCATCGCGGGCACGACCCTCGCCTACTGGCTGCGTGAGTACGGCTTCACCCCCACCGTCGTCGAGCGCGCGAGCGAGGTGCGCGAAGGCGGCTACAAGGTCGACATCCGGGGCGCCGCCCTCGACGTGGTCGAGCGCATGGGCCTGCTGGAGCGGATCCGTTCGCTGCGCACCGACGTGCGCACCGGCTCGGTGGTCGACGGCGCCGGACGCCAGGTCGCCAGCATGGACGGCGACAGCTTCGGCGGCCGCGTCCACCAGGACGCCGAGCTCCACCGCGGCGACCTCACCCGCCTCCTGCACGAGGCGACCAGCGGCGTCGAATACATCTTCGGCGACTCGATCGCCTCCATCGACGGCACCCGGGTGACCTTCGACAGCGGGCTCGTACGCCACTTCGACCTGGTCGTCGGCGCCGACGGGCTGCACTCCAACACCCGCGCGCTCGCCTTCGGCCCCGAAGACCGCTACGTGCGCGACATGGGCTACAACGTCTCGATCTTCAGCGTCCCCAACCACCTCGGGCTCGACCGCGAAGAGCTCACCTACGTCGGCCCCGGCCGTACGGCGCTGCTCTACAGCACCCGGCAGGACGCCGGCGCGAAGGCCATGTTCCTGTGGCAGTCCGACGACAAGGCACGCGAGCGCGCCGAGCAGCAGCGCACGCTGGCCGCGGCCTACACCGGCTCGGGCTGGGAGGTGCCGCGCCTGCTGGAGGGCATGGCCGACGCACCCGACTTCTACTACGACTCCCTCAGCCAGGTGCGCATGGACAGCTGGCACGCGGGCCGGGTCGCGCTGATCGGCGACGCCGCCTACTGCGCCTCCCCCGCCTCCGGGCAGGGCACCAGCCTGGCCCTCGTCGGCGCCTACGTGCTGGCGGGCGAGCTCAAGCGCGCCGCCGGCGACCACACCGCCGCCTTCCCCGCCTACGAGGCGCGCATGCGCCCCTTCGTCGAGGCCAACCAGGCCCTGGGCACCGGCAACATCAAGCGCATGGTGATGGCCACCCCGTTCCAGGTGCGCATGTCGATGATCATGTTGCGCGTGGTCAACCTGCTGCCGGGCAAGGACCGCATCATGGCCAAGGTCGTCGAGCCCATCCACCGCGCCGCCACCGCCATCGACCTGCCGTCCTACTAGCGGTCACACCCGGGCCGGCGCCTTGTCCAGGACCACGACGCGAACGGCGCACGCCGTCCCCAGCGCGAGCAGTCCCACCACCGCGATCACGACGCGCAGCAGGCCGTCCGCCGACGAGGGCGCCGCGAAGTACACGCTCCCCAGCCCCGCCACCGCCGTCACCCCCGCGAGAACGGGGCCGGTGGCGTTCAGCGCCGAGATCGCCGAGGCCAGCCGCGGCTCGACCAGCGACGTTATCCTCGCGATCAGCGGGCTGTACCCCGCCGCGTGCCCCGCCCCCGCCAGGAGCAGCAAGGGTACGGCGAGCCACGGCTGCCACTCGTCGCGGCAGGCGAGCACCACCAGGACCGCCCCGCCCGCGAAGGCGAGCGGCCCGGCGATCGGCAGCGCGCGCTGCACAGCCTGTGGATACCGCGTCCACGTCAGGCTCAGCGTGCCGAATCCCAGCGCGTAGGGCACGAAGGCCATGCCCGCCTCGAAGGGCGAATACGACAGCGCCGTCTGCAGGTGGAGCGTGAGGGCGAGCACGAAGGCGGTGTAGCACCCCATGATGGTCCAGCACGCCGCCAGCCCCGGTTTGACTCCGCCGGGCCGTACGGAGGCCAGGTCGAGCAGCGGGTGCGGCGCCCGGGTCTCGTAACGGACGAACCCCGCCAGCAGTGCGGCGCCGCACGCCAGCGAGATCCACGTCCACGCGGGCCAGCCCAGGTCGCTGCCGAAGATCAGCGGGATCGTGATCGCGGCCATCGCGGCGGTCAGGACCGCCACCCCGCCGGGGTCGAGGCGCGCCCGCTCGTCCGCTCGCGACGCCGGCAGCAGCCTCGGCCCGACGGCCACGGCGACGACGCCGATCGGGACGTTGAGCAGGAAGACGGGACGCCACGACAGGCCGAAGAGGTCGGCGCTGACGACCAGCCCGCCGACGACCTGCCCCAGCGCGACACCGAGGGCGAGCACCATGCTGTAGAGGCCGATGGCCCTGCGGCGTGCCGTGCCGTCCCAGTGCGTCTGGATGAGCGAGAAGATCTGCGGCGTGAGCAGCGCCGCCCCGACGGCCTGTGCGATGCGCGCCAGCACGAGCACGGTCACGTTCGGCGCGAGCCCGCACAACAGCGAGGCGGCGGTGAACCAGCCCAGCCCGATCAGGAACGCTCGCCGCTGCCCGATCACGTCGCCGATCCGCGCGCAGGTGACCAGGAGCACGCCGACGGTCAGGAGGTAGCCCGACACGATCAGCTGGATGCCCGTGCCGCCCGCCCGGAGGTCGCCCCGGATGGTCTCCGCGGCCACCGACACGATCGAGCCGTCCATGGACGCCATGACCTGGCCGGTGAGCAGTACGGCGAGCATCGGGCCACGGCGCACGCCCGTGACCGGCGAAGGAGCGGGAGGAATCACCCGTCCAGTGTCGTCAGGCGGGGTCCACGGGGTCTTGAACAAGTTTGCGCCGCGACGCGCTGATGGCCGCGGAGATCCGGTCGACGTCGGCGCGTTCCGCGGGCGGCAGGGGCGCGCCGACCGACTCCCTGAGCGCGGCGGCCTCGTCCAGCAGGGCCGCCGCGCTCTCGTGGTCGCCCCCGGCGGCCGCGACCCCGGCGAGCCCTTCCGTGGCCAGGGCGACCGCCCGCCGGTCGCCGGCCTCGCGGGCCGCCGCGAGACCTTCCTCGTGCAGTGCCCTGGCCGTGGCGAGGTCGCCGCGCAGTTCGGCGATGAAGCCGAGTTCGGCCAGCAACAACGTCAGCCCGTAGAAGGGCACGCCGTAGTCGGCTTCCAGGCGGCGGTTCCAGGCCAGCGACTGCCCGAAGAGCCGCTCCGCCGCGTCGAGATCTCCCGTACGGCGGGCCGCGAGGCCGAGGCCGACCCGGGCGAACTCCTCGGCGAACCTGTCGGACTGCTCGGCGGCCAGGCGCATGCCGCGCTCGTGCAGGTCACGCGATCGGTCGAGATCCGCGGTCAGCAGGGCGATCCGGCCGAGGCTCGACAGCCGGTAGGAGGCGTCGGTCCACAGTTTCAGCTCCTCGGCGATGCGCAGCCCCTCGCCGAGCAGCTCGGCGGCCCGCTCGTAGTCACCGTTGATCTCGGCGAGGTAGCCGAGCATGTCGGAAGCCTGCAACCAGCCCCAGCCGTCGCCGAGATCGGCGAAGATCGCCAGGCTCTCGCTGCCCGCCTGCTGTGCGAGGGCGTGGTCGCCCTGGAACATCGCCTGCTTGGCGCGGCCGGCCAGCGCCGCTGCCTCGCCCCAGCGGTCGCCGGCGGCGCGGAAGGCGGCCAGCGCCTCGGTCAGCAGGCCCTCGGCGGTGGCTGCGTCGCCGAAGCTCAGGTGCGCGAGCGCGAGGAACCAGCGTTCCCGGGCGTCGCCGGGGTCCAGGTCTCGTGAGACGGTACGGCTGCGCTCGATCAGGTCGCCGCCGTCGCCGGTCAGCATGGCGAACCCGGCCTCCCATGCCGCTCTTTGGGCCGTTCTCCGGTCCGATCGGGCACCGGGCGGCGCCGCGGCGATGGAGGCGCGGCCCTCGCGGTGGCGGCCGCGCAGGAACCAGTACCAGGTGAGGGCGTCGACCAGGCGCGGGTCGGTGACATGGTCCAGCGTGGCCCGCAGGTTGACGGCCTCGGCGTCGAGGCGCTCCAGCCACTCGCGCTGGGCCGGGCCGTACAGCCGGGGCGCGGCCCGCTCCGCGAGCTCGACGTAGTAACGATCCCGGCTGCGCAGGACGGCCTCGCCGTCGCCGAGCCGTTCGAGGCAGTAGGCGGCGATCGACTCCAGCAGCCGGAAGCGGGCCTCACCCGCGGGTTCCACCATCGACCTGGCGACCAGCTGGTCCAGCACGTCGGCCACGTCCAGCCCGAGGTCCGCGCACACGTCCCGCGCCGCCTCCAGCGTGCTACCGCCGGGATGGACGGCCAGCCGGAGCATGACCTGGCGCTGCTCGTCGGTGAGCTGCTCCCAGCTCCAGTCGATCACCGCGCGCAGGGTCTGCTGGCGCGCCGGACGGCCCCGGCCCGAGACGGTGAGCAGGTGGAAACGGTCGTCCAGCCGGTCGGCCACGCCGCGCACCCCCAGCGCGCGTACCCGTGCGGCGGCCAGCTCCAGCGCCAGCGGCAAACCGTCCAGCCTCCGGCAGATCGCCGCCACCGCCGGAGCGCTCGCCTCGTCGAAGACGAATCCGGGCGCGGCGGCCGAGGCGCGGGCGACGAACAGCCGCACCGAGGCCGCCTGCCCCGGATCCTCTCCCGGGACCGGCAGGCCGAGCGGCGGCACCGCGTACAACGTCTCGCCGGGGAGGGCCAGCGACTCCTGGCTGGTCGTCAGGATGCGCAGGTCGGGGGCGGATCGCAGCAGCACGTCCACCAGGTCGGCGACCTGGCCGACCACGTGCTCGCAGTTGTCGAGCACCAGCAACGACCGCCTGCCGCCCAAAGCGTCGGCGAGCCGGTGCGCCAGGTCGGGCGGCCGCACGCCGGGACGCGAGCCGGTCGCCGTGTCGTCGCGCACGCCGAGCCGGGCCGCCACCACCTCGGCCACGCCCGCCGTCTCGCACCCGGTCCCGGCCAGCTCGACCAGCCACACGCCGTCGGGGAAGTCCTCGACGGCACCGGCGGCGACCGCCAGGGCGAGCCTGGTCTTGCCCACGCCTCCGGGACCGGTCAGCGTGACCAGCCGCGCGGAACCGAGCAGATCGGCTACAGCGGTCACGGCCTCCTCGCGGCCGATGAGCTCGGTGAGCTGGGCGGGAAGGTCCGTCCGCGGGCGTGCCGTGACCGGACGCGCGGGCGATGCCAGCGAGGGGTCCTGCCGCAACATCGCCCGCTGGAGGGCCGCCAGCTCGGGGCCCGGGTCCAGCCCCAGCTCGTCTGCCAGCAGCCGCCGTACCTCGTCGAAACCGGCCAGCGCCTCCGCCTGCCGTCCCGACCGGTAGAGCGCACGCAGGTGGGAGGCGCGCAGCCGCTCGCGCAGCGGGTGGGCGGCCACCAGCTCGCCCAGCTCGTCGGCGAGCAACCCGTGTTCCCCGAGCTCCAGCCGTACCTCCGCCTGTTCTTCCAGCGCCGTCAGGCGCTGCTCCTCCAGCCGGGCGGCGGCGGCTCGGGCGAACTCCTCGTCGCCGAAGCCGGCGTAGGCGGGCCCGCGCCAGAGCGCCAGCGCGTCGGCCAGGAGACCGGCTCTCGTCGCGGGCACGGTGGCGGCGCGGGCGCGCTGCAGCAGTTCGGCGAAGCGGGCGGCGTCCACGTCGTCGGCCCGCAGGACATAGCCGCCCGCCTGGAACACGACCAGCTCGCGCCCTCCCGGCTCGCCCTGCTCCAGGGCGCGGCGCAGCTGGGACACCTTGGTCTGCAGCGTGTTGGACGGGCGGCCCGGCGGGTCGTCTCCCCACAGGTCCTCGGCCAGGCGGTCGGCGGACACCGGCCGGCCCTCGTGAACCAGCAGGTCGGCCAGCAACGCGCGGACCTTCACCTCGGGGACCCGCACGAGCCGCCCGTCGTCGGTCCACACGCAAAGCGGGCCAAGCACACCGAATCGCACCTGGTCACCGTACCCGCAGCGAACCCCCAGCCGATCGTGAGCGCCCCCGGCCACTGTGGACCTCACCGAGAACGACTGAGGAGCAACACCATGAACCGTCAGATCCACCTGGTCTCCCGCCCCAACGGCGAGCCGCGGCCCGAGAACTTCGAGCTGGCCGTCACCGAGCTGCCCGAACCGGGCGACGGCCAGATCGTGGTCCGCAACACCTGGATGTCGGTCGACCCCTACATGCTCGACCGCATGCACGACAAGGAGTCGTACATGCCTGCGTTCCAGCTCGGCGCCCCCATGGAGGGCTCGGCGATCGGCGAGGTGGTGGCCTCGCGCTCCGCCGGCGTCCCCGTCGGCGCGACCGTCGTGCACTTCCAAGGGTGGCGTGAGTACGCGGTGGTGGACGCCGCCACCGCCACCGTCGCCGATCTGTCGCTGGCACCTGCAGAAGCGTGGCTGGGCGCGCTGGGCACCACCGGACTGACCGCCTACGTGGCCCTCACCCAGGTGGCCCCCGTGCGAGAGGGCGACGTCGTCTTCGTCTCGGCCGCGGCCGGCGCGGTGGGCAGCGTCGCCGGGCAACTGGCCCGCAAGCTCGGCGCCTCCCGCGTGATCGGCTCCGCCGGCGGGCCCGCGAAGACCGCGAAGCTGGTGGAGAGCTTCGGCTTCGACGCCGCGATCGACCACCGCGCCGGTTCGCTCGCCGAACAGCTGGCCCAGGCCGCCCCCGACGGCATCGACGTCTACGTCGACCACGTCGGCGGCGACCACCTGGTGGCGGCCATCGACGCGCTCAGGCACGGCGGCAGGATCGCGATGGTCGGCTCGATCAGCTCCTCCTACGCCGCCGGGCCGCTCCCCGGCCCCGCCAACCTGTTCGCCCTGGCCGCCAAGGACGCCACCCTGCGCGGCATGCTCGTCAGCTCCTACTTCCACCTGTTCCCCGAGTGGATCGGCAAGGCGGCGGGCTGGCTGGCCGACGGCTCACTGCGCACCGAGCTGACCGTGACCGAGGGCATCGACCGCGCTCCCGCCGCCTTCCTCGACATGATGCGCGGCGGAAACGTCGGCAAGATGCTGGTCAGGCTCTAGGGCCCGCCCCGGCGGCCATCTCGGCCAGGACGGCGTCGAGCGGCGTGGCCTCGACGCCGAGGACCTTGGTGGTCGCCGACGCGTCCAGGATGTTCGGCCGGTCGTACAGATAGAGCATCTCCGGGATCTCGGCCATGATCGAATCGGTGCGCGCGATCTCCTCCAGCCGGCGCCGGGGCAGGTGGGCCAGCTGCGGCGCCGGCGCCCGGGCCGCCTCCGCGAGACGGTGGGCCAGCTCGCGCACCGGGAGGTCGGACGTCGACGGCACGTGCCAGGCCCGGCCCCACGACTCCTCATGGCGCGCGGCGGCGGCGAGCGTGCGGGCCGCGTCGCCGGTGTAGGTCCAGCTGTGTGGCGCGTCCAGGTCGCCTGGGTAGTCAGCAGGCCGGCCCGCCAGCACCTGCGCGCCCACCATGAGCGTGAACGGTGAGTAGGCTCCCGCTCCCAGGAAGTCCGCGGCCCTGACCTCGGTCACCCGGACCCGGCCCGCCACGTGAGCGGCGAGGGCCTCGTGCCACATCCGCGCGCGCACCCGGCCCTTGCGGCTGGCCGGCGCCATCGGCGTCCCCGTGGTGACGGGCCCCTCGGCGGGCCCGTAGCCGTAGGTGTTGCCGAGCATGACGTAATCGGCCCCCGCGCGCTCGGCGGCGGCCAGCAACGCGGCGGCCAGCGGCGGCCACTCCTGCGGCCAGCGGTCGTAGGGCGGCATCGCGCAGTTGAACAACACCTCCGCCCCTTCCGCCAGATCCGGCAGCAGCACGGCGTCGCCTGGCACCCGCTCGATCCGCGGATGGATCGGGCCGCTGCCCCGGCGGGTGACAAGACGAACCTGGTGACCGGAGTCGGCCAGCAACCGCGCGAGCGCCGATCCGGTGGCACCGGCGCCCACGATGACCTGCAAGGACATGCTCCACTCCGCTTCATTGGGGGACCTGGTTGTCCACCCTGCCTCGCGGACGCCGCGTACGATAGTGGCCCGAATGCCAAGTATCCGGAGGTTCAGGCCATGCACCGGGTGGCCGTCATCGCCGTCCCACCGGCCACCACGTTCGACCTGTCCATCCCGGAACTGGTCCTCGGCGAAACGCTCGCCGACGGCCGCCCCGGCTACGCCGTACGCATCTGCGCGGCCGAGCCCGGCGCCGTGGCCACCAGCGGCAGCCTCCGCGTCGCCGTACCGCATGGGCTGGAGGTCGTCGACGACGCCGACACCGTCATCGTCACCGGCACGGGCGCCCGCGACGACATCGACGCCCGCGTGTTGCAGGCCCTGCGGCGAGCCGCAGAAGCGGGCAAGCGGGTCGCCTCGATCTGCACGGGAGCGTTCGTCCTGGCCCAGGCGGGACTGCTGGAAGGCCGCAGCGCCACCACCTACTGGGCCAGATCGGAGGAGTTCCGCCGCCGCTTCCCCACCGTCGACCTGCGGCCCGACGTGCTCTACGTCGAGGACGGTCCCATCTGGACCTCCGCCGGGCTGTCGGCCGGCATCGACCTGTGCCTGCACATGGTGCGCGCCGACTACGGCGCCGCGGCCGCCAACGCCGTGGCCCGGCTGGTCGTCGCCGCCCCCGTACGGCCCGGCGGGCAGGCCCAGTTCATCGCCTCACCGCTGCCACCGGAGACGGGCACCTCGCTCGCCGGCACCAGGGCATGGGCGCTGAAGCGGCTGCACGAACCTCTCACCCGCGCCGACCTGGCCTCCCACGCCCGCACCAGCATCCGCACCCTGGCCCGCCGCTTCCACGCCGAGACGGGGCTCAGCCCGTTGCAGTGGCTGCTGCACCAGCGCGTGGAGCGGGCCAGGGAGCTCCTGGAGAGCACCGACCTGCCCATGGGTCAGGTGGCCGAGCTCAGCGGCCTGGTCACAACGGACTCCTTGCGGCGGCACCTGTCACGGCGAACGGGCCTCACCCCAACCGCCTACCGCACGACGTTCACGCGCGCCACGCCCCGATCATGACGAGGCGTCGTTGACGTACCTGGCGACCTGGACGCGGTTGGTGACCTCCAGCTTGGCGAACACATTGCCCACGTATGTCTTGACCGTCGCGATCCCCAGGTGGAGCGCCGTGGCGATCTCCCCGTTGGTGAGTCCCTCGCTGATCGCCGCCGCCACCTCGCGTTCGCGGGCGGTGAGCCGGGCCAGCCGGGCGCGCGCGATTCTGCGGCGCTCGTCGAGGCCGTTGCCCGTGACCGTGGCGATGAGCCGCCCGGTGACGCCGGGCGAGAGCATCGGCTCGCCCAGCATCACCCGGCGGACGGCGCGCACGATCTCCTCCGGTTCGGTGTCCTTGACGAGGAACCCGTCGGCGCCGTGCCGCAGGGCGGTGAGCACCAGGTCGTCGGCGTCGAAGGTGGTGAGGATGACGATCCTGGGCAGCCGGCCGCGTTCGCGCAGGGCCTGGGTGGCGCGCAGGCCGTCCATGACGGGCATGCGGATGTCCATGAGCACCAGGTCGGGGCGTTCCCGCGCGACGACGGCGAGCGCTTCGCGCCCGTCGGCGGCCTCGCCCGCGATCTCGACCTCGGGGGCGCCGCCCAGGATCATCCGCAGTCCGGCCCTGACCAGCGGGTCGTCGTCGGCGATCACCACTTTGGGCATGGGAACCTCGCCGTCACCCGGAACGTGCCGTCGTGGAGGTCGTGGGTGAGGCGCCCGCCGGCCAGTTCGGCCCGTTCTGTCAGCCCGATGAGCCCCAGCCCGTCGCGGATCCTGCCGGTGAAGGGGTTCGACACCTCCACCTCCAGCCACTCCCCCGCGGTTTCGCGCAGCCGTACTGTCACGGGGGCGCCGGGAGCGTGCCGGCGCGCGTTGGTCAGCGCCTCCTGCACGATGCGGAAGCACGTGCGTGACAGGCTCTCCTCGACTCTGGGCACTGGCCGCCCGCCCAGGTCGAGCATCACGCCGACCCCCGCCTCGCGGACCTCGGCGAGCAGGGCGGGCAGTTCGAGCAGCGTCGGCTGCGGCGGTTCCACGCCGACCGCGTCGTTCTTGCGCAGCACTCCCAGGACCTGCCGCAGCTCCGCCAGCGCCAGGTGGGCGTTGGCGCGGATCGTCTGCGCCGTCTCCCGCGCCTGCTCGCGATCCAGGTCCTCGCGGAAGGCCAGTGCCCCGGCGTGCATGGCCACAAGGGAGATCCTGTGCGCCAGGACGTCGTGCATCTCGCGGGCGATCCTGGCCCGCTCCGCCGTACGCCCCTGTTCCTCCCACGAGGCGGCCAGTTCGCGCCGCGCGCCCAGGTAGAGGCCGAACACCATGGCCACCGCCAGCAGCGCGAGCGTGAGCAGTACGCTGCCGGCGGTCTCCGCGACGCTCGGCCGTACACCCGTGAACAGCGGGCGGTAGAGCCGGTCGCCGGCGCTCATCGCGGCGGCCAGCGTGGCCGCCGCGGCGACGGACCACGCGCGCCTGCGGTGGGTGGCCAGCGTCGCCGCCGCCAGCAGGGCGGGCCCGAGGGCGCTGACCGACACGGCCGCCGCCGCGACCGCCGCGAGCGTCACCGCCAGCGGGCGCCGGTGCCGCAGAGGTTGTACGGCAAGCGCCACGCAGCCCACGGCGGCGTCGACGACCAGCATCGGGCCGAGGAGATCCCCGGAGTAGTCGATCAGCATCGTGGTCGTCAGCATGATCCAGAGCGCGGCCCCGGCCAGCCCGGCCATCGCATAGGGCAGTAATCGGGACATGGCACCCACAGTAGGACAGCCCATCGTCGTGGCGGCTCCCCCCACGGGTGGAGCCGTTCGAGGCCCAGGGGGGAGGTCAGGGGACCCGGCGGAACCCGACGCTGGGATGCATGACCACCTCCTCCTCCGTCAAAGGCCAGGCCCGGTTCGCGGGCCTGCTGTACGCCCTCATGGCCGCCCTGGGCATCTGGGCCGAGCTCTTCGTCCGCGACAAGGTCCACGTCCCCGGCGACGCGGCGGCGACCGCCGCCCGGCTGGCCGAGCACGAGACCCTGGTCCGCTGGGGTCTGGCTGCCGACCTGGCGATGTCCACGGTGTTCGTCCTTCTCGGGCTCGCCTTCCAACGCCTGTTCCACCCCGTCTCCAGCCGCCACGCGACGGCGCTGCTCGTCCTGGTCGTCGGCGGCGCGACCAGCATGCTGGCCAAGCTGACCTTCCAGGCGGGAACCCTGACGGTGGACGACGCCGATCTGGCCCTGCTCATGCTGGATCTGCACCACGACGCCTATGTGATCGGCGGCATCCTGTTCGGGCTCTGGCTGCTGCCGCTGGGACAGTCACTGCGGCTGTCGGAGGACTTCCCCTCGTGGCTGGGGGTGGTCGTGCTCGTGGGCGGGGTCGCCTGGCTGGCGGACCCGGTGCTGGCGTTCGTGCTGCCGGAGTCGCTGGGGCTGCTGCGGGACCTGATCGCGGTGCCGACGTCGGTGGCGGAGTTCGGGCTGATCCTCTACCTGCTGATCAGGGGATCGAGGTCCTGACCGCCGCTCAGTCGGGCCGCAGCGACCCGCGCCGTGCCTTCCGTGTCGAGACCACCGCGCCGGCCAGGCCGCTCGCGGCGCAGACCAGCACCAGCCCCGCGTACTGCGTCACGGAGTAGGTGAACGCCGGCCGCCCGGTCGCGGCCACGCCGAGCGCGGTGAGTGCCGCCGCGGCGATGCCCGTCCCGAGGAGCGTGCCTGCGCACGTCACGATCAACGTCTCCCAGCACACCATCCTGGTGAGCTGCCGCGGCTTGACCCCCAGCGTGCGCAGGAGCCGGATCTCCTCTCCCCGCTCGGCCATCGTCATGGCCGTCGCGTTGAGCACCGAGATCACCGTATAGACGACGGCGGAACCCACCAGGATCGGCGCCGCCCACGCCGACGGCCCCGTGCGGACGACGCCGTCGGCCGCGTCGCCGGTCGACACGGCGAACAAGAAGGTGCAGGCCAGCGCGATGGTCAGCATCACCGGCGACGCCGCCGCCATGGCCCGCCGCGGCTGGGTGACCAGCGACGAACCGGCCAGCATCCCGGCCCCCGGGTCGAACCTGGCCACCACCAGCCCGACCAGCCAGCCCGCGCCGCGCAACACGACGGGACCCAGCGCGGAGGCGCCGACGCAGAGCACCATCGCCGCCCCCAGCCCGGCCGGCACCGCGGCCGTCGCCTTGACCTGCGGCACCAGGAACAACAACCCGCCGCCCCCGGCCAGGGCCATCACCCCGGCGACCGCCCTGGGCCAGGGCAGGATCCGCCGCTGCGCCGCGCTCTCCCGCAGCACCTCCAGCGGTCCCACCCCCACCGCCTTGCGCGCCGCGCCCCGGGCCGCGAGCAACGTCACCGCCAGCCCGACCACCAGCGCCACGACGAACGGCCACGGCGTGACCTCCACCGGCACCCCCTCCGGAGCCAGGCCGGTCATCCGCACGAACCCCGACATCACCCAGGCGTACGGCACGGCGAGCACGCAGCCTGCCGCACCCGCCAGGACGGCCACCACGAGCGCCTCCGCCGTGATCAGCCGGCTCACCTGCCGCGGCGTCATGCCGACCGACCGGAGCAGCGCCCACGTCCTGCGCTGGCGCAGCACGTGCAGGCTCAGCATGCCCGCGACCACGAAGACCGACACGAACCCCGACACCACGGCCGACAACACCAGCAGCCCTATGACGCCGTTCAGCTCGTCGCGCGCTCCGGCGCCCGCGACCACCAGCCCGCCGCCGCCCACCAGCGTCACCGCCAGGAGCACCGCCGCGAACGACGCGGCGAGGCCCAGCCGGTTGGTCCTGACGTTGTTCCAGGCGAGAACCATGGTCACCTGCGGCCCCCCAGCCGCATGCCGATCTGGTCGGCCGAGGGCCTGTCCAGGACGTCGACGATCCGCCCGTCTGTCAGGAACAGCACGCTGTCGGCCCTGGCCGCCGCCTCGGGGTCGTGGGTGACCATCACCACGGTCTGGCTGAACTCGTCGACCGCCTCGCGCAACAGGGCCAGCACCTCGTGCCCCGCCCCGCGGTCCAGCGCCCCCGTCGGCTCGTCGGCGAACAGCACCTCCGGCCTGCCGAGCAGGGCGCGAGCGATGGCCACCCGCTGCTGCTGACCCCCGGACAGCTGCGCCGGGCGATGCCCCTCGCGCCCGGCCAGCCCGACGCGGTGCAGCAACTCACGCACGCGCGACGGATCGGGCCGTCCCCGGCCGAGCCTGCTGGGCAGGATCACGTTCTGCCAGGCGGTCAACGACGGCACCAGGTTGAAGGACTGGAAGATGACGCCGATCCGGTCACGGCGCAGCACGGCCAGGTCCTTCTCCCCCAGGCGGGTGATGTCCCGCCCGGCGATGCGCACCTCGCCGCGATCCGGGCGGTCCAGGCCGGAGGCGCACTGCAGCAGGGTGCTCTTCCCGGAGCCGGAGGGGCCCATCACGGCGGTGAAACTGCCTCGCGGGAAGCCCACGCTCACCTGGGCCAGGGCGGTGACCTCCGTGGCGCCCTTCCCATGGCGCTCGACGCTCAGACCCAGGTCGCCGCATCCGGGTCGACGCCTCGATGGCGGGCGTGGGCGTCGATGACGTCGCGCAGCCAGACGGTCAGCCCCGGCTCGATCGCGTCGTAGTAGGCACTGAAGCCCGGATCGGCGACGTATTTCCTGCCCAGGCAGACCTGCATCGACAGGGTGCAGTCGAAGTAGGCGTCCATGGAGGCCCGGTGCCGCTCCGCCAGGGCGTCGGCCACGGCGCTGCCCGGCCTGACGCCGGCACGCTTGGCGGCGGCCAGGTCCTGTTCGAGCGTCCTGACGTTGTCGGCGACCCGCTGCCAGTCTTCGGGAGTCATACGTGCGGCACGCTCGGCGTACTGCGCCCACTGCGCCGTGTCGCCCCACCGCTCGCGTGCGACCTCGGTCAGCGACGGCTTCCAGCGTTCGCCGAAGATCGCGATCTGCTCCTCGGCGGAGAGCAGGATGCCGGTGCGCGCGGCCTCGATCATGCGGTCGACCGCGCCGACCATGGCCTGCAGGCGGGAGATGCGCTCGACGAGCTGGGCACGCTGGTGTTCCAGCGGCACGGTCATGTCGGCCGCCGGAGCGTCGAGGAGCTCGCCGATGTCGTCGAGCGACAGACCAAGCTCCCGGTAGATGAGCACGCGGTGGAGGCGGGCGAGGTCGGCGGCGGAGTAGAGCCGGTAGCCGCCGCCGCTCCGCGCGGACGGGCGGACCAGCCCGATCCTGTCCCAGTGGTGGAGGGTGCGGACGGTGACGCCGAGATGCGACGCCGCGGCCCCGACGGTCAGCCCGCCAAGACCCGCGGCGTCGTCCATCGCGGCATCGGTCACGCCATCGAGTCTGACATGCGCTTTCACCCCTTCGGCAGGCTGATGCCCTGCTCCTCGAGGAAGCGCGCCTCGACGCTGCCGGGATCGAAGAGGCGGGCCGCCGTCACGACCACGCGCGTGTTCTCCGGCGTGACGACCTCGACCTCCACGGTGTTCCACGGGGTCTGCCGCGGTCCCGCCGTGCACCCGGGCACCAGCTCGGTGCACGCCCGCACGATCTCGTCGACCTGGCTCAGCACGCAGCTGAAGCCGATGCTCATCGTCGACGGCACCGGCAAGGCGTCGGCCGGGACGAGCAGCACGTCCTGGAAGGCCCACCGCCGAAGATGCGTGACCTGGCCGGGGACCGTGAACAGGTCGACGAACCCGAGCCCGCGCGTCCAGAAGTCCACGGACGCGGCCAGGTCGGGCGTCGGCACCTTCACGAACAGCGGCATGCCGTAGATCCCTCGGTAGATCTCGGGCGGCGTCGCGTCGGGCCCGGGCGGAGGGACGGGGCTGATCTCGAAGGCGTCGTAATAGTCGGTCATGCGATTCAGCGTGCGGCCTGACGCGACGTCAGGGTCCAATCGGTCGAGCGCACCATGGGCCGTCAACGGCGGTGAGTCACCGCCATCAGCAAAGCGATCACCCCGCCGCAGATCATCACCGCCGAGACCGAGAAGGCGTCGACGACACGGCCCCCGAGGAACGCCCCGAGGGCGAAGGTCGCCTGGAAGGAGGCGGTGAACACCACCGTGGCCGCCTCGGGCGCGCGCGGGGCGGCGGCGATGAACGACGCCTGCGAGCAGACGGGCACGCCCCCGTACGCCAAGCCCCAGATCATGAGCAGCACCACGGCTCCGGCGAGCGAGCCGCCCAGCGTGGGCAGCAGCAGGGTGGTGGCCGCGATCAGGCCGCCGCACGTCACGAACGCGACTCGCAGGCGGGAGGCGGTGGCCTTCCCCGCCAGGAAGTTGCCGGCGATCCCGGCTACGCCGTACGCCAGCAGGACGGCGCTGACGGCGGCGGGAGGCAGGCCGGTGACGTCCTGGAGGAAGGGCGTGACGTAGGTGTAGGTGCCGAAATGGGCCAGCACGATGAGGAACGTGGCCAGCAAAGCTCTGGCTGCCCCCTTGGTCCGCAGCAGGTCGAGCAGGACGCGCGCGCTGGTGACCTGCTCGGCGGGCAGCGGCGGCAGCAATATCAGCAACGCGGCCATGACCAGGACGGCGAGCACCGCCAGGACCAGGAAGGCGGTCCGCCAACCGGCGAGGTCGCCGATGAACGTACCCGCCGGGACGCCCAGCACGGAGCCCAGCGGCACGGCGGAGAAGATCACGGCGGTGGCGGTGCCGACGGCCTGCGGCGGCATCAGGCGACCGGCCAGCCCGGCCCCGATCGACCAGAAGCCGCCGATGGTGAGACCGACCAGGACCCTGGAGATCAGCATGACCCAGTAGGACGTCGCCACCGCGGCCAGCACGTCGGCCACGGCCAGGACCGCCATGAGGACGCACAACATCACGCGCCGGTCCAGCCGCGCGGTGGTCAGCGTGACCACGGGCGCGGCGACGGCGGCGACGATGCCGGGCAGTGCCATGGTCAGGCCGGTGACGCCGTCGGAGATGCCGAAGTCGGCGCCGATGGCGGACAGGAGGCCGATGGGCAGGATCTCGCTGGTGACTATGGCGAAGATGCCGAGGGTGAGCGAGATGATCGCGAGCCAGGTGGTGAGGCGCGCGCGGACGAGTGTCGTGGACATGGTTCCCGTTCAGGCAGGTGTGCGGACATCCAGCCAAACAGGGGGTGGTGGGCAGGCACTGGCACGTTTCGGACGCGACCAGATCGCACCGCGTTGGGCTCAGGCGCCTCGGATCCCACGCATGGCCCGGATCAGCACAGGCATCGCGACCAGCAAGGCGATCCCTCGCAACACCCCGGCCACCGGGTACGGCGCCCGCAGGCCGAACGCGTACGCCACCAGTCCCCCGGCCAATGCCCCAAGCGGGATCAGTCCCCAGCCGACCATCCTGTAAGCACTGTTCACCCGGCCGAGCAGCTCGGACGGCACGATCCGCCGGGCGAGAGCCGAACTGCTCGGGGCACTGAGGTCGCCCGCGACGACGACGGATCTGGCGCGAGCGCTCGGGATCACGCCCAGCGCGGTGTCGCAGCACCTCCGGGTCTTGCGCGAGAGCGGGCTGGTCACGCGCGAACGATCCGGGCGGAGCGTGCTGTACATGACCACTCCTCTCGGGGCCTCCCTCACGGAGAAGCCGCTAGGCGGGCCGGATCACCTTGTCCAGCTCGCGACGTAGTTTGAGGCCAGTGTCGATCAGAGTGCCCAGGATGATCAGCACGAGCGCGCCCTTCACGATCTGGTCGGTCGGCTCGGCCGCGAAGATGGCGCCCACGGCCATGCACCACGCGAGCACGCCGCAGGTGAGGAGGAGCAGGCCGATGTCGATTCGCCGGGTCAGCGCCTGCCAGCGTCCGCGCACGATCAGCACCGCGTAGAGCACGAGGTGCAGGATCATCACGGTCAGCAGCCAGCGCGCGGAGGCTCAGGAAGCCTTCGTCCAGCGCGAACGCGTGGTAGGCGTTGGCGGCGGCGCGGCCGTCGTAGAAGTGGTCGAGGAGCCGTCCCGCGTTGAGCAGCACGAGCAGGCCGCAGATGGCGGCGGCGATTCCCGCGAGTGAGCCGTATCGGTTGACTCGGTCGCGGTCCGTGCGACGGGGTTTCCACGCGGCCGACTGCGGACGCCTGTGGCGCAGCCAGGCGCCTGCCGCGAAGCAGACCACGAGCAGGCCCGGCCACCACAGGGCCGACAGGGCGCTGCCGGTCCACCAGATCTGGAGCACGACGAGCAGGTCGGTGACCGAGTCGACCGGATGCCGGATCACGGTGTCCGCCAGCCCGAGCACCCAGATGACCGCCATGCCGATCAAGGTGAGGCGGACGAACCTGCGCGAGTTCGCCGGTTCGATGAGAGTCAGGAAGGGGTGGTAGCGGGCGGCGGCCTCGGCCGGGGAGCCGAAGGCGAGCACCAGTTCGTGCGCCATCTCCTCGTCGGCGGGCCGGCCTCGGTCGGCGGCCTTGGCCGCGAGTTCCTCCGTCAGGAGCATGCGCAACTCGGCCGCGACATCGCGCCGCTGCCCGCGCGGTAACAGGCGTGCCACGTCATCTGCGTATCTTCGGATGAGATCGTCAGGGTTCATGGTGCTCTCCGTCCTTCAGGAGAAGATCCATGGTGTCGTTGAGGCCGCGCCAGGTCGCCGTCAGCCGTTGGGGTACAGCTCGCGGCCTTCAGCGCTGAGCGCGTAGTAGCGGCGTGGTTGGCCGCCGTCGGTGCGCCATTCACTGGTCAGGACGCCCTGCGACTCCAGCCGCCTGAGCAGGGGGTAGAGCGTCCCCTCCTCGATGGGCATGCCGCTGTCCGCGAGCGATTTGCGCAGCTCGTAGCCGTAGCGTGCGACGTGCAGCTGCGACAGGGCGGCCAGGACGATGCCATGCCGCAGCTCCTGTTCGAGCTTGTCTCTCCTACCACCATGTGGCACACAGTCCATTGATGGGTCACTCGGTCGCGTTATCCGTCCCCGCGGGCCGGCGCGTCCATCCCGTGGAGGCGGTCACCGGCCGGTCGGGGTGGTTCCGGCGCACGCGCGTGTCGCGATACTGCGTGGACAGGACGATGTGGGTGTCCATCTGTCCGTGCTTGCCGATCTGCTCCAGCACGCCTTCCAGATGCGCCAGCGACGCGGCCCTGACCTTGAGCATCGAGCAGTGCTGCCCGCTCAGCTTGTCGACCTCGATCACCTCCGGGTAGTCCTCGGCGGCCGAGCTCTTCAGCAGGCAGGAGCCCGGCGCGCAGCGCAGCTCGATGTAGGCCTGGATGGGGAAGCCGGCCGCTCCCGGGTCGATGTGCGCCTGATAACCGGTGATCACGCCGCGCCGTTCCAGACGACGGATCCGGTCGGCGACGGCCGGGGCGGACAGATGCACCCGCCGGGCCAGCTCGTTGTACGACAGCCGGGCGTCGGCCTGCAACTCGTCGAGAAGCTTCCAGTCGAGGTCATCCAGGTCGTTTTCCGACCGAAAGGAATTCACGCGGCTCACTTTACGATCGGAGCCAACAACCGGCCAGGGACGCCTCGACGGCCATACTCGCCGGCCCATCGGCTGCCTAGTGTGAATCTCGTGATCAGGACCGGACACTTCGACACGCTGCCGGCCCGGGCCTGGCAGGACCTGGCACGGCGGGTCACCGACGCCGTGCTGATCGACGGCTCCTCCGGCTACGAGGCGGTGTTCAGACCTGCCGGGCAACGCTTCGCCGGGGTTCGCCCTCAGGCGGTGGTCCGTTGCCAGACCGCCTCCGACATCGGGGCCGCGCTCGATTTCGCCCAGCGCCACGGCCTGCTGGTGGCCGTACGCAGCGGCGGACACGATTTCGCCGGCCGCTCCACCACCACCGGACTGCTCATCGACCTCGGCGAGTTCACCGGAGTCCGCCTACAAGACGGATACGCGCGCATCGGCGCAGGCACGCGCCTCGCCGACGTGTACCGGCACCTCGATCGGCACGCCCGCACCCTGCCCGCCGGCAGCGGCCCCTCCGTCGCCATCGCCGGGCTGACCCTCGGCGGCGGTCTCGGCTTCCTCGGCCGGACCTGGGGGCTGACCTGCGACCGGCTCGTCGGCGCGCGCGTCGTCCTCGCGGACGGCAGCCTCGTCCGCTGCGACGAGAACGAGCACGCCGACCTGTTCTGGGCCCTCAGAGGCGGCGGCGCCGCCGGGGTCGGCGTCGTCACGGAGCTGTCGTTCGAGCCGGTCCCGTCCTCGCGGTGCACCGCCGTGGAACTCCGCTGGGACTACCGGCACGCCGCCCAGGTCACAGACGCCTGGCAGAGATGGAGCCCGGCCGCACCCGACGAACTCGCCGCCAGCTTGCTGCTCACCGTCCCTGCCGAGCCGTACGGCCTAGCGCGCGTGAGCCTGCTCGGAGTGGCCGTCGGACTGTCGCCCTCGCACACCGACGACTTGCTCAACGAGCTCATCACCCTGGCAGGAGCCCGCCCCCACAGCCGGCGGACATCATGGCAGGACGCCCCCCAGACCACGCTCGTGCCAGCCGGTGCGGACGGGCACCTGTTCTGCAAGTCCGCCTTCTTCCAGCAGGACATCCCGCCCAGTCCGCTCAACACCCTGGTCGATCAGCTGATCGCCGACCGGCGGCCCGGCGAGTCACGCGAACTCGACCTCACGCCATGGGGCGGCGCCTACAACCGTGTCCCCTCGCACGCCACCGCGTTCCCGCATCGCAGCGAACGCTTCCTGCTCAAACACACCGCCACGCTGCAGCCCGGCACCAGCCCGCCGGAGAGCGAATGGCTGCAGCACTCCTGGCAGACGGTCCAGCCCTGGTCCAGCGGCGGCGTGTACCCCAACTTCCCCGACCCCGCCCTCACCGATCCGGGACGCGCCTACTGGGGCGACAACCTCCCCAGGCTGGAACGGGTGAAAGCAGCCCACGACCCGCACGGCATCCTGCCCGGTCTGCGAACCTAGCCACCAAAGGATCTGGTCGCGTTGAGCGGGCGTCACCCTGGCCCGGTAGATGCGCCTCCGGCGTCGCGGTCAACCTGGTCCTCCACGAACGCCAGCGATTCGGCCTGGCCATGGCCGAGCTCGCCGAACAGTTGCGCGCGTCGGACTGGAGTTCCTCACCGGCGAGTTGCGAGGCGGCCACGATCCGTCCGGTGTGGCGCTCAACGTGCGCGCGGCCTTGTCACCCGTCATGCGCGTGCTCCGCGACCACGACACCAGCCGGCACCCGAGCCGCGAACTGTCCTTGGCCGATCCAACATCGTGATCAAGCCGAGGCACCAGCCCGTGACTCATGCGTCATCGCAGTTCAGAGGTTACTTCTCGAGGATTTCTGCAATTGCGACCGGGACCCGAGTCGGCGAGGCTACGGATGGCCGGTGCGCAGGGCGCGGTCTATGAAGGAGATGAGGTCGTCCAGGACCTCGTCCTTATTGGTCTCGTTGAACACCTCATGCCTGGCGCCCGGATAGATCCGCTCGGTCAGGTCGCTCCCCCGGACGGCGTCGATGCCGTCTCGGCTGGGGCCGGGAGGCACGAGTTCGTCGTCCTCCCCGTGCAGCCACAAGGTCGGCAGGCTCCCGAACGTGCCGCCCTTGGCGATCGTGGCCATCTCCTCGACGAATGCCTCCAGGGTGGCTCGCTTGAACGGCCCGGTCCACACCAGCGGATCAGCACCGGCGGCCTGGCCCACGGATGGATCACGCGACAGGATGGCCGGGTCGAGGGGCGCGTCGGGAATCTCGTCGAAGGACAGCAGCGTGGACACGACATGCCACTCGCCGATGACGGGCCCTGACAGGACGAGTGCGGCCAGGCCGATGCCGTAACGCTGAGCGAAGCGGGCAGCGATCATGCCGCCCATCGAGTGGCCGATCACTACGACGGGCAGGCTGGGGTGATCCTGGCGGGCACGTTCCTCGATGGTGCGCAGGTCGGTGACCACGTCCTCGAAGTCCTCGATCAGCGCGCGCTCGCCTTCGGATTTGCCGTGGCCGATGTGGTCGATGCCGTAGACGGCGCCGCCGTGCCGGATGAGCCGGTCGGCCACGTGCCCATAGCGACCCATGTGCTCGCCGTAGCCGTGGACCAGGAGTGCTAAGTAGCGCGGCTGCTCATTCGGCCACGCGTAGGCCGTGTTGGTTCCACGGACGCCGGCAACGGCGAATTCTCGCGGCTCGCTCATGCTCACTCCTTGATGGGAAACTGCGACGAAGCGGAAGGGGGTCATGGGCCGACAGGCCACGTGTCTCGCTGATGTCAGGCGGGCTTGGGCGCGGCGCTCGGGACGGATTCGGCTGCCGGGCTCTCGTCGATGATCGGCGGCTTGAGGAAGCTGGTTGCCCAGGCGACAGGGGTGGCGATCACGGCGATGAGGAGGCCGGCGATCACGGGGGCGGAGGGGCTGTGGGCGCCGATGGCCGCGCCACCGGTGATCGAGCCGATGGCGATGCCGACGTTGGCCGCTGAGGCGGGAAGGGACGAGGCGAGTGCGCCTCCCGGACCGGCCAGGCTGACGACCCGGTATTGCAGGGAGGGGACCATCCCCATCGCGAACAGGCCCCAGGCCAGTAGGGCCAGTACTACGAGGAACGCGATCGCGCCGACCAGGTAGAGGGCCAGGAGGCTGAAGGCCACGGCGATGGAGGCGACGGTCAGGGTCAGGGAAGCGTTACTGTCGGCGAAGCGGCCGCCGGCGATGGTGCCGACCGCGCTGGCGGCGCCGTAGGCGAGCAGGAAGGCGCTGATCAGGGCGCCGGAGATGCCGGTGACGTTCTGCAAGAAGGGCACGATGTAGGTCAAGGCCGCATACAGCGAGGCGAATCCCAGGGCTTGCAGGGCGAGCAGCGCGAGCACCCGCGGGGCGAAGGCGTATCTGGCCTGGTTGGCCGCGCCCCCGTTGGCGCCGGCCACGGACGGCACCAGGATGAGTGCCGCGAGCAGGGCGACGACGGCCAGCGCCACGACGGCGACGAACGAGCCACGCCAGCCGAGTTGCTGGCCGATCAAGGTGCCCAGAGGCACGCCGAGCGCGCCGGAGACCGCGAAGCCGCCGAAGACGGCGGAGATGGCCCGGCCCATGCGTTCCGGCGGCACGATCGAGGTGCCGACGCCGAAGGCGACCGCGACGAACAGGCCGCCGAGTGCGCCGGTGAAGGCGCGGGCGGCGACGAAGAGGGTGTAGTCGGCGACCAGTACCGGCACCAGGTTGCCCACGACGCACAGCAGGAGGGCCCCGGCCAGGACGGTCCGCTTGTTCAGCCTGATCGTCAAGGCGGTCAGGAGCGGGCCGCCGATGGCCACGCCGAGGGCGTAGGCGGTCACCAGCGCGCCGGCCGCGGGGATGGACACCTTCAGGTCGGTCGCGATCAGGCTGAGCACGCCGACCGGGAGCAGCTCGGCGCTGCCCAGCACGAACGTTCCAAGGAACAGCGTCGCCAGCGCCAGGGTGGTCTTACCCTGGCCGTGCGCCGCTCGCTGCCTATCCATGCGGGACCCTTTCTTGTCGTGTCGCGCTGCACACAGTTGCTGCGGCGAACGGCCGCCGGCATGTCCCTGTGCGGGAGAGAAGGTCCGAGCGGCACCGCGGAATGTTAGGGATCGTTCCCTTTCGGTAGACTATAGGGAACGAACCCTAACATTGGCAATCGGGAGGGGCCGTGCAGAGAACCGCCGCGAAAACCAGATCCCACGTGCTACATGTGGCCGGCGAGCTGTTCTACCGAAAAGGCATCCGTGCCACCGGCATCGACCTGGTCGCGGTCCAGGCCGATGTCGCCCCCACCACCCTGTACCGGCTGTTCACTTCCAAAGACGGTCTGGTGGGCGCGTACGTCGAGAACACCCATCAAGACTTCCGGGCTCAAGTCGCGGGGGCCACTCTGGCGGCCGGCCCCGACCCCCGCGACCAGATCCTGGCGATCTTCGACGTGGTCTTCGACCAGGTCAGCTCCGAGCAGTACCGCGGCTGTCCCATGCAGATGGCGCTGGCCGAGTTCCCCGACCCCGACCTGCCGGCCCACCGCAACGCCGTCATCGCGAAATCCTGGTTCCGCGAGACCATCGGCGAGCTGACCGCCCGACTCGACATCGACGATCCCGGCCAGCTTGCCGACCATCTCACGCTGGTCTTCGAAGGCCTGCACGCCTCAGGCCAGTCGCTCGGCCCGCAAGGCCCTGCCAAGCAGGCACGCAGCCTCATCGAGAAGCTCATCCCGGCCGCACCGGTCCGCTGAGGCCTTGCCTCCAAAGCGGCGGGTCCAAACCATGACGTCTCCCATCGACGACGTCGCCACGCGCGTGATGGCCGAGGCGAGCAGATACTGGGCGATCACCTGGCGGGCTCGGAGTCCGGGAGGGAGTTCGGCGAGGGGCTGACTGTGGCGGAGAACTTCACCCGCCGGCAAGGACCTGTCCTACGGCAAGGCGGGCGACGACCGCGAGCACGCAGAAGTGTCCGCGCCGGCCTTGGCGATCATGTATTTGTACAGCCGGGCTGACTCGCCACCTGGAACGCGTGGCACCCCCCGCCCCATCGGCCTCTCCGACCTGGCAAGCTGCAACCACTCGGGCCTGAGGCCTGCTGCCAGGCGTGATCGGATGGGGGCCGCGGCGGGGTTCGCGCTGGTCATGCCGGTTCATCGACTCCCGCCGTCGCAGCGCCCCGCCCGGTGTCAGCTTCGCCGCGCCCAGCGGCGAGAACTTCGGGCCCGACCAGCGGCCAGCCACCCGCACGATGGCTCAAACAGGACGAACCCGATTCGAACACCCCAGAAACGACAAGATCCCGCCTGATCGCGATGATCAGACGGGATCCCGTCAACTTCAGTCCGGCCGTTTCAAGAACGGCCCGGGGTGGAGATGAGGGGATTCGAACCCCTGACCCCTTCGATGCGAACGAAGTGCGCTACCGGACTGCGCTACATCCCCAAGGACTCGACCAGGTTAGCAAACTTCCGCCACTCCTCGCGCCACCCGATCAATCCCCCACCGCCCGCCGGGGCGGTTCTGCGTACTGATCGAACAGCACGTCCGCTTGCCGCGCCTGGAACGCGATGATCTCCGCCTCCGCCTGGGCCACCGCGGCGGCCTCGGCGGCGCGGCGTTGGGCGCGGACGCGGCGGGCGCGTTCGGCCCGTGCCAGGGCGGTGTGGTTGCGCCGCTCGCGGTCGACGGTGACGGCGATGCGCAGCACGCCGGCGTACGAGAACAGGATGACGCCGGCGGGAGCCACTCCCCACCAGGGGATGACCTTCACCGCGGCGGTGACGATGGAGGCCACGCAGAGCAGGACCGAGAAGAACAGCAGCCTGCGCCGGCGGGCGACGATGATGGCCCGGTGCCTCGCGCGGATGTGCCGGAAGTCGGCCAGCGACCGCTCGAGCGTGTCGGGATCGTAGGTTTCCTGAGCCTCTTCGAGAAGCTCGTCGGCCTCGTAGAAATCCTCTTCCAGCTCGGCGAGGTGGTTCTTGTCGCGCCGCAGCCACAGGGGCACCAGCACGCACAACCACATCACCACGATGGCGAGATAGAGGAAAACCGCGCTCACGGCCACCTCCTTGCAGCACGACGAAGACGCTGGGCGTCTGGTTGCGTCTTCGATGTGCTCACGTCACGCACCGTAAGACCGCGTGTCACTGATTGACGAGCATTCGGTGCGGTGTGTCGCGAGATCGTCAAAGCTCTTCCACCGCGGACCCGGCTCGACGCCACTGCACGAGCAGGCCGCGAGGGGCGTCCTCAACGGTCAACGCGTAGCAGATGTGGTCGCGCCAGGCCCCGTCGATGTGGAGTTGACGGCGCCGAATGCCTTCTTCCCTGAACCCGAGTTTCTCAACCACGCGGCGGCTGGCGGAGTTCTCTGGCCGAATGTTGGCCTCGATGCGGTGAAGTCCGGCGGTGAAGAAACAGTGGTCGACGGCCATGGCCAGGGCGGTGGGGGTGACGCCGCGGCCGGCGAGTGCGCCGTCGATCCAGTAGCCGACCTGGGCGGAGCGGGCCGAGCCCCAGACGATGGCGCCGACGGTGAGCTGGCCGGCGAAGCGGCCCTGGTAGGTCATGACCCAGGGCATGGACAGGCCTTGGCGGGCCTCGCGGCGGAGCGTGCCGACCATGGAGACGTAGGGCCCGAGCCCGGTGCGGAACAGAGGGGTCTCGGGGTTGCTGGGCTCCCAGGGACGCAGCCAGTCGGCGTTGCGCAGCCGGGTCTCGCGCCACATCCGGACGTCGGTCAGCCGCAGGGGCCGCAGCCCCACGGGCCCCTCGGTCAGGGTGGCGGGCCAGCCACGAAATCGATCCACACCTGCATCATCTCTCAGCGAGGGTGGTCGCCACCACGAATCTGATCCACAGCATGACGAAGGACAGGCAGGAGTACGGCAAGGCCGTCACGCACGCCGCCGGTCGATCCGGGCAGATTGACTATCAGGGTGTTTCCGGCTTGTCCGGCAAGTCCTCGCGAAAGGATGGATGTCGGAACTTTGTCGCGGTTTGCCTGACGAATGGCCTCCGCGATGCCGGGAATTTCGCGAGAAATTACGCGCGCGGTCATCTCCGGAGTGAGGTCCTGTGGGGTCAGCCCGGTGCCTCCGGTGGTGACGATGACGTCGTATCCGTCGGAGACGCCCTTCCGGAGAGCGTCTTCGACCGCCTGGCCGTCGGGGACGACGAGCGGGCCATCGACATCGCAGACCTCGGCGAGGCCGGCCGCCAGGATTGGCCCGGACTTGTCGGCGTAAACTCCGGCCGAGGCGCGGTTCGAGACCGTGATGACGAGAGCACGCACGCTCATGACCTGGTCCACACGCCGGTTTTACCCCCGGTCTTCTCCTCGACCCGCACGTCGCTGATCACCGCGCCCGGGTCGACCGCCTTGACCATGTCGATCAGGGCCAGCCCGGCGACCGCCACGGCCGTCAGCGCCTCCATCTCGACACCGGTGCGATCGGCGGTCTTGACCACGCAGGTGATCTCCACGCCCGAGTCGACGATCTCCAGCGTGACCTTGACGCCGTGCAGCGCGATCGGATGGCACAGCGGGATCAGGTCAGGCGTGCGCTTGGCCCCCATGATCCCGGCGATGCGGGCCACTCCGAGCGCGTCGCCCTTGGGGTTGTGGCCCGAGCGCAGCAGCTCGACCGCCTCGACCGACAGCAGCACCCGGCCGGTCGCGGTCGCCGTACGGACCGAGGTGTCCTTGGCGGACACGTCGACCATGCGGGCGGCGCCGCTCTCGTCGAGGTGGGTGAACCGGCTCACAGGGGCAGCACCTCCACCACCGTGCCCGCGGGAAGCTCGGTGACGTCTTCAGGGACGACGATCAGGGAGTTGGCCGTCGCCAGGGCGGCGAGCTGGTGGGAGCCCTGCCCGTGGACCGGCGCGACCGTGCCGTCGGAGGACAGCACGCCGCGCAGGTAGGAGCGCCGTCCCTCGGGCGAGCGCAGCGGCCCGACCGTGGTCGCCCTGGTCAGCGTGTGGGGCGCGACCGGCAGGCCCTTCATCTTGCGCAGCGCGGGCTCCACGAAGAGCACGAACGACACGAAGGACGAGACCGGGTTGCCGGGCAGCGCGAAGATGGGGACGTGGTCCTCGCCCACGACGCCGAAGCCCTGCGGCATGCCGGGCTGCATGGCGACGCGCTCGAAGCGCACCGTGCCCAGCGGTGACAGCGCCTCCTTGACCGGCTCGTAGGCGCCCATGGACACCCCGCCGCTGGTGATCACCAGGTCGGCGCGGACCAGCTGGGCGTCGAGCTGGTCGAGGAAGTCGACGGGGTCGTCGCCGACGATCCCGACGCGGAAGCTCTCGCCGCCAGCGTGCCGTACGGCAGCGGCCAGGGTGTAGCTGTTGGAATCCCAGATCTGGCCGGGGCCGAGCGTGGTGCCAGGTTCGACGAGCTCGGCGCCGGTGGCGATGACGACGACGCGCGGGCGCGGGCGCACCCAGACGCGGCGGCGGCCCACCCCGGCCAGGATGCCGAGCTGGGTGGGTCCGATGACCGTGCCCGACTTCAGCACGATCTCGCCGGCCTGCACATCTTCGCCGGCGCGCCGGATCGCGTTGCCCGCCGCGGCGCCGCGGTTGATGACCACGGAGGCGGTGCCGCCGTCGGTCCACTCGACGGGCACGACGGCGTCGGCGCCGGGCGGGACCGGCGCGCCGGTCATGATCCGGACGGTGTGCCCGGGACCGACCGCGCGCAGCTCACCGGAGCCGGCCGCGACGTCGTCGACGACCGGCAGCGTGACCGGGATGCCCGCCAGGTCGGCGGAGCGCACGGCGTAGCCGTCCATGGCCGAGTTGTCGAAGGGCGGCAGCGGCACCGGTGAGGAGACGTCCTCCGCCAGGGTGGTGCCGAGCGCGCGCTCCAGCTCCATCTCCAGCGGGGCCAGGGGCCGGATCGTGGCCAGCACCTCGGCCAGATGAGCGTCAACCGACTTCATTGAGGAATTCTCGCAGCCACGGCACGAATTCGGGTGCCAGGTCGGGCCGGTCGGCCGCGAACTTCACCACCGTGCGCAGGTAGTCGAGCTTGTCGCCGGTGTCGTAGCGCCGCCCGCGGAACAGCACGCCGTGGACCGGCCCGCCCTCCTCGGTGGAGCGCCCGGCGAGCGTGCGCAGCGCGTCGGTCAGCTGGATCTCGTTGCCGCGCCCCGGCGGGGTGTTCTCGAGCACCTCGAAGACGGCCGGGTCGATGACGTAGCGTCCGATGATCGCCCAGTTGGACGGCGCCTCGTCGACCGGCGGCTTCTCGACCAGGTCGGTCACACGCACGACGTCGTCTTCCGCGGTCGCCTGGATGGTCGCCACGCCGTAGAGGGAGACCTGCTCGCGCGGGACCTCCATGAGGGCGATGACGCTGCCGCCGTAGGTGCCGCGCACCTCGATCATGCGCTTGAGCAGCTCGTCGCGGTGGTCGATGAGGTCGTCGCCGAGCAGGCACGCGAAGGGATGGTCGCCGACGTGCTGCTTGGCGCACAGCACGGCGTGGCCCAGGCCCTTCGGCTCGCCCTGGCGCACGTAGTGGAGCGTCGCCAGGGAGGCGGGCTCGCGCACCTGGGACAGGCGCTCGTCGTCGCCCTTGGCCTCGAGGACCTCTTCGAGCTCGAAGGCGCGGTCGAAGTGGTCTTCGATCGATCGTTTGTTCTTGCCGGTGACCATCAGGACGTCGAGGAGCCCGGCGGAGGCCGCCTCTTCGACGACATACTGGATCGCGGGCTTGTCGACGATCGGCAACATCTCCTTGGGAGTCGCCTTGGTCGCCGGAAGGAACCGGGTGCCCAGACCCGCGGCGGGCACGACGGCTTTCGTCACAGGGTCGAAGTCAGCCATGGTGTAGACCCTAGTGGAGGTAATTCGTGGACAAGATGAAGCTCCGTCGCAAGTTGATGGAACAGCGTGCCTGTCTATCTCCCGAGCAGCGCCGGGCAAACGCGGTCGGCATCAGGGAAACCCTCCTCGATCAGCCGTGGGTGCAGATGGCGGGTCTGGTGGCCTGCTACTGGTCTATAGGTTCCGAGCCGGAGACGCACGGCCTTGTCTTCGCCCTGTGGAAACACGGCGCCACCGTGATGTTGCCTGTGCACAAGTCCGACGACGATCTGGACTGGGCGGTCTATGACGGTCCCGACACGCTCGCACCGGGACGTTCCGGGATCATGGAGCCGGTCGATGCCAGAAGGGGCGTCGAGGCCGTCCGCACGGCCGCTCTGGTGATCGTCCCCGCGCTCGCCGTCGACGCCCGGACCGGCGTACGGCTCGGCCGCGGCGGAGGCTCCTACGACAGGGCACTGGCGAGGGTCGGTCCCAACGTCCCGACGGTCGCCCTCCTGCACGACGGGGAGCTGATCGACGGGGTGCCCGCGGAACCGCACGACCAGGCGGTCCGCTATGCCGCGAGACCAGTGGGACTCACTAGGCTTATGCGGTAAATGGAGATCGATGTCTGGATTCTGCTCGGCGCTGCCGTCGTCGTCGTCGCCATCGTGTCCGTGGCCGTGGCGCATCGAAGCGGCCTGCCCAGCCTCCTGCTCTTCCTGGGCTTCGGACTCCTGCTGGGCGACTCGGCCATCGGCATCCAGTTCCGCGATCCCGAACTGGCCCAGCACATCGGCCTGTTCGCCCTGGCAGTCATCCTGGCCGAAGGCGGCCTGACCACCAACTGGCGACATGTGCGCCCTGCCGTACCCAGCGCCCTGATCCTGGCCACGCTCGGCATCGGGGTCAGCGTCGTCGTGGTCGCCTACGCCGTCCACGCCCTGCTCGGCGTCGACTGGAGGCTGGCGCTCATCCTCGGCGCTGTCCTGGCGTCGACGGACGCGGCGGCGGTCTTCTCCGTCCTGCGCAGGCTGCCGCTCCCGCGGAAGTTGTCGGGCACCCTCGAAGCGGAATCGGGATTCAACGACGCGCCGACCGTGATCGTCGTGGTGATGCTCAGCCAGATCTCCCAGCCCATCCCCGATCTGTGGACCTTCACCTGGCACACGGCGCTGGAGCTGGCCATCGGCGCCGCCGTGGCGTTCGTGGTGGGCCCGGCCGGAGTGTTCGCGCTGCGACACGTGGCCCTGCCGGCCTCGGGCCTCTACCCGATCGCCGTCATGGCGCTGACCTTCGTGTCGTATGGCGGAGCCGTACTCCTGCACGGCTCCGGCTTCCTCGCGGTCTATGTCACCGGCCTGATCCTCGGCAACGCCCGCCTCCCCCACCGGGCCGCCACCCGCGGGTTCGCCGAGGGCGCAGCGTGGCTCGCCCAGATCCTCCTATTCGTCATGCTCGGCCTGCTGGCCAGTCCGAAGGAGATGTCGAGCGCCATCGTGCCCGGTCTGATCGCGGGAACGGTCCTGGTGCTCCTGGCCAGACCGATCTCGGTGATGATCTCCGCGCAGGTGGCACGCGTGCTGCGCCTCGATCGCATCAGCTGGCGTGAGCAGACGTTCCTGTCGTGGGCGGGGCTGCGCGGCGCCGTCCCGATCGTCCTGGCCACGATCCCCTGGGCCAACAACGTCCGGGGCTCGGAGGAGCTGTTCGACCAGGTCTTCGTCATCGTCGTGGTGTTCACGCTGGTCCAGGGACCGACCCTGCCGTTCGTGGCACGCCTGCTCCGGGTCGGCGCGCCAGGAGAGGCTCTCGATCTGGAGGTCGAGTCGGCTCCGCTGGAGGAGCTCAACGCCGACCTCCTGCAGCTCAAGGTGCCACCCGGCTCGCAGTTGCACGGCGTGGAGATCTTCGAGCTGCGGCTGCCCTCCGACGCGCAGGTCACGCTGATCGTGCGTGACGGCAAGTCCTTCGTGCCGTCTGACACCACGCGCGTGCGCGCCGGTGACCAGGTGCTCATCGTCACCTCGGCCAACTGCCGCGAGCAGGTCGAGCGTCGTATGCGGGCCGTCTCGCGTCAGGGCAAGCTGGCCGGTTGGTACGGCGAGCGAGGGTTGGAATGAGTCAGCACCTTGCGTCGTTTATGATTAGCAGTCGCGTTGGCAGAGTGCCAGAGAGCCCCATGGGAGGAGCGTCCGTGCCCACCTACCAGTACGCCTGCAACGACTGCGGTGAGCAGCTCGAAGTCGTCCAGAAGTTCTCAGACGACGCCCTGACGGTATGCCCCAACTGCGAGGGCAACCTGCGCAAGGTCTTCTCGGCCGCCGCCATCGTCTTCAAGGGATCGGGCTTCTACCGCACCGACAACCGCTCGTCGTCGACCTCGTCCACCACGAACACGGCCTCGACGACGAAGAGCGAGAGCACCAAGACCGAGTCGAAGCCGAGCACCACCCCCGCGCCGGCCGCCTCCTCGTCCAACTAGGGCCGGTCCGTCGGGCTGCCGAGCAGCTGCGGCGACAGTTCGTCGATCAGCTGCTCCAGCTCGGGCCGCGGTCCCCAGTCGGCCACCAGCTCGCGCAGCGTCCGCCGGCAGCTCTGCAGCAGCGCCTCGGCCTTGACGTCGCCCTCCGGGGTCAGGCGCAGGGAGTGGCCGTCGGTCGAGCGCCTCACCAGGCCCTGCTCGATCAGGCGGTCGACGTACGGCCTGCCTTCCTGCCTGGTGACGTCGGCGCGCGCGGCGAGGTCCTCCGCCATCAGCCAGCCGGCGTCCTGGAGCCTGGTCAGCACCCAGATCGACTCGGGCGGCAGGTCCAGCAGATCGTTCTCGGCGCCCAGCTTGACGTAGAAGTCGCGGCGCAGCCGCTTGTCGGCCAGCCGTACGAGTCCTCGCTCGACCTCGGCCAGCGAGTTGCGCTCCGCCGAGGTCGCGCCCAGGCCCTCGCCGATGTCGACGGCCTTGGTGGTCTCCCTGAGCCGCTCCTCTGGGATGAACCACGACAACAGGAACGCCACGGCCATGATCGGCGTGGCGACCGTGAAGACCTGCGAGATCGAGTCGGCGTAGACGTGCAGGAAGTCCGCCCGCAGGTCCGCGGGGAGCGTCTGGATGATCGTCGGGTCCGCCTGCACCTGCGCCGGATTGAAGCCCGGCGGCAGCTGCGTGGTGGCCACGACCTGGGCCAGGTCGTCATTCAGCCGCGTGGTGAAGACCGAGCCGAGCACCGCCACGCCGAACGAGCCGCCGATGGAGCGGAAGAAGGTCGCGCCGCTGGTGGCGACGCCGAGGTCCTCGAAGCCGACGGCGTTCTGCACCGCGATGACCAGCACCTGCATCACCAGGCCCAGACCGCAGCCCAGGACCAGCAGGTCGATGCTCATGGTCAGGGTGGAGCTGGTCTCGGTCAGCCTGGAGAGCATGAACATGCCGACCGTGGCGATGGCCGTGCCGAGGATGGGAAAGATCCGGTATTTACCTGTCTTGGCGATCAGCTGGCCGCTCAGGATCGACATGCCCAAGGTGCCGACCATCATCGGCAGCAGATGCAGCCCTGACGCCGTGGCGCTCACGCCGTACACGACCTGCATGAACAGGGGCAGATAGGTCAGCGCGCCGAACATGCCGAAACCGACGACGAAGCCCACCAGCGACGTCATCGTGAACACGCGCAGCTTGAACAGGTGCAGCGGGAGCACCGGCTCCTCCGCGCGGGTCTCGACGAACGCCCAGAGGCCCACCATGACCACCGCGGCAGCGATCAGTCCGATGATGACCGGATCGGACCAGGCGTAGGTCTGCCCGCCCCAGGTGGTCATCAGCACCAGGCAGGAGGTCGCGCCGCCGAGCAGGACGATGCCCGCGTAGTCGATCTTGTGCTTGGTGCGCTTGGAAGTGCCCGGCAGCACGGCGGCGATCACGAACAGCGCCACCACGCCGATCGGCAGGTTGATGAAGAACACCCAGTGCCAGGACAGGTGGTCGACGAACAGGCCGCCCAGCAGCGGGCCGATCACGCTGGAGACGGCGAAGACGCCGCCGAAGAAGCCCTGGTACTTCCCGCGGTCGCGGGCCGAGACGACGTCGCCGACGATCGCCTGCGCAAGCACCATGAGGCCGCCGCCGCCCAGTCCCTGCAGGCTGCGGAAGGCGATCAGCTGGCCCATCGTCTGGCTGATGCCGCACAACGCCGAACCGATCAGGAAGATCACGATCGCGGCGATGAACAGCCCCTTGCGACCGTATTGGTCACCCAGTTTGCCCCAGAGCGGGGTCGAGACCGTCGAAGCGAGCATGTAGCCCGTGACCACCCACGACAGCTGTTCCAGCCCGCCGAGGTCGCTGACGATCGTCGGAAGAGCCGTCGAAACGATCGTCTGGTCGAGCGCCGCCAGGAGCATGCCGAGCATGAGCGCGATGATGATGAGCATGAGCCCACGCTGCTGCTTCATGAAACGGATCATACTGATCGTGTTCGTTGCATAACTCTTCGGAGTCGGTTTTCCACAGAACGGGGTTCCGCCGCTGTTGGCCGCCTGGACTGGCCGCTAGTCTCAGCGCCATGGTCACTCGCGCAGAGATCGGCGTCATCGGCGGCTCGGGCTTCTACTCCCTGCTCGACAACGCCGAGGAGATCGAGCTTTCGACTCCGTACGGCCCGCCCAGCGATGTCGTCACCGTGGGACGCATCGGATCCCGCACCGTTGCCTTCATCCCGCGCCACGGGCGCGACCACCGCTTCCCGCCGCATCGCATCCCCTACCGGGCCAACCTGTGGGCGCTGCGTTCGCTGGGCGTGACCCAGGTGCTCGCACCCAGCGCCGTAGGGTCGCTCAAGCCCGAGATCGGGCCCGGGGCGCTGGTGATCCCTGACCAGTTCGTCGACCGCACCTCCGGGCGCGTGCAGACCTACTACGACGTCAACGGGGCCGTCCACGTGTCCCTGGCCGACCCGTACTGCCCGTCGGGGCGCGCGGTGGCGATGACGGCGGCGATGACCGGCGGGTGGGAGGTCGTCGACGGCGGCACGCTGGTGGTGATCGAGGGGCCGCGGTTCTCGACGCGGGCGGAGTCGCGGTGGTTCTCGGCCAACGGGTGGAGCATCGTGGGGATGACCGGGTTCCCCGAGGCCGTGCTGGCTCGCGAGCTGGCGCTCTGCTACACGTCGCTGTCGCTGGTGACCGACCACGACGCCGGAGTGGAGGCCGGGGAGGGGGTCACGCACGAGGAGGTGCTGGCGTTCTTCGGGGCCAACGTGGCGAAGATGCGGACACTGGTGGGCGAGGCGGTGGGGATGCTGCCTCGGGAGCGGTCGTGTTCTTGCGGGAATGCGCTGGATGGGATCAAGTTGCCGTTCGAGCTGCCCTAGGAAGCCGATTTCACCCCTTTCCCTCCCTTCGCCGGGATCCGCGCCCCCGGCTCCTCCCCCTCCCCCGGACTGGAGTCTTCGTGCGCCCCTGGATCCGTCGTTTCGCCCGGCGTCGTCGCCTGATCGGCGCCGCACTCGCCGCCCTGGCGATGCTCAGCGCCCACACCGCCCTGAGCCCGTCCCCCGGCCCCACCACCGATGTGCTGATCGCCACCCGAGACCTCTCCCCAGGCCCCCTCCAGCCAGGAGACCTCCGGCGCACTCGAACGCCGCGCTCCGCCGTACCCGACGGCGCCGTCCTCGACGGCAAGACCCTCGCCACCCCCATGCGCCGCGGCGAGATCCTCACCGACGTCCGCCTGCTCGGTACCGCCCTGCTCGCCCGCCTCCCCCCGGGCACGGTGGCCACCCCTGTCCGGGTCGCCGACCCCGAGCTCACCACCCTGCTCACCCCCGGCGCCGCCATCGGCGTCATGGCCACCTGGGAGGGCGCCCAGAGCGCTCACACGGTCGCCGAGCGCGTGACCGTCATGTCGGTCATGGCCGAGGGCCTGATCGTCGTCGCCTCCACCCCGGAGCAGGCAGCCCAGCTGGCCGCAGCCCAGGCCTCAGAACGGCTTTCGATCACCCTACGTAGTTGAGCCACTACGATCTGTCGCATGAGTGGATTCAAAAAGTTCCTCATGCAAGGGAACGTGATCGACCTAGCCGTCGCCGTCATGATCGGCGCCGCATTCCAGAAGATCGTCGACGCCTTCGTCACGGACTTCATGACCCCGCTGATCGGCATCTTCGGCGGAGTGCCCGACTTCAGCGAGCTCTACTTCACGATCAACGGCTCGAAGTTCATGTACGGCGACTTCATCAACCAGGTGATCTCGTTCATCATGATCGCGCTCGTCATCTACTTCGTCATCGTCCGGCCGTACACCAGCTATAAGGACTACGCGGCCGCCAAGCAGGAGGCCACCCACCGCGACTGCCCGGAGTGCCTGACCGAGATCCCGATCGCCGCCAAGCGCTGCTCGGCCTGCTGCGCCCAGGTCGGCGTCTCCTAGCGGCTAGAGGATCGAATCGGATTGGGGATCGTACTCCCAGTGCCACGGCTCGAAGGGGCTGGAGTACGCCCAATCCGGGTGGATCCACCCGTAACGCTTGCCGTTCTTCTCCAGCCAGTTGAACTCTGCTGACCGGAACCTCTCCACCCCTCCACACAAGTCCACAGCCAGCCCCAGGCCGTGGTTACTCCGCCCGGGCACAGCGGCGAACCCCGGCCGCCGGTAGTAGATCGACTGCTGCTCGGACAGATTCCGATAGGCGTCGGACACACACATACTCCGCCCGAACTGCCGCTTGTAAGCCTCATTCAGACTGACGAACGCGATGGCGGCGTCCGCTCGCAGCTGATGCCCCTTCTGCTGAAGCGGGCAGAGCAGGTGACCAGGAATCAACCCGTTCGGGTAGTCGTCGGCCACCCCGATCTGGAGCGGATTACATCCCAGCGCGGCCCGGCCCACCTTGTCGATCTTGATGCCGAGCTTCACCAGCGCCTGCGTGAGCGACTTGACGACCTTGTCCGAGCGCTGCCGGATCAGGTCGACCTCCGCCGACATCTGCGCCTCGGCCAGCAGATTCCCCGCACGCAGCTCCTGCGCTTCCGCCGCCAGCCGCTCCTTCTCGGCATGCAACCGGCTCGTCACCTCGACCGCCTGCTGCCGATTGGCCACGATCTCCCCGGTGTCAGCCATCGCCCGCAACGTCCTGATGTCGGCCTCACCCGACAACAACGAGGTGAACCCATTGGCCAGCGGCTGCTGATACAGCGCCTCGGCGATCTGCGAAACGGGCTTACGCCGTACGGCCAGCTCCCGCTCGGCGAGCGTCAGCTCGTCGAGCTTCGCCTTGAGCTCCTTCTCGGCCGTCTCGATCTCGGTGCGCCGCTTGATCAACGCCTTGTCGGCGGCCTCTAGCTCCTTGGCGGACTTCTCCGCCTCCTTGCGCAACGCGGTCAGATCCCCAGGATCCTTCTCCTGCGCACTCGCGAGACTCCCTACCGAGTTCAGCGTGCCGTGAGCCGCCTCCGCGCTGTGAGCTGCCTGCGCGCCTTGAGCCGTCCGTGCACTTTGAGCCGTCCATGCACGTTGAGCTACCTGCGCGCCTTGAGCCGTCTCCGCGCGCACCGGTTGGACGGCAACGACGAAGCTCGTGGCCACGACGACCGCGATCAGACCCGCTGATCGTGGGGACGGCACCGTCGGCTCCTCCATTGCACACTCGTTACCTTGGTCAGGCACGCACGTTACTACAGCCCCCTTGGTGCCCGGACCGAACTCCGGAGAGCCGTTATGTCCAGTTCATACGGATTGCCGCTCATGCTCACGACAGAGCTCCCACAACCACGTCTCCTCCCACTCCCCCGGACACGCCTCAGGCGGCCTCACCGGCCCCCGCCGCGGCCGCTCGACCCCCTCGGACCCGTCCGGCCGCGGCACCCGCACCCGCTCATCGCCACCCCCAGGCTCCAGAACCGCCCCGGGCTCATCCCGCTGCATCTCCCGCTCAGGCGCCGGCACCATCCCCCCGTACACCCGATCCGGCCGCGCCGGCGCCGGCGCCAGCACCGGCTCGAACACCACCCCACGTACGGCAGACGCGGCCACCAGCCCTTCCGCCTTGGCCATCCCGTCCTTGTCCGCATCAACGGCCTGGTGCTGATATCCCAGCTCCCCCGCCATCAACCCACCGGCCAGGATCGCCGGCGCCAGGAGCGCGACTCCAAGGGCCACTGGCCTCCTCGTGCGCGTTCTTTTACTCACGAGCAGGACGTTAGCCACGCCAGGCGGGCCGGTCAGGGAGCGCTTGTCATGGCTTTACCGCAGGTCGAGGTAGGGATGACTTTGGTTCTTGAAGTTGGTGGGTGGGGCGGGCGCATGTGGTGGCCGTCTTTCGCTACGCTTACAGGTGTCCGCCTCCGTAGCTCAGGGGATAGAGCACCGCTCTCCTAAAGCGGGTGCCGCAGGTTCGAATCCTGCCGGGGGCACATAGTCTCGACCAGGCGCGCAGCCTGCCCGAAGATCCCGACGATCTACCAGGTGACAGCAGTTTTTGACAGCCCAGAGCTGGAATGCGTTGCCTGTCTTGATCACACTGGGCCGCTGTCGCATGAATTCGACGCCCACCTGGTGCGGGATGAAGAGTCGGTCTCCAACTGCGCGGAGAGCGTCAAGGAACTCGGCGCGAGCGGTGCCAGTGAGCTTGTATGCGTCGAGCAGGGTGTTCGTGTCGAGGACGACCAGGCCCTTCGTGTAGAAGGCTTCGAGGTCGGCCTCGGATGGGGGAAGTATCCAGGGAAGGCGTCGCGGAGCGACGACTTGGCGGGGGTCGGCTTGGGGGAACCCTGACTCATGGCGGACCAGACTAGGGCGCGTCGGGACGTTCTAACCGCGAGTGGAGTTCTTCGGCGTGTCGCCGCGGCCTTCGCTGGGCAGGAGGACTTCGGCCCCGCGGCGGCGGAAGATCTCAGCCGCCGCTCCGCTCGTGCCTAAGCGCCGTGGGCATGCTCAAGGCTATTTTGTCAGCTCCGCATTAAGCTGTTTCTGCAGGCAACGCAGAGAGCTATTCATGCCTTCAATCGCCGCTTCCTTTCTGCGGACGGCGACGGCGGCCTGTGATGCGTCCGGTGGCCCCTCGCTTAAAATATTCGTGACATTGGTGTACTCGGTCAGGTGGCCACTCCACTCGGAAAGGATCTTGTTCGTGCCTTCAGAGCAGTGAAGTGCGGCCTTGGCGGTGCAGGCACCTATGTCGCCGTTGAAGCTTGGAGCCGATCCGTCACTCGCGGCTGTAGTTGCGTGCAGGACCATGGTGAGAATGTCGGCGTAGGCCTCGGCGCGACGCGCTTCGCGGGCGAGCGCGAGCTGACTAGCGGCCGTCTTGTCGGCAACCCTCTCAACGTGCTGCCGACCTTGATGACCTGCGTACCAGGTGAACCCAATTCCAACGATGCCACTCACAGCGGTAGCTACAGGGGCAACCCATTCCCATGCCATCACACAAGTATGAAGGGGAGCTTTTCTAGAACCGCATTCGATTCTCCTATAAGGCGTCGGACTTTTCGGGCGCACGGGCCGAGTAGGCTCAGCAAATGAGCAACCCCGCATCCGCCCTCGCTGGCTTGCTTGCCGCGTGGCACGTACCGGCTAACAAGCGACCCGAGGACCCGCGTGGCATCAGGGATGTTCCGGCACTGGAGTTCTGGCAGAGCCAGGGGCGCGCGGTAGGACTCATGCTCGACATCGAGCGCGCTCTCGCTGGCCTGGAGATGACAGGCTTCAATATCAAGTCTTTCCAGGATGGGCTGCCTCACTGGTACCGCGCCGTGTTCGCATACTCGGTGCCCTGGCAACAGAACTCGAACGCTGAGCGTCCGCTCCTCGATGCGGCGTACCTCAGCCTCCTCGAAGGCCTCGGGACTCTCTTGGAAGTCGCACAAGCTTCGCTCGTCCTTCTCCCAAGCACACTGGAGCAACTCGCCAAAGCTCTGGATGAGATCGAAGATCTGATAAAGATCACGCCCGAACTGGGGGATGACTCTCGCCGCTACATGCTGAGCTTGATCTGGGAGCTCAAGCTGCACCTCTCTGAGATCGACACCTTCGGTACTGCGAACGTGCAGAACACGATCTACACGCTGGCGGGTGCCATGCACTCTCAAGCTGCGCGCATGTTCAAGGAGAACCCAGAGGCGGGGAGGACCTTCTTCCAGAAAGCCACCCAACTCGTCGGGATTGTGTTCCCCTCGCCCGGGAGCAGTCCGCTGGAGATCACCGCAGGCGGCATCGACCACAAAGAGTTGGAATAGCACGACGCAGTGATCATGAGCGCCAGGCGCGTTCGAGCGCGTCGACCGCCAGACCGCAGCGGATGACCCGCTCCCGCTCCCGCCGGTATGTCTCGTCCACCTCGCGGATTGCGTGCGGTGGCAGCTCGCCCTTCAGTGCGACCGCTGAGGTCCTGTAGCCGCGCACGATCTTCGGTGTAGACGAGCCGTAGGTGGGCGCGGGCCATCTGCAGCAGCACCACGGGGTGGTCCTGTAGGACCTGGTGTGAGCGGTAGCCAGGCGGCAGCTGCTCGAACAGCCACAGGGTCGCGGTCCGCTTCCAGTCCGCGGCGGACGGGGCGGGGACGCCGGCGAGCCAGTCCTGGGGCGCGTCGGCTGGCACGGTCGGTGCTGGCTGGGTTGCGACGACGGTGCGCGGGACGCGGTCGTAGGTGACGTCGTCGATCCGCTCGGTCTGGTCGATGGGCAGCCACTGGGTCTGCAGGGCGGTCCGGGAGTGGCGGTAGGAGGCGAGCTCGGTCCACGTCACCAGGGCGCGAAGCTCGACGCCCTGCTCGTCGACCTCGTACTCGGCGACCTGCCCGACCGTGGCGTCTCGCCCGAGCACCTGATCAGGCAAGATGCGGATCTTGGGCTGGCCTTTCATGGACGCTCATGCTAGCGCCAGTCGTACGCCTGTTCGAGCTCCTGTGTGGCGTGTAGCCGATCGATAAGCAGCCGCATACATGCGATCCGTAGATTCGGCCAGACCCGCACCCAACTGGGAGGCCCCGGTGAGAGGCAAACCCCTACTGCGCGCAACCATGGCCATAACGCTGGCCGCCGGACTACTCACAGCCACCGCGTCCCCAGCGAGCGCCGCCTCATGCGCGATCAAGGGCGACCTGGAGAACACCTGGCGTGCCTGGTGGTGCTCGACCGCTTGGTATCAGGACTCGTTCGACTACTGGGTGGAAGGATGGTGCCAGAGCGGCGGGCACGACTATGGCCAGCGCTACAACTCGTGGTCAAACAGGGGCTGGTCCGAGATCAGGTGCCCTTCAGGCATCAATCGCTTTATTCGCTGGTCGGAGTAGCCGCCCGTCGAGTGCGCAGGGGTCACGATGCGAGCAGGTCGAAGTGGAAGCCCGCGGCCAGCGTCAGCAACGCCACGCAGCGGGTCACCAGTTCACTCTTGCGATGCTCGAAGACCCGCGCCAGGCCTCGCACTGCGACTTCGACGAGTCTTTCGAACGTCAGCAGCACGCATAGGAGGCTCACGCCCAGCAGTCCGGCTCCGATCATCGGCATGACGCGCGACCAGGCTGGAATAGCAGACCCCACGAACACCACGAGTGGTGCTGTAGTGCCGCACACGCAGGCAACCGCCCAGGCCTTGTCGGGCCACCTTGAGGTCTCCGCATCGAAGGTCACGTGCCGGCCGCCGAACTGCCTGAGCCTTTCTGGGCCGATGATGTCCAGTACGACGGTCATGCCAGCGACGAACGCGGCGATCTTGCCGATACGTCCCCACCAGATCATCGGCACGCCGAACAAGTCGTTGCCCAGCGTGGACTTGCCGTCCAGCCACAAGCCCCACGCCTCAATGTAGGAGATGTCCGGCATGGAGGGAGCGTAGGAGCGGCACCGCGCGCTGCTCAGCCGATCCGGTGCATCGGCCTCAGCTGGACAGCAGCCGGGTTCAGCGATGCGGCGAACGCGACCTGGTGGCCGAGCGCCCTCGGCGAGATCAGCGCAGGTCACCCAAGTCGACGCCCTCGAAGTTGTAGGTCACGTCGACCTCACCCCCCACGATCTGCTTGACCGGGGTGTCCAATCCCATCAACTTCGCCCGGCGCTCCTCGATCTGCAGGATCGTCTTGATCGCCATCAGCTTCGGGGCGTCGTCCCGCACCACCTCGCCCCGGCCCTCGTCGACGTCGGCCTCGCCCTCATCGTTGATGTACGGCTGGCCCATCCGCACGACCTTGCCCTGCGACACGGTCACGTGCTCTCGGCCGAGGACGGCGTACGCCTCACGCAGCATCTCGTCCAGCCGCTCGGCCTGCTCGGCCCGGTAGGCGGTCACCTCCTGCGCAGGGATCGCCTTCAGGGCCGCCCAGTAGATCTGGTGCGCGCGCTGCCGGGTGACGCCGAGCTGCTCGCCGATCGCCTCGAACGTCTGACCCTGCCGACGCAGGCGCATCACCTCGGCGGACTGGTGGGCGGCCTCCTCCTTCTTTGCTGGCGAGCTGCCCACGTCAAGCACTCCTTACGTCAAGGGCTGCTGTGGTGCATCCAGCGTAGGCATTTCGTGGGGTGTAGCGCATCACAGGATTATTCTGGGGTCCGCTTAGATTTGATTTACGCTACCTGAGTGGTCTTGTTGCAGGCTTTGAGTCGTTCTGTTGATCGGAGTGCAATCGCCCTGCAAGGAAGGGCTTGATAAAGGGCTGCTTTGTTGGAGCACCCGGAACTCTTCTATCGAGAACTGCAATCTTGATTGGCCGTGTTTCGGGTTGCTAAATTACGGCTCGCCCACAGAAAACAGAGGAGCGCACTCTTCAGTCACAGGTCGATGACCAGCTCAAACAGGCTCCCGGTGGGACGCAGATCAGCCGGACAGAGGTGTCCTACAACGGCGGCAACGTGATCGTCGCGTTCCCGCTCCCGGGCGACCGCAGCGTCTCCACCGATCCCGCGTTCCGCAAGGGATATGACCCCTCCCTCGGGGGGCCGACCCCGAATGCCTATCAGCGCGGCTGTCCGTACGGCTCGCTCACCTTCTGGAAGTGCCTCTACGACCAGACCAGCTGGGGCGGCCGCATGGTCCAGTACAAGGACATGGGGGTGCAAAACCTTCCGACCGACTTCTACAATAAGGCCGAGTCGGCGGTGAATACAGGCAGCCCTTACTTCGCCATTCCGCACGACATGAATATCTTCATGAACACGGGCGGAACTGGTCCTGTTGTGGCACATGTCCCCGAAGATGGAGAAATTAGCTCGTTCGGAACCATGAACAATAAGGCGAAGAGCATCTACGTCTACCATCGCTACTAGTTTCTTTCACAGTGGCCCGCTGGCGTACCCAGCGGGCCACTGGCCCTGAAGTCCATTCCAATGAGAGTGAGCCCATGACCCACGACAACCTCGGGCCTAACGGCATCGGCCGTGCGAGGACCGTCGCCGCGCTGTCGGCCGTGGGCGCGGTCGCCGCAGTGCTGGGGTTCGCCGCCGTACCGAAGTCGTCCCTGCTGCCGTGGATACTCGCCCTGATTGGGACGACGATCAGTGTCGTCACAGTGCTGCTGGCGCTGTTCACGCTCCTGCTTCGCCCTGCTCGTCGGCGCCCGCTCAAACTGGAGAGCGAGATGAGCGAGGAGGTCGCCAAGCGGTCCGCGATGTTGTGGATTTTGGTGCGCGTGGCGGCGAGCTTGGCGACGCTTTCAGTGGCCCTATACGTTCTGACTCTCTGTATCAGCCTTGTGAGCTAAAGCGCTTCATCATTTCGTCGCCGAGAGGCTGCGGCGGGGTGGTCACCTGAGCCTCCCTCGGATGCGGATGCGGATGCGGGTCTTGTGGCAGGTCCGGCACTGCTGGACGTGGACGCGGCCGGTCACTTCGAGCGTGGTCCAGTGGTGCCGAAGGTGGATCACGACGGCTCAGCCTTGGCCGGCTCCGGCGGACTCCAGATCGTGTAGCTGTGTGCTTCCTCGTGGCCGTCGTCGAGTGAGCATCGAGTCCCGCCGCCGGGCGCGAGGTCCCAGCAGGCAGGGCCGTCATCCTCGGTGGGGCACGTGCAGAACACCGACCAGTCCGGCGCCCCGCAGTCCCCCCGAGGGCACTCACACGATGCGATGCCGTCGCCCTGACCGTTGTACGGGTCGGGCAGGTCGCACAGGTCACAGATGTCGGCTCGGCTCATAGACGCTCCTCGGGAGGCGCGGCCTCGTGCGCTTCGTCCTGCTGCTCGGCGGCCAGCGAGATGCCGTGTCCGAGCGCGGCGAACGGCGCTACCTCGACGACCTCCTCGACGCGCGGCCCGAAGGTCGGCGCCAGGCCGTACGGCTGGGGCGGTGGGAACTGGCTCATGAAGTCCTTCGCCACGGCGGTGCCGGCCACGATGGCGGCCGTCGGCACGCCGCCGGACGTAGGGAGCGGCGAGAGCTCGTTGATCCGGTTGATGACCTTGATCCACTCCCGCAGGCTTTCCAGTACGGAGTCGTCGCTCACGGCCGGATCACCACCACGGTGGCGTCATCGCGGTAGCCGTCCTCGTCGGCCTGGACGGCGGTGACTATGGCGTCAGCGAGGGCCTGGGGGTTGTCCTGGTGGGCGTCGACGAGATCGGCCATGACGTCGTGCAGGACCTGGTCGTGCACACCGTCGGTGGTGATGATGACCAGCTCGTTGGCGGGGATCTCGACCTCGTAGACGGTGGCGACGGCGGCCTGGGCGAGGGTGGTGCGGACCCAGTTGTCGTGCTCGTCGGCCAGCTCCCACGGTGCGCCGTTGGCGCGCAGTTGCTGGCCGACGGTGTGGTCGGTGGTGTGGAGCGTCAGCCACTCGCCGTCCCAGCCGTACGCGCGCGCGTCGCCGACCCAGTCGACGACGGTGGGGGCGAACGGCCGGGCGCGGGCGGCCACGGCCACCGCGTCGGGCCCATCGTCGTCAGGCCCGCGGTCGGCCACCAGCTGGGCTGCGGTGAGCATGCCGGCGAGCGGGCCCCGTACGGCGGCGACGCGGGCGGCAGCCTCTGCGAGGACGGAGACGATGGCGTGGGTGGCGTCGTCGTGGCCGATGCCGTCTATGACGGCCACGCCGGTAACGTGCTGCGCGCTGGTGTAGGCGCGGGCGGCGTCGGCGTTGCCGGTGTCGGTGCTGCCCTGGCGGGTGGCGATGCCGTACTTGATCACGTGCTTGTCCTCTCGATGGGCGGGAACTGGATGACGAGCTGGGTGGGGATATGGCCTGGTGAGCGGACCCGGATGCGGATGCTCGCCCGGCGGGTCGCGTCCGTGAGCCGGGCGGCTTGCACGCGCTTGCGGTAGCAGCCCTCGCCGAGGAGCAGACCGAGCCGCCGGCGTAAGGCCTTGGTCGACCAGATGCGCCGGCCGCAGTCGAAGCACCGCGGTACGGGCCGGCGACCCGCGCGGGGCGGGAAGCGGATGATCATCTGTCTCATGATTCGCGCGCCCCGCATTCGCCTTTGAGCGCTCTGGCGCACCTGTGGAGGGCCTCGCTCACCTCCTCCGCCGAATTCAGCGTTAGTCCAGGACCGGTGGGAACGCTGGAGCCCCCGATATGGAGAGGAGGACGACATGCGCGACTGGGTGTGGAAGAACCGCAGCTGGGACTGGGGCAGCCCCGGCTTCGACTGGTCATGAGGTGACCGGTACGGCATAGGACGGGAGTGAGTGCCGTACCTCGCAGGGAGGCGGCGCAGGCGAAAGTCGGCGTCGCCCTCCCCTGCAGGAGCGCGGTCATGGTTTTCCTGTTCGGGCGAGGAGCTCGCGGGCGCATGCGGCGCCGCGAGCGGTGGTGGCCTGGCGGTGGTCGACTGGAGGCTCCTCGTAGAGCTCGGGCACGGCCGTCGAGGCAGCGCGGGGCTGGGCGTCGAGGCGGGTGCCGCGGTGGGCATGGCAGGGCGGGCCAGGCGGACGACGTACAGCCGGCCGCATCCGGAGATCCGGACGTGCACCTCTATGCACGATCTGAGCGGGCAAGCCAGTCCGGAGAGCCCTCGTGAACGAGGTATGAGATGACGGGAGTAGGCCCGGCACCTCTCCCCGCATGACTCCCCGGAGCTGGAAGGCCCGGCGATGTGAGCCCTGCACCCGCATCACACCGCCGCGCCGGTCTACAACGGTTCTGTGCCGGCCTACAGCGGCTCCATTCGAACCGGCGCCTCCGCCGTCTCGGTCGTCTCCTCGACGAGCGACGCGATCAGGAGCGCCGCACCCGCCGCATCGGCGATCTGGTGTCTACGAAGCCGCATGTCCCGCCCAGGCCACCGGAACTCCCGGCCGATCCAGACGATCACTCCCGGTGCGAGGCTGAGCATCATCACACCGGCCCTGGAGCAGAAGCCGTCCCGATCCTCCGTGAACACCCCGCGCTCCCGGAGTTCTTCTCTGAGCCGTTCCAGCGCCTGCTCCGGATTCATCGCACCGCTCCGGCGGTACGCCTCCGGTGCCGCCATCGCCCCTGGGCTGCGTTCCTGGCCACTGGTGCCACCCGCTGTCGCGGCGCGGCCGAGTGAAAGCGCTGCTCCAGCGCCCACGCCTGCGCCTCCATCTCTTCGGGAGTGAGCGCCTCGATGTGCGGAAACCCGCGACGGATCGCCCAGAACCTGCCGGTGGCCACGCCGTACCAGACCGCCCCGTGAGGCAGGCGTTGCGCCAGCATTCGTGCTGCCTGTACCGGGTCCATCTGCGCCTCCTGGGATTTCGGATTACTCCCAGTAGAGGGCCTGCGCTCCGCCGTACGGAGGGTGACAATGGGGAACACCCGCGGACAGCAGGCGGGAGGCTCCGTGGAGCAATGGCCCGCCCGCATCCGAACCGAACGGAAGGCACTGTTGTGGGACACGCACACCATGGCTCGTCGCCTGCGTGACGGCTCCGGAGACCATGGCCGCGACCTGCCCGACCACGAGGCGTTGGTCCCTTCGATCCGCCGCTGGGAGTCGGGCAAGATCTCAGTGCTGAGCGAACGGGATCGGCTGCTCTTCTGCCAGGCCTTGCGTGTGACCGAGCCAGACCTCTTCGGGGACGGCACCATGCCGTCCGTGGCATGTCCCGAAGACACCCGCGATCGGGAAGCCATGTCATCGTTCCCGAGGGGCCGACCGGCGTGTCGGGGGCGGGCATCTTTACGCCACGGTCATCGGTTATCTGGAGCACGATGTCGCGCCCAGACTGTTCAGCGGCTCGGATGGGGAGGTTTAACCGCCGCGGCGGCGTTCACCGAGATGGCCGGCTGGATGGCCCATGACGCTGGCCAGGACGACATCGCCGACCGGCACTTCTCCCGTGCGCTCGATCTGGCGAGTGCCGGGCGTGACCGTCGGCTCGAAGCGCATGTTTCTCGGTAGCAAGAGCCACCTGGCGCGGCACCTCGGGAATACCGGCGAGGCTGTACGGCTCGCCCAGCGCGGGGTCACCCTGCTTGACGCTGCAGTTCCCATGATGAAGGCGCGGCTTCTCGCCTTGGGTGCGAGGGCCTTCGCTGCCTCGGGCGAGTCCGGTGAGTGCGCACAGTTGCTGCTGATGGCCGTACAAGCCCTCGCTCAGGAGTCGGAGTCCTCGCCTTGGACCAGCCCGTTCGGCCACGCCGCTCTAATCCTGGAGACCGCTCAGGCTCAGCTCGCCCTCGGGCAGGCGATCTCGGCGGCAAAGCACGCCGTCGCGGCCGTTTCGCTGCGGTCCGGCGACCGGACCCGTAGGCGTGCGCTGGCCCAGCTCGTTCACGCCGAGGCGCTCATCGCAGACCATCGCGCGGCGGAAGCGTGCTCGATCATTCTCGACGTGATCGAGCAGACGCGGTCCCTGAGCTCCGTAGTGGTAACCCGTCGGCTGGAGCATCTGCAGGAGCGGCTGACGGCGTACCGTAGGGAGGACGCGATCGCCGACTCTCTCCGGGCACTTGCCGCGGCTCTGCGGGAGCGGCGCTGGCTGTACCAGTGGGAAGGGCCTCACCGTGGAGCCGCTGTACGAACGTGATCCTGAAGCGTACCGCGCCCTCCTGGCCGAGGGGAACGCCAAGTAGGCGCGGAAGCGGGTGGGAGCCGATGTTCTGATCCGCGATCCTGATGGGCGGATTCTGCGGGTGAGTCCCACTTATAAGCCGAGCTGGGACCTCCCTGATGGTACGGCTGAGGCCAATGAGTCCCCGGCTGCAGCGGCGCAGAGGGAGATCAAGGAAGAGCTCGGGCTCGACATCGACCTCGGGCCGATGCTCGTCGTGGATTGGGTTCCCCCCACGGACCGTGGATGACTCGCTGATGTTCATCTTCGATGGAGGCACCCTCACGCACCCCGTCCACGCCATCGACGACGACGAAACCGAAGCTGAAGCGCCCCGGCTTTGATGGAGAGCTCAGGGGTTGATTCCAACGGTCTCGTTGGGCTGGTGTTGAGCGTAGTAGAAGGCTTCGTACTCCACCG
>NZ_JBITGL010000020.1:0-159938 GCF_044456985.1 Nonomuraea sp. NPDC050663
CGCACAAACAAAAAAAACACACCCCACACCCCTCGGCACCCCCCGGGGGGCGGCGCCCCCCCCCCCCGCCCCCCCCCCGCGGCCCGGGGGGGCCCCCCCCCCCCCCCCCCCCCCGCGACTGACCGGTAACTTAAGGGGCTATGTCATTTGTGGGCGCGCTGGTTCACCGCGCATACGCGATGATCCGCCGAGCGGGGGCGATTTCCCCCGCCAACCCCGCCGGGTACCGTTTCGGGCATCTCGGCGAGGGTGTGAGCATCGCCTTCCCGCCGGGAGCGATCTTCGGGGAGCGGTGGATCGAGATCGGCGCGAACACGCTGATCGGTGAGCGGGTCTCCATCTCCTGCGGCATGATGCCGGGCCCCGACCTGGGGCCGCACTCCATCGTGCGGATCGGCGAGTCGTGCTCGATCGGGCGCGGCTCGCACATCGTCGGCCACCAGTCGATCGACATCGGCGACGACGTCTTCACCGGCCCGTACGTCTACATCACCGACCAGAACCACGTCTACGACGATCCCGACGTGCCGATCGGGCGGCAGTGGCCGCGCAACAACCCGGTCTCGATCGGCAGCGGTTCGTGGATCGGGACCGGGGCGATCATCCTGCCGGGGTCGCGGATCGGGCGTCAGTGCGTGGTGGCGGGCGGCGCGGTGGTGCGCGGGGAGTTCCCCGACCACAGCGTGATCGCCGGGGTGCCGGGGCGGGTGGTGCGCACCTACACGCCGGAGGACGGCTGGCGGGCGCCGGGCGTGGCGGCCCTGGACCGGCCCGCGTGAGCGCCGGACGGGGCTCGTTCCCGCCTCCTGTCCGCGCCGGGCGCGGCACGAGCCGGACACGCGCGTGAGCCCGGCCTGATGATCGGCGTGCTCGGGCCGCTGGAGGTCGAGGGTCACCGGGTCGGCGGCAGCCGGCTGCGGGTGCTGCTGATCCGCCTGGCCCTGGAGCCCGGCCGGGTGGTGACGTCCGAGCGCCTGATCGACGACCTGTGGCCGGAGGAGCCGCCCGAGCATCCCGCGGCGGCGCTGCAGTCGCTGGTCTCCCGCGCCCGCCGCGAGGTTCCCGGCCTGATCTCCTCCCATCCGGCCGGTTACGTGCTCGACGCCGAGGTGGACGCCGCGCTCTTCGAGCGGCTGGCCCGCGCGGGCGAGCACCGCGCGGCTCTGGCCCTGTGGCGGGGTACGGCCCTGGCCGACGCAGCGGGCATGCCCTTCGCCCAGGCTCCTGCTGCGCGCCTGGAGGAGCTGCGGCTGCGCTCGCTGGCCGCCCGCATCGAGGACGACCTGGGCCCGCACGACGTCGTGCCCGAGCTGGAGGAGCTCACGACCGCCCACCCGCTGCGCGAGCCCTTCCACGCGCTGCTGGTGCGGGCACTGGCCCGCGCGGGCCGGCAGGGCGAGGCGCTGGAGGCCTTCGAGCGCATCAGGTCGAGGCTGGCCGGGGAGCTGGGCGCCGATCCCGGCCCCGAGCTGCGGCAGGCGCATCTCGACGCGCTGCGCGGGCGGCGCCGCGGCAACCTGCCCGCCCCGCTGACCGGGTTCGTGGGCAGGCAGGCCGACGTGGAGCGGGTCTTCGGCCTGGTGAGGTCGAGCCGGCTGGTGACGCTCACCGGTCCAGGCGGTGTCGGCAAGACGAGGCTGGCCTTGGAGGTGGCCGCCGCCCTGGACGTTCCCGACGGCGCCTGGCTGGTGGAGCTGGCGGGCGCCGCCGACGTGCGGGCGGCGGTCGAGGCGGTCGTGCCGCTCAAGGACACCGCGCCACTGCTCGTGCTCGACAACTGCGAGCACGTGATCGACGAGGCGGCGGCGCTGGCGCAGCGGCTGCTGTCGGCGCATCCCCGGCTGCGTGTCCTGGCCACCAGCCGGGAGGCGCTCGACGTGACGGGCGAGAGCGTCCACGTGGTGCCGCCGCTGCCGGAGCGGGACGCGGTCAGGCTGTTCGCCGAGCGGGCTCTGGCCGTACGGGCCGACGCCGACGTGGAGTCGGTCCCGGTCGCCCGCCTCGACGGGCTGCCGCTGGCGATCGAGCTGGCCGCCGCCCGGCTGCGCACCATGTCGGCCTCGATGGTGTCGGCGCAGCTGGCCGACGTGCTCGGGCTCAGGGGCGGCCGTACGGCCCAGCCGCGGCACCGCACCCTGCGCGCCGTGATCGAGTGGAGCTGGCGCCTGCTCGAACCCGGCGAGCAGCGGCTGCTGAGCCGGATGTCGGTCTTCTCCGGCGGCGCCACGGCCGGGGCGGTGCTGGAGGTCTGCGGCGCCGACGGCGAGGTGCTGGCGTCGCTGGTCGACAAGTCGCTGGTGCAGTTGCGCGGGGAGCGCTACGCCCTGCTGGAGACGGTCCGCCGGTTCGCCGCCGAGCACCTCGACGACGACGGGCTCGCGGCGCGCCACGCCCGCTACTACGTCGAGCTGGCCGAACGCGCCGAGCCCGAGCTCAGGATCGGCGCGCGGCAGCTCGGAGCGCTGGCCCTGTTCGAGGCGGAGTCGGGCAACCTCGACGCGGCCATGGCGCGCCATCCCGATCGGGCGTTCCTGGCCAGGGTCTGGTTCTGGATGATGCGCGGCAGGCGCCGCGAGGCGCAGACCTGGGCCGCGGCCCTGATGGAGCACACCTCGGGCGCGGCGCGGGCGTTGTGCGAGCTGATCGCGACGGGTGAGCTGCCGCCCGGACTGACGCGGTCCGGGCATCCGGCGGCCAGGGCGGGGTGGGCGCTCTCGGTGCGGCTGGCCCCGCCGCGTGACGTGATCGAGCTGGCCGAGGAGGAGGTCTCCCGGCGTCCCGGCGATCCGGTGGCCGCCCTGATGGCGGGGATCGCGCAGTTCGAGTACGGCGATGCCGCCCGCGCCGAGCGGCTGCTGCCCCAGGCGCTCGACGGCTTCCGCGCCACCGGCGACCGCTGGGGCCTGGCCCTGGCGCTCTACTGGCTCTCCCTGGCCGCCGAGAACCGGGGCGACCCTGCCGGGGCCCTGGAGCTGGCGCTGCGCTCGGTTGAGCCGGCCACGGAGATCGGCGGGGTGCAGGCGCTTCCGGGTCCGGCCCATCTCGGGGTGCGCGTCGCCCGGCTCCAGGCCGAGCTGGGCGACTTCGCGGCGGCCGACGCTGCGCTCGACGCGCTGGCCGTGGACGATCCGCTGGCGCTGGCCAGGATCGCGCACGCGCGCGCCGAGGTGGCTCGCAGGCGCGGCACGCCCGACCGCGAGCGGGCCGGGGAGGCGCTGCGGCTGCTGTCGGGTCAGGAGGCGCCGGACCAGTTCGCCGCCCAGGTCCAGGTGGAGCTGGCCTACGCGACGGGCTCGCCGGAGCCGCTGCGCCGGGCCCTGGAGCTGATGGACGCGCACCCGGACCGGACGGCGCGGGCGATCATCCTGGAGCACGCCGCCGCCTGGTGCGGCTCGGCGGAGCTGCTGGACGCGGCGCGGGCGCTGCGCTCGGGTCAGGCCACGATGCCGAGCCCGGAGAGGTACGCCCTGAGCCTGCTCTCGTCGTCGCTGTCGAGGCCGATGTAGCCGTCGGGGCGCACCAGCAGGAATCCCTCCCCCGGGTGCACCCGCACCCGCGGATCGGCGATCTCGGCCGCGCCGAAGAGCGTGAAGTGCGTGCCGCGCAGCTCCTCCAGGTGGCCGGGCAGCCGCTCGCCGCCGCGCTCGCCCTCCGACAGCGGGCTGTCCCAGTAGCCGAGGTTGAGCTGCTGCGTCTCCTCGTCGCGCTTGGGGTCCTGCTCGCGCAGCAGCCGCGTGCTCAGCCCGAGGACGTGCTCGGCGACGGGCATGCGTTCGGCCTCGTAGGTGTCGATCACGTGGTCGAGGCCCAGCGCGAGCTTCCATCCCAGGTTGTAGGCGTCCTGGACGCCGGTGTTGAGCCCCTGTCCCCCGGCCGGCGAGTGCACGTGGGCGGCGTCGCCCGCCAGGAGGATCCGGCCGTTCCTGAACCGCTCGGCCATGCGGATGTTGACCCGGTACTCCGACTCCCACAGCACCTCGCGGATCTCGACGGGCAGCTCGACGCCCGGGGTGCAGGTCAGCTGGAAGACGTCGCTGTGCGGCATCGGGCACAGGCCCGCGAAGCCGTTCTCGTCGCCCCACATGTGCCAGTGGTCGCGGTCGAGCCCGTCGACCCTGACGTCCTTGAGCGTCATGCGCTCGGTCTCGAAGGTCTCGCCGTGGAAGCCGATCCCGGCCAGCTTGCGCACGGTGCTCCTGCCGCCGTCGGCGCCGACCAGGTAGGCGCAGCGCACCCGCTCGCCGCCGCCGAGCGTCACGGTGACGCCCTCGCCGTCCTGCTCGGCGCCGGCCACCTCGGCGCCCAGCTCCACGTGGTGTCCCAGGGCGGCCAGCCGCTCGCGCAGGATGCGCTCGGTGCGCCACTGCGGCTGCATGACGACCATCGGGTACGGCACGGCCTCGGAGGGCTGCTTCAGCTCGTGCATCCGGTGTTCCCAGACGACCCGGCCGTCCTGGTAGCCGCGGATCGGCGGGTAGATCGAGCCGGTGGCCAGGATCTCGTCGATCACGCCCAGGTCGTGGAAGACCTCCAGGGTGCGTGGCTGCAGCCCCTTGCCGCGCACCCCGGCAGGGTGCTCGTGCGAGCGCTCGACGAGACGGAAGTCGACGCCCCTGCGGGCCAGTTCGATGGCGAGGGTGAGGCCGGTCGGTCCGGCGCCCGCGATCAGTACGTGTGTCATGGGTCAAACGCTGGCCCATGGCTCTGCCAAACCTCTGTCAGCGGCTGCCAGGCTCTGTCCGGCGGGGGAATGCTCACGATCATGGACGGGTTCGAGACCTGGATGCTGGTGCGCCTGGTCGTCGCGGCGGGGCTCGGCGTGATGATCGGCGTCGAGCGCCAGTGGAGTGCCCGCATGGCGGGCATCCGCACCAACCTGCTGGTCTCGGTGGGCGCGGCGCTGTTCGTGCTGCTCAGCGCCTACGGTTTCACCAGCGACTCGGGCCGGGCCGACCCCACCCGAGTGGCCGCGCAGATAGTGTCGGGCATCGGCTTCCTGGGCGCGGGCGTGATCCTGCGCGAGGGCTTCAACATCCGCGGGCTGAACACGGCGGCCACGTTGTGGTGCGCCGCCGCGGTGGGATCGCTGGCGGGCGCCGGCCTGTTCCTGCTGGCCGCCGCGGGCGCGGTGCTGATCGTGGGCGCCAACACCGCGATCAGGCCGCTGGGGCGCTACCTCGACCGGCAGCGGGCCCGCAAGCGCACCCGTTACCGCTTCGAGGTCACCTGCACGCAGGACGAGGAGGCGCACGTGCGCAGCCTCGTCGTCACCGCCCTGACCCGCCCTGAGCTGCGCCTGCGCAGCCTGCACAGCCACGACTCCGACGAGCGCGGCCAGGTGGAGGTGTACGCCCTCATCGACAGCCTCAAGCGTGACGAGAACCTCTTCGAGAGGGCCACGAGCCGGCTGAGCCTTGAGCCGTCGGTCACCTCGGTCACCTGGACCGTCGAAGGGGATGACGATGATGAGGACGACTCGTAAAGTCGGTGCATGCGGTTAACCGAGCGCTTGGGCATCGACGTCCCCATCTTCGCCTTCAGCCACTGCCGCGACGTGGTCGCCGCCGTCACCAACGCGGGCGGCTTCGGCGTCCTGGGCGCCGTCGCCTACTCCGCCGAGCAGCTCGACACCGAGCTGTCGTGGCTCGACCGCGAGACCGGCGGCCGGCCGTACGGGGTCGACGTGCTCGTCCCCGGCAAGCTCGACGCGCGCGGCGTGCGGGTCGCCGACCTCATCCCCGAGGAGCACCGCGCCTTCCTCGACTCCCTCTTCACCAGGTACGGCATGGCGCCGCCGGCCCGCGGCGGCTCGCAGGGCGGCTCCGCCTCCGACGACGTCGCCCGCCGGGTCACCGCGTCGGGCGCCACCGGCCTCATCGAGGTCGCGCTGAAGCACCGCATCGGCCTGATCGCCAGCGCGCTCGGCCCGCCACCGCCCGAGATGGTGGCGCTGGCCAGGGAGGCGGACGTGCCCGTCGCCGCCCTGGTCGGCACCGTCGAGCACGCGCTGCGCCAGCGCGAGGCGGGAGCCGACATCATCGTCGCCCAGGGCACCGAGGCGGGCGGGCACACCGGCGAGATCTCCACCATGGTGCTGGTCCCGCAGGTGGTCGACGCCGTCGCCCCGATCCCGGTGCTGGCCGCCGGAGGCATCGCGTCGGGCCGTCAGATGGCCGCGGCGATCGCGCTGGGCGCCGAGGGAGTGTGGTGCGGGTCGGTCTGGCTGACCACCGAGGAGGCCGAGACGCCGCAGGCGGTCAAGCGCAAGTTCCTGGCCGCCTCCTCGCTCGACACCGTGCGTTCCCGTTCGCGCACCGGCAAGCCCGCCCGCCAGCTCAGCTCCGCCTGGACCAGGGAGTGGGACGGGGCGGACAGCCCAGGACCGCTCGGCATGCCACTGCAGATGCTCCTGGCCGAAGGGGCGATGGCCACGATCGTCCCGGCCGCCGAGCGGGGCGAGCCGGGCGCGGTGGAGCTGGCCAACTACTTCGTCGGCCAGGTCGTCGGCCAGCTCGATCAGGTCAAGCCCGCCAAGCAGGTCGTCTACGAGATGATCAGCGAGTATGCCGAGGCGGTCGAGCGCCTGACGCCCTAGACCCGGCCCCGTCGGGTAGGAAGGTGTCATGTTCGCTGCTCTCACCGGCCTGGGTCTGTCGACCGCGGCCGGTCTGAACGCCTATATCCCGCTGCTGGTCGTCGGCGTGCTGGCCAACTTCACCGACACCGTGAAGCTGCCCGACGGCTACGCCTGGCTGTCCAACTGGGGCGTGCTGGCGGTCATCGCCGTCCTGCTCGCGGCCGAGTTCGTGCTCGACAAGATCCCGGCCGTCGACAGCGTCAACGACCTCATCCAGACCGCCGTACGGCCGGCCTCGGGCGGTGTGGTCTTCAGCGCCACCACCGCCGCCGCCGAGCTCGACAACTCCACCTGGATGACGGAGAACCCGTGGGTGGGATGGGTGCTCGGCATCGTCGTGGCGCTGGCCGTCCACGCCCTGAAGACGACGGCGCGGCCGGTCGTCAACGCCGGCACGGCCGGGGTCGGCGCTCCGGTCGTCTCGACCGTTGAGGACGCGGGCTCGCTGGGCATGAGCCTGATCGCGATCTTCACCCCGGTGCTGGTGATCCTGGCGCTGATCCTGCTGGCGCTGCTGGCCTGGTGGGTGATCCGCAAGGTCAGACGGGTCCGCCGGAGGGCGGACAGACGATCACCCTAGCGGCGGATCCGCCGCCGGGCTCCGGCCTTCTACGGTGTTCCTCGTGAGCGCCACGGTGGCCCCCGCCCCTCGTGCTCACGGGTTCAGAGCCCGGCGGCGTCGGTGCGTCGCCGCCGGGCTCTCACACTCTCCTGACGGCCTCGCACACCACGGCCATGGCCTCCTTGGCGGAGGGCAGCAACGCGCCGAGGCCGAAGAAGCCGTGGAACATGCCGTCGTAGCGCACGGTGCGCGCCCTGACCCCCGCCTCACGCAGCCGGGCGCCGTAGGCCTCGCCCTCGTCGCGCAGCGGGTCGTACTGGGCGGTCAGCACCAGTGCCGGCGGCAGGTCGTGCAGGTCGGCGTTGATGGGCGAGCAGTACGGTTCCTCCCGCCTCAACGGGTCGGGCATGTAGTTGTTCCAGTACCAGCGCATGGCGTCGCCGGTCAGGAAGTAGCCCTCGGCGTTCTCCCTGTGCGAGGAGGAGTCCATCGCCGCGTCGGTCGCCGGGTAGACGAGCACCTGGAAGGCGATCGGCGGCCCGCCCTCGTCGCGGGAGCGAATGCAGGTGACCGCGGCCAGGTTCCCGCCCGCGCTGTCGCCCGCCACGATCAGGCGGGCGGGATCGCCGCCCAGCTCGTCGGCGTGCTCGTGGGCCCAGCGGGTGGCCGCGTAGGCGTCGTCGACCGCCGCGGGATACGGGTCCTCCGGCGCGAGCCGGTAGTCGACCGAGACGACGATCACGCCCGCGTCCGCGCACAGCGCGCGGCAGACGTTGTCATGGGTGTCGAGGGTGCACAGCGAGAAGCCGCCACCGTGGAAGTAGATCAGGATGGGCAGCCCCTGCTGCGGGCCCGGCCAGTAGACACGAACCGGGATCTGGCCGGCCTTGCGGTCCTCGACCGCGTGGACCGGCTGCGGCGTGGCATCGAGCGGCGGGATCTGGGCGATCACCTGCCGGGCTTCGACCGCGTCGTGCACGTTGACGCCGACCCTGGGGAAGAGCTCCGTCATGGCGTCGATGACGGCGCGTGTGGTGGGTTCCACCGTCATGCGTCGAATCTGGCACATAGATCAACGTTCAACAAGACTTTGCTTGGGCCCCAGGTCCGTGGCGGCGACTATGCTCGAATCAGGTCCCCCTTCTGGAGGTGTCTCCGATCGGCGAGTTGCTTACCCTGCTCTTGGTGTTCATCCTGGTCATTCTGGTGCTGGGCGGGGTCGCCATCTTCTTCATGGTCAAGCTCGGCAAGAAGGCCGCCGTCAAAGCGCGTGACACGGCCACCCGGCTCTCGGCCCACGTCAACTCCATGGGCACCGGTGAGGCGGCCGAGGTCGAGCGGCTGCGTCTCGATCTGCGCCGTGAGGTCGGGCTGACCCGCCAGGGCATCGAGCAGGCCCAGCGCCAGGGCTGGGGGCTGGGCGAGCTGCCCGAGGTGTTCGCCGAGCTGGCCCGCCAGGCCGACATCCAGGACACCCAGCTGGGCATGTACGCCGCGCAGCGCCGCACCTCCCCCTACGTCGACCACGTCACGCTGGAGCGGCTGCGCGAGCACCAGGCGAAGCTGACGGCCATCTGCGCCCGCATCCGCGCCGACCTCATGAGCGCCCAGATGCACCACGCCACCACCGGCATCGACGAGCTGGGCACCCGCACCGACCTGGAGCTGGAGGCGCGCCGCCGCACGGCCGACCCGCTCGACGAGATCGACGAGCTCTACCGCCGCGCCATGCAGGACAAGCACGACCCGCCGGTCACCTGACCCACTCCCGGTAGATGTAGTCCTCGTAGGCCGCGCGTCCGCGGGTGCGCAGGATCGCCGCCGCTGCCTGCGCCCTGGTCGTGTCGGGCAGATGGCCGGCCAGGAGGATCGGCAGCGCCAGGCGGCGGGCCAGCAGCTCGTTGGCCGAGGTCCAGTGCGGCCTGCGCACCACCGCGACGTTGACCCGCAGCCCGTGCTCGTTGCCCGGCGGCACGCCCGGCCGGTCGATCTCGATCGCCGAGAAGCGGAAGCCGTGGTGGAGATCGCACGGCCCGCAGCCCACCGGCCCCCTGGTCAGCCGCTCGCCGCAGCCGGGGCAGCGCAGCCGGTCGTAGGCGGCGTCGACGACCCGCCACTCGTGCTTGTCGGGCTCGTCGGCGACCATGCGGGCCAGCTCGACCTCGTCGGCGGCGTCGGCCTCGCCCCAGGCGGCGGCGAAGGCTCGCCAGCCCCGCTCGACGAGCTCGTCGACCTGGGCCGCGCAGGTGAGGCAGGCGGGGGCGCCGGCAGGCGCGAAATGCCCGCAGTCGGCGCACGTCTCCATGCCTTCGACGATAACGAGTTGCGCAACCGCATTTCCGCGGGTCATACTCGACCCCGTTGATCGCTGCGACGCGAAAGGAGGATGAGACCGTGATGACGCCTGTCCGCGTGCCTTCCACGCTCCTCATTCCTCCCACCGGGCGGACGCCGCTCTGATCTGCGCGCCGGTGGGCACCACTCTCATTCTGGAGAAACCCACCGTGCCGAAGCACACGCAGTACCGTTCCCGCGGCAAGAAGGCCCTCGACGCCGACGACGTCGAGTGGCTGGAGGCCAACCCCGTCGACCACGACCTCCCGCCCACCGGTGACCGCTGGTCCACCTGGGACCAGTCCACGCCCACCGAGCGCGGGCCCAAGCCGTACCCCGGCTGGCTCGTCACCGAGCTGGCCGCGGTCGACACCGAGCTCGGCATCCTCAAGACCGGCAAGGAAGCCGACGTCCACCTGATCTCGCGCGGCGTGCCCGGCACCGACCGGGTGTGCCTGCTGGCGGCCAAGCGCTACCGCGACTCCGAGCACCGGCTCTTCCACCGCGACGCGGGCTACCTGGAAGGGCGCACGGTCAAGGAGAGCCGCATGAACCGCGCCATGGCCAAGCGCACCTCGTTCGGCATGAAGCTCATCGCGGGGCAGTGGGCGCAGGCGGAGTTCGACGCGCTGTGCCGGCTGCACGCTCTCGGGCTGCCGGTGCCGTACCCGGTGCAGATCGTCGGCACCGAGATCCTGCAGGAGTTCATCGGCACCGCCGACGGCTTCGCCGCGCCCCGGCTCGCCACCGTCTCCGACGGCCTGGAGTCGCTGTGGGAGCAGCTGGTCGAGGCGATGGTACGGCTCGCGCACGAGGGCCTGGCCCACGGCGACCTGTCGGCCTACAACCTGCTCGTCCAGGACGGGCGGCTGGTCGTCATCGACCTGCCGCAGATCGTGGACGTCATCTCCCATCCGAGCGGGCCCGAGTTCCTTGAGCGCGACGCCCGCAACGTGGCCACCTGGTTCGCCTCCAAGGGCGTCGCCGCGGCCGACCCCGACACGGTGGCGGCGCTGCTGCTGCGCGAGGCCAGGCTCAGCTGATGACGAACCCGGGCGAACGTCCCGGGGTGCGATGAGTTTCGGCCGCGCGGCGGGTCTGCATCGGTATGAGTGAGACGAAACTCGGCAGCATCCTGCTGTCCAGCACCGATCCGGCGCGGCTGCGCGCCTGGTACACCGGGGCGTTCGCGCCCGCGAGCGACACCGACGTCGGCCACTACGGCGTGCTGTCCTTCGGCGGGTTCCACCTGTTCATCGACAGCCGTGACGACATCGGCGACAAGAATCCCGAGCCGGGGCGGGTCATCCTCAACTTCGAGGTCGACGACGCCCGTGCCGCCGTCGAGCGGCTGAACACGCTCGGCGTCACCTGGCTGGCCGAGCTGGAGGACCGTGACGGCAGCTTCTTCGCCACCGCCGTCGACCCCGACGGCAACTACGTGCAGCTGATCCAGATCAGCGAGGAGCACCGGGCGCAGATGTAGCGCCGCTTGCCGGCGACCCGCACCGCCGTGCTCCCCCGCCCGGCCCGTCACCATCGGGCCGGGCGCCACCTGGGCCACCAGCCCGGCACGTGGGCCCGGTAGGCGTCGTAGTCACCGCCGAACCTGGCAGCCAGCGTCGGCTCCTCGTAGAAGCGCACGAACAGGTAGACGGGGAGCGCGACGACGGCGGCGTAGGCCAGCAGTGACGCCTGCCCGAGCAGGGCGGCCTGGCCGATGATGATCGCGAAGACGGCGACATACATCGGGTTGCGCACGTAGCGGTAGAACCCGCCGACGACCAGCCTCTCGGGCGCCGCCACCGGGGCGGGGGTGCCCAGCCCCTCGACGACGAACCTGACGAAGGCGCCGACCAGAACGGGGAGCCCGGCGAGGATCAGGAGCACGCCCACGACCCGCAACGGGAGCATCGCCCAGGACGGGAGCGGGCTGAGCACGCGCCAGCCGGTGATCCACCACGGGACGAGGGCGGCCACCGTGCCGGGGGCCAGCAGGAAGAAGAGGGTGGAGCCGGTGGCCGCCTGAGCTCTTCGCACAGAAATTCACTCTACGATGAGTTCCCGGCGCCGGGAAGGGCCTTCCAGTCCTGGGCGAGCAGCCCGAGCACGACCTCGTCGAGGAACTCCCCCATCACCCACGCGGCGGAGCGCAGCACCCCCTCGCGTACGAACCCGTTGCGCTCGGCGGAGCGCAGCATGGCGGCGTTGTCGCCCAGCGTCTCGATCTGCAGCCGGTGCAGCCCGCGCACGACGAAGCCGTAGTGGCACAACACCGCGACGGCGTCGGTGCCGTAGCCCTTGCCGCGGGCCGACGGCACCAGGCTGAGCCCGAGGTGGGCGCAGCGGTTGTGGGTGTCGATGCCCCAGACGATCGCGGTGCCGACCAGAGTGCCGCCCTCCAGCTCCACGACCGAGAACTGGACGATCCCCTGCTCGGTGTCGTCGACCACCAGGCGCGGATCCTTGAATCCGGGCGTGACCGGCCGCCACGGGCGGCTCTCCGCGCGTGAGGAGTTGACGGGGTCGTCGTAGAGCTCGGTCAGCAGGATGGGGATGTCGGCCTCGTAGCGGGCCCGGAGCCCGACCTTGTCGCCTCTCAGCACCCGCCCTTCCTATCGGACCGGGCGCTTCACGGGCAACCGGTGCGAAGGTGGGCGAGCAGCAGCCCGGCGAGGCGATCGGGGGCGCGCAGCGGCAGGTAGTGGTCGGCGCCGGCGACCACCTGGCCGTGGGCGTGGGGCAGGCCGGCGACGAGCCGTCCGGCGATCACCGCGATCTCCGGGTGGTCGCGGTCGCCGTGCAGGACCAGGGTGGGGGCGGTGATGCGGTCGAGCCGGGATTCGGCCTCACGGCCGGGGAAGAAGGCGAGGTGGTGTTCGCTGACGAGGCGTCGTTCGGCGTTGTCCCGCACCATCGTCTCGATGAGCGCCCCGCCGGGCGCCGCTCGCCCCATGGACGCCCAGACGGACAGCTCCAGCCCGGCCAGCGCCGCCGCGTCGCCCTCCCTGCGGGCCCGGCCGTAGGCGTCGGTCTCGGCGTCGGACGGCCAGGCGTGGCCGCTGACGGAGGTGCCGACCAGGGCCAGGGCGGTGACCCGCTCGGGGCGGGCGAGGGCGAAGTCGAGCGCGGTCTCGCCGCCCATGCTCAGCCCCACCAGCGCGGCCGCGGGCAGGCCGAAGTGGTCGAGGACGGCACGCAGATCGTCGAGGTCGTCGAACGGCCCGTCGGGCGGGGCGGAGCGGCCGAGCCCGCGGGCGTCGTAGCGGATGACGTCGTGGTGGCGGCGCAGCTCGGGCACGACGGAGTCCCACAGGCGGGAGTCCATGCCGGCGCCGTGAAGCAGCACCACCGGACTCCCGCGACCCCCGCGCTCCGCCCACAGCAGCCCTCCGCCGGGAGCGGGAACGCGGAATTCGAGCGTGCCGGTGGTGCTCGTCACCTGCTTGACTCCGGCTTCACTTACTTGACCCCGGCTTCCTTCATGTCGCGCAGCTCCCGCTTCAGCTCCTTGATCTCGTCGCGCAGCCGCGCCGCCACCTCGAACTGCAGGTCGGCCGCGGACTGGTGCATCTGCTCCGTCAGCGACTCGATCAACGACTCCATCTGCGCCCTGGGCAGCTCCCCGGCGATGGCCTTGGCGTGCTGGCCGGCCTGCTTGGCCACGAAGCCCGGCACCGGCGCCTTGCCGCGGGACTGCTGGCGCCCGGATCCCATGAGCTGCTCGGTGTCGGCGTCTTCGCGCTGCAGCGAGTCGAGGATGTCGGCGATCTTCTTGCGCAGCGGCTGCGGGTCGATGCCGTTGGCCTCGTTGTAGGCCATCTGCTTGGCCCGGCGCCGGTTGGTCTCGTCGATCGCCCGCTCCATCGAAGGGGTGATCTTGTCGGCGTACATGTGGACCTGGCCGGAGACGTTACGCGCGGCACGGCCGATGGTCTGGATGAGCGAGGTCTCCGAGCGCAGGAAGCCCTCCTTGTCGGCGTCGAGGATCGACACCAGCGACACCTCCGGCAGGTCGAGACCCTCCCGCAGGAGGTTGATGCCCACCAGGACGTCGAACTCGCCCAGGCGCAGCTCGCGCAGGAGCTCGATGCGGCGCAGGGTGTCGACCTCGCTGTGGAGGTAGCGCACCCGGATGCCGAGCTCCAGGAGGTAGTCGGTGAGGTCTTCCGACATCTTCTTGGTCAGCGTCGTGACCAGGACCCGCTCGTCGCGGTCGGCGCGGGTGCGGATCTCGTGGACCAGGTCGTCGATCTGGCCCTTGGTGGGCTTGATGACGACCTCGGGGTCGACCAGTCCGGTCGGGCGGATGACCTGCTCGACGACCTCGCCCTTGGCGCGGCCGAGCTCGTAGGCGCCGGGGGTGGCCGACAGGTAGACGGTCTGGCCGATGCGCTCCAGGAACTCCTCCCACTTCAGCGGGCGGTTGTCGAGCGCGGACGGCAGGCGGAAGCCGTGGTCGACGAGGGTGCGCTTGCGGGAGGCGTCGCCTTCGTACATGGCCCCGATCTGCGGCACCGTCTGGTGGGACTCGTCGAGGACCAGCAGGAAGTCTTCGGGGAAGTAGTCGAGCAGGGTGTTGGGCGCGCTGCCCGCCTCGCGGCCGTCCATGTGGCGCGAGTAGTTCTCGATGCCGGAGCAGGTGCCGATCTGGCGCATCATCTCGATGTCGTAGGTGGTGCGCATGCGCAGCCGCTGCGCCTCGAGGAGCTTGCCCTGCCGTTCGAGCTCGGCCAGGCGCTGCTCCAGCTCGACCTCGATCTGCGCCACCGCCCTGGCCATGCGCTCCTCGCCGGCGACGTAGTGGGAGGCGGGGAAGATGTAGAGCTCTTCGTCCTCGGTGATGACCTCGCCGGTGAGCGGGTGCATCGTCGAGAGCTTCTCGATCTCGTCGCCGAACATCTCGATGCGGACCGCGAGCTCTTCGTACTTGGGGATGATCTCGATCGTGTCGCCCCGCACCCGGAACGTGCCGCGTGTGAAGGACAGGTCGTTTCGGGTGTACTGCATGTCGACCAGGCGGCGCAGCAGCTGGTCGCGCTCGACCTCCATGCCGACCTTCAGCCGGGTCATGCGGTCGACGTACTCCTGCGGGGTGCCCAGGCCGTAGATGCACGACACCGAGGCGACGACGATCGTGTCGCGGCGCGTGAGCAGCGAGTTGGTCGCCGAGTGGCGCAGGCGCTCGACCTCGTCGTTGATCGAGGAGTCTTTCTCGATGTAGGTGTCGCTCTGCGGGACATACGCCTCGGGCTGGTAGTAGTCGTAGTAGGAGACGAAATACTCCACCGCGTTGTTGGGCAGCATCTCGCGCAGCTCGTTGGCGAACTGCGCGGCCAGCGTCTTGTTCGGCTGCATCACCAGGGCCGGGCGCTGGAGGCGCTCGATCAGCCAGGCCACCGTGGCGGTCTTGCCGGTGCCGGTGGCGCCGAGCAGCACGTTGTCCTTGGCGCCCGCGAGAACGCGGCGCTCCAGCTCGGCGATGGCCGTGGGCTGGTCGCCGGACGGGGTCATCTCGGTGACGACCTCGAAGGGGGCCACCTTACGCTGCAAGTCTGTCACCGGTCGCATGGTGTCCACTGTAGGAAACCGCTCCGACATTTCTTGCATCGCTCGAAGAAGTGGGGTGCGTTCGGTCCCCGGGACACGGTGGAGCTTACGATCTGTGACGTGATGCGTAACTGGGCCGGCAACGTCACCTTCCGCGCCAGGCAACTCCACTCGCCCTCCACCGGGCCCTCCCTGCGGGCGCTGGTCGCCCGGTCGCCCAGGCTCAGGGTCGTGGGCACCGGCCACACCTTCAACGAGCTCACCGACACCACGGGCGACCTGGTGAGCCTGGCCAGGATGCCGAAGACGTTCGACCTCGACACCGACCGCCACCAGGTGCGCATCGGCGGCGAGCTGACCTACGCCGACATCTGCCCGCGGCTCGACGCCGGGGGCTGGGCGCTGGCGAACCTGGCCTCGCTCCCCCACATCTCCGTCGCCGGGGCGGTGGCCACGGGAACGCACGGGTCGGGCGAGCACAACGGCTGCCTGTCGACCTCGGTGGCCGCCGTCGAGCTGGTGACGGCGGACGGGGACGAGGTCACCTTGAGCAGGGGCGACGAGGGCTTCGAGGGCGCGGTGGTCTCCCTGGGCGCGCTGGGCGTGGTAACCGCGCTGACGCTGGACCTGGTGCCCTCGTTCGAGCTGCGGCAGTACGTCTTCGACGACGCCCTGACCACCGACTACGCCACCCCGGGTTACAGCGTGAGCGTCTTCACCGACTGGGACACCTCCCAGCTCTGGGTCAAGGACACCGCGCCGCCGCGGGTCGGCAGGACCGCGGCCGACGGGCCCCGGCATCCGATCGCGGGCATGCCCACCGGCAACTGCACGCAGCAGCTCGGCGTGCCAGGGCCGTGGCACGAGCGGCTGCCGCACTTCCGCGCCGAGTTCCTGCCGAGCGCCGGCGAGGAGCTGCAGTCGGAGTTCATGGTGGCGCGCGAGCACGCCGACGAGGCGGTGGCGGAGCTGGCGAAGGTGGGCGAGCTGCTGCGTCCCGTGCTGCACGTCTCGGAGATCCGCAGCGTCGCGGCCGACGGGCTGTGGCTGAGCCCGGCGTACGGCAGGGCGACGGTGGCGCTGCACTTCACCTGGCTGAAGGAGCCGGCCAGGGTGCTGGAGGCGGTCAAGCTGGTGGAGAGCGTGCTGCGCCCGTTCGATCCCAGGCCGCACTGGGGGAAGATCTTCGTCACCCGGCCGGGGATCGATCCCCGGTTCCTGGAGCTCGCCGGGCGCTTCGACCCGGGCGCGAAGTTCCGGAACGAGCTGCTCGACGAGCTCCTAGGCTGACCGTTCGCCGATGCGCGGGAACGGCGTGACCGAGAAGATCACCTCCACCGGAACCTCGAAGAAGGTCGCGATCCGCAGGGCCAGGAAGAGGGACGGGCTGTATTCGCCGCGTTCGAGGTAGCCGACGGTCTGGTAGTGCACCCCCAGGGCGTCGGCCAGCTGGCGGCGGCTGATGCCCCGCTCCGCGCGGAGCAGGGCAATGCGGTTGTATACGGTCTCGGTCACGAAATATCAGCCAACTCGTTGCATCGCACGCTCACGCCGGGCCTGCATCGCCGAACCCGACTCCCGGCGCGCCATCCTACGCAGAACGCCGGGCGCGATCAGGAAACCCGCCGCGGCCCAGAGTGCCAGCACCAGCACGGCCCATTCGGCCCGCCACGCTCCGGTCAGCTCCGCCGCCGCGAAGTCCGGTGGCAGCACGGCGGCCCTGGCGCCGTGTCCCAGCCAGTACGGCGGGAAGGCCTGCGCCACGACCTGCAGCCAGCCGGGCATCGAGGTGATCGGGTAGAAGATCCCGGAGACGGCGGCCAGACCCCCCAGTCCCAGCATCGAGAACCCGGCCGCGGTCTGCGGGCTGTTGGCGAACGAGCCGATGACCGCCCCCCAGGGCAGCGTGGCCAGCAGGCCGAGCATCAGGATCCCGAACAGGCCGAGCCATCCGGCCACGCCCACCGAGTCGAGCGCGGACACCAGGAACAACGACGGCAGCAGGACCACCATCGACCCGCTCAGCGAGCTCAGCGAGATCAGCACCACCTTGCCGATCACGTAGCCGACCATGCCGTGCGGCACCGACTTGGCGCGCAGCAGGGTGCCGTCCTCGCGCTCGACGGACAGGCCGCCGACCATGCCCATCAGCCCGTTGAAGGCGATGCCCAGGGTGACCAGGCTGGGCAGCGTGAGCGCCGCCAGCGAGACCCCGGCGATGGTGGCGTCGCGCTGGAAGTAGATGACCGCCAGGAAGGAGACGGACCAGAAGAGTGTGAAGAAGATCTCCTGGGGCTCGCGGAAGGCGTGCTTGGTCTCCGTCAGCCCGCGGCGCAGGCCCAGCCGTACGGCGTGCCAGATCATCGCCGCGCCTCCTTCAGCACCATCGCCATGTAGGTGTCCTCCAGCGTGGCCCGGCGGATCTCCAGGTCCTGGACGGCGTCGCCGTGCTGGGCGAACAGGCCGCGCACGAACGCGGTCACGTCGTCGGTGGCGTGCACGAAGTGCTCGCCGTCGAGGCTCCACCGCACCTGCGCGTCCCTGGCGACCTTGCGGGCGAGCGCGTCCGGGCTGCCGTCGGCGACGATTCTTCCCTCGTCGAGGATCAGGATGCGGTCGGCCAGCTTCTCGGCCTCGTCGAGGTCGTGCGTGGTCATCAGGATGGTGGTCTCCTCCAGGTCGGACAGCCGGTGGAGCAGATCGTGGAAGTCGCGCCGCGCGTGCGGGTCGAAGCCGGCGGTGGGCTCGTCGAGGAAGAGCACCTCGGGGCGGCCCACGATGCCGATGGCGACGTCGAGGCGCCGGCGTTGCCCGCCGGAGAGCTTCGACAGGCGACGGCCCGCGTGCTCGTCGAGCCCGACGGCGGCGAGCAGTTCGTCGAGTTCGAAGGGCGCGCGGTAGGGCGTGTAGAACTCGCGCAGGTGGGCCAGCAGCTCGCCGACCTTCCATCGGCCGTGGTCACGCCACGACTGCAGCACCACTCCCAGGCGGGCGCGCCAGGCCTCGTCTCCGCGCGCCGGGTCGACGCCGAGCACCGTGGCCTGGCCGCCGGAGCGCATGCGGAAACCTTCGAGGATCTCGATGGTGGTCGTCTTGCCCGCCCCGTTCGGCCCCAGCAGCACGATCACCTCGCCCCGCCGTACCGTGAAATCGACGCCTTTGAGCACTTCGACAGGGCCGTAGCTCATCCGCAGGTCATGGACGCGGATGACGTCCGTTGCCAAATCGTGCACTGCGTCTTCTAACGAAGGCATAGCACTCATGCTTCCTTTGTAGCACACCTACTACGAATCACAAGAGGTGTACGACATAGCTTGCAAGCGGTTAGCAAGTCGGGATAGATACGGTCGGAATCACGGGGATATGCGAAGAGAGGTGCAATGTCACGACCCAGGGAGGCCCTGCTTCAGGCAGGGCAGGGAATAGCGCAAGCCGTGGTCCAGGGCGGGAACGTACGGCAGGCCGTCGGCCAGGCCATGGACCAGGCGGTGGGCCAGGTCATGGGCCCGGGCGGGCAGCCCGGCCAGCAGGGCCAGCCGGCGGCGTTCGCGCTCAACCCGCGCGACTTCGCCGCGGCCCGGGATGGCAGCGTCTCGATCGGCACCGTGATCGAGGCGCGCAGCGTCTCCATCAACGAGGCCGGCGAGGTGCTGGCCCGCAGCTTCACCGACCAGGCCGGCAACCACGTGATCTCGCCCGTGGTGATCCCGAAGGCGGGGACGGCCAAGCTGATCATCCCGATGATCGTCCTGGTGGTCCTGGGGCTGATCGGGCTGCTCGGCGGGTTCATCGAGATCGCCTCGGTGCTGTTCGGCATCCACTACTGGGTCGTGCTGGTGCTCGCGCTGGCCTTCCTGTGGTGGAGGCGCAGCGTCGTCATGGTGCCCGACGGCTCGCACGCGCTGATCACCAAGTTCGGCAAGCTCGTGCAGGTCGCGCCGCCGGGCCGGGTGACGCTGTTCAACCCGTGGAAGCGGGTCAGCTACATCGTCAACACCACGCGGGAGTACCCGTTCAACGCCCCCATCAGGGAGGCTCCGACCCAGCAGGGCGTCAAGGCGAGCGTCGACCTGTTCCTGCAGTTCCGCATCGAGAACCCGGCCGAGTTCATCTTCGTGCTCGGCAGCGTGAGCGGGTTCTCCTCCAAGCTGCAGAACGCCATCAGCGAGGTCACCCGCAGCCTCATCTACGCCCAGCGGGCCGAGGACATCTACGACCTGGTGGGCGAGAGCACCCAGGGCATGCTCGAGTCGCTCAACCAGCAGTTCCTGCCCGCCGTACGGCTCACGGACGTGAACATCACGCACGCCGAGCCGTCCAGCCAGGAGTACCGCATGGACCTGGCGGCCCCCGAGATGGTCAGGGTGGCCAAGGAGGCCTACACCTACGAGTACGAGCTGGTGCTGCGCAAGGAGCAGAACGAGGGCGACCTGATCAAGGAGCTGGCCGGGCTGCAGGAGACCCTCAGCGCCATCCAGGCCGAGATCGCCGCCTACCAGGCCCGCATGGACACGGCCCTGGAGCGCGCGACGCACCAGGCCAAGGCCCAGGCCCAGCAGCGGCTGGTGGAGGCCGAGACCACGGCCAAGGCCAACGCGGCGCTCCTGGAGGCCCAGGCGCTCGACATCCGCGCCCTCAGCGCCGCCGAGGCGCCGCAGATCCTCGACTACCGCTTCCAGCAGGACCTGATGGACAAGCTGGAGGGCGTGGCCGCGCGGCTGCCGCAGGTGGTCCAGGTCGGCGACGACACCGACATCGACTTCCTGGCCCTGGCCAAGCAGCTCGTGGGCAGCAAGGACGCCGCCCTCTTCTCCGACGAGGACATGGCCGCCATCCGAGGCCGGCTCTCCGAAATTGCCCAGCGCATCTCGGAACGCCAGGAGGAGATCTCTTCGTTGCTCAAGACGGAGACACCCGAGGTCAGGGAGCCTGAGATCGACAGCGAGACGACCGTGGAGCGAGCCCTGCCGGGTGGTGAGGTCCGATGAGCCGTGAATTCTCCAAGATCAAGGAGTCTCTGGCCTCCTGGTCCGAGATCCGCCAGCTGCTGCGCGGCGGCGAGCAGGGCCAGCTGGTCCCCGTCGTCATCCCCAAGGACCGGCGCGGCTTCGCGTGGATCTCGCTGATCTTCCTGGCGCTGTACGCGATCGGCACGCTCAACCCGTTCGGCATCGCGATCGGGCTGCTGCTGATGCTCGTCGCCCTGGTCTGGATGTGGCGCAGGGCCATCATCGAGATCGAGGAGGGCACCACCGGCGTGCGCAGCCGGTGGGGCGCGATCACCGGGGTGCTGCCGCCCGGACGGCACTACCTGTGGCTGCCGTGGGACCGGGTGGACGCGGTCGTCGACACCTCGACCGAGATCCCCTACTCCGCGCCGATCGTGGCCTGCCCGACCGCGGAGAACGTCCCGCTGAAGTCGATCGAGTTCTTCCTGAAGTTCAGGATCGTCGACCCGGTCGCGTTCGTCCGCACCATCGGCGCGGGCAACTTCGACCTGGTGCTCTCCAGCGCCGTGCAGGACGCGATCCGCCAGCGCGGCCGCAGGGTCAACACCGAACGCGCCTACGACCTGCGCGGCAGCGACGTGGGCGACATGCAGGACGCGCTCAACCGCCAGCTGGGCCGTTACGGCGTGCGCGTCACGGGAGCCAACATCCCTGACGTGCAGCTGCCCGACCAGTACCAGCAGCACCTGGCCACGCGCGAGAAGGTCGCCAAGGAGCTGTCGGCCTACGAGCGCGAGTGGGAGCTGACCCGCAAGCGTCGCATCGACACCCTGTCGATGGAGATCGAGCGGGCCAAGAAGACCCGTGACGCCCGCATCGTCGAGGTCAAGGCCTCCTTGAACAAGGCGAAGAAGGACGTCGCGCGCATGCTGGAGGAGCACGAGACCGAGGCTCAGCGCGTGCGCTGGGAGATCGAGGCCCGCGGCCGTGCCGAACTGACCGCTGCGGAGAACGAGGCCAAGGCGCTGCGCCGGCTGGCCGACTCCTACCGCGACAACCGCGCGGTCCTGCAGTACGAACTGGCTCGCCGGCGACTCGACGTCGGCGCCAAGCTCGCGGAGAGCGCCCCTCAGCCGCTGGTCGTCCGCACGCGTGGCAACGGAGAGGACTCCGCCCTGTCCACGCTCCTGCTCGCCCAGCTCCTCCCGAGAATCGCCGCAAACGGGAAAGAACCCCACTAGGAGAGAACCCCATGGTGTTTCGCAAGCTGATGGCCGCCTTCGGGGCGGGCGTCGAAGTCGACACGGTCCTGAGCGGCACCAGCGTCCGCCCGGGTGAGCTGCTGCGCGGAGTGGTCAACTTCCGCGGCGGGAGCTCCGACTACAAGGTCGAGGGCATCTTCATCGACCTGACCGCCGTCGTCGAGGTGGAAAGCGGCGACAACGAGTACAAGTCGACCTACAGCTTCCTGCGCCAGCAGGTGGCCGGATCGTTCCAGCTGGCCGCGGGGGCGGCGCACAGCCAGCCGTTCGAGATCCCGATGCCGTGGGAGACCCCGATCAGCGCGATCGGCGGCAACCCGCTGCACGGCATGCGCCTGGGCGTGCAGACCGAGCTGGCCCTGGCGGGCGCGCTCGACAAGGGCGACCTCGACCCGCTGTTCGTCAACCCGCTGCCCGTGCAGGAGTACGTCATCGCGGCGCTCGACCGCATGGGCTTCCACTTCAAGAAGGCCGACCTGGAGCGCGGCACGCTGTACGGCTCGACGATGCCGTTCTTCCAGGAGATCGAGTACTACGCGGGCGGCAACTGGCGGCGCTACTTCAACGAGCTGGAGCTGACCTTCATCGCCGGTCCCGCGCAGATGGACGTCATCCTGGAGGCCGACAAGCGCGGCGGTTTCCTCAGCTCGGGCCACGACGCGTACAACCGCTTCACCGTCCGCTACACCGACCCGCCCGCCACCGCCGACCAGGCCCTGCAGCGGGGCCTGGAGGCCATGGCGCGTCACCGCGGCTGGTTCTAGCCCTCAGGAGTACGGCAGGCGGCCGGGGGGTGGCCGCTCACGCCGGGTGGGGTCGCTCCCGACATGCCGGGCGGCCGCGAGCACCGGCTCGCGCCGCCCGGGATCGCCGGGTCATCCGTCACGCCCGCCCATCGCGCGGACCAGCGCGACCAGCCTTCCCAGCCGCTCGTCCTCGGCGAAGCGCACGGTGTGGCTCTTGCCCTCGTCGTCCTCCACGGTGATCTCCGTCAGCAGCTGGTCGGCGTGGCCCGGCCCGCCCACCGTCGCCGGCAGCTCGGAGAACCCGCGCGCCGCCTCGCGCAGCCTGATGGCGTCGTCGAGGGGCAGGGCGGCCGTGTCGGCCGTGGTGGTGAGCACCAGGCCGCCGAACCCGCCTCCCTGCACCACCGTCACCTTCACGGCAGCAGGCCCACCTGCTGCCAGGCGCTCCGCACGGCCTTCTGCTCGTCGGAGTCCGCCTGGTACAACTCCCCCGCCACCGCCACGGTCGCCTCCACCACGTCGTCGAACTGGGACACCGGCCCCAGCCGTTCCGTCAGTGTGACATACCAGATCCTTCCCGCCCGCTCCCAGGCGTGCCCGCCCAGGGCGGTCGCGGCCAGGTAGAAGGCGTGGTTGGGGATGCCGGAGTTGATGTGCACGCCGCCGTGGTCGTTGCGCGGGTCGCCGTCGTCGGGCAGGTCGAGGTAGTCGCGCATGTGCGCGGGCTGGCGGTCGTGCGGGTGGGCGGTGCCCGGCTGCTTCATCGAACGCAGGGCCTCACCGGCGATCGCCGGCCCGAAGCAGCCCTTGCCGATCAGCCAGTCGGCCTGGTCGGCCGTCTGGCCCAGGGCGTACTGCGTGGCCAGCGCTCCCATGACGTCGGAGAACGACTCGTTGAGCGCGCCGGGCTGCTTGCTGTAGACGAGCCCGGCGGTGAAGTCGGTCACCCCGTGGGTGAGCTCGTGCGCCACCACGTCGAGCAGCTTCGGGAAGCACCCGCGCACGAAGACGTCGCCGTCCCCGTCGCCGTAGATCATCTGGAAGCCGTTCCAGTAGGCGTTGTTGTGGTCGGTCTCGAAGTGCACCGAGGAGACCAGCTCCATGCCCCGGTCGTCCATGCTGTCGCGGTCGAAGATCTCCTTGTAGAAGGCGTAGGTACGGCCGGCGTTGTCGAAGGCGTCGTTGACCGCCTCGTCCGTGGTGGCCGGATCGTGCTCGCCGCGCACCTTGACGCCCGGCAGGCTGCCGAAGGAGCCGTGCTCGGCGTCGTAGACGGTGCGCAGCAGGCCGGGCGCCTCCTCGTCGAGGGTGAGGCGGAGGTTGAGGCTGCGCTGGGCGGCGGCCAGCAGGGTGCGCTGGATGCGGATGACGCTCGCCTGCTCCAGCTGGCGGGCGTCGATGCCGAGGTCGAGCAGCAGGTCCGGCGGGACGATCGAGCAAAGCATGGGTTCCCTCCCTGGTCGGCTGACAGCTGGTGGGATCCACGATCTCCGCTTTTGATGCACCGCGCCGGTGCTTGTCCGAAGCCGGAAAGGTGATTATCCGGTGACCAGGATCACGGCGACCGTGACCGCGACGGCCAGGACGAGCCCCGAGGCCATGAACCGCCCCAGGGGCACGCTCACGCCGTACCGCCGGCAGCTCTCCAGCCACAGCAGCGTCGTCGTCGAGGCCCACGGGGTGATCACGGCTCCGGCGTTGACGGCGGCCAGCAGGACGGCGAGCTGCTCGGGCCGCCCGACCGGGACGGCGAGCTGCACGGCCAGGTAGGCGGGCAGGCCGTTGACGGCGTTGGCGAGCACCAGCCCGGTGGCGGCGGTGCGCGCCCGGTCGTCGCCGACGAGCGCGGCCATGAGGTCGGCCAGGCCGTACGCCGCCAGGGCGGGGACGATCAGGGTCAGTCCGGTGACCAGGCCGAGCAGCCGCCACGGGATCAGCGACCACGACAGCGCCGAGCGGTCGCGCACGAGGAAGACCGCGACGACGATCGCGGCGGCGGCCAGCGCGGCCAGCCAGGCCTCGGTCCCGGCCACGATCGCGGCGGCGAACAGCAGGCAGGCGACGGCGGCGGCGATCAGGGTGACGCGGTCGGCGACCGGCTCGGGCGGCCTCGGCTCGTAGCGGCGCTCGCCGCGCCTGGCCAGGCGCCAGAACATCACCCACAGCAGGACCAGCGTGACGGCCAGGACGGCCGCCTGCGGCGCCAGCATGAGCCGCGCGAACTCGGTAGCCGACAGGTGGATCTTGTCGGTGGCGAGCAGGTTCGTGAGGTTGGAGACCGGCAGCAGCAGGCTGGCCGCGGCCGACAGCCACAGGGTCGTCATGGCCAGGGGCAGCGGCGAGATGCCCGACCTGGCCGCCAGGGCCAGCAGGACGGGGGTGAGCAGGACCGCCGTCGTGTCGAGGTTGAGGAAGATCGTGACGACCGTGGCGAACGCCGCGCTCGCCGCGAACAGCAGCGCGTAGTTGCCGCGGCCCAGGACGGCCAGGCGGGCCGCGACCGCGTCGAAGACCTGCGCCCTGGCGCTGAGCGCGGCCAGCACCATCAGGCCGGTGAGGAATCCCAGCAGCGGGACGACCTCGTCCAGGCTCTCGACCACGTCCTCGACGGGTAACAACCCCACGAGGACGAGCAGCGCGCCCAGCACCGGCAGCCCCACGGCCACCCCGTCGAGAAAGCTCAGCCGCCTGCGCACAGCGGCATGTTCTCACGCCCGCGCGCGTGCGGTCAGCCGGAGTGGGCCGAGCGGCCGGGACAGCCCGCCTCTCACGCCCGCGCGCGTGCGGTCAGCCGCTCCCAGAGCTCGGAGACCTGCCGTTCGAGCTCCTCCAGGGAGCCCTCGTTGGAGATCACCACGTCGGCCACCGCGAGCCGCTCCTCGCGGGTGGCCTGGGCGGCGATGCGCGCCCGCGCCTCCTCGGCGGCCATGCCGCGATGCTCGGCCAGGCGGGCGATGCGGGTCTCCTCCGCGGCGTCGACCACGACGACCACCTCGTACAGCGGCGCCAGCTTGTTCTCCGTCAGCAGGGGCACGTCGTAGACGACGATCGCGTCGCCCGCCGCCTGGCTCTGCAGCAGGCCCACCCGTTCGCCGACGAGCGGGTGGACGATGCCGTTGAGCGTGGCCAGGCGCTCGGGATCGGCGAAGACGATCGAGCCGAGCTTCTCGCGGTTGAGCGAGCCGTCTGGGTGCAGCACCTCGGCGCCGAAGGCCGCCACCACGCGGGCCAGGCCCGGCGTGCCGGGCTCGACCACCTCGCGGGCGATCTTGTCGGCGTCGATGACGACCGCGCCCCGCTCGGCCAGCCGCCTGGCGACCTCGCTCTTACCCGACCCGATTCCTCCGGTGAGGCCTACTTTCAGCACAGAGGCCAGCCTATAGGCGAACCCTCACCGTGCCGGAGCTCGACAGGGCCCAACCCCTGGAAAGCGCTTGCCGAGCGCGTTGAACCTTCTCTACGGCTGCCGCGTATCCCCGCATAACGGACGGGCTCATCTCGGAGGTCGCGTTGGACCTGGCACAGGCACACAGCCGTTCCCACTTCTCGCTGGTGCGCGAGGCACCCGGGCAGCAGGCGCCGGTGGATTTCTGCATCCCGTGCAACCCGTACTTCCCCACCCCGGAGATCTTCGACAGGCTGGGCGGGAACCTCGAGTCGATCCTCAAGTACTACCCGAGCGACTCCGAGACCATCGCCGCCGAACTCAGCACCACCCTCGGGCTCAACCCCCGCACCGTCGTCATGGGCAACGGCTCCACCGAGCTCATCACCTGGATCGACCACCTGCTCGTACGCGAGTCGCTGGCCATCCCCATCCCGACCTTCGGCCGATGGACCGACCAGCCCCTGGAGACCGGCAAGCGCGTCGACATGTACCCCCTGCTGGAGAGCCGCAACTTCAGCCTCGACGTCGACGACTACGTGCGGTTCATCCGCTCACGCGGCTCCCGCGTGGCCGTCATCTGCAACCCCAACAACCCCGACGGCGGCTACCTGCCCAAGCACGAAGTGGTGCGGCTGCTCGACCGGCTCATCGACCTCGACCTGGTCATCGTCGACGAGTCGTTCGGCGACTTCGTCGACGCCGAACCGTACCCGGGACTGGCCGGAGAGGCCGCGGTGCGGCCCAACGTGATCGTCCTGCGCAGCCTCGGCAAGAACTTCGGCCTGCACGGCATCCGCTTCGGCTACCTGATCGCCAACCCCGCCCTGGCCGGGCGCATCCGCGGCGCCCTGCCCAAATGGAACCTCAACTCCTTCGCCGAGGTCGTCGTCTTCATGCTCAAGGAGCACCTCGCGGAGTACCGCGACAGCCTGCGCCGCCTGGCCCAGGACCGGCACATCATGCTCCAGCAGCTCGGAGCCATGCCGGGCCTGACGGTCTTCGGCTCTCAGGGCAACTTCCTGCTGGTCAAGCTGCCCGACGGCCACGACGGGGTACAGCTGCGCGACCACCTGCTCGAACGGCACAGCGTGCACGTGCGCGAATGCGGCAACAAGCTCGGAACCACCAGCCAGTTCCTGCGGCTGGTCGTACGGCCCAGCCCCGACGTGCGGCGGTTGCTGCTCGGCATGACCCACTACCTGTACGCGGGCACACCCCTGGAGACGCCCGTCATCGGCCTGCACCATCGCCGGGTCGCGCTCGCCTCAGGTGGACCAGCGTGAGGTGGTCGTCCATGCGCTCGCGGTGCGTCTCCCGGTAGCCCAGCCTGCGGTAGAGCCGCAGATTGCCCTCCGACAGGTGACCGGTGAACAGGTCGAACGCCTCGGCGTCCGGGCACTGCCCGTGCAGGTGAGCCAGCAACGCCGTCGCGATGCCGCGCCGCTGCGCGTCCGGCGCCACCACCAGCCGCCCGACCAGGCACGTCGAACCCGCCATGCGGGCGCGCACCGCGCCCACGATGCGGGCGCCGTCGCGTGCGGTGAACACGATGCCGGTGTCGATGGACTTGCGGACCTGCTCCACCGACTCGACCAGGGGCGGGATGAAGGGATCTCCGTAGAGCTGGGCCTCGCTGACGTAGGCGGCCCGGGTGAGGGTGAGGATCTCGCCCGCGTCACCGGGGCCGGCGGGCTCGATCCGCGTCGTGTGCTCCACGCGGCCACCCTACTGGTGCGCCACCGGAACACCGCACCCGCTTTCGCGGCGATGCCGCTCCCGCCGCGCCACCGGGCCCTCCAAGCGCGTCACCGCCTGCCTTCCCCGCCGTCGCGTAACGGTGGCCGGGCACGCCCGCTCGTTGTCCGTCTCCCTGGACGGAGCCCGGCCCTGTGCGGCGGCTGGGGGTGACCCATGCGTGCCGTACAAGACCCCACGAGAACGTGCCGGAACGAAGAAACGGCCCCGCACCGAAGTGCGGGGCCGTTCTATGAAGCTACCTCAGAGCCAGCCTCAGCTCTGGCCGCCGGCGAGCTTCTCGCGCAGAGCGGCGAGAGCCTCGTCGGAGGCGAGGGCGCCCTGCGTGGCGGGAGCCTGGGCGGACGGGGCGGTCTCACCGGTGTAGGTGGACGGAACCTCGCCAGCCTCGGCCTCAGCCTTGCGGGCCTCCTCGATCTGCTTCTTGTGAGCCTCGAAGCGGGTCTGGGCCTCGGCGTACTGCCGCTCCCACTCCTCGCGCTGCTTGTCGAAGCCCTCGAGCCACTCACCGGTCTCCGAGTCGAAGCCCTCGGGGTAGATGTAGTTGCCCTGGTCGTCGTAGGTCGCGGCCATGCCGTAGAGCGTCGGGTCGAACTCGACGTCGACACCGGCGTTCTCGTTGGCCTGCTTCAGCGAGAGGCTGATGCGGCGACGGTCGAGGTCGATGTCGATGATCTTCACGAAGATCTCGTCGCCGACCTGGACGACCTGCTCCGGGATCTCCACGTGGCGCTCGGCCAGCTCGGAGATGTGGACCAGGCCCTCGATGCCCTCCTCGACGCGGACGAACGCACCGAACGGCACCAGCTTGGTAACGCGGCCCGGCACGACCTGGCCGATCTGGTGGGTGCGGGCGAACTGCTGCCACGGGTCTTCCTGGGTCGCCTTGAGCGACAGGGAGACGCGCTCGCGCTCCATGTCGACGTCGAGGACCTCGACCGTGACCTCCTGGCCGACCTCGACGACCTCGGAGGGGTGGTCGATGTGCTTCCAGGACAGCTCGGACACGTGGACCAGACCGTCGACGCCACCCAGGTCCACGAAGGCACCGAAGTTGACGATCGAGGACACGACGCCCTTGCGGACCTGGCCCTTCTGGAGGGTGTTGAGGAAGGTCTGGCGGACCTCGGACTGCGTCTGCTCGAGCCAGGCGCGGCGCGACAGAACCACGTTGTTGCGGTTCTTGTCGAGCTCTATGATCTTCGCCTCGAGCTCACGGCCGACATACGGCTGCAGGTCGCGGACCCGGCGCATCTCCACGAGGGAGGCCGGGAGGAAGCCGCGCAGGCCGATGTCGAGGATGAGACCGCCCTTGACGACCTCGATGACCGTGCCGGTGACGATGCCGTCCTCGTCCTTGATCTTCTCGATCGTGCCCCAGGCCCGCTCGTACTGAGCGCGCTTCTTGGACAGGATGAGGCGGCCCTCCTTGTCCTCCTTCTGGAGGACGAGAGCCTCGACGTGCTCGCCGACTTCCACGACGTCAGCCGGGTCGACATCGTGCTTGATGGAAAGCTCACGCGAGGGGATGACACCCTCGGTCTTGTAGCCGATGTCGAGAAGAACCTCGTCTCGATCGACCTTGACGACGGTGCCCTCGACGATGTCGCCGTCGTTGAAGTACTTGATGGTCTCGTCGATCGCGGCGAGGAAGGCTTCCTCGGACCCGATGTCGTTGACCGCAACCTGCGGGGTGGTCGAGGTGGCCTCAGTGCTGGACGTCATGTGTGGAATTGCTCCGAACGCGGACAGAAGTCGATTGGCGGGCGCGTTGCAGGCCTTTGTTCGTTCAAGCCGGTTCGACCAGATCGAGCGCGAGCCCGCTCCGTCTGAGGCGCGCGCGAGCCCACAGCGCAGCGATCAGCATATGAGACCTGGAGCCAGGGGTCAATCCGGGACCGGTTCGGCGGTCGCCTAGTAGGCGATGATCTGACCCCTCCGCTTGGGGTGGATTTTACCTCGCAGCGCCTTGGGAACGGAGACGTGATCAGGGTCTCCGTCGGAGACATACCGCTCACCTGGGTGCTTGTTCAGCCATTCCAGCCAGTACTGCGAGCACCACTTGCGGCATTCGCCCTTCTTGCCGTTGCTCTGGATCCGCTGGATCGCTCCCGGGTCGAAGGACTTCGCGTAGGGCGAAACCGACGGCTCGGCCCCGGCGAGGAACACCCCCGCGATGCCGTACGGCGTGCCGTCCCACGCACCCTTGGCCGCCGCCTTCTTGCTGCGCGGCATGCTCCCGAACGGCAACGCCATCGTCTGGGAGGGCTCCACGCCCAGCTTCTTCAGCAGCCGCTCCAGCCGCACGATCTGCTCGCGCACCTTCTTGGTCTTCAGCGTGCGCAGGTTGTAGTGGCTCCAGGTGTGGTTGGCCACCTCGAACCCGTTCCGCACCAGCCACTGCGCCGCCCTGGCCTGCTCGGCCGGGTCGTCGAGGCCGAAGGGCCGCTTGTTGATCCAGAAGGTCGCCACCGGCTGGAAGTGGGGGTACTTCCTGGCCACGTCCATGAGGATCGCCACCGCGGTGTTGCGCTCAGGGCGGTCGCCGGGGCCGAGGCGGAAGTGCGACTCGTGGCCGTCGTCGAACGTGAGCACCACGGGGTACTTGCCCGCCGGCACCCGGATGTCGCCGGTGGCGAACTGCCTGGCGGTGATCGGCACGTAGCCCTGCCTGGCCAGCTTCTCCAGCTCCTGGCGGAACTGCGACGGTGTGCGGTCGATGGAGGCCAGGCGCTTCTTGATGATCCGGTGGTACATGAGGACCGGGATCAGCCCCGATTCGTTCGCCTTTACCTGCTTGGCGAAGGCCGGCGTCGCGACCACTCCGGGCGGCGGCTGGTAGACGGTGCTCGGCTGCGGCTTCGGCCGATCAGCCGCGGGCCTGGCGGCCGTGACGGGCTCGTCGGAGGGCAGTAACCACAGGGCCGTCAGAGCGAGGACCACGACGACGACGTTGGCTATCGCGATGATTCGGGCGAGTGACGCTGTACTCCGCACGGAACTCCATGGCCGAAGGGGCTGCCAGCAAATCTTCAGCGTAGTGGAACCGGCCGCAAATACGGACATGACGGAGGGGCACCGCGGTCATGACCGCTGGGGCCTTGCCGGGCGGAAACGGCCGGCCCGCGAACGAGGCGACGTGCGCCTTGCCCGCGGGCAGCGAGCGGCCCGCCCGGGGCCCACGACCGAGATCGCGGGCCCGGTAGCGGCGGGCCCTAAAAGCCGCCGGCCCGGAGGCGGCGGGCCCGAAGCCGCGGACCCGGAGGGCCCTAAAGCCGCTGGCCCGGAGGCGGGCGGGTCAGTGGCCCGCGTCCTCCCAGGTGCGGCCGACGCCGACGGAGACCTCCAGCGGCACCTGCAGCGGATACGCACCCGCCATCTGCTCGCGCACCAGGGCCGTCAGTGCCTCCAGCTCCCCCGCCGCCACCTCGAACACGAGCTCGTCGTGCACCTGGAGGATCATCCGCGAGGCCAGCCCCGCCTCCGCCAGCGCCTGGCGCACGTTGAGCATGGCGACCTTGATGATGTCGGCCGCCGATCCCTGGATGGGCGCGTTGAGCGCCATGCGCTCGGCCATCTCGCGCCGCTGCCGGTTGTCGCTGGTGAGGTCGGGCAGGTAGCGGCGGCGTCCCATGATGGTCTCGGTGTAGCCGTCGGTGCGCGCCTGCTGGACGATCGCCTGGAGGAAGTCGCGCACCCCGCCGAACTCCTCGAAGTATTCGTCCTTCAGCGCCCTCGCCTCGGCGACCGGGATGTTGAGCTGCCCGGCCAGCCCGAAGTCGGACAGGCCGTAGGCGAGGCCGTAGTTCATCGCCTTGATCTTGGCCCGGAGCTCGCCGTCGACCTGCTCCGGCGGGATGTCGAAGACCCGCGAGGCGGTCGCCTGGTGGAAGTCGTGGCCGGAGGCGAAGGCCTCGATGAGCGACTGGTCGCCCGACAGGTGGGCCATGATGCGCAGCTCGATCTGGCTGTAGTCGGCCGTGAGCAGCGTGTCGAAGCCGGATCCGACGGTGAAGCCCTGCCGGATGCGGCGGCCTTCGGCGGTGCGGATGGGGATGTTCTGGAGGTTGGGCTTCTCCGACGACAGCCGTCCGGTGGCCGCCACGATCTGGTTGAAGGTGGTGTGGATGCGCCCGTCGTCGGAGATCTCGGCCAGCAGCCCGGTGACGGTGGTCATGAGCTTCTGCTGGTCGCGGTGGCGCAGCATGATGACGGGCAGCTCGTGGTCGGTCTGGGTGGCCAGCCAGGCCAGCTGCTCGGCGTCGGTGGAGTAGCCGGTCTTGGTCTTCTTCGTCTTGGGCAGCCCCAGCTTGGTGAAGAAGATCTCCTGCAGCTGCTTGGGCGAGCCGAGGTTGAACTGCTCGCCCACGACGCGGTGGGCCTCCTCGACGGCCTGTTTGACCCCGGCGGCGAACTGGGCCTCCATGCCGGAGAGGTATTCGCGGTCGACGGCGATGCCGGCCCGCTCCATCTCGGCCAGCACGCCCAGCAGCGGCAGCTCGACGACGCCGAGCAGGTTGGTGCCGCCGCGCTCGCCGAGGAAGTCTTCGAGGGCGTCGGCGAGCTCGCGCACGGCGGCGGCTCGTAGGGCCAGGTCCTTGGCGGGGGCGTCCTCGTCGTCGCCGAACAGCGCGGCCTGGCCGCTGGACTCGGTCTCGGCGCGCAGGTCGCGGTTGACGTAGCGGCGGGCCAGGTCTTCGAGGTCGAAGGTGCGCTGGCCGGGCATGGCGAGGTAGGCGGCGAGCGCGGTGTCGCACGACAGGCCGCCGAGCTCCATGCCCATGGTCCACAGCGCCAGCATCGGCCCCTTGGCGTCGTGGACGGCCTTGGGGGCGTCGGAGGCCAGCCAGGCGGCCAGGGCCGTGAAGTCGTCCTCGGTGAGTTTGACGGGGTCGATGTGGGCGGCGGTGCCGTCGGGCGAGGCCACGGCGATGCCGTCGATGCGGCCCGTGCCGCTGCCGTACGCGCCCTTGAACGCCAGCCCGGCGCGGCCCTCTGGCAGCGCCGACAGCCAGCCGGCGACGCGGCCGGGGCCGAGGATCACGGTCTCGACCTCGAAGCCCTGCTCGGGGTCCGCCTCGCCGGTGCCGAGCACCTTGAACACGCGCTCGCGCAGCTCGCCGCGGATCTGGAGCGAGTCGAAGAGCTTGTTGATCTCCTCGCGCTGCCACTGGCCCTGCCTGAGCTCGTCGATCGGGACGTCCATCGGCACGTCGCGCAGCAGCTCGGTGAGGCGGCGGTTCATCAGCACCTGGTCGAGGTGGTCGCGCAGCTTCTCGCCGACCTTGCCCTTGACCTCGTCGACGCGGTCGACGAGGGCGGTGAGCGAGCCGAAGTCGCGCACCCACTTGGCCGCGGTCTTCTCGCCCACGCCGGGGATGGACAGCAGGTTGTCGCTGGGGTCGCCGCGCAGCGCCGCGAAGTCGGGATACTGCTGCGGCGTCAGCTCGTACTTCTCGAAGACCGCCTCGGGCGTGAAGCGGGTCATGTCGCTGATGCCGCGGCGGGTCATGAGCACGGTGATGCGCTCGTTGACCAGCTGCAGGGCGTCGCGGTCGCCGGTGACGATCAGCACGTCCATGTCGGCGGAGGCGGCCTGGGTGGCCAGCGTGGCGATGAGGTCGTCGGCCTCGAAGCCTGGCTTCGACAGGTAGGGCACGTGCAGGATGTCGAGCAGCTCGAAGATGAGCCGCATCTGGTCGCGGAACTCGTCGGGCGTGGCCGACCTGTTGGCCTTGTAATCGCCGTAGGTCTCGTGCCTGAACGTCGGTTCCGACCGGTCGAAGCAGACCGCGATGTGCGTGGGCTGCTCATCCCTGATCATGTTGGTCAGCATCGACGTGAACCCGTAGACGGCCGCCGTGGGCTGACCGTCGGTGGTCATCAGGTTCGCGTCCTTGAGGGCGTAGAACGCCCTGTACGCCAGGGAATGCCCGTCCAGCAGCAGGAGACGGGGCCTCACGGGGGTCGCTTCACTCTTCGGCACACACGCAGCCTAGTCTCCAAGTGCGACAGAAAACCTGAGGAGACGACACCTTGACCTTGACAGACACCGACTTCATCAACTCCCTGAACCAGGGCACCCTGGGCGAGCGCATGGGCATCGAGTTCCTCGAGGCCGGCGCCGAGCGCGTCGTGGCCCGCATGCCGGTCGAGGGCAACACCCAGCCGTACGGCCTGCTGCACGGAGGGGCCTCGGTCGTGCTGGCCGAGTCGGTCGGCTCCATCGCCGCCGCCATCCACGCCGGTCCCGAGCGCATCGCGGTCGGCATCGAGATCAACGCCACACACCACCGCTCGGCCACCGAGGGCTTCGTGACCGGTACGGCGACCGCCCTGCACGCCGGGCGCACCCTGGCGACGTACGAGGTGGAGATCGTCGACGAGCGGGGCCGTCGGGTGTGCACCTCGCGCATCACCTGCATGCTGCGCGACCGCCCGTAACGGGGGACACACCCCGCGACCAGTGAACCTTCTGTGAGTTTCGGTCTCCCTTTGCGCACGGCTCCCAGGGTCGCTACCGTTGTCCCAGCAGAGCCCGCGGGGAGGCCGAGTAGATAACGTGTGGGGCCGGGGAAGCCCTTCATGGTCCCAAAGGTCCTCCCCCGGGTTCGATCTTCCCCACCGTCCGTGACGGCTTCCGGACGCCCCCAATCCTTGGGCGGATCACGCCCGTAAGGAATTCGTAGGACATTTCCCCGATAGTCCCAATTTTGCCCCAACCAGGTCACTGACCTCGGTGGATTCCTTACATCAGTCCCATCACTAATTGGTGACGAACGGTTTGGAACCGGGCGTACCCGGAATAGGCTCCCGCAACAGCATCCCAGTCGTGCCTGCGATGCCTGCGTGTCGAGAGGGGGGGTCCTGACCGGACCTCCTCGGACTTCAAGGGAGCAAGATTTGCGCAGAGCCGTGATCGCGTTCACGGCCTTCCTGGGTGGGCTCATTCTCCTGTTCGGCGGACCGGCGAGCGCCGATCCCGCCAAAGAGGCGCTGAAGGGCACTCTCACACACCAAGGCCAACCAGTGAATGGCGCGAAAATCGTCGTGACCACGGACGACGGTCAACCCGTCGAAGAGGTCACCACCAGCGCCCAGGGCACGTGGGAAGTGACCGTCCCGAAGGCCGGGAAGTACAAGGTCACTCTGGACGCCAGTACGTTGCCCCCCAACCTCCAGCCGCGTGGAGGACAGAACGTCCGCACGCCCACGGTCTTCGCGGGCAACGTGAGTACGGTGCTCTTCCCCTTGGAGGCCAAGGCGGCGCCGGGTGAGGCCCCGGCGGCCGACCCCAGCGAGGGCGCGCTCTTCCGTCAGGCGGCGCAGCTCGCCTTCGAAGGCCTGAACCTGGGCCTGATCATCGCCCTGGCCGCGCTCGGCCTGTCGCTGATCTACGGAACGACCGGGCTGACCAACTTCGCCCATGGCGAGCTGGTGACGCTGGGCGCCGTGGTGGCGTTCATGTTCAACACCGGCATCTTCGGCTGGTCGGGCATGCCGCTGGAACTGGCGGCCCTGCTGTCGCTGATCGTCTGCGGAGCCTTCGGATATTTCCAGGACCGCTTCTTCTGGGGCCGGCTGCGCAAGCGCGGCACCGGCGTGATCGCGATGATGATCATCTCGATCGGTGTGGCGATCCTGCTGCGCAACCTGATCCAGTTCTTCTTCGGCGCCCAGAACGAGTCGTTCTCCGACTACACCGCCCAGGCCGGCATGGAGCTCGGCCCGATCACCGTGGCTCCCAAGAACCTGTGGGCCATGGGCATCGAGCTGCTCGTCCTGGTCGTCGTCGGCATCGCGCTGCTCAAGACCCGGCTCGGCAAGGCCGCCCGCGCGGTCTCCGACAACCCGGCGCTGGCCGCCTCCTCGGGCATCGACGTCGACCGGGTGATCCGGATCATCTGGACCCTCGGCGCCGCCATCGCCGCGCTGGCCGGCATCATGCTGGGGCTGTCGCAGTCGCTGAAGTTCACCATGGGCCAGGACATCCTGCTCCTGATCTTCGCCGGCGTCACCCTCGGCGGCCTCGGCACCGCGTTCGGCGCGCTCGTCGGCTCCATCGTCGTGGGCGTGTTCATCCAGCTCTCGACGCTCTGGGTGCCACCGGAGCTGAAGTCGGTCGGCGCGCTGGCCATTCTGATCATCGTGCTCCTCGTCCGGCCGCAGGGCATCCTGGGCCGCCGCGAGCGGATCGGCTGACGGGGGGTAACTCATGGACTGGCTAACGATTCTCACGACCACCGTCCACGCCGCGATCGGCTGGGAAGTGGTGGTCTACGGCCTCGCCGCGATCGGCGTCAACATCCACTTCGGCTACACGGGCCTGCTCAACTTCGGTCAGGCCGCCTTCATGGCGGTCGCCGGTTACGGCCTGGCGGTGACGATCGTCGTCATCGGCCTGCCGTTCTGGGTCGGCATCCTCGTGGGCCTGGCGGGAGCCGTGCTCCTCGCCCTGCTGCTGGGTGTGCCCACTCTGCGGCTTCGCGCCGACTACCTGGCGATCGTCACGATCGCCGCGGCCGAGATCATCCGGCTCATCTTCCGCTCGGTGGCCTTCAAGGAGACCTTCGGCGGATCCGACGGCCGTCGCGGCTTCAACAACGACTTCTACGCGATCAACCCGTTCCCGCCCGGTCACTACGGCATCGGCCCGTTCGGCTTCAACGAGCGCACCTTCTGGCTGCTCGTCGTCGGCTGGGTCACGCTGGCGGTGTGCTGCGCGGTGGTCTACCTGCTCATGAAGAGCCCGTGGGGCCGCGTGCTGAAGGCCATCCGCGAGGACGAGGAGGCCGTGCGCAGCCTCGGCAAGAACGTCTTCTCGTACAAGATGCAGTCGCTGATCCTCGGCGGCGTCATCGGCGCCCTGGGCGGCTTCTTCTACGGCCTGTACAACGGCTCGGTCCAGCCCGACGTGTTCGGCACCGAGATGACCTTCTTCGCCTACACCATCGTCATCCTGGGCGGCGCGGCCCGCGTTCTCGGGCCCGTCGTCGGCGCCATGGTCTTCTGGGTGCTGTTCGTCTTCATCGGCAACTTCCTGAGCGAGGCGGTCCGGGCGGGGTACATCACGGTCATCACCGAGACGCAGGTCGGGCCCATCCGCTACGCCCTGGTCGGTCTCGGCTTCATCCTGCTGCTCGTCTTCCGGCCGCAGGGCATCTTCGGTGACAAGAGGGAGATCGCACTCGATGCCCGATAACCAGACGACCACCCGCAAGGCCGCCGCGCTGGCCGCCTTCCAGGGGCTGGAGCACGAGCCCGGCGTGGCCAAGCCCGACGCGATCCTGACCGCCGACAACGTGGTGAGGCGCTTCGGCGGCCTGACCGCCGTCGACGTCGGGCACGTCGAGATCCAGCGCGGTTCCATCACCGCGCTGATCGGCCCCAACGGCGCCGGCAAGACCACGTTCTTCAACCAGCTCACCGGCTTCGACACCGCCGACGCCGGTTCGTGGACCTTCAACGGCAAGGCCATGAACGGAGTGCCGGCGCACAGGGTCGCCCGTTCCGGCATGGTCCGCACCTTCCAGCTGACCAAGGCGCTGTCGAAGCTCACCGTCATGGAGAACATGCGGCTGGGCGCGCAGGGCCAGAAGGGCGAGAACTTCTTCCGCGCCCTGATCCCCGGCTCGTGGCGCGCCCAGGAGGACGAGATCACCAAGCGCGCCGAGGAACTCCTGGTGCGCTTCAAGCTCGACGCCAAGAGCGAGGACTTCGCGGGCAGCCTCTCCGGCGGCCAGCGCAAGCTCCTGGAGATGGCGCGGGCGCTGATGGTCAACCCCGAGCTGGTCATGCTCGACGAGCCCATGGCGGGCGTCAACCCGGCGCTCACCCAGTCGCTGCTCGGCCACGTCAAGGACCTGCGCGAGCAGGGCATGACGGTGCTGTTCGTCGAGCACGACATGGACATGGTCCGCGACATCAGCGACTGGGTCATCGTCATGGCCCAGGGCGCCATCATCGCGGAGGGCCCGCCGGACTCGATCATGTCCGATCACCGGGTGATCGACGCCTACCTGGGCGCCCACCACGACGCGCCGCTGTCGGAGGAGGAGCTGCAGCAGCAGCTGCACGAAGCCGAGGCCGCTCTCGAGGCCGAGGCCGCTGAGGAGGAGGCCGCCAAATGAGCTCCGCACCCGAGTCCAAGGCGGCGGTCATCGACCGCAGCACCCACCTCAGCGGCGCAGAGGGGGCGGTCCTGCGCTGCGACGAGCTGATCGCCGGCTACCTGCCGGGGGTCAACATCCTCAACGGCTCCGACCTCTACGCCCAGCAGGGCGAGCTGATCGGCATCATCGGCCCCAACGGCGCCGGCAAGTCCACGCTGCTCAAGGCCATGTTCGGCCTGGTCAACGTGCGCCGGGGCACCGTCAAGCTCAACGGTGAAGACATCACCAACATGAAGGCGCACTCGCTGGTCTCCCGTGGCGTCGGCTACGTCCCGCAGACCAACAACGTCTTCCCGAGCCTGACCATCGAGGAGAACCTCGAGATGGGGGCCTTCCAGCAGCCCAAGAGGTTCAAGGAGCGCTTCGACTTCGTCGCCGAGCTCTTCCCCGCCCTCATGGAGCGCCGCAAGCAGCGCGCGGGCTCCCTGTCGGGCGGTGAGCGGCAGATGGTGGCGATGGCCAGGGCGCTCATGACCGAGCCGTCGGTGCTGCTGCTCGACGAGCCGTCGGCCGGCCTGTCGCCCAAGCTGCAGGACCTGGTGTTCATCCAGGCCCAGCAGATCAACAAGGCGGGCGTCACGGTCATCATGGTCGAGCAGAACGCCAGGCGCTGCCTGCAGATCTGCCACCGCGGCTACGTGCTGGACCAGGGGCGCAACGCCTACTCCGGCACCGGCAAGCAGCTCGCCAACGACCCCAAGGTCATCGAGCTCTACCTGGGCACGCTCGCGCGCGCCTGACCTTCGCACCGCTCTGAAGGGGTACGGCCAGCGGGCCGTGCCCCTTTAGTGTGGGTTCGTGAGATCTTTTCTGGCGTTAGCCGTACTGGTGCTCCTGGCCGGTTGCCAGAGCGAGCCCCCTCCCAAGTACAGCAGCAACAACAACACCGACTCCCCCTGCGCCCGCGTCGTGTCGGCCATCGGCTACGCCGAGCTGATGCTGGAGCCGAAGGGCCGGGAGGAGAGCCAGAACTTCGAGGCCGCGGTGCTCGGGCGCATCGCCGAGACGCGGGGCATCAACGCCGAGTTCGGCGGGCGGCTGCCCGCCGGGGCGCAGGCCGCGGCCGGCGAGGTGGAGCGCACGGCCGCCGGGCTGGCGACCGCCGACATCCCCCGCGACAGGCAGGTGGAGCTGCTCAAGCGGTATCGGGCGGCCACCGACGAGATCAGGAAGCACTGCGCTGGCACGTGAAAAAGCCCCCGGCCGTGACGGCCGGGGGCTGTTTCGTCGTGCTCAGGTGGACTTAGCCGGCGATGTTGCCCGTGCGGTAGTCGACCTTGTCGGTGAGGGTGTTGTCCTCGCCGTAGGTGTAGATGCCGATGGTGGCGACGGCGGGGTCACCGACCTCGTCGAACTCGATCGGGCCGGACAGACCGTCGTAGTCGATGTCCTTACCGGCCTTCAGCAGCTCGACGCAGGTCTTGAAGTCCTTGCACTTCTCGCCGCCCTTGGAGACGTTGATGAGCTCCTTGGCGACGTCGACGCCCGCGTCGGACTTGGCGGCCTCGGCGGCCAGGGCGATGAGGTTGGCGGCGTCGTAGGACTCGGCCGCGTAGTTCCAGTCCTTCAGGTCCGGGTTGATGGCCAGGGCCTTCTTCTGGAACTCCTCCGGAGCCGCGGCGCCGGGCTGGGTGCCCTTGACGCCGGTCAGCGTGCCCTTGGGCATCTTGACGTAGTTCGTGTTCGACAGGTTGCCGTCGACCATGTACCACTTGTGCTTGTCGGCGGTCAGACCCTGCTTGACGAGCTCCTGGATGACCTTGGCGGTCTCCTCGAAGCCGATGAGGGCGATGGCCTTCGGGTTCGCGGCCTTGATCTTGGCGATGTCCGCCGAGAAGTCCGCGGCCTTCGGGTCGTAGTCGACACGGGCGACGACCTGGCCACCGCCGGCCTCGACGGCCTTGGTGGTGTTGTCGGCCAGGCCGGTGCCGTAGGAGTCCTGCATGGCCATGATGCCCACGGTGTCGCTGCCGTCGGCCAGGATCAGGTCACCGAGAACGCGGCCCTGGAGCTTGTCCGGCGGGGCGGCGCGGAAGTACAGGCCCTTGTCCTCGATCGTGGTGAAGCTGTCCGAGGTGTTGGCGGGCGAGAAGTGGATCACGCCGGCGCCGGTGATCTTGTCGATCACGGACTCGGACACCGAGGACGAGGCGGCGCCGATGATGGCGTCGGCCTTCTGCGCGAGCAGCTTGTCGACCGACTGCGAAGCGATGTTCGTGGTCGTGTCACCGGAGTCGGTGTGGATCTTCTCGACCTGCTTGCCGAGAACACCACCGGCCTCGTTGATCTCCTGAACAGCGACGTCGACGCCGGCGAACTCGGGCGGGCCGAGGAAGGCGAGCGAGCCGGTCTGGGGCAGCAGCGTGCCGAGAATCAGCGTGCCGTCACCCTTGGCAGGCGCAGCGGCCGAGGTGGCGGGCGCCGCGCTGCCGGTGTCGGTGGCCGCGGGTGGGTTGGCGGTGGTTCCCCCGCCGCCACACGCCGCCAGGGCGAGGCTCGCCGCAGCCGCGACGGCCAGCGCGCGCCCGAGAGGGGCAATGCGGATCATGAAATGTCTCCTCCATCCAGGCCCGGGAGAGGTCAGCACCGCCGACGGTTCCCGATCGAATGACGGAAACGTACAAAACTCCTGCTGATCTGGGCCAGAGTCCTGGAAGAACTGTCGGCACTTGGATGCGGAGTCGTAATCACTCCTCAACTTACGAGAGTGAAGGTCAGCCCTAATGTGCGAGGGGTGAAGCGTGTACTGATGGTGATCCTGACAGTCGCCGCCTGTTCCGCACAGCCCGATACGACCGCGAAAACCCCGCCGTCCACGGACCCGCCGGTCGGAGTCACCGTCGGTCTGGGGCAGTGGCGGATGGACGAGCCCGTCCACCGCTTGCAGGCGGCGGTTAAAAATTCGACCGACATTCCCATCTATTTCGCTGATGTCCAGCTCGTCAGCGATTCGTTCGAGATCGTGCCGCCCGCGCGCACCGACGCGACGCTCCGCCGTACGAAGCGAACCGACCTCAAGATGCCGTACGGCGCAGCCAGATGCCGTCCCGACGGAGTCCCGCCGCTCCAGCCCGCCTCCGTGGTCGCGCACATCCGCGTCGGCGACCAGCCGCTGCGCAAGGTGATCTTCCCGGTGCCGCACCCCGACCCGCTGCTCCAGCGCCTCCTGCGCGACGAGTGCCAGGCCTACCTGGTCAAGCAGGTCGTCGATCTCAGCTTCGGGTCCGAGTGGACCCGCAAGGGCGAGGAGCTGCACGGCACGCTCCAGGTGAGCAGGCGCACCGGCGCCGACCCCGTGACCGTGGTGTCCGTCGACGGCACCACCCACTACCAGATCAGCGCGCCGAAGTCGGTGCTCAAGGGCACCGAGCAGCGGCTCGAGGTGCCCGTGGTGGTGCTGCCCGGCCGCTGCGACCCGCACGCCTTCGCCGAGGCCAAGAAGGCCTACCTGTTCCCCGTCCGGGCCGCGCTCGGCCAGGACGAGGCCAAGGTCGTGATCGTCGTGCCCGACGAGCAGAGCCAGCGGGTCATGCTCGACTACGCCAAGGAGGTCTGCGGGCTGCCGTAGCCGCGCCTCAGCCGTTCTGGGCCGCGTCGTCGATGACGAGCTGGGCGACTTCCTTCATGCTCAGCCTGCGGTCCATGGAGGCCTTCTGGATCCAGCGGAAGGACTGCGGCTCGCTCCAGCCGTGCTTGGCCATGAGCAGGCCCTTGGCCCGCTCGACCAGCTTGCGCGTCTCGAGCTGGCCGCTGAGGCTGGAGACCTCCTGGGCCAGCGCCACCATCTCCTCGTGGCGGCTGACCGCCATCTCGATCGCCGGGACCAGGTCGGCCTTGGTGAAGGGCTTGACCAGGTAGGCCATCGCGCCGGCGTCCCTGGCCCGCTCGACCAGGTCGCGCTGGGAGAAGGCGGTCAGGATCAGGCACGGCGCGATCCGGTCGGCCACGATGCGCTCGGCCGCCGAGATGCCGTCGAGAATGGGCATCTTCACGTCGAGGATGACCAGGTCGGGGCGGAGCTCGGTGGCCAGTTTGATCGCGCTCTCGCCGTCGCCGGCCTCGCCCACGACGACGTAATCCTCCTCCTGGAGCATCTCCTTGAGGTCAAGGCGGATCAGGGCCTCGTCTTCCGCGATCACTACTCGCCGCTGCGTACTCACGAGCGCAAGAGTACCGAGGTCCGCTAGATTAGAGCGAGGCCGGAGCCCCCGTGGATCTGATCGACGGTAAGCTGACGGCAACCAACGGGGAAAATCCCCTTGCCCTGGTACTCCAACGGCAGAGAGAGCGCTCTCAAACAGCGTCAAGTGTGGGTTCGAATCCCACCCAGGGCACCCAGTATTTTGGGCACGTGACTGCTTTCGATCCCACCGTGACCGGCGCCTACGGCACGGGCCTCGCCACCATCGCCGCCGACGGCACCGTCCTCGACACCTGGTTCCCCGCTCCCGAGCTGGGCGAGCCGTCCTTCGTCGGCACCGAGCGCCTGGCCGCTGGCGACGAGCGCGCCGCCGAGTTCGCCGAGCTGGCGGGCCCCGACCCGGCGCGCGGCGTCGAGGTCGTGGTGGTGCGCACGGCCATCGCCAAGCTGTCCGAGCCGCCCGCCGACACGCACGACGCCTACCTGCGCCTGCACCTGCTGTCGTCGCGCCTGGTGCGTCCCCACGGGCTGAGCCTCGACGGGATCTTCGGCCTGCTCGCCAACGTCGTGTGGACCAGCCACGGGCCGTGCGCGGTGGACGGCTTCGAGCGGACCAGGCTGCGCCTGCGCGCGCGGGGTGCCGTGGCCGTCTACGGGGTCGACAAGTTCCCCCGCATGGTCGACTACGTCATGCCGTCCGGGGTGCGCATCGCCGACGCCGACCGCGTACGGCTCGGCGCGCACCTGGCCTCGGGCACGACGGTGATGCACGAGGGCTTCGTCAACTTCAACGCCGGCACGCTGGGCGCCTCCATGGTCGAGGGTCGCATCTCGGCGGGCGTGGTCGTGGGTGACGGCTCCGACGTGGGCGGCGGCGCCTCGATCATGGGCACGCTGTCGGGAGGCGGCAAGGAGGTCATCTCCGTCGGCGAGCGCTGCCTGCTGGGCGCCAACTCGGGCATCGGGATCTCGCTGGGCGACGACTGCGTGGTCGAGGCCGGGCTCTACGTGACGGCGGGCACCAAGGTGGCGCTGCCCGACGGGCGCGTCGTCAAGGCCAAGGAGCTGTCGGGCGGCAACGGGCTCCTGCTGCGCCGTAACTCGCGCAGCGGCGCCGTGGAGGCCGTGCAGCGCCAGGGCACCGGGATCGAGCTCAACGCGGCCCTGCACGCCAACTGAGGCCCTCCCAGGGCCGACCTGGGCTCACGACGCCGGGCCGCCCGGGGCGATCAGGCCGGTCTCGTAGGCGACCACCACGGCCTGCACGCGGTCGCGCAGGCCGAGCTTCGACAGGATGCTCGCGACGTGCGTCTTCACCGTGGCCACGCTGAGCGTCAGCCGGTCGGCGAGCTCGGCGTTGCTCAGGCCGGTGGCCAGCAGGCGCAGCACGTCCAGCTCGCGCGCCGTCAGCTCCGACAGGTCGCGGTGGAGGTCGGGCCGGGCGTTGTCGCGGCGGGCGAACCGCTCGACCAGGCGGCGGGTGATGGTGGGCGCGAGCAGGGCGTCCCCCGAGCGCACGAGGCGCACCGCCGCCACCAGGTGCTCCGGAGTGACGTCCTTGAGCAGGAATCCGCTCGCTCCCGCCGCCAGCGCGGCGTACACGTAGTGGTCGAGGTCGTAGGTCGTCAGGATCAGCACGCGGGTGCCCTCGGCGCCGCCCGCGAGGATCCGCCTGGTGGCCTCCAGCCCGTCCATCTGCGGCATCCTGATGTCCATGAGCACGACGTCGGGCCTGCTGCGGCGGACGGCGGCGATGGCCTCCTCTCCGTTGGCGGCCTCGGCGGCGACCTCGATGCCGTCGGCCGCGAGGATCATGCGGAAGCCGGTGCGCACCAGGGCCTGGTCGTCGGCGATGACGACGCGCAGCCGTCCGGTCATGGGGTCCTCCACGGGACACGGGCCTTGATCAGGAATCCGCCGCCCGCCGTGCTTCCGGCGTGCAGGGTGCCACCGTAGACGGCGAGCCGTTCGCGCAGGCCGATCAGCCCCCTGCCTCCCCCGGCGCGTGGGCCGGCGGTCCGCGTTCCGCCGGTGTCGCTCACCCGGATCTCCAGCCAGTCGCCCTCGTGGCCGATCGTCACGGACGCGGCGGCCCCGGCGGCGTGCTTGATCGTGTTGGTGAGGGCCTCCTGCACGACGCGGTAGGCGGCGAGGTCGACCCCGGGCGGCAGCGGAGCGGGCGGCGACCCCGTGACGCGCACCGGCACCCCGGCGGCGCGCACCCGCTCGACCAGCTCGCCGAGCTGGTCGAGCCCCGGCTGCGGCGCCAGCCCGTCGGCGGGCCCGTCGAGCCGCTCGCCGCCGGGACCGGCCAGCAGGCCCATCACGTTGCGCAGCTCGGACATGGCGGCCCGGCCGCCGGACTCGATGGCGAGCAGCGCCTGTTTCGACTGCTCCGGCTCGTCGTCCATGATCTTGCGGGCGGCGCCCGCCTGGATGACCATGACGCTGACGTTGTGCGTGACGACGTCGTGGAGCTCGGCGGCGATCCGCGAGCGTTCCTCCGCGACGGCCCTGCGCATGGCGTCGGCCTGCGCCTGCTCAAGCTCGGCGAACCGGTTCCTGCTGGCTCCGAGCTGCCGCCGCCAGACGTGCACGAAGCTCCCGGCGGCGCCGACGCCCAGCAGGACAACGAAGGGGCCCATCCAGTCCGGCAGGGCGGGTGCGACGTCGCGGAAGGCGCCGCCGGCCAGACCGGCCGCGAGCACGAGGCCGCCCACGGCCAGGAACCGGTTACGGCCGTGTGCCGCTGCGCCGTACGCCGCGACGGCGCAGGTCAGCACCGTGATCCAGGTCGCCGCCTGGTGAGTGGCGAGCGCCGCGGCCATCACCGCCCAGAAGGTGACGAGCGGGAACCGCCGCCGCGCCGCCAGCGGCAGCGCCGTCAGCGCCACGAGGATCTCGGGCGGGTCGTACGGCCGGGCGCCGGACGACGCCGGGTCGGGGGGCGGGAACGGGACGTCGGGAGCCGGCGGGGCGCCGATCGGAGGGTCGGGCAGCGGCGGGGAGTCCGGAGGGGCCGGGGAGGCGGGGCGCAGCTGTAAGTAGTCGAGCACGTCGGGGTGGTCGGCGACCGGGCCGATCGCCGGGTGCCTCGACGCGACGGCGAGCGCGACGACGGTCAGGACCACCGCGACCGCCGCGTCGGCGGCCAGCGCCCGGCGCGAGGGCCGGGCGGGTCCTTCGCCGCCCGGCGGCCTCCCGCGTCCGCCGCCGAGGTCGAGCAGATGCCGCCACCAGGGCGGCCGTTCGCCGGTCTCCACGCGCCCATTGTCACGCCCGCGCCGTCGTTACCGCATCGGCCGCCGTGACGAGCCTCACGGCCTCCGGGAGTAGGTCGCAGGGATGACCTCGCGGCCCTTCGTCCTCGCGGCGGAGGCGATATCGCTTCGGCGGCCGAGGCGTCCCCGCGGGGGCCGCGCCTACGGTCGAGACCCCCGACGAAGCGGTTCAGGAGGACATCGCGTGACCTCTGTCCTGGAAGCCCAGGCCCTGGGCAAGAAGTACGGCAGGCGCTGGGCCCTGCGCGACTGCACCATCGACATCCCGGCCGGGCGCGTCGTCGGCCTGGTCGGCCCCAACGGCGCGGGCAAGACGACACTGCTCAAGCTCGCCGCCGGGCAGCTAGAACCCACCGCCGGCGCGATCACCGTGCTCGGCGGCCGGCCGGGGCACGCGCCCGCGCAGCTGGCCAAGGTCGGGTTCGTCGCCCAGGGCACCCCCGTCTACAACGCCCTGACCGTCGCCGACCACCTGCGCCTCGGCGCGAAGCTCAACCCCCGCTGGGACGCGCCCCTGGCCCGGGAACGCGTCGAGCGGCTCGGCCTGGCGCGCGGGCAGCAGGCGGGCCGGCTGTCCGGCGGGCAGCGTGCCCAGCTCGCCCTGACCCTGGGCCTGGCCAAGCGGCCGGAGGTGCTGATCCTCGACGAGCCGGTCGCCTCGCTCGACCCGCTGGCCCGCCGCGCCTTCCTGCACGAGCTGACGGAGGCGGCCGCCGCGCACGCGCTGAGCGTGCTGCTCTCCTCCCACCTGGTCTCCGACCTGGAGCAGATCTGCGACTACGTGATCGTCCTGGCCGGCTCGCGCGTGCAGGTGGCCGGGGAGGTGGGCCGGCTGCTGGCCGCCCATCCCCGCCTCGGGCTGGAGGACCTCGTGCTGGCCTACATGGACGGCAGCGCGGTCGCGGAGGTGCGGCGATGATCTGGCTCACCTGGCGCCAGTTCCGCGGCTCGGCCACGATGACCGCCGCGGTCCTCGCCGTCCTGGCCACCGCCCTGGCCCTGACCGGGCCGGAGCTGGCCGCCGCCTACGCCGCCGGGATCGAGGAATGCGTCCCCGACGGCACCTGCATCGACTTCTTCGACCGGTTCTTCGCCGGGCACGACATCGCCTTCTTGGCCCTCACCCTCGTCGTGCTGGTCGTGCCCGCGCTCGTCGGGCTCTTCTGGGGAGCGCCGCTGGTCAGCCGGGAGCTGGAGGCGGGCACCCACCTGCTCGTGTGGAACCAGAGCGTCACCCGCGGCCGCTGGCTGGCGGTCAAGCTCGGGCTCGCGGGCCTGGCGGCGATGACCGCCGCCGGGGTGTGCGGCCTGGCGGTGACCTGGTGGTCGGCCCCGCTGGACCGCTCGGCCGTTCCTGAGATGGCGCAGATGGCGCCCGTGGTGTTCGGCGCGCGCGGCATCGCCCCGATGGCGTACGCGGCCTTCGCGTTCGTGCTCGGCGTGACCGTGGGCATGCTGGTGCGCCGCATGCTGCCGGCCATGGCCCTGACGCTGGTCGCCTTCGCCGCCATCCAGCTCGCCATGCCGATGCTCGTCCGCCCGCACCTGATGCCGCCGGCCAGCGGGACCTTCGAGCTCGGCAGGGAGAACCTCGACGGCATCGGCGCGCCGCAGGGCGGGTCGCTGCAGGTCTTCCTGAGGACCTCGGCCGTTCCCGGGCACCCGGGTGCCTGGGTGCTGTCGAGCAGGCTGGTCGACCAGGCCGGCCGTACGGTCTCGGCCAGCGACGGAAGCTCGGGACCGTCGTCGACGATCGTGCGCGCCGTCCCGGTCTCCACGACGTCCGGGCCCTGCTCGCCGCAGGCGTTGTCCGGCGGCGGGTGCACGGCCGAGATCAACCGGCTCGGCTACCGGCAGCAGGCGACCTACCACCCGCTGGAGCGGTTCTGGGCGTTCCAGTGGATCGAGAGCGGGATCTACGGCCTGCTCACCCTCGGCCTCACGGGCTTGTCCTTCTGGTGGATCAGGAGGCGCCTGTCATGACGATCGCCAGAACCGTGGTGGCGGCGCTGGTGCTCGTCCTGGCGGCGGCCTGCACGGCGCCCGCGCCGCCGCGCGCCGAGGCGGGAGCGCAGTCCGGCACGGCCTGCGCTCCGCCGGGAGCCGCGCCGGGCGCGGAGACGGCCACCACGATCGACGTGATCGGGCAGGCCTACCGCTGCATCCTCGGCAACCACTACGGCGGCGCCACCCTCGACTCCCGCCCGCTGCTGGTCGCCGCCTTCGCCGCCCTGGCCAGGGAGCTCGACCGGGCCGGACACGACGTGCCCGAGGCGGTCATGCCCGCGCTGAGCGGCGACCGCACGGCCGACTGGGCCGCCTTCGAGGCCGCCTACCGGAAGGTCACCGCCCGTGTCACAGAACGTGTCACCGGCCGTGCCGCCGGCCGTGTCACCGATCAGGTGCCCGGCCTGCGCGACAAGCTGGCGGTCGTCACCCTTGAGGCGCTCGTGGCCGCGCTCGGCGACAACCACGCCTCCTGGACGCGCCAGGCACCGCGCCCGCCCGGCTTCTACGACGGCGATGGCTACGGCCTGGGCCTGGAGGCGAGCGTCAGTGGCATGCAGGCCTCCGGCGACCTGGTCGACGCCGCGCCTCCGCTGTTCGTCACCGCCGTGCAGGGAGGCGCGGCCCGGGCCGCCGGGCTGCGGCCGGGCGACGTCATCGAATCGATCAACGGCTCGGCGCCCTTCGCCGACGGGCGCGCCTCCCCCGCCCTGACCGCCCTCTATCCCGCCTATCCAGAGGCTCGGCCGGTACGGCTGCGCCTGCTGCGGCAGGGCGCCAGCCGGAGCGTGACGCTCAAGCCCGGCCTCTTCCCACGCGACCTGGCGAGCCTGCAGGTGGTGCGATCCCGGCTGATGGACGACGTCGCGTACGTGAAGATGACCGGATTCGCCCCCGACTCCGCCAACCGGGTCCTGCGGGCCGTCACCAGGATGCGCGCCGGCCGCACGCTGTCCGGCGTCGTGCTCGACCTGCGCGGCAACGGCGGCGGCAGCCCGGTGGAGGCGACGCGGCTGCTGAGCGCGTTCGTCCACGGCAGGAACACCGCCTACCAGTGCACCGCCGACGGCGCCTGCCAGACGACGCCGACCGACGACACCGTCGAGCTGCTCCGCCTGCCGCTCGTGGTGCTCGCCGACCGCGGCTGCGCCTCGGCCTGCGAACACTTCGGCGCCGCCGTCAAGGACCTGCGCCTCGGGCCGCTGGTCGGCACCAGGACCGCCGGACTGGTCTCCGGTCCCGCCCGGACGTACCTGCTCGCCAACAACACCTTCCTGAGCCTGCCCTCCCGGCACCACCGCGCGCCGGGCGGCCAGGTGATCGACCGGATCGGGGTGCCGCCCGACCACCACGTGCCCGCGACCCCGGCCGACGCGGCGGCCGGGCACGACGCCGCCCTGGCCAAGGCGCTGTCCTTGCTGCCCGCGTGAAGGGATCCGTGACTCGCCATGAGAAGACTTCTGATCGTCGCCGCGGGGCTGGCCGTCCTGACCGCCTGCTCCGCGCCCGCGCCGCCCCGCTCCGCCGTACGGCAGGCGCAGCCGTCGGGTCCGGTCACGTTGCCCGCCCCCACGGGTCCCCGGCCGGTCGGCACGACGGTCCTGCACCTGACCGACGCCTCGCGTCCCGATCCGTGGAACCTCGACGCCGGCGCCAGGGAGCTCAAGGTCACCCTGTGGTACCCGGCGCAGCGGCGCGACGGCCCGCGCGCGCCGTACATGACGGTCAAGGAGGCCGAGCTCCTGCTGCGAGGCTCGGGCAGCTCCACCGCGCCCGCCGCCACGCTGGCCTTGACCCGCACCCACGCCGTCAAGGACGCCGACCCCGCCGGGCGCGGGCTGCCGCTGGTGGTGCTCTCGCCCGGCTTCACCAAGCCCGCCGGCACGCTCACCTCGCTGGCCGAGGATCTGGCCAGCCGCGGGTACGTCGTGGCGGGCGTCGACCACACCTACGAGAGCTACGCCACGACCCTGGGCGACGGCCGGGTCGCCGAATGCCTGGCCTGCGACAGCGACACCGACCCCGGATTCCGCGCGGCGCTCGTGGGGGTGCGGGCCGCCGACGTCTCGTTCGTCCTGGACGAGCTCGCCTCTCGATGGCCGCACGCGCAGGTGATCGACCGGGGCAGGATCGCGATGGTCGGCCAGTCGATCGGCGGGGCCGGCGCGGTCGCGGTCATGGTCGCCGATCCCCGCGTCCGGGCCGGGATCGACATGGACGGGACCACGTACGCGCGCATCCCTCCTGGCGGGCTGGCGCGGCCGTTCATGTTCCTGGGCTCGCGCGAGCACGTCCCCGGCGGGCGGGACCAGTCGTGGGATCGCGACTGGAAGCTGCTGACCGGGTGGAAACGCTGGATCGTGCTGAAGGACGGCGAGCACCAGTCGTTCACCGACGTCCCCCTGCTGGCGCACGCCATCGGCCTGGAGCCGCTGCCGGGGATGCTGGCGGCGGAACGCGGGGCCGAGCTCACCAGGACGTACGTGGGAGCCTTTCTCGACCTGCACCTGAAGGGGCGCAAGCAGGCTGTCCTGGAGGGGCCGTCGCCTCATCCGGAGGTTCAGGCGTGGAGGGTGGGACGGTAGACGAGCTCCTGGATGTCGCCGTCGAGCGTGCGGTGCTCGATCAGCTCGAGGTCGAAGTCGGCCGCGCCGCCGAAGACGGGGTCCAGCCCGGTCCGGCCGGTGATCACGGGGAAGAGCGTCACCTGGACCCGGTCGACCAGCCCGGCGGCCATCAGCGCCCGGTTCATCGCCAGGCTGCCGTGCGAGCGCAGCGGCACCGCGGACTCCTCCTTGAGCCTGGCGACGACCTCGACGGCGTCGCCGCTCACGATGTCGGCGTCCAGCCCGCCGAGAGGGGCCTGCAGGGTGGTCGACACCACCGTGGCGGGCAGGGTGACCATCCGGGTGACCCACGGGTCGCGGACTTCGGAGTCCTCGGTGCTCTCGGAGAGCATCCGGGCGAAGGCCCGGTAGGTGTTGGCGCCGAAGACCATGCGCTGCTCCTCGCCGTACACCGCCAGGCGGTGGGCCAGGAGCTCGGGACCCTGCTTGCCCCAGTAGCCGGTCCAGTCGCCGGTGGCGGCGCCGAAGCCGTCGAGGCTGGAGAAGACGTCGAAGGTGTAGCTGGCGGTCATGGTGCTCTCCTCGCGGTGACGGTGTGTCAGACATACCGACCAGCGGGGGCGGGGAAACTCACCGGCGACGAGAAAGGTCCCGCCTCGCAAGGCGGGACCTTCGTCGTGAGACTACGGGTGGGAGACCGCGGAGCCGATGGTGTGGACACGCAGCGCGTTGGTCGAGCCCGGGGTTCCGGGAGGCGAGCCGGCCACGATGACGACCTTGTCGCCCTTCTCGACCTTCCCGAGCGCCAGCAGCGACGCCTCGACCTGGCGCACCATGTCGTCGGTGTGGTGGACGAACGGCACGTGGAAGGTCTCCACGCCCCACGTGAGCGAGAGCTGGCCGCGCACGTGCGGGGCGCTGGTGAAGGCGAGCAGCGGGATCGGCGAGCGGTAGCGGGCCAGGCGGCGCGCCGTCTCGCCCGACATGGTGAACGCGCACAGCGCCTTGGCGCCGACGATGGCGCCCACCTCGGCGGCGGCGCGGGCGATGGCGCCGCCGGTGGTCTCGGGAAGCCGGTCGAGGTTGTGGGTCGCGGTGAGCGAAGCCTTCTCGGCGGCGCAGGCGATGCGGTCCATGGTGGCCACGGACTCGACGGGGTGGCTGCCGACGGAGGTCTCGCCGGAGAGCATGACCGCGTCGGCGCCGTCCATGACGGCGTAGGCGACGTCGGAGGCCTCGGCGCGGGTCGGGCGCGGGCTGTGCATCATCGAGTCGAGCATCTGGGTGGCGACGATGACCGGGCGGGCCTTCTCGCGGCACAGCTCGATGATGCGGCGCTGGACGATCGGCACCTCTTCGAGCGGGAGCTCGACGCCGAGGTCGCCGCGGGCGACCATGATGCCGTCGAAGGCCTCGATGATCTCGGGGAGGCGGTCGACGGCCTGCGGCTTCTCGATCTTGGCCAGCAGCGGGAGCCGGACGGCCTCCTGCTCCATGATGTTGCGCACCACGTCGGCGTCGGAGGGGCGGCGCACGAACGACAGGGCGATCATGTCGAAGCCGGTGCGCAGAGCCCAGCGCAGGTCGGCCTCGTCCTTGTCGGTGAGCGCGGGCGCGGAGACGTTGACGCCGGGCAGGTTGAGGCCCTTGTTGTCGGAGATCATGCCGCCGATCACCACGCGGGTGGTGACGCGCTGGCCGTCGACGCGGGTGACCTCCAGGACGAGGCGGCCGTCGTCGACGAGGATGGTGTCGCCGGCGCGCACGTCGTTGGGCAGGCCCTTGTAGGTCGTGGAGACCTGCTCGCGATCGCCCGGGACGTCTTCGGTGGTGACGGTGAACACGTCGCCGAAGCCGAGGCGGACCGGGCCCTCCTCGAACTTGCCCACGCGAATCTTCGGTCCCTGCAGGTCGGCCAGGACGCCTACGCCGCGGCCGAGGTCGGCCGCCACCTCTCTCACCCGGTCGTAGATCTCCTTGTGGAGCTCATGGGTGCCGTGGCTGAGGTTGAAGCGTGCGACGTCCATCCCGGCGGAGATCAGCTCGCGGAGCCGTTCCGGGGAGGAGGTTGCGGGGCCGAGGGTGCAGACGATTTTCGCGCGACGAGTCACAGGTCCTACCTTAATTGGTACAGACCACTTGGCAGTCACCGTCTTCGGAGAACAAAACCAGTCCAGGAGGTCAACACGAGGATCACGACGCCTAGCCGTACCAGATTCGTGTGTTCCGCCGGATAGATCACGCCTTCGATGTAGGTGTCGATGAAACCGCCCGGTTGCAGGCCCGCGAGGCCCGCGTGGTGGCGGCCCCAGTTCTCCACGACGGTGAGCGGGCACTCGACGCCGGTGACGACCGAGACGATCCCCCACGCCGCGACGCCCAGATGCGGCCAGATCAGCCATCTCCAGCGCCAGGCCAGGAAGCCGCCGACGGCCATGAAGGCGAGAAAGAGGAAGTGCACCACCATCGCGGCTTCCCCGATCAGGCGATACAACATAGAGCCGACCCTATGTCGTGGAAAGGACGTTGGCTCGTGAGTCTGGACGCGCTGCGCGAAGCGGCCCGCCTGTCCCCTGACAATCTTCCGCTGCGGCGGCACCTGGCCGGGCAGTTGCTGGCCGCCGGGCTGCTGGCCGAGGCGGAGGCGGAGTTCCGCGCGGTGCTGGTGCTGGCGCCGGGCGACGTGGAGATCACGGTGAGCCTGGCCGAGGTGTTCACCCGGCAGGGCAGGCACAGTGCCGCCCTGGCGGCCCTGGAGCCGCTGCTGCGGCGCCCGGACTGCCCCGCCGCCGCCCTGGTCGTCGCGGCGCGCGCGACGCTGGAGGAGGGCGATGCGGGGCGCGCGGGCGGGTTGTACGGCAGGGCGGTGGCGATGGACGCCTCGCTGGCCGACCCCGAACTGGCCGCCCGGCTGACGATCACCCCGGTCGAGCGGGTCCCCGAGGCGGAGAGGGTGGGAGCCGAGCCGGACGGGCCGGAGCCGCGCCGGTCGGGAGTGACGTTCGACGACGTCGCGGGCATGGACGCCGTCAAGGAGTCCCTCCGCATGAAGCTCCTGCTCCCCCTGCAGCAGCCCGAGCTGTTCCAGGCGTTCGGCAAGCGGGCGGGCGGCGGCGTGCTGCTGTACGGCCCGCCGGGCGCGGGCAAGACGCACCTGGCCAGGGCGGCGGCGGGCGAGCTCGGCGCGTCGTTCGTGGAGGTCGGCCTGGCCGACATCCTGGACATGTGGGTCGGCTCCAGCGAGCGCAACCTGCGCGGCGTCTTCCAGCTGGCCCGGCGCAGCAAGCCGTGCGTGTTGTTCTTCGACGAGGTCGACGCGCTGGCGGCGCGCCGCTCCGACATGCGGGCCGCGCACAACCGGCAGATCGTCAACCAGTTCCTGGCCGAGCTCGACGGCGTCGACGACCGGGCGAACGAGGGCGTGCTGGTGCTGGCGGCGACCAACGCGCCCTGGTACCTGGACGTGGCCTTCCGCCGCCCCGGCCGCTTCGACCAGCTGATCTTCGTGCCGCCGCCCGACGTGTCGGCGCGCGCGGCGATCCTGTCGATCCTGCTGCGCGACAAGCCGCTGGCGCAGATCGACCTCGGCGGGCTCGCGCGGGCGACCGAGGGATTCGTCGGCGCCGACCTCAAGGGCCTGGTGGACCGGGCGGTCGAGGCCAAGCTGCACGAGTCGATCAAGGCGGGCAGGCTGGTGCCGCTGACGATGGCCGACCTGATGAACGCCGCCTCGTCGGTGAAGCCGACGGCGGTGCGGGAGTGGCTGGGCACGGCGCGCAACTACGTGCTGCACGCCAACGAGAGCGGCGCCTGGGACGAGCTGATGCCCTGGATCCGCGACGCGTGGTGAGCATGACGACGCCCGACGAGGCGGTGACAAGGGCCCGCACCCTGATCCAGCTCGGACGGCCCGAGCAGGCCGAGCGCGAGCTGCGCGGCGCGCTGGCCCGCGAGCCGCAGCACGCGGCCTCGCACGCCCTGCTGGCGCTCGCCCTGGTGTCGCAGGGCCATGGCCGGGCCCCTGAGGCGGTCTCCGAGGCCCTGGAGTCGGTACGGCTGGCGCCGCAGTGGTGGTTCGCCCACTACGTCACGGCCCAGGTGCTGATGCGCGCCGGACGGCTGCAGGAGGCGCAGCGCGCGGTCGAGACGGTCCTGTCGCAGCAGCCCGAGTACGCCCCGGCCTGGGAACTGCTGGGGCGCGTCATGCTGAAGCAGGGCCGCTGGCGCGAGGCCGAGCGGGCGGCGCGGCAGGGCCAGGCGCTCGACCCCGAGGACGCGGACGTGGCGCTGGTGCTGGCGGTCGCCCTGGAGGGCGCGGGCGATCGCGCGGCCGCCCGCGAGGCGGCAGGGCGGGCGATCGCGCGGCCGCCCGCGAGGCGGCAGGGCGGGCGATCGCGCTCGATCCCGAGAACTCGAACGCGCACCTGGTGCTGGGACGCACCGCGCTGGCCGTGAACGACGCCAGGACGGCCGCGGGCGCCTTCCGTGAGGTGCTGCGCCTGGACCCGGGCGCCGACCACGCCAGGGACCTGCTGGTGGAGGCGCTCAAACGGGGCAACCCGCTGTACCGGTGGCTGTCCAGGCTGTCGGCCTACCGGGCGAGCTGGCGGCTGATCTTCCTGCTGCCGGCCGTGCCTCCGGTGATCCTGGTGTTCGTGCTGGTCATGCTGGCGCACTGGGCGGCGTGGGTGGCCGAGGCGCTGTCGACGCTGCGGCTGGCGCGCGGGTCGTACACGCGGCTGCTGCTGGAGCGTGGTCACGTGCGGGCGGCGACGCTGGCGGCCGGGCTGCTGCCGGTGGGCGCGGCGGTGCTGGCGGCGGGTGTCGCGGCGGGCGGCGAGCTGCTGCCGACGGCGGGCGTGGCGGTGCTGGCGCTGGTCACGCCCGTGCTGGAGGCCGCCTACACCGGCGGGAGGTCCGCCCGCCGGGTGCTGGCCGGGTGGGCGGCGCTCCTGGCCGCCGCCGTGGTCGCCGGGGTCGTGTCCGGGCTGTTCGGCCTGGTGCTGGCGGCGATGTGGGGGTCGCTGGCGACGATCTGGCTGGCCGTCCCGGTGCGGCGGCTGGTCAGGGCTGGAACGTCGCGGCCTTGAACGCGTCCACGACGCCGCGGCCGAAGAAGCCGTTCCTGGCCTTGTCGCCCTCGCACTTGTGGTCCAGCGGGTAGGAGGCCGGGCAGGCCTTCTGCGTGGCGGTGCCGTACAGGTACTTCTCGACGGTGGCCGGGTCCAGGTGCAGGCCGCCCTGGCCGGGCTTGCCGAAGCGGCTGATGAGCAGGGCGGCGACGCCGGTGGCGTGCGGCGCGGCCATGGAGGTGCCGTCGAGGTACTGGTAGTACGAGCAGGGGCCCGCGGTGCAGTCGCGCACGACCTCGCTGGTGTTCGGGCTGCCGTCGTCGTCGAGCTTGCCGGTGGCGCGCAGCACGTGCTCAGGCGCGGGGGCCAGGATGGAGCGGGTGACCGCGAGGCCGGTGCCGTCGCTGACGTCGCCGCCGGGCGCCGACAGGTCGGTCTGCTCCAGGCCGTAGTCGGAGTAGCCGGCCTTGGTGCCGCTGGGGGCCACGGCCGCGACGGAGATCACGCCCTTGGACTCGGCGGGCACGTTGATGCAGGAGTTGTCGACGCGGCGGGTCTTCTCCCTGCCGGGCGGGTAGTTCGGGCTGCCGGTGTCGGAGCGCGGGTGGCCGAGGTCGGTGGAGCCGTTGCCCAGGGCGCTGATCAGCGTGACGCCCTTGCCGCGGGCGTAGTCGAGGGCGCGCTGCATGCCGGTGACGATGGCGCGCTGCTGCTGGCGCTGCTTCTTGCTGTCGGCCTGGTTGTCGGCGCAGTTGAACAGCCAGGGGTCGACGTAGTAGCTCATGTTGACCACGTCGACGCCGATGTCGGCGGCGTAGGTGAGGGCGTCGAGGCTGGCCTTGAGGAAGAAGAAGCCGGAGTCCTGGCCGGCGCGCAGGTTGACGATCTGCACGTTCGGGGCGACGCCGGCGATGCCGATGCCGTTGACCGGGGCGGCGATCGTGCCGGCCACGTGGGTGCCGTGGCCGTCGTCGTCCACGTCCACGGGGTCCTTGCAGCTCTTGACCTCGCACGGGCCGTCGAGTTCCTCGCCGTCGGCGTCCTTGGGGATGTCGGTGACGAAGTTGCGCGACAGCTCGCGGTTGAAGTTGGGGGCGATGTCGGGGTGCTTGCCGTCGACGCCGGTGTCGATGACGCCGACCAGGACCTTCTTCGAGCCGGGTTGGGCGGCGTTGGCTCGGTCGGCGCCGATCATCTTCATGTCCCACTGGCGGCGGGCCAGCGGCTCGGCCTTGGCGGGGTCGCCGTTGCGCGTCATGGAGGACACGTCGGGCATCCCGGCGGCTGGCACGGCGGCTGGCACGGCGGCGGCGAAGCCGATCACGCCGTCGGTGGAGACTCCGGCCACGGCCGGGTCGCCGTCGAGCCGGTCGGGCAGCGAGCGGTCGCCTTCCGCGACGAGGTAGCCGAGTTTCGGCTCGTCGCTGACGAAGCGTGCGCCCGCGCGCTCCACGGCGGACCTGGCGCCTGCCTGGTCGGCGTAGAAGACCAGGTAGCTGTCGGTGTGCGCCGATCGAGGCGAGGCGGGGGCGCAGGCGAGCATCGAGGCCGCCATCGCCACCGCCATGGCCGCTGCGCCGATCTTGCCCATCTATGCCCCCTTTACTGCCTTAAGACGTGCCACGTCTTGAGATGGTTTGCGCGAAGCACTAAATCCTGACATTTCGGTAAATGCTAGCCCGGTTGGCCGCCGGCCCGCGGCGAGCGCGGCGGCCAGGCACGCCACGGGGATCGCGGGCAGCACGTAACGGTGGTCGAAGTCGAGCACCGCGACCGGCCCCACCAGCAGGGTCATCGCCGCCGCCCACGGCAGCAGCGTGCGGCGCAACCGCAGCGCGCCCGCCACGAGGATGGCCAGCAGCACCGGCCCGCGCAGGTGGGCGGCCTGCTGGTAGGCGATCAGCAGGTCGGCGTACGGCGAGACCGACCGCATCGCGTCGATGTCGGGCGCGTAGTCGCGCCTGAGCCGCTCGACCAGCGGCACGCCGGGCAGGTCCCACCGGCCGTGGGCGAAGCCGAAGGCGGGCGTGGTCCTGTCGGGGTGCGGCTCCGGCGTCCAGTGGAAGGCGATGGAGGTGTCCCTGGCCACGTGCCACAGGTAGTCGAGCGGCTGCGCGGCGATGGCGCGCAGCGCGAAGGCGCGGGCGCGGTCGTTGTTGGCGAAGGCGCCGCCCGGCAGCAGGTTGACGGCCGCCTCCGGGTGCCAGACATATTCGGAGGCCGCGTCGGTCACGGTGCCGTTCGGGCACAGCGCGGCCAGGTCGGCCGGCGGCCTGATCTTCGCGCAGTCGGCGAAGGTCATCGTGCGCGCCCACAACATGACGCCGTCGGCGCCGCTGACGGCGAACCTGCCGTGGTGCGTGCCGTACCAGGCGGCGTAGCAGCCGAGCGGCAGGACGGCGGCGGCGACGAGCGTCAGCAGCGGGCGCGCGCCCCGGCGCCGCAGGAGCAGGACGAGGACCACCACGCCGATCAGCAGCACGCCGATGGTGCGCACCAGGGTGGCGTAGGCCAGCAGCACCCCGGCCGCCAGCGCCGCGCGATGGCCCAGGTCGGTCCGCCACAACAGCACGGACAACGCCGCCACGACCAGGAAGACGAAGAGCGTGTCGGCCAGGATCGCGTGCTCCAGGCGCAGGAACCCCTCGCCGAACAGGCCCGGCACGGTCGCGGCGTTCGCCGCCCAGACGGGCGCGGAGCGGCGCCGGGCCACGGCGTAGACGAGGACGCCGGTGGCGACGCCGATCAGGTGCTGCACCACCGCCACGGCCGCCACGCTGTGCAGCGGCGACAGGGCGCGCAGGAGCAGCGGATAGCCGACCGGCCGCAGCGTCGGCTCGGGACGCAGGTCGAGGGCGATGTCGAGGTAGGAGAACGAGTCGCCCCAGTACAGCCGGGCCGGCGGATAGCCGAGGACGACCGCGGCTCTGACCAGCAGGGCCAGGACGATGATCACGGCGAAGGGGCGATGGCGCGACAGCAGCGAGAGCATCGCCCGATTTCACCGGGACGGACATAACCCCGGCGTTACCACCATGAAAGACAGCATGAAAGGCAGAAGGTCCCGCCCGGGCCGCCGGGCGGGACCTTCCACGTCTTGCTAGACCAGCGGTCGCGCGGTCGGCAGGATCGGGTACGGCAGAGCGGTCTCGCCGGTGAGGAAGCGATCGACGCACGACGCGGCGGCGCGCCCCTCGGCGATGGCCCAGACGATCAGCGACTGCCCGCGGCCCATGTCACCGGCCGAGAACACGCCGGAGACGTTGGTCATGTACGTCTTGTCACGCGCCACGTTGCCCCGGGGGTCGTAGTCGACGCCCAGGTCCGTCAGCAGGGCGCCCTTCTCCGGGCCGACGAAGCCCATCGACAGGGTGACCAGGTCGGCGGGGATCTCGCGCTCGGTGCCGGGGATCGGCTTGAAGCCGGTCTGCGGCCCCTCGACGTCGACGACACGCAGCGCGCGCACGTTGCCCTCGCCGTCGTCGACGAACTCGACCGTGGAGACCGCGTAGACCCGCGCTCCCCCGCCGTCCTCGAGCTCCTCGTGGGCGCTCTCCATCTTGAACAGCGTCGGGAACGTCGGCCACGGCTGCGAACCGGCGCGGGTGCCCGGCGGCTTGGGCATGATCTCGAGCTGGGTGACCGAGGCGGCACCCTGGCGGATCGCCGTACCGATGCAGTCGGCGCCGGTGTCGCCGCCGCCGATCACGACCACGTGCTTGCCGCGGGCGTTGATCGGCGAGTCGGCCATCGACACGTTGGCCGGCGGGAGGAACTCCATCGCCTGGTAGACGCCGTTGAGCGAGCGCCCGGCGATGGGCAGGTCGCGCCACTGGGTGGCGCCACCGGCCAGGACGACCGCGTCGAACCGCTCGCGCAGCTCGGCCGCGGTGACGTCGACGCCGACGTTGCAGTCGGTGACGAACGTCGTGCCCTCGGCCCGCATCTGCTCGATGCGGCGGTCGATGTGGCGTTTCTCCATCTTGAACTCGGGGATGCCGTAGCGCAGCAGCCCGCCGACGGCGTCGGCCCGCTCGTAGACGGTCACGTCGTGACCGGCGCGCGACAGCTGCTGGGCGGCGGCCAGGCCGGCCGGGCCCGAGCCGACGACCGCCACCCGGCGACCGGTGCGCACCGCGGGCGCCTGCGGCTTGACCCAGCCCTCGGAGAAGGCGCGGTCGATGATCTCGACCTCGACCCGCTTGATCGCCACGGGGTCGGAGTTGATGCCGAGCACGCACGCGGCCTCACACGGAGCCGGGCACAGGCGGCCGGTGAACTCCGGGAAGTTGTTGGTGGCGTGCAGCCGCTCGATGGCCTCCTGCCAGTCGTGGCGGTAGACCAGGTCGTTCCACTCGGGGATGAGGTTCCCGAGCGGGCAGCCGTTGTGGCAGAACGGGATGCCGCAGTCCATGCAGCGGGCGGCCTGCTTGGTCAGCTTGGGCGCCGGGAAGTCCTCGTAGACCTCTCGCCAGTCCTGGATGCGGACGTCGACGGGGCGGCGTGCCGGCAGCTCGCGGTCGTGCGTGAGGAAACCCTTCGGGTCGGCCATCGGTTACGCCTCCTTCGTCTGGATCTGGACTCGCGGGGTGAGCGACCTCGGGGTGAGGGCGCGCGGGGTGAGCGTGCGGGCCACGAGGGGCCGGGCGACCGTACGGCGGGGCCCGGCGCCGGGGGTGTTGACGAACTTGGTCATGACTGCACCGCCGCCGCCATGACCGCCTCGTCGACGTCGCGGCCCTCGATGCGGGCGGCCTCGGCCGCGCGCAGGACCCGCTTGTAGTCGGTCGGCATGATCTTGGTGAAGCGGGTGAGCGCGCCCTGCCAGTCGGCCAGCAGCTCCTTGGCCACCGGCGAGCCGGTCTCCGCGAAGTGCTTGTCGACCTGCTCGCGCAGGAACTCGCCGTCGGCCTCGGCGAGCGGCTCGACCGCCACCATCTCGCGGTTGACCCGCTCGTGGTGGGCGTCGAGCAGGTAGGCGATGCCGCCCGACATGCCCGCCGCGAAGTTGCGGCCGGTCGGTCCGAGGACGATCACGCGGCCGCCGGTCATGTATTCGCAGCCGTGGTCGCCTACTCCCTCGACGACGGCGGTGGCGCCGGAGTTGCGGACGCAGAACCGCTCGCCGACCACGCCGCGGATGAACACCTCGCCGGAGGTCGCCCCGTAGAGGGCGACGTTGCCGGCGATGATGTGGCCGTCGAGCGAGGCGGCGGGCTTGAGCGTGAGCCGCCCGCCCGACAGGCCCTTGCCGAGGTAGTCGTTGGAGTCACCGGTCAGCCTCAGGGTGATGCCGCGCGGGATGAACGCTCCGAAGGAGTTGCCCGCCGAGCCGGTGAAGGCGATGTCGATGGTGTTCTCGGGCAGCCCGGCTCCGCCGTACCGCTTGGTCACCTGGTAGCCGAGCATGGTGCCGACTGTGCGGTTGACGTTGCGGATGGGCAGCTCGAGCGAGACCGGCGTGCCGTTGGCCAGCGCGCCCTCGGCCAGCTGGATGAGGGTGTTGTCGAGGGCGTGCTCCAGGCCGTGGTCCTGGGTGACGACCTGGCGCAGCGGGGTGCCCGCGGGCAGCTCCGGCCGGTGCAGGATCGGCGACAGGTCCAGACCGTTGGCCTTCCAGTGGTCCTCGGCGGCGGTCATGTCGAGCGCCTCGACGTGACCGATCGCCTCGTCGAGGGAGCGGAAGCCGAGCTCGGCCAGGTATTCGCGGATCTCCTCGGCGATGAACTCGAAGAAGTTGACCACGAACTCCGGCTTGCCGCTGAAGCGCTTGCGCAGCTCGGGGTTCTGCGTGGCCACGCCGACGGGGCAGGTGTCGAGGTGGCACACGCGCATCATGACGCAGCCGGAGACGACGAGCGGAGCGGTGGCGAAGCCGTACTCCTCGGCGCCCAGCAGCGCGGCGATGACCACGTCGCGGCCGGTCTTGAGCTGGCCGTCGACCTGGACGACGATGCGGTCGCGCAGGCCGTTGAGCAGCAGGGTCTGCTGGGTCTCGGCCAGGCCGAGCTCCCAGGGGGCGCCCGCGTGCTTCAGGCTCGTGAGCGGGGAGGCTCCGGTGCCGCCGTCGTGGCCGGAGATGAGCACCACGTCGGCGTGCGCCTTGGACACGCCCGCCGCGACAGTCCCGACGCCGACCTCCGCGACCAGCTTCACGTGGACACGCGAGGCGGGGTTGGAGTTCTTCAGGTCGTGGATGAGCTGGGCCAGGTCCTCGATCGAGTAGATGTCGTGGTGGGGAGGCGGCGAGATGAGGCCGACGCCCGGGGTGGAGTGGCGGGTCTTGGCGATCCACGGGTAGACCTTGTGGCCGGGCAGCTGGCCGCCCTCGCCGGGCTTGGCGCCCTGGGCCATCTTGATCTGCAGGTCGTCGGCGTTGACCAGGTACTCCGAGGTGACGCCGAAGCGTCCGGAGGCCACCTGCTTGATGGCGCTGCGCCGCGACGGGTCGTAGAGGCGCTCGGGGTCCTCGCCGCCCTCGCCGGTGTTGGACTTGCCGCCCAGCTGGTTCATGGCCATGGCGAGCGTCTCGTGGGCCTCCATCGAGATGGAGCCGTACGACATCGCGCCGGTGGAGAAGCGCTTGACGATCTCGCTGACCGGCTCGACCTCCTCCAGCGGCACCGGGCTCCTGTCGCTGCTGAACCTGAACAGTCCGCGCAGCGTCATCAGCTTCTCGGCCTGGGAGTCGACGAGGCCGGTGTACTCCTTGAAGATCTCGTAGCGCCGGGTGCGGGTGGCGTGCTGCAGCTTGAAGACGGTCTCGGGGTTGAACAGGTGGGGCTCACCCTCGCGCCGCCACTGGTACTCACCGCCGACCTGGAGCTTGCGGTGGGCGTTCTCCACGCGCGGGTAGGCCTGCCGGTGACGCTTGGCGGCCTCCTCGGCGAGGATGTCGAAGCCCACGCCGCCCAGGCGGGAGGTGGTGCCGGTGAAGCACTCGTCGATGACCTCGGCGCCGAGGCCGAGGGCCTCGAAGATCTGCGCGCCGGTGTAGGAGGCGACCGTCGAGACGCCCATCTTCGACATGACCTTGATGACGCCCTTGCCGTACGCCTTGATCAGGTTGCGCACGGCCTTGGTCTTGTCGATCTGGAGGATGCCGGTGTCGACCAGGTCCTCGACCGTCTCGATGGCCAGGTACGGGTTGATCGCGCCCGCGCCGTAGCCGATGAGCAGCGCCATGTGGTGGCACTCGCGCGCCTCGCCGGTCTCGATGACCAGGCCCACGCGGGTGCGGGTCTTCTCGCGGATGAGGTGGTGGTGCACGGCGCCGGTGAGCAGCAGCGACGGGATCGGCGCCAGCTCGGCGGTGGAGCCGCGGTCCGACAGCACCACGATGCGGGCGCCGTTCTCGATGGCCTGCGAGGCCTCGGCCTTGATCTCCTCCAGGCGCCCGCGAAGCGCCTGGCCGCCGCCGGCGACCTCGTAGAGGCCGGAGATGACGTACGGGTGGAAGCCCGGCAGGTCGTGCTTGTCGTTGATATGGATGATCTTCGCGAGCTCGTCGTTGTCGATCACCGGGTAGGGCAGGACCAGCTGGCGGCAGGAGGCCGGTCCCGGGTCCAGGAGGTTGCCCTCCGGGCCGAGCACGCTGGCCAGCGACGTCACCAGCTCCTCGCGGATGGCGTCGAGCGGCGGGTTGGTGACCTGCGCGAACAGCTGCGAGAAGTAGTCGAACAGCAGGCGCGGCTTCTCGCTCAGCACCGCCACCGGGGTGTCGGTGCCCATCGACCCGATCGGCTCGATGCCGGAGGAGGCCATCGGCGACAGGATGATGCGCAGCTCCTCCTCGGTGTAGCCGAAGGTCTGCTGGCGCTTGATGAGCGCCTCGTGGGTGGGCACCTCGTGGGCGCGCGCGGGCAGCTCCTCGAAGCGCACCAGCCCGGCGTGGAGCCAGTCTTCGTACGGCAGGGCGGCGGCGAGCTCGGCCTTGATCTCGTCGTCCTCGATGATCTTGCCGCGCTCGGTGTCGATGAGGAACATGCGGCCCGGCTGCAGGCGGCCCTTGCGCACGACCTGGTCCTCGGGGATGTCGAGCACGCCCGCCTCGGAGGCCAGCACGACGAGGCCGTCCTCGGTGACCCAGAAGCGCCCGGGGCGCAGGCCGTTGCGGTCGAGCACGGCGCCGGCCAGGGTGCCGTCGGTGAAGGTGATCGAGGCGGGACCGTCCCAGGCCTCCATCATCGAGGCGTGGAACTCGTAGAAGGCCCGGCGGGCCTGGTCCATCTCGGTGTGGTTCTCCCACGCCTCGGGGATCATCATCAGCACGGCGTGCGGCAGCGAGCGGCCACCCAGGTGGAGCAGCTCCAGCACCTCGTCGAAGGAGGCGGTGTCGGAGGCGTCCGGGTCGCAGATCGGGAACAGCCGCTCCAGGTCGCCGGGGATCAGCTCCGACGACAGCATCGCCTCGCGGGCCCGCATCCAGTTGCGGTTGCCCTTGACCGTGTTGATCTCGCCGTTGTGCGCGATGTAGCGGTACGGGTGCGCCAGCGGCCAGCTCGGGAAAGTGTTCGTCGAGAAGCGCGAGTGCACCAGCGCGATCGCCGAGTCGTACCTCTCGTCCGACAGGTCGGGGAAGAACGGCTCGACCTGGTCGGGGGTGAGCATGCCCTTGTAGACGAGCGTGCGGCTCGACAGCGAGGGGAAGTAGACGTCGGCCTCGTGCTCGGCGCGCTTGCGCAGGCAGAAGGCCAGCCGGTCGAGCTCCAGGCCGCTCACGCCGTCGGGCGAGCTGACGAACAGCTGCCCGAAGAACGGCATGACCGCGCGGGCGCTCGGCCCGGGCAGCAGGTTGTCGACCGGGACGTCGCGCCAGCCCAGGACCGTCAGGCCCTCCTCGGCGGCGATCTCCTCGATCATGCGGGTGGCGATCCCGCGGGCCTCCTCGTCGGAGGGGAGGAAGGCCATGCCCACGGCGTAGGCGCCGGCCGCGGGCAGCTCGAACTCCGCCACGGAGCGGAGGAACGCGTCGGGTACCTGCGTGAGGATGCCGGCACCGTCACCGGTGTCCGGTTCACTACCCTTGGCCCCCCGGTGATCGAGATTGACCAGGGCCGTCAGCGCCTTCACCACGATCCCGTGTCCACGGCGTCCGGCCACGTCGGCGACCATCGCGACACCGCAGGCGTCGTGCTCGTTGGCGGGGTGGTAGAGGCCCTGAGGCTCGGGGAATCCCCCAAAGGAGCCGGAGCGGGCAGCAGGCATAGAAACCCTCCCGTCGTCTTCGTCTGCGTCACTTGCTTGCAGGCGGGGACGACGTTGGCCCTGCTGCGTTCGTGCGTAGAAGGTTACCGCACCTCGCCGGAATAGTGCCCACCAGGTCCGGATCGCGAACATTAGCCGGGTCTTGCCATGTGGAATGCGCTATCCCACGACCCGGGACCTCCGGGGGTGCTAGCACCCTTCCACCCGGCTCGCACGCCCGGTTGAATGCCCTCGTGGGTGAGACGACGATGGCGGTGCGGGTCAAGGGCGCGCGGCGCACGTTCGCCGCCGAGCTGGCGCCGGTGCGGGCTCTGCGCGGGGTGGACCTGGAGGTGGCCGAAGGCGAGTTCGTCGCCGTCATGGGACCCTCCGGCTGCGGCAAGTCGACGCTGCTCAACGTGATCGCCGGGCTCGACGTCGTCGACGAGGGCACGGTCGAGGTCGCGGGCGAGCGCGTCGACGGGCGCGACGACGACTGGCTGGCCCGCTTCCGCCGCCACCACGTCGGGTTCGTCTTCCAGTTCTTCAACCTGCTCGACGGCGTCCCGGCGCTCGACAACCTGGTCATGCCGGGGCTGCTGGCCGGGATGCGGCGCAGGGCCGCCGAGTCGCGGGCCCGCGACCTGCTCGACCTGCTCGGCCTCGGCGAGCGTGCGCAGCAGTTGCCCTCGGTGCTCTCCGGCGGGCAGCGCCAGCGCCTGGCGATCGCCCGCGCGCTGGTCAACGCGCCGACGCTGCTGCTGGCCGACGAGCCCACCGGCGCGCTCGACAGCGAGGGCGGGCTGGAGGTGCTGGAGCTGTTCCGCCGCCTGCACGACGACGGCCAGACGATCATCATGGTCACGCACTCCCCCGAGGTCGCCGCGGGCGCGAGCCGGGCGATCCTGATGCGCGACGGGCGGGTGGCATGAGCGCTCTCACCTCGCACTGGCTGCGGCTGGAGTTACGCAGGCGCCTGCGCAGCCTGACGGCGCTCGGCCTGCTGATCGCGCTGGCCTCCGGCACCGTGCTGGCCGGGGTCGCCGCCGCCCGGCGCGGCGACAGCGCCATCGAGCGGCTGATGGCCCGCACCCTGCCTGCCGACGTGATCGCCCTGCCCAACCAGCCCGGCTTCGACTGGGCGCCGATCCGCGCCCTGCCCGAGGTCGAGGCGCTGGCCGGGATCGTGATCGCGCCGTTCTTCGTCGAGGGCCTGCCGGAGTTCTTCGGCTACCTGCCGCCCGCCGACACCGAGGCGATGCGCACGATCGAGCGCCCGGTCGTCCTCGACGGCCGCGTGCCCGACCCGGCGCGCGCCGACGAGGTCGCCGTCACCCCGCTCTTCCTGACCACGCACGGCAAGCGCCTGGGCGACACGCTGACACTGCGCCTGATGACCCCGCAGCAGGCGGAGGACCTCAGCACGTGGAGCGGCGCGGGCGGCGGACCGCTGGTGCCCGCGCGCATCGTCGGCGTCGTGCGCTCCCCGTTCTTCTCCGACAGCATCACCACGCCGGGCAACCTGTTCCCCTCCCCCGCGCTCGTCCAGAAGTACACCGACAACTTCCTGGGCGCCAAGCGCGACTTCGGCTTCGTCAACGCCCTGGTCCGGCTGCGCGGCGGCGAGCAGGCCATCCCCGCGTTCAGCAAGAGCCTGGCCGAGGCGACCGGCCGCACCAACATCGAGCTGATGAACCTGCACGACAAGACCCGCCACCTGCGGCGCATGCAGGGCTTCGAGCGCGACTCGCTGCTGGCCTTCGCCCTGGCCGCCCTGATCGCCGCGATGGTCCTGGTGGGCCAGTCGGTCGCCCGCTACACCACCGCCTCGGTCGGCGAGCTGCAGGCGCTGCGCGCGAGCGGGCTGACCGGCCGCCAGTCGCTGGCCGCCGCGGTCGCCGCGCCGGTGCTGGTCTCGGTGGCGGGCGCGGCGCTGGGGGTGGCGCTGGCCGTGGCCGCCTCGTGGTGGACCCCGATCGGCGCGGCCTCGCTGGTCGAGCCGGATCCCGGCCTCGACGCCGACTGGCCGGTGCTGATCGCGGGGCTGGTGGCCGTGCCGCTGCTGGTGCTGGCCGGGGCGCTGCTGGCGGGACGGCTGGCGCTCACGACGCCGGGCGCCCCGCGCCGTTCGGCCGTGGCCACTGCCGCCGCCCGCGCGGGGCTGCCGGTGCCGGTGGTGGTCGGCGCCCGATTCGCGCTGGAGCCGGGCCGGGGCCGTACCAGCGTGCCCGTCCGCCCGGCGCTGTTCAGCGCGGTCGCGGGGGTGCTCGGCGTGCTCGCGGCCTTCACCTTCTCCGCCGGGGTGAACGACGCGGTGTCCCATCCCGCCCGCTTCGGCATGACCTACCAGCTCATGCTCTTCATGGGCGAGGGCGGCAGGGTCTTCGGCCCGACCGACGAGGCCGTGCGCCTGGCCGCCGCCGACCCCGGCGTCGCCGGGGTGACCGTGTCCTACAGCGACGTGGGCAACGCCGACGACACCTCCGTCGCGCTGTTCTCCTTCGAGCCGAACGGCACGCCCGTCGACGCGGTGCTGACCGAGGGCCGCATGCCTGCCGGCGCGGGCGAGGTGGCGCTGGCGGTGTCGTCGGCCCGCGCGCTGGGCGCCGAGGTGGGCGACGTGGTCACCCTCTCCGGACACGAGCTGCGGGTCACCGGCGTCGGCTTCGTCATGCCCGCCGCGCACAACGAGTACCACGAGGGCGGCTGGCTCACCGGCGACGGCTTCCGCGCCATGTTCGGCGACGGCTTCAAGTACTTCGGCGCGATGCTGGCGCTGCGCCCCGGCGCCGACCCGGCCGCCGTGCACGAACGGCTGGCCGCAGGACTGCGGTCGCTGCCGGGCGAGAACACCATGTCGGTCGATTTCGTGCAGCAGCCCGAGGCCGCCACGGAGATCAGCAACCTGCGGGTCCTGCCGGTCCTGCTCGCCGCCTTCCTGGCGATCCTGGCCGTGGGCGCGGTCGGCCACGCGCTGGCGACAGCCGTACGGCGGCGCGGGGTGGAGGTCGCGGTGATGCGGGCGCTGGGCATGACCAGGCGCCAGGCCAGGACCGTGGTGCTCGTCCAGGCCACGCTGCTGGCGGTGATCGGGCTGAGCTTCGGCGTGCCTCTCGGGGTGGCGCTGGGACGCACGTTGTGGCGGGCGGTGGCCGACCAGACGCCGCTGTTCTACCAGCCGCCGATCGCGTTCTGGGCGCTGCTGCTGGTGACGCCGGTCGCGGTGCTGGTGGCCAACGCGCTGGCGGTCTGGCCGGGACGGCGGGCCGCGCGCATGCGCATCGGCCACGTGCTCCGGGCGGAGTGAGCCCGTGATCCTCGCCTCGCTCGCGCTCACCTGGATCCTGGCGGTCGTGGCCGGGCTGGTGCTGCGCATGGCGAGGCTGGCCGCCGCCCGCCGCAGGAGGCTGCAGTGGCTGGCGGCCACGACGGTCGTCGCGGGCGCGGCGCAGGCCGTGCTCCTGGCATTGCACCTGCTGCTCGGCTTCCCCGCCTCCCCGATGCCGTGGGTGCCGGCGACGCTGGTGCTGCCCCTGGCCGGGCTGGTCCTGGGCCGCGCGCCCGCCACCGCCCGGCGGGCCGAGCGCGCCCTGGTGGAGTCGCTGGTCGTGGCCGGGCTGACGGTGATGGTCGTGACGGTGTACCTGACCGTGGTGGTCGGCCTGGGCCGCTCCCCGGTCGGCGCCGAGCGCGACGTGCTGCTGGCCAGCATCCTGTCCTCGATCACCGCCGTCGCGCTGGCGCTGCCGATGCGCTTCCGCCTGGTGGCGCTCGGCCGCTCCATGCTGCAGCGCCACGGCCCCGACCCGGCCGAGCTGCTGGCCTCCTTCGGCGCCAGGATGAGCCGCGCGGTCCCCTTCGACGAGCTGCTGCTGCAGCTCGTCGAGTCGCTCAGGGCCACGCTCGGCCCCGCGGGCGCCGAGGTGTGGGTCGGCTCGGACGGCCGGCTCTCCCTGGCCGCGAGCGTGCCGGAACGGCAGGCGGCCGAGCTCGTCCTCGACGCCAAGGAGCGCGTCGTGGTCGGCAGGACCAGGACCGGCGGCAACACCTGGCTGTCGGTGTGGCTGCCCGCCCTGCTCGACGGGCCCGCGCCGGTGCGCGCCGCCCCGGCCGCGCACCTGGGCGAGCTGCTGGGCCTGCTGGTCGTACGGCGGGCGCCGGGCGAGGGCGACTTCACCGACGACGACGACCGTGTCCTCGTCGAGCTGGCCAGGCAGGTCGCGCTGGCGCTGCACAACATGCGTCTCGACACCGCGCTCCAGGCCTCCCTGGCCGAGCTGCGGCGGCGCAACGAGGAACTGCAGGCCTCCCGGCTGCGCATCGTGACCGCCGCCGACGCCTCGCGCCGCGCCATCGAGCGCGACCTGCACGACGGCGCCCAGCAGCACCTGGCGGCGCTGAGCGTCAAGCTGGGGCTGGCCGCCGAGCTGCTGCGGCAGCAGCCCGCCACGCTCCCCGCGCTGCTGGAGGAACTGCGCGACGACGTGCGCCAGGCCAACGCCGCCGTCCGCGAGCTGGCGCACGGCATCTATCCGCCGCTGCTGCGCAACCACGGGCTCGGCCAGGCGCTGCGGTCGGTGGCCAGGCGCGTGGCGCTGCCGTACAGCGTGGAGGTCTGCACCGCCGAGCGCTACCCGGAGCAGGTGGAGGCGGCGGTCTACTTCTGCTGCCTGGAGGCGGTGCAGAACGCGGGCAAGCACGCCGGGGAGGGCGCCTCGGTGCGGGTGCGGGTCTGGGCCGACCCGGCGGTGCTGCGCTTCACCGTGAGCGACGACGGGCGCGGCTTCGAGCCGGGGAGCGAGTCAGGGCACGGCTTCGTGAACATGGCCGACCGGCTCGGGGCGATCGGCGGCGCGCTCCAGGTCGAGGCCGCCCCCGGCGCCGGCACGGTGGTGCGCGGCGAGATCCCACTCACTAGGCTGGCCGGGTGGCCATCCGGATCGTGATCGCCGAAGACTCCTTCCTCGTGCGCGAGGGCGTCCGGCGGGTGCTTGACCTGCAGGAGGACCTGGAGGTGGTGGCCACCTGCGGCGACCTGCCCGGATTGCTGGCCGCTGTCGGCGACCACACGCCCGACGTGGTGCTGACCGACATCCGCATGCCGCCCACCAGCACCGACGAGGGCATCCAGGCGGCGACCACGCTCCAGCGCACCCATCCGGGCGTCGGGGTGGTGGTGCTGTCGCAGTTCGCCGAGCCCGCCTACGCCACCCCGCTGCTGTCGGGCGGCAGCTCCGGCCGGGCCTACCTGCTCAAGGAGCGGGTGGGCGACCCGGGGGCGCTCGCCGAGGCGGTCCGCGCGGTGGCGCGTGGAGGCTCGGTCATCGACCCGCTCGTGGTGGAGGCGCTCGTCGCCGACAACGTGCTGGCCCGCAGCTCGCCGCTGGCCGCGCTGACACCGCGCGAACGCGACGTGCTCGCCCACATCGCCCAGGGCAAGAGCAACGCCGCGGTCGCCGCCTCGCTCTTCCTCACCGAGCGGGCCGTCGAGAAGCACATCAACGCCCTGTTCCCCAAGCTCGGCCTGGGCAACGAGCCCGACCTGAACCGGCGGGTCATGGCGGTCCTGCTGTACCTGTCGGCCCACGGCGGCTCCTGAGCCCTCGTGCCAGCACCCTTGGCCGCGGCGGGTCCCACGTCCCACTCTGGTGGGGTGGCAACCGTGTTGATCGTGGACGACCAGCGGCCCTTCAGGTCCGTGGCGCGTGCCCTCGTCGGGGCGCTGCCCGGCTGGCGGGTGCTGGGCGAGGCGGAGACCGGGCACGACGCCGTCGCCCAGGCCCTGGCCGTACGGCCCGCGGTGGTGCTCATGGACATCCACCTGCCCGACATCAGCGGCATCGAGGCCACCAGGCTCATCCTGGCGGCCGCCCCCGCGACCAAGGTGGTGCTGGTGTCGAGCTACGCCGTGGACGATCTTCCTCCCGACGCCCTGAGCTGCGGGGCGGTGCGCTACATCCGCAAGGACGACCTGTCCACCGCCCAGCTGCGCGACCTATGAGGCGGGCCAGTCGAGAGCGATCGGGTAGCTCCACGCGGTGCACTTCGAGCTCGCCAGGAAGCCCCCGCTGTTGCAGCCCTGCACCTTGAAGTGCACGCGGGCGGTCCTCGACTCGTCGCCGTCGGGCAGGAAGAAGCTCTTGTTGATCCGCATGTAGAGGTTCCTGATGTCGCCCCACTGCTGCCAGGAGCCGTTCTGGGTCTTCCACATGACGTTGTAGCGCTCGGTCTTGAGGCTGTCCCAGGCGAAGGAGATGCCGAAGTCCTGGCGGTAGACGCGCAGGAGCATGCGCTCGGAGAGGTTCGGCGACCAGACGATCTTGCCGTACTCGAAGACCTGCCACGAGCCGCGCTTGTCGGCGTAGCCGTACTCCTTGGTGACGGGGCAGCCGTAGGCGCTGTTCTCTCCGCCCTTGTACTCCCACAGGCGGCGGATGAGGCTGTTGGGTTCCGGGATCAGGCCGGGATTGCACGCCGAGGCCTGGGCCTGGGCGGCGGGGGTGACGGTGATCAGTGCGGCCGCGGTGACGGCGGCGGCGAGCAGTGCGCGCATCTCGGGTTCCCTCCCTGGTGGTCGTCCATCTGCCTACGACGGTAGAGATCACGCGAGAGGCCCACGAGGGTGCCAGCACGGAGATGCGCGCGGGATGCCAGCACCACGTCCTCTAGGGTGATCGCATGCTTGGAACCGGCCCGGACGCCCACCTGGACACCCTCCTGGACACCGCGGGCGCCGACAGCAGGCGGCTGCGCCACGCGCTCATGCTGGTGTGCGACGGCCAGTGGTGGACCCGGGCCGACCTGGTGCGGCGCAGCGCGACCTCCAGGCGCTCGATCGAGGCGCTGCTCGCCGCGCTGGAGCTGGAGCACGACGGCGAGCGGTTCCGGGTGCCGCTCGAACACGCGGGAGAGCACCAGGCGCTGTTCGCGATGGCGCCGCCGCCCGCCGACCCGGTCGAGCACCTGCTGCCCCACTACCGCGACGTGCTCGACCGGCTGGAACGGCTCATCGCCGGAGCGCCGGGCGCCCGCGCGGAGCTCGACCACGTCTCGGCCACGCCCGAGACGGTGCTGCGCCGGGCGCTGCTGCTCGGCGCGCGGTTCTGGCTGCACGGCGCCAAGGTGCTGTGCCTGGGCGACCACGACCTGACCTCGCTGGCGATCAAGCTCGTGCACCCCGAGGCCGAGGTCACCGTGGTCGACGTCGACGACCGCATCCTGGCCTACATCGACGCGCAGGGCCTGGGCGTGCGCACCCGCTGGGCCGACCTGCGGCTGGGGCTTCCCGCCTCGGTCCAGGAGCACGACCTGGCGATCACCGACCCGCCGTACACCCCCGAGGGCATCGGGCTGTTCGTGGCCCGCGCGGTCGAGGGGCTCAAGGACGACGGGCGCGTGCTGCTGGCCTACGGCGCCTCCGAGCGCACCCCGATGCTGGCGCTGAAGGTGCAGAACAGCCTGTCGGAGCTGAACCTCGCCTACGAGGCCATGTACCCCGACTTCAACCGCTATTTCGGGGCGGAGGCGATCGGTTCGGCCGCCGACCTCTACATCCTGCGGCCCACCACCAAGACCCGGCCCGCCGTCGCGGCCCGCGTCGACCGCTACGCCACCGCCATCTACACCCACGGCCCCCAGTCCATCGAGTCCGCCACCCCGTTCGTGCGCACGCCAGGGCACGACTTCGGCGACTTCGACTGGAACCTGCTCGTCGGCGAGTGGTCCAAGGACGTCGACCTGCCGCGCGCGCAACTGGCGACCTGGCTGGCCAAGCCCTTCGCCGGACCGCAGGCCAACGTGGCCGTCGCGCTGCCGTCGGGCATGGAGGCGGCGCTGGTCAGGGTGCTGCTGGCGGGGCAGCCCGGCCGGATCAGGGTCTGGATGAAGGCGCTGCCCGGCGACCTCGACCGGATCGAGCGGGTGCTCGCGCCGCTGTACACGATCTCCACGCGCGGGCCCGTGGTCCAGGGCATCCGCCTCGACCTGCCCTTCGACCCGCCGCAGGACCCGGTCGAGGAGCTCACGCAGCGCCTGCTCGGCAAGGGACACGGCAAGCTGGGCAACACCTGGCGCGAGCCGCTCATCTGGCACGCCAAGCAGCGGGGGGTCAAGCTCACCAAGAACGAGGCACGCGCGATCATCGCCGACGCGGCGCCATGGGCCGACGGCCTCGCACCGGTGGAGGCGCCGATGCACCTGCTGGAGGCGCTGCCGGCGGCGATCGAGGACACCCTCCGCCGCGTCGGCGCGGTCACGTGAGCACCCGGGGCCGGCCGGCCGGCTAGCGGCGGTCCCGGTGTCGTGCCGTTTCGCCCAGACGATGGAGCAGGTGCGCCCAGCCGCCGCCGGTCTCCTCTTCCAGTACGGCAGGCAGCCCGCTGTGGCGCAGGGTGAGCCGGGTGCCGTCACCGTCCGGGGTCAGGGTGACCTCGACCTGGGACGTTTCCGGCGCCATGTCGGGCGCTCCCGGGGTGGCCTCCCAGCCGAAGGTGAAGACGAGACGTTCGTACGGCACCAGCTCCACGAACCGTCCGCGCATCACCGGGCGCGGGCCCTCGTGCATCGCCACCCGCAGGATGCCGCCGGGTTGTGCGTCCAGCTCGGCCGTGCCCCACCATCGCGCCAGGCGTGCCGGGTCGGTGAAGAATCGCCAGACCGTCTCGGGACGCGCGCGGATGTGCAACGTCTGCTCGATCGTCCTGCTCACAACGACCCCTTCACGTCCTGGTCGCCGGTGTGCGCACGCTCTTCTCGCTCGGCTTCGCGCTGGAGGCGGCCGAGCGAGGCGGACCACATCGTCTCCAGGAACGTCACCGCCTCGGCCAGCCCCTCCGGACGCAGCCGATAGAAGCGGCGATTGCCGGCGCGGCGGACGTCGACGAGGCGGGCTGCCGCCAGTGTCCGCAGATGCTGGGACACCGCCGGACGGCTGATCCCGGGAAAGCGCTCGGCGATCTCGCCTGCCGACACCTCGCGATCCCGCACCAGGACGAGGATCGCGCGGCGGGTCGGGTCCGCCACCGCGCGCAGCGCGTCGTCCATGGGCCACCGCCTTCGTTTGCGTACTACCGGGACAGTATGTAAGTGTTTAAGCAACATCTTACACACTTTCGACGACGAGGACCCGCCATGCCAGGAGACGGCACCACCCCTGCCCCGCGACCGGAGAACCGGCGCCTGAACGCCCTTGTCGGCCAGTGGCGATCCCAGGGGCGCACAGCGGCCACCGCGACCGGCCCGGCGATCCGCATCGCCGGGTCGGACACCTACGAGTGGCTCGCGGGCGAACACTTCCTCATCCATCGTGTGGACGTGCGCATGAACGAGGAGCATGTCGAGGTCATCGAGATGATCGGGCCCTACGATCCAGCGAGCCGCACCTACCCCATGCGCTCCTTCGACAACCACGGCGCCTTCGTCACCATGCGAGCGAGCGTCGACGACGAGGGTGTCTGGACGTTCGCCGGCGACTCGGAGCGGGCGACGCTGGTCATCGCCGAAGACGGCGACTCCATGGCGGCCGAGTGGGAGCGCACCGACGACGGCTCACACTGGCGGCACTGGATGGACATGAGCTTCACGAGGACTTCCCGCCCCCCACCCGCTAGATCGAGGTGGGCAACCAGTCTCTAGCCCGCGGCCACGACGCGGGGCAGCAAAGCCTTGCTCACCCCGTCGAGCGCCACGTGCGCCTCCGAGACGTCGGCCGCGCCCGAGACCGGCCCCACCCAGCTCACCGTCACGTAATGGCCCAGGGCGCGTGCTTGGGCACGACTCCGGGCGGCCTCGAAGGCGATCGCCTGCCGTACGAAACCCTGCTTGCCCAGCGCGGCCACCAGAGCGTCGGCGGCGGCCGAGTCGGCGAGGTTGAAGACCACGAACTGCCCGGCGACCGGCCCGCCCGCGTAGACGGCGCGCAACGCCTGCGTGCAGCCGGCGGCCTCGACCCCGTCGAGCACCTCGGCGCAGTCGGCGAACTCCGTGGTCGCACCGCGGGCCAGGCCGCCCACGGTCGCCACGGGGAACAGCTCGGCCACCGTCAGCGGCGAGCCGTCGGCCTGCCGCGTGTCGATCGGTGAGTACAGCGCCGAGCTTGCCTCGCCCCTGAACCACGCGGGCCTGACGGCCGAGTCGCGCCCGGCCAGCCAGAACGCGCCCGCCCCCGCGGCGGCGACGGCCACCACCAGGGTGGCGATGATCTTGGTGCGCATCAGGAGGTCCCCGGTCCGGTGATCGCGACGATCCGGCGGTAGAGCGGCTTCTCCACCGCGCGCAATGCCAGCCCCAGCGCCGAGAAGTCGTCCTTGGCGCCGCGCTCGGCGCCGTCGGTGCGCGCCAGCCACACCAGGCCGACGTAGTGTCCCAGCGCGTAGGCCGCCCCCTCGGTGTGGCCGTGGGAGGGGAAGGGCACCTTGTCGTACGGCAGAGGCTGGACCCAACCGCCGAGGTAGAGCGTCTTGAGCGACCGCACCAGCTCGTCGGCGGCCTGTACGTCGCGCAGGTTGAGCACGGTGTACTGCGCGATGTAGCGCTGGTCGGAGCTGACGTAGAGCCCGCGCGCCGCCTGGGAGCAGCCCGCGGCCGACACCTGGTCGATCAGCTCGCGCCCCCACGTGACCGTGGCGCACGACGGCGTCAGGTCCTGGGCGGCCAGCTTGAGCGACACTTTCTTGGTGACCGCCAGGGTCTTGACGCCGAACAGCTCCTTGGCCGTCAGCGGCTTGGCGTCCTGGCCGCGGTCGGCGATGGGCGCGAACAGCTTGGGCGAGACCCAGCCCTGGAACTCGGCGGGCCTGGCCTGGCCAGGCGGCGGATCGTCACCGGCCGGGAGCGGCGGGGCGGTCGCCCCGCTGCCCAGGTTGGTGAGCAGGGCGACCATGCCGGTGGCGGCCAGCAGGACGGCCGCCACGCAGCCGATGATCACCAGGAGGCGCTGCTGCTGGGGCTTGAGCCCCATGCCGGTGAGGCCGGGGAACTGCCAGTCGGACTTGGGCGGGCGGCGGCGTTTGCGCGGAGGGGCGGAGGTTCTCACGGCGCGCCTGCCCCGGTCCGACGGTCGAGGTCCGTCATGAAGCCGGATTCTCCCCCGGCTTCTCCTCCTTGTCCTTGGAAGTGGAGTCACCGGTCTCGGCGGAGGCGCTCTCGCTCGCCGCGTCACCGACCTTCGGCGCCACGGGCTCCGACACCGTCGGCTCGGAGGCCGAGGGCTCAGAGGCCGTGGGCTCGGAGGCTGCCGGCTGGGGTGGTTCTGTCTCCGACGTCGCCGTCTCGGCGCGCGCGGTTTCCGCCGTGCCCTCCGCCGACTCCTCCGCCGGTGGCGCCCCCACGACGACGGGGACGCCCTCGCCCTTGCCGCCGTCGGTGTTGACGATCTCCGGCGTGGTCTTGTCGCGCGTCATGAAGAAGTAGACCAGCGCCCCCACGAACAGCACCAGCGCCGTGTACTGGTTGATGCGCAGCCCGAAGAACTCGACCGCCTGGTTGACGCCGCCGACCGGGTCGGTGCGCAGCCCCTCGATCCAGAAGCGGCCCAGCGTGTAGCCCGCCACGTAGAGCGCGAACAGGCGCCCGTGGCGCAGCGCGAACCGTTTGCCCGCCCACAGCAGCAGGAAGCCCAGCCCGACGTTCCACAACGATTCGTACAGGAAGGTCGGGTGGTAGAGCCCGGTGTAGCCCTCGACGGTGCCGGGACGTCCCGGCTCGATCTCCAGGCCCCATGGCAGGTCGGTCGGCCCCCCGAACAGCTCCTGGTTGAACCAGTTGCCCCAGCGTCCGATCGCCTGGGCGAAGGCGATGCCGGGGGCGAGGGTGTCGGCCACCGCGCTGAGCGACAGGCCGCGCCTGCGGCAGGCCAGCCACACGCCGAAGCCGCCGAGCGCGATCGCGCCCCAGATGCCCAGGCCGCCTTCCCAGATGAACAGGGCCTCGTAGGGCTCCTTGACCGCCTTGCTACCGAAGTAGATCTGCCAGTCGGTGATCACGTGGTAGAGGCGGCCACCGATCAGGCCCCACACGACGGCGGGCACGGCGATGTCCACGATCGTGCCCGGCGCGCCGCCGCGGGCGCGCCAGCGGCGCTCGCCCAGCCAGACGGCGACGATGACGCCGAGCACGATGCACAGCGCATAGGCCCTGAGGGGGATCGGGCCGAGGAACCAGACCGCCTGGGAGGGGCTGGGAATCGATGCTAGGGGCATGTCACGTGAGGGTAGCGGACCCTGGGCTACTTGGCCGCATCCTGAACCGCCTGGCGAAGCCCGTCAGGGGTCAGCTGGTTGCCCTCGAGCTGGGTGCCGTTGAGCTTGATGGTGGGCGTGCCCTGGATCTTGGCGGCCTCCAGCTGGGCGTCGGAGAAGGCGACGTGCGCGGAGAGCTTGCTCTGGTTGCGCACGCAGTCGGCGAAGCCCGGCGTCGTGACGCCGACCTCCTCGCCCCAGCTGACCATGTCGTCGACCTTGAAGCCCTCGACGGTCTCCGGCGGCTGCTCCTCGAAGAGCTTGTCGTGGAAGGCCATCCACTGGCTGCCGCCGGGGATGCACATGGCGGCGGCGCCCGCGCGCTCGGAGTTGCCCTTCGTCGGCTCCATGCTGAAGATCGTCAGCGGGTGGTAGACGACCTTGGCCTTGCCCTCGTAGGCGAGGTTCTTGAAGGTCTGGCCGGAGACCGACTCGAACTCGCGGCACGCCGGGCACTGGAAGTCTTCGAAGACGTCGAGCACGGGCTTCTCGACGCCCTCCTTGGCCATCACGATGGTGCCGTCGGCGGCCACGGTGATCGGCGCCAGCGCCGCCGCGGCGGCCTCCTCGGTCTGGGTGCGGCTGGCGTTGAACCAGTAGCCCGCCCCGACGGCCGCGAGCGCCACCACGCCGGCCGTCACGTACGTGACGATCTTCTTGCGCTTCTCGCGGGCGCGCTCCTCGGCCTGCTGCTGCTTGATCCGGTCGCGCGCCGACTTCTCGCGGTCAGCCTTGCCCATCAGTCGTTCTCCCTCTCGCTCTTGCCGAGACCCAGCTTGGTGTCCAGCGCCAGGCGCCCCGGCGCGAACAGCACGATCCAGGCCGCGCAGACCACCAATCCGAAGTCGCGCACGATGTCGAGCAGGTAGGTCGGCTCCTGGCCCGCCGCCAGTTGCCCGCCACCGCCGAAACATCCACAGTCGATCTTCAGACCGTTGGCCCAGGCCCAGGCGATGCCGAAGACGAACGCCAGCATCAGCAGCCCGCCGAGCACCGCACTGATCCGGGTGAGCAGGCCCACCACCAGCAGGATCCCCAGAATGATCTCAGCGATCGGCAGCAGGTGCCCCACCGTGGTCGCGACCGACTCCGGCAGGAGCTGGTAGGCCTTGACCGCGGTCACGGACTGGATCGGGTCGAGGAACTTCGGCACCCCGGCGGCGATGAGCACGCCGCCCAGGATCAGCCGGGCAACGGTCGTGACCCAGGGTAGCGCCACTGCACCTCTGCGTGACGGTTGCGACGCGAACACGATCGACTCCTATGTGAGCGGGCTTGGGGATCCGCACAGTACCCGGAACCATCCGACCATGCCGTGAATAAGCCTCGGCTAAGCGGTGTGACCACGGTATTGCTGGGCGCGGAACTCACTGGGCGGCATGCCGACCCGGCGGGTAAAGATCCGGGTGAAGTAGGCGGGATCGTCGTATCCCGCCCGCCGCGCGACCGCCGCGACGGGCAGGTCGGAGGCGGCCAGCAGGTCCTTGGCGCGGTTGAGCCTGATGGCCAGCAGGTAGTCCTTCGGGCTGGAGCCGGTCAGCCGCTTGACGATGTGGCGCAGCTCCGACAGGGGCACGCCCAGGCGCCTGGCGTGCTCGGTCACCGGGATGGGCAGGCAGGCGTCCCTGGCCAGCGCCTGCAGCAGGGGGTCGGCATGCTCCGCCGTACGGCTGCGCCTGATGGCCATGAGCACGCCGTGCACCAGAGAGGAGGCCTCGACCTGGGCGTAGGGTCCCTCTTCCCGGCAGACCCGCGCGACGCGGCCGATCTCGTGCGCCACCGGGTCGGCCGTCTCCAGGGGTTGCACGCCGGTGCCGATGAAGCCCAGTTCGGCGTAGGCCGCGGCGGCGGGGCCCGCGAAGTCGACGAACCACTCGGTCCACTCCTCGTGCGGGCCGTAGTGGTGGGCGACGCCCGGTGTCAGCCACAACACGGCCGGGGCTTGCACCGGGACCTGACCGAACCAGCCGGAGCCCGCGGTGACCAGGACGGCGACGTGGTGCGGCAGGATGCGCGGACCGACGACGGGCAGGCGGCCCTCCTGGTGGCCGACGCCGAGGCAGGCCAGTCCCAGGTCGAGGTGGAGCGGGTCGGGAGTGAGGTAGCGCGACCAATGGTGATACATCAGTCCAACACCCCATCCAGATTTGTCCATCGACCACGGCCTCGCTGACCTGCGAAATTCTATCCATGTCCCGAAATTTCGTTATCGATGGCGAGTCGTTCAAGCTCGACGGCCAGGACTTCCGCGTCCTGTCAGGCGCGCTGCACTATTTCCGCGTCCACCCCTCCCAGTGGGCCCACCGGCTGCGCATGCTGCACGCGATGGGGCTCAACACCGTCGAGACCTACGTGCCGTGGAACCTGCACGAGCCCCGGCCCGGCGAGTTCCGCGACCTGGAACTGCTGGGGGCCTTCCTCGACGCGGCGGCCGACGAGGGTCTGCTGGCCATCGTGCGTCCTGGGCCCTACATCTGCGCCGAGTGGGAGAACGGCGGCCTGCCCTGGTGGCTGACGGACGTGCGGCTGCGCACCTCCGATCCCGGCTACCTGCGCTACGTGGACCGCTTCTTCGCCGAGCTGATCCCCTCGGTGGCCGAGCGGCAGATCACCCGCGGCGGCAACGTGATCATGGTCCAGGTGGAGAACGAGTACGGCTCGTACGGCACCGACCAGGCCTACCTGCGCCACCTGGCCGACGAGCTGATCGCGCACGGCATCGAGGTGCCGCTGTTCACCTCCGACGGTCCGGGCGACTGGTGGCTGACCGGCGGGACCGTGCCCGGACTGCTGGCGACCGTCAACTTCGGCTCCGAGCCCGAGCGCGCCTTCGAGACGCTCAAGCGGCACCGGCCCGGCGAACCCCTGTTCTGCATGGAGTTCTGGTGCGGCTGGTTCGACCACTGGGCCGGCGAGCACATCACGCGCGAACCGGCCGACGCGGCCGACTCGCTGGAGCGCATGCTGGCGATGGGAGCCTCGGTCAACATCTACATGGCCCACGGCGGCACCAGCTTCGGCTCCTGGTCGGGCGCCAACCGGCACGAGGCCTACCACGCCACGGTCAGCTCCTACGACTACGACGCGCCCATCGCCGAGAACGGCGCGCCGACCGAGAAGTTCTGGCTCTTCCGCGACATCCTGCGCCGCTACAACCCCGACGTGCCCGAGGTGCCGCAGGCGCCCGCCGCTCTCCCGCCGTCGGCCGTCGCCCTGACCGGGTCCGTACGGCTCTCCGACGCGGGCACCGGCATCCGCTCGGCCAGCCCGTTCCCGCCCACCTTCGAGGAGCTCGGGCTGGAGCACGGCCTGGTCTCCTACCGCACCCGCGTCCCCGGGCCGCGCGAGCCGTACAAGCTGGTCGTCGACGGCCTGCACGACCGGGCGCACGTGTTCGTCGACGGCGAGCTGCGCGCGGTGTTCTCCCGCGACGCCGACGACACGCTGGAGATCCCGGGACCGGCCGAGATCGAGTTGCTGGTGGAGTCCATGGGGCGCACCAACTTCGGTCCGCACCTGGGCGAGCGCAAGGGCATCCTGCGCGGGGTGCGCCACCACCAGCAGTTCCTGCACGACTGGGAGGTGACGGCCTACCCGCTGACCGTGCCCGGCGGGTTCGGCGAGGTCGTGGCCGAACCGCGCCGCTTCTTCCGGGGCGAGTTCGAGGTCGCCGAGCCGGGCGACACCTTCGTGGAGCTGCCCGGATGGGGCAAGGGGTACGTCTGGGTGAACGGTTTCTGCCTGGGACGATACTGGGAGCGCGGGCCGCAGCGTCGCCTGTACGTGCCCGCTCCCCTGCTGCGTGAGGGGGCCAACGAGATCGTGGTGCTGGAGCTCGACCAGGTGGGGCCGCTGGAGGTTAAACTTGAACAGTAGTTGAGTGCTTGCTACCGTTCAAGTTATGGAGAACGAGTTAAGCCCTCAGGACGCCCTGCAGCACGCCGGCGATGTGGGCCGCAAGACCCGGCGCCCGGTCAGAACCGCCGGGTGGGTCTTCCTCGGCGTTGGTGTGGCGACCATGGTCTACTGGCCGGCCGGGACCGTGGCGACGTTCGCCTTCGCCACCTTCGTGTTCCGCGAAGACCCGCTGACGTCCTGGCTGCTGGTCGCGCTGGCCGTACTCACTGGACTCCCGGCGGTCTACGGCGGCTGGCGCATTCTGCGAGCAGCGCGGTGAGCCATCCGCGTCACCAGCTCGACGAGGTCATCCACGCCCCCGTCCGGCTGTCGATCATGGCCGCGCTGGCCGCCACCGACCTGGCCGACTTCCGGTTCCTGCGCGACACGATCGAGGTCAGCGACTCACTGCTGTCGAAGCACCTGCTGACCCTCGAGCAGGCGGGTTACGTGCGCATCGAGAAAGCCTTCGAGGGCAAGAAGCCCCGCACCTGGCTGTCGCTCACCGATGCCGGCGCGAAGGCCTACCGGGACTATCTCGACATCCTGAAACAACTGACCGCCGGGTCCTGACGGACCCGGCGGTCAGTTGAAACTCACGTTTCAGCGCTGCCGCACGCCCTCGGCCAGCTCTTCGGCCAGCTTGCGCACGGCGGCCAGGCCGGACGCCTCGTCGGGCGCGTCGAGGAGCAGGCGGATGAAGGCGGAGCCGACGATGACGCCGTCGGCGTAGGAGGCCACCTCGGCGGCCTGGCGGCCGGTGCCGATGCCCAGGCCCACGCAGACCGGCAGGTCGGTGTGGGCGCGGGTGCGCGCGACCAGGCCCTCGGCGGCGGCGTTGACCGAGTCACGCGCGCCGGTGATGCCCATCAGCGAGGCGGCGTAGACGAAGCCGGTGCAGCAGTCGACGACCGCCTTGATGCGGTCGGGCGTGGAGCTGGGCGCGACCAGGAAGACCGTGTCGATGCCGGCCTCGGCCGAGGCGACCCGCCACGGCTCGGCCTCCTCGGGGGTCAGGTCGGGCGTGATCGTGCCGGTGCCGCCGGCGGAGGCCAGGTCACGGGCGAACCGGTCGGCGCCGTAGCGGTCGATCGGGTTCCAGTAAGTCATGACCAGCGTGGCCGCGCCGGTGGCGGCGACGCCCTCGACGGTGCGCATCACGTCGGCGATGCGGGTGCCCTGGCTCAGCGCCACGTGCACGGCGTCCTGGATGGTCGGGCCGTCCATCAGCGGGTCAGAGTACGGCAGGCCGATCTCGATGACGTCGCAGCCCGCCTCGACCATGGCGGCGGCGGCCTTGACCGCGCCCTCCTTGGTCGGGAAGCCGGCCGGGAGGTAGCCGATCAGTGCCGCGCGGTTCTCGGCCTTCGCCTTGGCGAAAACGTCCTGGAGAGTCGTCATGATCACAGTCCAAAGTACTTCATGGCGGTGCCCATGTCCTTGTCACCGCGACCGGAGAGGTTCACCAGGATCGTCGCCTCCGGGCCGAGCTCCTGGCCGAGCTTGAGCGCGCCCGCCAGGGCGTGGGACGACTCGATGGCGGGGATGATGCCCTCGGTGCGCGCCAGGAGCGAGAAGGCGGCCATCGCCTCGTCGTCGGTGACGCCGTGGTAGGTGGCGCGGCCGGAGTCCTTCAGCCAGGCGTGCTCGGGTCCGACGCCGGGGTAGTCGAGGCCGGCCGAGATCGAGTGCGACTCGATGGTCTGGCCCTCGTCGTCCTGCAGCACGTAGGTGCGCGAGCCGTGCAGGACGCCGACGCTGCCGGCGGTCAGGGTCAGGGCGTGCTCGCCCGACTCCAGGCCGCGCCCGGCGGCTTCGTAGCCGTGGATCTGCACGTCGCGGTCGCCGATGAAGGCGTGGAAGATGCCGATGGCGTTGCTGCCGCCGCCGACTGCCGCGCAGACCGCGGTGGGCAGCTGGCCGGTCAGCTCCAGCATCTGGCGGCGGGCCTCGACGCCGATGATGCGGGCGAAGTCGCGCACGATCTCGGGGAAGGGGTGGGGCCCGGCGACGGTGCCGAACAGGTAGTGGGTGGAGTCGACGTTGGTCACCCAGTCGCGGAAGGCCTCGTTGATGGCGTCCTTCAGCGTCTTGCTGCCGTTGTGGACGGGCACGACGGTGGCGCCGAGCAGCTTCATGCGGGCGACGTTGAGCGCCTGGCGCTCGCAGTCGACGGCGCCCATGTAGATGACGCACTCCAGGCCCATGAGGGCGGCGGCGGTGGCGGTGGCGACGCCGTGCTGGCCCGCGCCGGTCTCGGCGATGACCCGCTTCTTGCCCAGCCGCTTGGTCAGCAGCGCCTGGCCCAGCACGTTGTTGATCTTGTGCGCGCCGGTGTGGGTGAGGTCTTCGCGCTTGAGGATGACGCGGGCGCCCCCGGCCTCCTCGCTGAAGCGCGGCACGTCGGTCAGCGTGGTCGGACGGCCCGCGTAGGTGCGCAGCAGGTGGTCGAACTCGCGGATGAAGCTCGCGTCGTTCTTGGCCTTCTCGTAGGTCTGGGCGACCTCGTCGAGGGCCGGGATGAGCGCCTCGGGAACGTAACGGCCACCGAAGATGCCGAACTTGCCCCGCAGGTCGGGGTCGTTGCCGTAGGTGCCGTTGCCCGCCAGATCCGCTGCGGTGAGGATGGTGCCGTCGTGTGCCACTGCTGTCTCTATCCCTCTGATCCGTGGTCGGGACGCGTGGCGGGGTGGGCGCCGGCCGTCACCAGCGCCTCCACGGCCTTGCGTGGGTCTTTGCCGGTCACCAGGCTCTCGCCGACCAGGACGGCGTCGGCACCGGCGCGGGCGTAGGCGAGCAGGTCGTGCGGGCCGCGCACGCCGGACTCGGCGATCCTGATCACGCCGTCGGGGATCTTCGGCGCGATCTTGCTGAAGACGTCGCGGTCGACCTCGAGCGTCTTGAGGTTGCGCGCGTTGATGCCGATGACCTTGGCCCCGGCGGCCAGCGCCCGCTCCAGCTCCTCCTCGGTGTGCACCTCGACCAGCGGCACCAGCCCGATGGACTCGGCCCGCTCGATCAGCGACACCAGGGCCTCCTGCTCCAGCAGGACCACCATGAGCAGGGCCAGGTCGGCGCCGTGCGCCCGCGCCTCCCACAGCTGGTAGGAGGTGACGATGAAGTCCTTGCGCAGGATCGGGATGTCGACCCGGGCGCGCACCGCGGCCAGGTCGGCCAGGCTGCCGCCGAAGCGGCGCTCCTCGGTGAGCACGCTGATGACGTGGGCGCCGCCCGCCTCGTAGTCGGCGGCGAGCGCGGCGGGGTCGGCGATGGCGGCCAGCGCGCCCTTGGACGGGCTGGAGCGCTTGACCTCGGCGATCACCGACACGCGGGCGCCGCCGAGCGCCGCCATGACGTCGCGTGGCGCGGGAGCCCGCCCTGCGCGCTCCTTGAGTTCGTCGAGGGAGGTGGTCTTCTGCCGCTCGGCAAGGTCCTCGCGGACGCCAGCCATGATGCCTTCGAGCACGCCGAGGCCACCCGCCGCGGAAGATTCTGTCCGCTCACTCACGCGCTTGGGGTCCCTCCGGTCGACTGTGTGGGGGTGGGCGAGATAAATCACATCCCCGCCTCGCTGCGATGGTATCGGCCTCACCGGGCTCGGCTGACCGCCGGGTCCCGGCTACGGGACGCTACGGGGCCAGGAAGGCCCCGAACGGCAGGTTGCGCACCACCCAGTAGACCACGAGCACCCCGATGAAGCCCCAGATCACGGCCGGACGCGGCAACGACAGGCGTCTGCCGCCCCAGGCGGCCGTCATCCAGCGGGCCCACCACACCACCAGCACCGGCACCATGACCACCAGCAGGGGGTTCATGGACATCGCCGCGCCCAGGTCGAAGGTGGCCATGCCGTGGACGGCGCGCAGCGTGCCGCAGCCGGGGCAGTACAGCCCCGTCACCCAGTAGAACGGGCAGACGGGGTAGTGGCCGGGCTCGTTGGGGTCGACCATCCCGACGAAGACCACTCCGGCCAGCGTGGCCGCGGCCACACCGGCCGGCGCCAGGAGCGCCCTGCCCCTCGATGCCTGTAGCGCCGTCATCGCCCCAGATTAGCTGTAGCTGGAGTAGGACGAGAGCGCCGCGCCCAGGACGACGAAGTAGATCACCGCGAAGATCAGCCAGAGGCCGACGACGATGTAGGAGGTGACCAGACCGGCCACCGCCATGCCCCTGCCCTCCTCGCCGGTGCGCTTGACCTGGTTGAGTGCCATGTGTCCAAGAATGATGCCGACGACCGAGCTGACGCCGCACAACACCAGGCCGACCAGGCCGCACACCAGCGAGGCAATCGCCATGCCGTTGGTCTTGGTGGGCGGGGGCGCGCCGTAGCCGCCGGGCTGGCCGTAACCGCCGGACGGGGGCTGGTAGCCGCCGTAGGGCTGGCCGTAACCCTGCTGGGGGCCCGAGCCGTAGCCGCCGCCGCTCGGGGGCTGCTGGCCGTAACCGGGCTGCTGGCCATAGCCGGGCTGCTGCTGCTGGCCGTAGTCGGGCTGGCCGTAACCACCACTGCCGCTCGGGGGCTGCTGACCGTAGCCGCCCTGGCCGTATCCGGGCTGCTGGCCGTAACCGCCGCCGCCACCGCTCGGCGGCTGCTGGCCGTAACCGCCGCTTCCGTCCTGGGGACCGTAGGTCATCGTCTGCACTCCTCTTGGCTTTTGAGGCTCGCAGTTTACCGACAAACCGCCATCTCAAGGAGATACCTCACGAGGTTGGATCCTCTCCCCTGTCGAGGGCGTCCCACATGGACCGGTCGCCGTCCTCGGTCCTGGGCCGGTCTCTGCCGTACCTCTCCGACATGGCCTGCCAGCGCACCCCGCGCACGACCGTGGCGATCCCGCCGAGCAGGACCAGCAGGCCGCCGCCGATGGCCACATACGGCCACGCGGTGCCGAACGGCCCCCAGGAGGCGATCACGATGATCACCCCGCACAGCGCGATGAGCCCGCCCACGATCCTGCGGCCCAGGCCCTTGGCGGCCAGCACCGCCACCACGCCCGCCAGCGCGGCCAGGGCGGGAGGCGTCAGGGCGGGAGCGCCCGCCGGGTCGGAGGCGGCGCCCCACGCGCGGCCGGCCGCCAGCAGCGCGGCGGCGGAGCCGAGCGCCGTCACGCCCAGCCAGAGCCACATCTCGCGCTTCACGACTGCTCGATCAGCCCGGCGTCGAAGCAGGTGCGGTCGCCGGTGTGGCAGGCCGCGCCCACCTGGTCGACCTTGACCAGGAGGGTGTCGCCGTCGCAGTCGAGCGCCACCGACTTGACGTGTTGCACGTGACCCGAGGTGTCGCCCTTGGCCCAGTACGCCTGGCGGCTGCGCGACCAGTAGGTGCCCCGGCCCGTGGTGAGCGTGCGATGCAGCGCCTCGTCGTCCATCCAGGCGAGCATGAGCACCTCGCCGGTGTCGTACTGCTGGACGATGGCGGGCACGAGCCCGTCGGCGGTGCGCTTGAGCCGCTCTGCGATCGCGGGGTCGAGGGACATGCGGCCATTCAACCAGGTCCGGGGGCCAGTCCAGGGATCGCCCCGATCCGCCGATCTCCCGCCTGTCCTACCCGGCGCCGGCCACCGCGTCGGGGACCGAGTCGTAGATGGGGAAGAGCCTGGCCAGATTGGTCCGGCTGAAGGCCCGCAGCGGCTGCCCGCCGGGCGCCACCAGCGCGAGGCTGCCTCCGCGCCGCCGCAGGCCGTCGAGGAGACGCACGAACATGCCCAGGCCGGTCGTGTCGATGAACCGCACGCCTGTCAGGTCGACGATCAGGCACGGGCCGTCGATCGCGACGATGCCGTCGAGCCGCTCCTTCAGCCGGTCCACGCTGTCGAGGTCGACCTCGCCCTCCAGGGCGACGACGGTGTGCCCTCGCTCGCACCGCTGCGTCATCTCCAGCATGCTCATGGGCCCTACTCCCAGGCGATGCCGATATTTCCGCCCTGACCGTACACCCGGACGTCCATCACCGCCCGTGCATTGGCCATGACGGACCGCTGCGATACGCTCGCCCTTGTGCTCGGCGCGCCCACGACCGGTTCCGCGCTCAACCCGCGGCTGGGTGATCACGTCTGCTTGCCGTTCGACACCGACGGCGAGCGGATCGCCGCCGCGCGGGCCATCACACTCAACGGGTTGCGCGAAGGGCGGCTGGTGCTGCTCGTCACCGAGTCCGACTCCCCGCAGCAGGTGCGCCGCCATCTCGTCCCGCCCGGCGACGACGGAGCGGGAGAGTGGTTCGACGTCGAGGCCGCGGAGGCGAGCGGGCGGCTCACGATCCTGCCCGCCGACGAGAGCCATTTCAGCCAGGGACGGTTCGACCCCGAGATCGCGCTGACGTGCCTGGCGGCGTTCGGCCGCCAGGCCGAACGCCTCGGGGCGCGCGGCGTGAGCGTGCTCGTCGACGCCTCCTGGCGGCTGCGCGCCGATCCCGGCCGGTCGCTGGAGGTGGAGGCGCGCGGCAACGCGCTGTTCGCCGAGCGCTGGATGGCGCTGGTGTGCCAGTACGACCGCCGCCGGTTCAGCGGCGAGGCGGTCGACCAGGCCGCGGCCGTGCACCCGATCACACCGGGAGAGGCCGAGCTGCGGTTCGCGTGCACGCCCGGCGGGCTGGCGTTGTCGGGCGAGATCGACGGCACCAACATCGCCGCGCTGGCCTCGGTGCTCGACACCCTCGTGCCGATGGCGCGTGCCCTCACGATCGACGCCACCGCGCTCGGCTACCTCGACGCGGAGGGCGCCAGGCTGCTCGCCCGCACCGCCGAGCTGCGCGACGACGAGACGGTGATCCTGTGCTCGCCCGCGGTGGCCCGGCTGCTGTCGCTGATCAGGGCCGACGACGTCGACAGGCTGTCGGTGCGGCCGGCGGGCCCGTGACCGGCGATCGCCGGGCCGACGGCGACACCCCGGGTGAGCCGGGCTCCGACGGACCCCGATACGCCGCGTCCTTCTCGCGAGGCCGGATCACCGCCGTGCGCCAGGCGGTGAGCGAGCAGGCGGCCGGGTGGGGCCTGTCGGGCCGGGCCCTGGAGGACTTCGTCCTGGCCGTCAACGAGATCGTCACCAACGCCGTCCTGCACGGCGGCGGCTCGGGCGAGCTGCTCCTGTGGTGCCAGGACGGCCGCCTGTGGTGCGAGGTGAGCGACGCGGGCCCTGGCATCCCCGCCGCGTGGATCGACCGCGACCGGTTGCCGACGAGTTTCTCCGGCGGCGGGCGCGGCATCTGGCTGATCCGCCGCCTGTGCTCGCAGATCAGCTTCGTGACCGGCCCCGCCGGCACGATCGTGCGCTTCGCCGCACGAACCCCATGAGCCCCATGAGCTCTCTCTCATGAGTCGGAAAACCCGTTGAGCCTCCCCCGGCCCGCCGCCTACCTTCGCCCGGTGACTCTCGAACCCCTGCGCTGGCAGCTCCACGTCTCCTGGTCCCTGCTGACCCACCACCTCGACCGCCTGACCGAGGAGGAGGCCCTGTGGCAGCCCTCGCCGCAGTCGTGGACCGTACGGCGCGGCGAAGGCGGCTGGCTGGGCGACTGGATCATGCCGGAGCCCGAGGACGGCCCGCCGCCGTCGGTCGCGTGGGTCACCTGGCACATCGGCCTGTGGTGGAGCTCCGCCTACGACCACACGTTCGGTACGGCACGCGGCCAGGCCTTCTCCTGGGACGACAAGGTCCGGACCGTGATGTGGCCGGGCGACGTGCCGTCGACGGTCGCCTGGCTGACGGCGCTGCACGACCAGTGGTCGGCGGCACTCGACACGGTGACGGATCTCGGCGAGGAGGTCGCCTGGTTCCCGCACCCGCTCGGCCACGTGATCGGCTGGGCGAACGTCGAGCTCATGAAGAACGCCGCCGAGGTCGGCCAGGGCCGCTTCCACTACCGCGCCGCCCACGCCTGACGTTGTCGGGCTCCTGGCGATCGGGGATCATGTGCACCGTGTCGCCGCGTCTGGCCCTGGTGGGGCTCCTGCTGGCCGTCTCGCTCCCGGCGTGCGCCTCGGCGCCGGAGCGCCCGTCCGCCGCGCCGGGTCTCGCGCTCGTCCCGCAGCCCGCGTCGGTGACCCGGCCGGAGGGCTCCGCCGTACGGCTCGACGCCGGGTCGGTGATCCTGATCGGTCCTGGCCAGCCGGAGGAGATCCAGGCCTTCGCCGGGCAGTTGCGCGAGGTCACGGGGCTGCCGCTGCCGGTGCGTGAGTCCGGTGAGGCGGCGATCACGCTCGACGCCCTGGGTCCGGCGGAGCTGGGCCGGGAGGGCTACCTCCTGAAGGCCGACGGCCGGATCACCCTGCGTGCGCACACCGCCGAGGGGTTGTTCCGCGGGCTGCAGACCTTGCGGCAGTTGCTTCCGGCGCGGCCGGGCGGCCAGGTGAGCGTGCCCGCGGTCGACGTCTCCGACCGCCCGCGGTTCGCCTATCGGGCGGTGATGCTCGACGTGGCGCGCAGGTTCGTCCCGGTCGAGCAGGTCAAACGGTTCATCGACCAGGCCGCGCAGTACAAGATCAACGTTTTCCACTGGCACCTCACCGACGACCAGGGCTGGCGGGTGCCGGTCGAGGGGTATCCGGCGCTCACCGGGGTGGGCGCCTCCACCCAGGCGGGCTGGCGCGGCGGTCCGTGGTTCTACACCGCTCAGGAGATCCGCGACGTGGTCGCCTACGCCGCGGCGCGCTACATGACGGTGGTGCCCGAGATCGACGGTCCCGGTCACACCGCCGCGGCGATGGCGTCGGTGCCGGAGCTGAACTGCTCGGGGCGCGCCCGCGAGCCGTACCAGGGCTTCGACGTCAAGGTGAGCGTGTTGTGCCTGAAGAACACCGAGGCGGTGGGCAGGTTCGTGTCGACGGTGTTCCACGAGGTGTCGGCGTTGTTCCCCGGTCCTTACCTGCACATCGGCGGCGACGAGGTGCCTTCGACCACGGCCGCCGACTATGCCGCCTATATCCGGACGGCAGGGGAGGCGGTCACCGCCAACGGCAAGCGGGTGATCGGCTGGCACCAGATCGGCGAGGGCCCGTTGCCGCCGGGCAGCGCGGTGCAGTACTGGGCGCCCGACGGCGAGGACTCCGACCTGGTCGCCAAGGCCCTCGCGCAGGGGGCGAAGGTCGTCCTGTCGCCCGCCGACCGGGCCTACCTGGACATGAAGTACGCCGCCGACACGCCGTACGGCCTGCGCTGGGCCGGGTTCGTGCCGGTGGAGAAGGCCTACGCGTGGGAGCCGACCGAGCTGCTCGGGCTGCGGGAGGAGCAGATCCTCGGGGTCGCGGCGCCGCTGTGGTCGGACCGCGCCTACCAGGACAGCACGAGCCTGCCGACCTCGCACGAGCAGTACCCGGAGCCGTCGGTCTACCTGGACCACATGGCCTTCCCCCGGCTGCCCGCCCTGGCGGAGGTCGGCTGGTCGAGCGCGGACAGCCGCGACTGGGACGGGTTCCGCTCGCGGCTGTCGCCCCACGCGGCGCGCTGGGAGGCTCAGGGGATCGGCTTCCACCGCTCGCGCGAGATCGAGTGGGCCGGGTGATCCGGTCCCGTTGAGGCGCGGAGCGCCGCGAGCGTCCAGCCGAGCGCCGGGGCGTGGACCTGGGGCGGGTCCCACGCGTTGATCACGGCGAGCAGTTCGCGGTAGCGCGCCCAGCGCGGGTCGTTCGCCTCGGCCAGGCGGGTCGCCAGCCGTTCCGGGTCGCCCGGCTCCCCTCGTTCACGAGCGTGGTATCGCACGAGGTCGTCGACGATCTCCCCGGCCTCGGGCGAGGCCGGGTCGAGCTCCGGCCGCGCCCGCATGACGGCCACGGCCACGACGTCGGGCCGCAGCCCTTCCGGCCGCTCGGCCACGAACCCCCCGGCCATACGCGCCACGGCCTCGCGGAAACCGTCGTCCTGCGTCAGCTCGGCCAGCTCCACCCACGCCACCACCTGCTCGTCGGAGGGGTCGTCGGGCAGTTCCGGCGTCACCGACCGAACGACGCCCTCCCCCAGCGCGGCGAACACCTCGCCGGTGAAGTCGTCGACCAGCCGCCGGCGTTCGGCGGCCGACAGGCTCGCGAGTCTGTGCATGAGATCCATCTCCTCGGGGCTCGATCCGCGCCTGGCCACCGCCGTGAGCACGGCGCGGCGCGACCGGAGGGTGCGGATCTGCACCTCCAGCGCGCGGGCGTGCGCGTCGGCGACCTCGGCGAGCGTGCTCTCCCGCTCCACGACCTTGCGCACCGTCGCCAGGTCGACGCCCAGCGCCCGCAGCGTGCGCACGAGTTCGAGCCGCGCCACGGCGTCGCCGTCGTAGACGCGGTGTCCCGCCGTGTTGCGCCCGGTCTCGGGGACGATGCCGCGGTCGGCGTAGAAGCGGATGGCCTTGACCGTCAGCCCGGTGCGTCCGGCCAGCTCACCGATGGTGTACATGCCGACCACCCTGCCCGCTCCCCCTGGGGGAGGCGCAAATCGTCTCATCGCCGCATTCGGACACGCGGGTGACCTTCACGGCCTGGTGGCCCGCAGGAACGACTCGGCGAAGATCTCGCACGTCTCCTCGATCCCGTCCGGAGACGACGTCCAGCGCGGCCTGGCCTCGCTCCCCGGCCTGGCCCCGCTCCCCCGCCTGACCTCGCTCCCCGGCCTGGCCCCGCTCCCCCGCCTGACCTCGCTCTCCGGCCTGGCCAGCGCCGGACTCATCAGCAGGTGCATCAGCAGGGGCCCGATCAGCTGCTGCACGAGCAGCGGCAGCGGCATCGCCCGCAGGCGCCCGGCGGCGATCTCGGGCTCGAGGAGCGCGCCGACTCCGGCCAGCATGCGCGGCGCCACCAGCTCGAAGACGCGGACGGCGGGCCCGTCGGGCCGGGCGAGCAGGTCGGCCATGAGGGCGCGCATGAGCGGCACCTCCCGGCCGAAGGCGGCCAGCAGCGCCCGGTAGAGCCCCCTGATCTTCTCCTCCAGCGTGGCCGGAGGGTCGGCGGCCAGCGCTTCCACCTCCGGCAGCGGGCTGTAGCGCTCGAACAGGGCGGCCAGCAGGCCGTCGCGTCCCTGGAAGACGGTGTGCAGGCTGGGCAGCGAGCACCCCGCCTCGGCGGCGACCGCCTCCAGGGTGAACCCGCCGAGCCCTCGCTCGGCGAGCAGGCGCCCGGCCGCCTCGACGGCGCGCTCGCGCACCGGGAGTCGTGCTCCGGCGTCGTGCCCGGCCGCCCGCAGGGCCGCGTCGAGGGCGGTGCGGGTGCCGCCCAGCCGGCGCAGCAGGGTGCTGCGCGAGATGCCCGCCGCCGCGGCGACGGCGGTCAGCGGCACCTGCGACACGTCCTGCCCGCGTTCCCGCGCGGCCGCGAGGGCCGCTGTCACGAGATCGTCCATGACAGTGACATTACTACATACTTGACATCGTTCCAGATGCCACGTCTACTCAGTTTCATGGAGACAACGACGACGACAACGCTGATCGCCGGAGGCGGCCCCGCAGGGATGATGCTCGGCCTGCTGCTGGCCCGCGCCGGCGTCGAGGTGACCGTGCTGGAGAAGCACGCCGACTTCAACCGCGACTTCCGCGGCGACACCGTGCACGCCTCGACCATCCGGTTAATGGACGAGCTGGGCCTGGGCGAGGGCTTCCGCGCCATGCCGCAGAGCCGCCTGGGCAACTTCGAGCTCCCCGCGCCCGACGGCGGCACGGTGGTGCTGGGCGACTTCGCGACCCTGCGCCCGCCGTACGACTACATCGCGATGGTGCCACAGTGGGACCTGCTCGACTTCCTGGCCACCGCGGCGGGCAAGGAGCCGGGCTTCACGCTCCGGCACGACACCGAGGTCACCGGCCTGATCAGGGAGGGCGACCGGGTGGCCGGGGCGACCTTCCGCACGGCGGCCGGCGAGGAGGGCGAGATCCGCGCCACGCTGACGGTGGCCTGCGACGGCCGGCACTCCACGCTGCGCCGGGCCGCGTCGCTGGTGCCGAAGGAGTATCCGGTGCCTTTCGACACCTGGTGGTTCAGGCTCCCCCGCCACGCGCACGAGCAGGAGGAGATCGCCCGGCTGATCCCGCGCATCAGGGGCGACGAGGTCCTGCTGGGCCTGGTCCGCGAGACCTACTACCAGGTCGCCTACTTCACCAGGAAGGGCTCCGACGCGCGGTTGCGGGCCGAGGGCGTGGAACGGTTCCGCGAGCGCGTGGCGGGCCTGGCGCCCCAGTGGGCCGACCGGGTCGGCCACATCCGCGACATGGACGACCTGCACCTGCTGGACGTCCGGCTCAACCGACTGCCGCGCTGGTACCGCGACGGCCTGCTGTGCATCGGCGACGCCGCCCACGCCATGTCGCCCGCGGGAGGGATGGGCATCAACCTGGCCGTCCAGGACGCGGCCGCGGCGGCCAGGTTGCTGGCCGGTCCGCTCAGGTCCGGCCGGGTGACGGTCGCGGACCTGGCGCGGGTCCAGCGGCGGCGCTGGTGGCCGATGACGGTGATCCAGCGGGCGCAGAGGGTGCTGCACCGGGTGATCTTCGAGGCCGCCTTCGAGGGCAGGCGCTCCGGCCCGCCCGCCGCGGTGTTCTTCCTGGTGCGCCGCTTCCCGGCGCTGCGCGGCATCCTTCCCAGGCTCATCGCCTTCGGCCCGCGACCGGAGCACGCTCCCGATTTCGCGAGGAGATAGTGAACGTTGCGTTTCCAACAGTGAACGAGTACCTTCCTTAGAAGACGATGCGTTCTCTAAGGGGCGGCCATGTCGATCTCGCGGGTCCTTCCCGGACTCCTGCTCGCGATGCTGCTGGCCGCGCTCGACCAGACCCTGATGACCCCCGCGCTCCCCGCCGTCGCCCGCGACCTGGGCGGCCTGGAGCAGATGCCCGCGGTCGTCACGGCCTACCTGGTGACCGCCACGGTGGCCATGCCCCTGTACGGCAAGCTGGGCGACGCCCTCGGCCGCAAGCCGGTCATGCTCGCGGCGATCGCCCTGTTCGTCACCGGCGCCGTCTTGTGCGCCCTGGCCGCCACCATGCCCCAGCTGATCGCCTTCCGCGTGATCCAGGGCCTGGGCGGCGGCGGCCTGATGGTCGGATCGCAGGCGATCATCGGTGAGCTGGTCAGCCCCCGCGAGCGCGGACGTTACCTGGGCCTCATCGGCGCCGCCTACGCGGTCGCGATCGTGGCGGGCCCCCTGATCGGCGGCCTGGTCGTCGACCGGGCGAGCTGGCGGTGGATCTTCGCCATCCACCCGCCCCTGGGCCTGGCCGCCTTCGTCCTGCTGGCGCTCACGCTGCGCCTGCCCCGGCCGTCGCACCACGCCCGCATCGACTACGCGGGAGCCGCCGCGCTGGCCGTCGCGGTCGTCGGCGTGGTCATGCTCGGCCAGACCCGCGAGCCGGTCTGGCTCGCCGTCGCCGTGGCCGGCGCGGCCCTCTGGACGGTCACCGCGCTCAGGGCGCAGGACCCGGTGCTGCCGCCGCGGCTGTTCCGCGACCGGGGCTTCGCCGTGCCGGTGGCCATCAGCTTCCTCATCGGCTTCGCCCTGTTCGGCACCCTGACCTACCTGCCCGCCTACCTGCAGATCGCCGAGGGCGCCTCGGCGACGGGAGGCGGGCTGATCGTGACCGCCCTGATGGCCGGGGTGCTGGTCACCACGGTGTTGTCGGGGCGGCTGATCACGAAGACCGGACGCTACCGCCCCTACCCCATCGCCGGGACGGCCCTGGCCGCCGCGGGCCTTGCGGCGCTGGCCGTCCTGGACCCGGGACCCGTGGCACTCGTGCTGGCGATGCCGGTCATCGGGCTCGGCGTCGGCCTGGTCATGCAGGTCATGGTGCTGATCACGCAGAACGGCGCCTCCCGCGACGACCTGGGCGTGGCCACCGCCTCGGTGACGTTCCTGCGCCAGATCGGCGCCTCGGCGGGGGTGGCCGTCGCCGGAGCCGTGGTCACCGGCGGCGACCTGGCCACGACCGTGCCGCGCGTGTTCGCGATCATGGCTCCGCTGCTCGTCGTCGCCTTCCTGCTCTCGTTCGCCCTGCCCGTGCGCCCGTTGCGCACGACCGCCCACGTCAAGGAGACGGTATGAGTCCCGTCGCGCCCCTGAGCGCCTTCGGCAAGCACGACCTGGACCGGGCGGGAGGAAAGGGCGCCAACCTCGGCGAGCTGGTGTCCCACGGCTTCCCCGTGCCCGGCGGTTTCGTCGTCACGACTGACGCCTACGCTCAGGTCGCCCAGACGGTCGACCTGACGGCCGGGCCCGGGGCGATCCGCGCCGCCTTCGAGCGGGCCGAGGTGCCCGCGCCGCTGCGCGAGCTCATTGCCGGCGCCTACCGTGACCTGGGCGCGGGACCCGTGGCCGTGAGGTCGAGCGCCACCGCGGAGGATTTGCCGGGCGCGGCCTTCGCCGGGCAGCAGGACACCTACCTCAACGTGACCGGCGAGGACGCGGTGGTCGACGCGGTGCGACGCTGCTGGGGATCGCTCTGGACCGACCGCGCCGTCGCCTACCGGGCCAAGCTCGGCCTGGAGGGCGAGGTGCGCATCGCGGTGGTCGTGCAGGTGATGGTCGAGGCGGAGCTCGCGGGGGTGATGTTCACCGCCGACCCGGTGACCGGGGCGCGCGACCGCATGGTCGTCGACTCCAGCGCCGGGCTGGGCGAGGCGGTCGTCTCCGGGCTGGTCACGCCCGACCACTACGTGCTCGACCCCGGCGGCCGCGTCGTCGACTTCACGCCGGGCCGGCGTGAAGTGGTCATCAGGGCCGTCGCCGGTGGCGGCGTCGTCCACGACACCGCCGCCGGCACGCCCGTACGGCTGGGCGAAGGGCAGCTCGCCGAGCTGCTACGGCTGGGCCGCGCGGTGGCCGCCCACTACGGCCGGCCGCAGGACATTGAGTGGGCCGTCGACCACGACGGCACGGTCTTCCTGGTCCAGGCCCGCCCCATGACCGCTCTGCCCCCGCCTCCCCTGAAGCTCAACGCCGTCGAGCGGAAGATGGGCTCGATCCTCCTCGACTACCTGCCGATCAGGCCCTACCCCATCGACATGTCGACCTGGATCCCCCACGGCCCCGTCGGCATGATGTCGAAGATCGGCGAACACTACGGGCTCAAGGGCGTCTTCGCCGGCATCCTTCCCGAGGTCGACGGCGTGGTCGACCGGCTCGTCCCCCGCGCGCCGCGGCCCACGCCCAGGATGCTGGCGCTGCCGTTCCGGCTGGTGGCCCAGGCCCGCCGTCACGATCCGGCCCGCTGGCGCCAGGACCCGCGCTTCACCGCGTTCACGGCGGCGTGCGAGGCGCTGGCCGCCGAGGACCTGGCGGCCATGTCCTGGGAGGAGCTGATCCGGGTCCCCCGCCAGGCGCTCGACCTGGTCGGCTCGGTCACCCGCCTGCGCATCGACTACCTGCCCGGCACCGGGCTGGCGCTGCTCCGGCTGCTGGCCGTCCTGACCCTGACCGGTCGCAGGCGGCGGCTGGGCGACCTGATCGCGGGCGCGCGCACCCGCACCACCGACGCCAACGAGGCCCTCGAACGCCTCGCCGAGCAGGTGCGGGCGACGCCCGGACTCGCCGGCGCGCTCACCCCCGACAGCATCGCGGCCTTCCCGGAATTCGCCGCGTCCTTCGGGGCGTTCCTGGCGGAGTACGGCCACCGCGAGACCGCCTCCCCGATCCTGGTCACCCCGCCCACGATGGGAGAGCAGCCGCAGACGGTCCTCGACACGGTCCGGATGCTGGCCTCCTCGCCGCCCAGGCCCGAGCGCCACGCGCCCGCGGCGTCCAAGCTCGTCAGGGCGGCGCAGGCGGGGGTGGCCTTCCGCGAGGACAGCCACTTCTTCTTCACCCTGCCCCTGCCCGTGCTGCGCGGGTCGCTGCTGGAGATCGGGCGGCGGCTGGCGCAGCAGGGTGTGCTCGACGAGCCGGACGACGTCTTCCACCTGCGCCTGGAGGAGCTGGAGAGCGGCGGCGACGGGCTGCGCGAGACGATGGTCGCCCGCCGGGCCAGGCGTCAGGAGCTGGCCGGGGTGCGGCTGATCGACCCGCGTTCCGTCTTCCCGCCGCGCGAGCACGGCGACGCGCTCGTGTCGGGCACGCCCGGCGGCAACGGCCTGGCCACCGGACCGGTCAAGGTCATCAGGGAGCCGTCGGAGTTCGGCAAGCTGGAGCCCGGAGACGTGCTGGTGTGCCCGTACACCAATCCGTCGTGGACGCCGCTGTTCCAGCGGGCGGCCGCCGTCGTGGTGGACGCGGGCTCGATGGCCTCGCACGCGGCGATCGTGGCGCGGGAGTACGGCATCCCCGCGATCATGGGCAGCGCCGACGGCACGACCGTCCTGCACGACGGCCAGCTGGTGACCGTCGACGGCGACACGGGACACGTCACCGCCGCACCTGTCCCGGAGCCCGCTTCAGAGCCCGCTTCAGAGCCCGCTTCAGAGCCCGCTTCAGAGCCCGCTTCAGAGCCCGCCCCGGGGCCCACCGCGGGACCAACCGAGGGACCAACCGCGGGACCAACCGCGGAGTCCGGCACGCGGGCCGCCACTCGCCGCGGCGCGGATGCGTAGGATCGCCGCCATGGCAGCCGACCACCGCAGCCTCCCCCGTCGCCGGGGCGAGGAGCTCAACGCCGCCATCCTCCAGGCCGCCCTGGAGGAGCTGGCCGAGGTCGGCTACGCCAGGCTGACCATGGAAGGGGTGGCCGAGCGGGCCAGGACCGGCAAGGCCTCGCTCTACCGGCGCTGGCCCAGCCGGATGGAGCTGGTCGTCGAGGCCGTCTACCACTCACTGCCCGATCCCACCTCGCCCCCCGACACCGGCAGCCTGCGCGGCGACCTGCTGGCGATGCTGCGCGGCAACGCCGAGGTCCTGGCGGGCCCGGCCGGGGAGGCGCTGCGCGGCCTGCTCAGCGACGTGCTGAGCGACCGCGGCCGCACCAAGGAGCTTCGCGACCTGTCACGCGGCGGCGGCCGCCGCGGCATGCAGGAGATCTGCCGCCGGGCAGCAGGGCGAGGCGAGGTCGACCCCCGGGCGCTCACCCCCCGGCGGCTCGACGTCGCCCAGGCCATGCTCCGCCAGGAGTTCCTCTTCCACGGCACCCCGATCCCCGACGAGACCATCGTCGCCATCGTCGACGAGGTGCTGCTGCCGCTCCTGGCGAGCAGGCCCTAGCTGCGGGCGGCCGAGATCCAGGAGGCGTGCAGGTCGGCGTAGACGCCGTCCTCCTCCACCAGCGAAGCGTGCGGGCCGCGCTGCACCAGGCGTCCGGAGTCGAAGACCAGCACCTCGTCGGCGTTCTCGGCGGTCGAGAGGCGGTGGGCGATGGAGATCGCCGTCCGGCCGCGGGTGACACCCTCCAGCGCCCTGGCCAGCCGTACCTCCGTGGCCGGGTCGACGGCTGAGGTGGCCTCGTCGAGCAGGAGCAGGTCGGGGTCGGCCAGGTAGGCGCGGGCCAGCGCGACCAGCTGGCGCTCGCCCGCCGACAACGACTCGCCGCGCTGCCCGACCGGGGTGGCCAGGCCGCTGGGCAGGCCGTCGAGCCAGTCGGCCAGCCCCAGCTCGGTCAGCGCCAGGGTGATCTCGGCGTCGGTCGCGTCCGGCCTGCCGTACCTGATGTTCTCCGCCAGCGAGCCGTCGAACAGGAAGCCGTCCTGCGGCACCATGACGATGCGCTCGCGCAGGGAGGAGAAGCGCACCTCGCGCAGGTCGGCGCCGTCGACGGTGACGCGGCCCGCGACCGGGTCCATCAGGCGGGTGAGCAGCTTGGCGAAGGTCGTCTTGCCCGACCCCGTCTCGCCGACGACGGCGATGCGGGTGCGCGGCGGGATCTCCAGCGTGACCTCGCGCAGCACCGGGTTGCCGCCCGGGTAGGCGAAGTGCACGTCCTCGAAAGCGACCGAGATCGGCCCGCGCGGCAGCGCGACGCCCTCGTCGCCGGGGTCGGCCACGTCGGGCGGGGTGTCGAGCACGCCGAGGATGCGCCGCCATCCGGCGACGGCGTTCTGCGCCTCGTTGAGCACCTCGGTCGCGATCTGCAGCGGCGAGACGAACAGCGTGACGAGGAAGAGGAAGCCGATCAGCTGGCCCTGGGTGATGTCGCCCGACAGGCCCAGCCGGACGCCCAGCAGGACGATCCCGGCGATGGCCAGGGCGGCGACGATCTCGGTGAGCGGGAAGACGAACGCGACGATCTTCTGCGCGCGCAGCTGCGCGCGGCGGTTGCCCTCGACGGCCGCGTCGATGCGCTCGGCGGTGCGCTGCTCGGAGCTGTGCGAGCGGATCACGGCCGCGCCCACGACCGACTCGCTGACGGCCGAGAGCATGTCGCCGGTGCGCTCGCGCACGATGGTGTAGGCCGACGACAACCACCGCTGGAACTTCGGCAGCGTGATCATCAGCGGGATGAAGCAGGCCCACACGAGCAGGGTGAGCTGCCAGGAGTAGACGAACATCAGCACCGTGGCGACCAGCAATTGGCCGAACGCCACGATGATCATCAGGCCGCCCCACTGCATGAACGTGCTGATCTGGTCCACGTCGTTGGTGACGCGGGAGACCAGCGCGCCGCGGCGCTCGGTGTTCTGGGTGAGCACCGACAGGTCGTGCACGTGGCGGAAGCCGCGGATGCGCAGCGTGGCCAGCGACGACTCGGTGGCCCGGTAGAGCCGCACGTTCATCAGGTAGCCGGCCAGCGCGGTCAGCACCACGGCGAGCGCGCACCACGACACGGCCCGGACGATGTAGCCGACGTCGGGGGTGCCGTTCTTGATGCCGGAGTCGATGGTCTGCTGCACGGCGATCGGCACGATGATCTTGCCGACCGTCGCCACGACGGCCAGCATCAGCGTCACCGCCAGGCCCTTGCGGAACTCGGGCGTCAGCGACAGGCCACGGCGGATGGTGGCCAGCGCCGAGCGCTCGTTGTCCTTGACGATGCTCGTGCTCACGCGCTGATCTCCTCTTCCTCGTCCGCCTCGATGGCCGCGCGCTCGGCCTCTTCCCGCTCGTAGGCCGTCACCAGGTTGCGGTAACCGCCGCACCTGGCCAGCAGCTCGTCGTGGGGCCCGCGGTCCACGACCCGGCCGTGCTCCAGGTAGACGACCTCGTCGGCCAGCGCGATCGTGGCCATGCGGTAGGCGACCACGACGACGGTCGCCGAGGCGTCGCGCAGCCCGGTCAGGATGCGCGCCTCCACCTGGGGGTCGACGCTGGAGGTCGCGTCGTCGAGCACGAGCAGCCTGGGGCGGCGCACCACCGCGCGCGCCAGGGCCAGGCGCTGGCGCTGGCCTCCCGACAGGGTCGTGCCGCGCTCCCCGACGCGCGTGTTGAGCCCGTCCCTGAGCCTGCTCACGAAGCCGTCGGCCTGGGCCAGCCGCAGCGCCGCCCAGACGTCCTGGTCGTCGATCGGCAGGCCGAGGGTGATGTTGCCGCGCACCGTGTCGTCGAACAGGAAGGTCTGCTGCGGGACCAGCGCGACCGTGTCGGCGATGCCGCCGTAAGCGATTTCCGCCAGGTCGACGCCGTCGAGGCGCACCACGCCCTCGTGCGGGTCGACGAGCCGTACGAGGGTCTGGATCAGGGTCGACTTGCCCGAACCCGTGGGCCCGACCAGGGCGACGGTACGGCCGGCCTCGACGGTGAAGCTCACCCCGTGCAGAACCTCGCGGTCCGACTCGTAGGTGTAGGTCAGGCCGTCGACCTCCAGGGTGGCCGGCTGCGAGCCCTTGAGCTCCGCCTCGCCGTACTGCATCGAGCCGCTGGCCTCCAGCACGTCCTGCACCCGGCGGAAGCCGACCACGGCGCGGGGCAGCTCGCCCAGCACCCAGCCCAGCGCCCTGATCGGGAAGGCGAGCAGCGTGAAGAGGTAGGCGACCTGGACCAGCTCGCCCGAGGTGATCGCGTTCGACGACAGGCGCAGCCCGCCGACCGCCAGGACGGCCAGCACACCGAGCGTCGGCAGGGCCTCCAGCAGCGGGTCGAACAGGCCACGCACCCGGCCCACGGCGATGTTGGCGTCGCGCAGGCGGTGGGCCCGGCTCTGGAACCGCTCGGTCTCGAGCTCCTCGCGGCCCAGGGTCTTGACGACCAGGGCACCGTCGAAGCTCTCGTGCGCGATCTCGCTGACCTCGGCGCGCAACTGCTGCGCGTGGGTGGCCAGCGGGCTGAGCCTGCGCTGGTAGACCAGGTTCAGCACGGCGATCGCCGGGAAGATCAGGAAGCCGACGAGGGCGAGCACCGGGTCGGTGATCACCATGGCGACGGCGGCGGTGACCAGCATGACGATGACGCCGACCGCCATGGGCAGCGGCGCCAGCGGCGCCCACGCCGCCTCGGCGTCGGAGCTGGCGTTCGACAGCAGCTGGCCGGTGGGGTGACGGTGGTGCCACGACAGGGGAAGGCGCAGGTACTGCTTGGTCACGTCGCGGCGCGAGCGGGCCTGCATGTTGTATTGCATCGTTCCGGCCCAGATGCGCCGTCCGGCGACGCCGATCGCCTTGAGGACGGCGGTGCCGACGATGAAGAGCACGCCGGTCCACAACGCCGCCGTGGTCACGTCACCGGACTCGAAGGAGGGCAGGACCACGTTCTCGGTGGCCCAGCCCAGCGCCCAGGCCGAGGCGACCGTCATGCCGCCGTACAGTCCGCTGGCCAGCACCGCGGCGGTGAACACCAGTTTCTCCGCCCGGATCGCCACCCCGAGCACGCGCAGGCCGTCGCGCATGACGGCGGAGGTGACCTTGTTCGTCACTCGGGGGGATCCTTCCAAGCGGGGGATAATTCTCCATAAGTGACTATCACGGCAGGTCTATTGGTTATTCCCGTGGGTCACACCCGCGCCTGGGCGCACGTCTCGCGGATCTGGAGCTCGACGGGCAGGTGACGAGGCTCGCTGTCGTGGCGTCCGGCGAGCAGGTCGACCAGCAGTTGAGCGGCCACGGTGCCGAGACTGCGGCGGCTGACGGAGACCGTGGTCACCTGGAATCCGGCCAGATGCTCGCGCGCCAGATCGTCGAAACCGATCAGCGACACCTCGTCGGGCACCTCCACGCCCATCTCCTGCAGGCGGGTGAAAGCCCCGTAAGCAACCAGATCGTTATACGTGACCACCGCCGTGGCTCCCGTGCCGAGCGCCGCCGGGAGCGCGTCGTAGCCGAGCTGGCTGGTGGCGCCGCACGGGATGATCGCCGTGTCGAGGCCGAAGGCCCTGGCCGCCTCGAAGGCCCTGATGCGCTCGGTGTTGGCCCAGGCGGTCGGCGGGCCGCTGAGGTAGGCCACGCGGCGGTGGCCCAGCTTGGTCAGGTGGCCGCAGACCAGGGTCATCGCCCCGAAGAAGTCGACCGACACCGCGGGCACGTCGAGCCCCTGGACGATGCGGTTGACCAGGACCATGGGATGCCTGCGCGCGGCCAGGTCGACCACGTCGGAGCGGTCCATTCTCGGCGAGCACAGCAGCACGCCGTCGCAGCAGCGCATCAGGTCTTCGGCCAGCTCGCGCTCGCGCTCGGGCCGCTCGTCGGACTCCATCACCATGACCCGGCGCCCGCTGGCCTGCACCGCGGCCGAGATCGCCTTGAGCACGTCGGGGAAGTACGGGTTGCCCAGATCGGGCACGAGCACGCCGAGCGTGCCCCACTCGCCCCTGGCCAGGCCCTGCGCGGCGGCGTTGGGGCGGTAGCCGAGGGCGCGCACCGCCTCGAGCACGCGCTCGGCCAGCGCGGGGTCCACCGGGGCCGAGCCGTTGAGCACCCGGGACACGGTGGCGGGAGACACCCCGGCCGCCTGCCCCACATCGTTGATCGTCGCCCGACGACCGCGCACCTAGACCTCCACGACCAGGCCGCGCAGGTGGGCCAGATCCCTGGACACGGCGGCCACCGGGTCATCAGAAGGGTAGTGCACGTGCAGGGAGAGCGGGCCGCTGAAAGCGCGTTCACGCAAGCCTCTCGTGATCTCCGGCCAGGGCACGATGCCGCCGTCGGCGAACGGCTGCCAGTCGACGCGCGAGCCGTTCCAGGCGGAGTTCTTCACGCCCATGGCGGCCAGGCGGTCGCCCAGCAGGTCGAGGGACATGCGCCAGTCCTCCGCGCCCTCCTTGGTCTGGTTGCCGGGATCGGCGTAGACGCCGACGTCCAGGCCGTCGACCAGGCGCAAGGCCAGGGCGGCGGAGGGGTGGATGGTCTGGTGGTGGAGCTGGAGCAGCGGGCGCAGGCCGAAACGGGCCGCGAGGTCGGCGAGCGAGGCCAGGCCGCGGCGGGCGTCGTCAAGGCAGGCCCGGTAGCCGCGGGCGGGGTCGTAGGGGTAGAAGCCGACGCGCACCAGGGTGACACCGGCCTCGGCGCAGGCCCCGAAGACCCGCTCGACCTCGGACGGGGCGGACGGCGAGGCATACGGCGGGACGTACGGCGGGGCGGTCGCCGAAGCGGTGGGGGAAGCGGCCCCGTCGGCGGATCGCGGCCCGACGCCGCGTGGCCCAACGCCGGCTGGCCCGACCAGGCCCGCGGCACCTCGGGCGGCGGGTCGCGGGGCGGTCGGCGGGGCGGTGAGGAAGTCGGTCGTCACCAGTTCGAGCGGCACCCCCGCCGCCGCGAGCTCGCGGGCCGCAACCGGTAGCAGTGCCGCCGTACCTGGGGTGACGCTCTGCCCGTCGCGCACGACGAGGTCGGCGCCGTCGGCTCCCGTGGCGGCCACCATCTCGGCGAGCCGGCCCGGCTGAGCAGCGCCGAAGGGCTTGGTGAAGACCAGCAGCCGCACGTTCGTCCTCCTCCTGAAAGCGTTTGCATAGGCGGTTAACGCCGCATGTCTCAAAGTAATGTAGACGTGAAAACGCATTCACAGCAGGCTTGTTTCCGGCCCCCGTCGTGGCTACTCTCGCGGCAAGCGCTTTCCAGGGAGACCCCATGAAGCCAGCCGCCGCCACCGGCCTCGCCCTCCTGCTCCTGACCGCAGCCGCCTGCGGCACGAGCGGATCCAGCCAGAACTCCACCGGAGGCCAGATCACCCTGAAGATCTGGGACTTCTCCATGGAGCAGGTCGAGTTCCACAAGAAGGTGACCGACCAGTTCACCAAGGAACATCCGAACATCAAGGTCGAATGGCGCTCGATCGCCCAGGCCGAGTACAAGACCACGCTGCCCCTGGCCTTCCAGAGCCGCCAGTCGCCCGACATCTTCTACTGGAGCGAGAACGGACCGCTCAACTCCCGGATCCTGCTGAACAACGGCTGGATCAAGCCGCTGCACCCCAGCGGCACCGCCCCCGACGAGTTCATCAAGCGCTGGCCGCAGGGCTCGTTCATCGAGGGCGTCAACCTCATCGACGGCAAGGCCCACGGCTTCCCCTTCACCGACAACCTGTACTGGGGAGGGGGCTACATGTTCATGCACAACGACGTGTTCAAGCAGGCCGGCCTCGACCCCGCCAGCCCGCCCAGAACGTTCAGCGAGCTCAAGGCCGCCTGCGCGAAGATCAGGTCGGCGACCAAGGCCGAGTGCATCACCTCGCCGAACAAGGGCGCCGACGTGATGCGCCTGTTCGACTCCTTCGCCGGCGTCGTGATGAACGGCAGCGGGTTCGACCTCAAGAGCGGGCGGTTCAGCCTGGACGATCCCAGGATCCTTTCGACGTTCAACTTTATTCAGGAGTTGAATAAAGCAGGGTACATAGCCCCGGGAACCAACGACAAGAACTTCTCCCGCCAGCAGTTCGCCGCCGGGCAGGCCGCCATCTACTTCGACGGCACCTGGATGCCGAGCGTGTGGACCAGCCAGGGCTTCGCCAGCGACAAGTACTCCGTCGCCGCCCAGCCCCTGCCGGACGCCGGCCGTACCGGAGCGCCGGGACGCGAGCCGAACCTGGAGAAGTACTTCGTCAGCTCCCAGACCAAGAACCACGACGCGGCCTGGACCTTCCTCGACTGGATGACCAAGCCCGACGGCTTCTTCGTGCAGGAGTACTACAAGGGCGGCTTCGGCACCCTGAGCTACGCCGACAACAAGAAGATGGTCACCGACCCGGCGCTCAGGAAGATCATGGAGATCGCCGAGACGCCCGGCTTCCGGGTGAACATCCCCGTCCCGCTGCTGAAGTGCCCCGACCTGGCCAAGTCCAAGGCCTACCAGAGCGCCATCTCCAAGCGCCCCGACTGGGCCGCCGAGATCATCACCGAGACCCTCAACAACGGCGGCACCCTCGACGCCGCCGCCAAGGAGCTGGTCACCGCCCGGCAGACGGCCCTGGAGGAGGGGCTGAAGGCCGAGGCCGCGAGCGGGCTGAAGGTCTCGATGGACTGCTACACCTTCCCCGACTTCGACCACGTCACCGACTACGGACTGGACAGATACTGATGCGGACCCCGGCGAAGGGTCTCGACCGGCTGTGGATCGCGGCCTTCCTGGCCCCGTTCCTGGTCCTGTTCCTCGGCTTCACGCTGTGGCCGCTGGTCGCGACCGTCTACTACTCGTTCTTCGACTGGTCGGGCATGGGGCCGATCGAGACCTTCGTCGGGACGGGCAACTACACCTCGATCGTCCAGGACGAGCTGTTCTGGCTCGCGGTGGGCAACACGGTGCTGTTCGCCGTGGTGAACACCGCCATCAAGCTCCCGCTCTCGCTGGTCGCCGCGATCTTCATGACCCGCCGGTGGGTACGGCTCAAGCGCGTGTTCCGCACGATGTTCTTCGCTCCCCTGGTCATCCCGGTGGCCATGGCGGGCATGGTCTTCACCTACCTGCTCAACCCCTCCAACGGGGCGCTCAACTCGATCCTGCGCGACCTGGGGATCATCGAGAAGTCGTTCGACGTCTTCGCCAACCGCTGGAGCGCCATGCTGGCGCTGGTGCTGGTGTCGATCTGGCAGATCTTCGGGCAGTACATGCTCTACTGGATGGCCGCCCTGCAGAACGTGCCCGAGGAGGTCTACGAGGCCGCCGACCTCGACGGCGCGAGCGAGTGGACCAAGCTCACCCGCATCACGCTGCCGCTCATCAAGCCGGTCGCCGTCATCATCCTGCTGCTCGCGCTGGTCAACGCCATGCACGTGTTCGGTCTGGTGGTCACGCTCACCGGCGGCGGTCCCGGCACCAGCACCTACGTGGTCTCCTACTTCATCTACCAGGAGGCCTTCGGCTCGATCCCGTTCCAGTACGGCTACGCCTCGGCGGCCGCGCTGCTCTTCTCCTTCCTCGCCTTCATCCTGGTCAGCGGCCAGGGCCTGATCGTCAAGCGAGCGCAGGAGCTGCGGAAGGAGTACGGCGTATGACCGCGCGTCGCTGGGCCGTCATCGTGGTGATGCTCGTCGTCGGGGCCGTGTGGGCCTATCCGTTCCTGTGGACGATCTCGGCCGCCTTCAAGACGCAGCAGGGCATGTTCACCGGCGGCGCAAGTCTGATGCCCGACCTGTGGAGCTTCGAGAACTTCGAACGGGCCTGGGTGAACGCGGGCTTCTCCCAGTTCTTCGCCAACACCGTGCTCTACACGGTCAGCTCCACCCTCATCGAGCTGGTCAAGTCGGCGTTGTGCGGCTACGTGATCGCCCGCTACCGGTTCCCCGGGCGCGGCTTCCTGCACAAGATGATCATCGCGACGCTGTTCGTGCCCGTGGCGTCGATCATCGTGCCGCAGTTCGTGCTCATCGAGCAGCTCGGCCTGCTCAACACCCGCGCCGGGGTGATCCTGGCCATGTCGGGCGCCGCAGGTGCGCTCTACGTGCTGCTGTTCATCGGCTTCTTCTCCAGCGTGCCCGACGAGCTGTTCGAGGCCGCCAAGATGGACGGCGCGGGCTTCCTGCGCACCTTCTCGCTCATCCTGCCGCTGGCCAAGCCGGTCATCGCGGTGGTAGTGATCTTCCAGTTCATCGCCAACTGGAACGAGTTCAACATCCCGCTGGTCTTCACGCTCGGCCAGCCCGAGCTGCAGAACCTCGCGGTGGGCATGCTGTCGTTCCAGGGCGAGCACGTCACGGACTGGACCGGATTCGCCGCAGGGATGACGATCTCTTTCGCACCGATGCTCATCATCTTCCTGTTCTTTCAGAAGTACTTCGTACGCGGCCTCGCGGGAGCGACCAAGGGATGACACTCAACGGCCTTTACGTCATGCACCTCCACCGGTTCGACGACGTCTACGGACCTCTCGAACGGCAGGCGCTCGAACGACACCTGCGCATCGCCGCCCCGCCCATGGAGGCCGAGCAGCTCACGCCCGAGCTGCTGGCCGAGGTCGAGGTTCTGGTCACCTCGTGGGGCGGACCGCGCATGGACGCCGCCTTCCTGGCGGCGGCCCCCCGGCTCCGGCTGGTGCTCTACGGCGCGGGATCGGTCCGGCCGGTGGTGACGCCGGAGTCGTGGGCGCGCGGCGTGCGCATCGTCTCGGCCGCCGCGGCCAACGCGATCCCGGTGACCGAGTTCGCGCTCGCGCAGATCCTGATGTCGCTCAAGCAGGTCTGGCGGCACCTGCTGCACGCCCGCTCCGAGGGCTCCCTGCCGCGCCGCGCGAACGAGGCGGGCGCCAACGGCTCGGTCGTCGGCCTGGTCTCGCTCGGGGCGACCGGCAGGGGTACGGCGGAGCGGCTGGCCTGCCATGACGTGGTGGTGCAGGCCTACGACCCGTTCACCACGATCGACGGGGTGCGGCCGGTCTCCCTCGAGGAGCTGTTCGCCACCTCCGACGTGGTCAGCCTGCACGCCCCGCTGCTGGAGCAGACGCGCGGCATGATCACCCGGGAGCTGATCGCCTCGATGAGGCCGTACGCCACGCTGGTCAACACCGCGCGCGGCGGGCTGGTCGACGAGGCGGGGCTGATCGAGGTGCTGCGGGAGCGCCCCGACCTGTTCGCCGTCCTGGACGTCACCGACCCGGAGCCCCCGGTGCCAGGATCGCCGCTGTACACGCTGCCGAACGTGGTCCTCACGCCGCACCTGGCGGGCAGCCTCGGCACCGAGCGGCGCCGGCAGGGGCGGATGATGGCCGAGGAGCTGGAGAGGTACGTGGCGGGCGAGCCGCTGCTGCACGAGATCACCGAGAAGCGGCTGGAGCTGCTGGCGTGAGCACGGCGTTCTCGCTGGCGTTGCTGGCCTCGCATCCCGGCGACTGGCCCGCGCGGCTGGAGGCGGCCGGGGCGCGGCTCACCGGCGAGCTGGCCGAGGCCGAGGCGGTGTACGGCGGGCTGAGCGAGGACGAGCTGGCCGTGGCCACGCGGCTGCGCTGGCTGCAGGCGCCCCAGGCGGGACCGCCGCCGGGCTTCTACCACCGGGCGCTCATCGAGCACCCGGTGGTCGTCACCAACATGCGCGACACCTACACCGATCACGTGGCCACCCACACGATGGCCCTAATCCTGGCGTTGTGCCGGGAGATCCCCCGCTACGCCAGGGCGACGAGCTGGCAGCCCGACTGGGATCCCTCGTCGGTGGTGCCGCTGGGCGAGCGCACCGCGCTGGTGGTCGGCGTCGGCGCGCTCGGCACCGAGATCGGCCGCCTGCTCGCCGCCTTCGGCACCCGCGTGACGGGCGTCGACGCACGACGCACCGGCGACCCTCCCGCCGGATTCGCCCGCCTCGGCCCACCGGAGGAGCTCGACGACCTGCTCCCCCACGCCGACCTGGTGATCGTCACCGTGCCCCACACCCCCGCCACCGAGGGCCTGTTCGACGCGCGGCGCTTCGCCCTCATGAGGGCGGGCGCGCTGTTCGTCAACGTCGGCCGCGGCCCCACGGTCCGGCTCGACGCGCTTGTCGACGCCCTGGACTCCGGCAGGCTCAGGGCCGCCGCCCTCGACGTCTTCGAGACCGAGCCGCTCCCCGACGGCCACCCTCTGTGGTCCAGGGCGCTGATCACGCCGCACGTGGCAGGGGCAGGGCCGCACGCCGACGAGCGCCGCCTCGCCGTACTCCTGGAGAACTGCCGGCGGTTCGCCGCCGGCCTGCCCCTCATGAACGTGGTGGACAAGGACCGATGGCACTGATCGCCCGCATCGAGACCTTCACCGTCCCCCTGCCCGCCCTGCGGCCCTTCTCGATCTCCGGCGGCCGGGTCGACCCGGTGCGGGTCCTGGTCAAGGTCACCGCCGACGACGGCTCGTGCGGCTGGGGCGAGGCCACGCCCATCCCGGCCTGGACCTACGAGACCACCGAGTCGATCGTCTCCTCGATCGAGGGCTACTTCGCCCCCGCCGCCCTCGGCCATCCGCTGTGGGACCTCGATGGCCTGGTCCGCCTGTTCGACCGCACGCTCAACCGCGGCTACTCCATCGGCATGCCCCTGGCCAGGGCGGCGATCGACGTCGCCTGCCACGACGCGCTCGCCCGCTCGCGCGGGGTGTCGCTGGGCGGGCTGTGGGGGCAGCGCCGCCGCGACACCATCGAGCTGGCCTGGATCGTCACCGGTCCCGGCTCGGTGGAGGAGGGCCTGGCCGCCGGATACCGCCACTTCAAGGTCAAGGTCGGGCTGCCGGGCCAGGACCCGTTCACGACCGTGCGTGCCGTACGGCAGGCGGCTCCCGGGGCGGTCGTCTGGGTCGACGCCAACCAGGCCTTCACCGCCGACGCGGCCCTGCGCCTGGCACGCCGCCTGGCGGAGCTCGACGTCGCCGTGTTCGAGCAGCCCGTGCCCGCCAACGACCTGGCCGGGCTCAGGCGCCTGCGCGAGGCGAGCCCGGTCACGATCGCCGTCGACGAGAGCCTGCGCCACCCCACCGACCTGGCGACGTTCGTCAGCATGAACGCGGTCGACGTCGTCGTGGCCAAGGTGCAGCGCGTCGGCGGCCTCACCCTGGCGCTGCGCCAGCTGCACCTGGCCGAGGCGTGCGGGCTGGCCGTCTGGGGGTCGGGCCTGACCGAGTCCGACATCGGGCTGGCCGCCTCCCTGCACCTGTTCGCCGCGTTCGGGATCGGCACGCCCGTCGATCTCAACGGCCGCCAGTTCCTGTCCAGCCCGTACGCGAGCGGCCTGGCCGTCGAGGGTCCCGTCGCGCACGTGCCCACGGGCCCCGGCCTCGGCATCGAGGTGGACGAGGAGTGGATCAGGCGGGCGGCTAGGGTGGGAAGGTGACACATGCCCGCGCCGAACGTACCGCCCTGTGCGACCTGCTCGACCGGGTCGGCCCCGACGCACCGACCCTGTGCGAGGGCTGGACCGCCTACGACCTGGCCGCCCACCTCGTGCTGCGCGAGCGGCGGCTCGACGCCGCCGGCGGCATCGCGATCAAGCCGCTGGCCGGCTACACCGAATCCGTGCAGCGCGGGCTCAAGGCCAAGCACCCCTTCCCCGAGCTCGTCTCCATGGCCCGCAGCCCCGGCGGGCTGTACGGCCTGCTGTCCTTCCTCGACGCCCAGGTCAACACGCTGGAGATGTTCGTCCACCACGAGGACGTGCGCCGCGCCCAGCCCGAGTGGGAGCCCCGCGAGCTGCCCGCCGACCTCGAACGGCTGATGTGGAAGCGGGTCAGCATGGGCGCCAAGCTCATGCTGCGCAAGGCCCCCGTGGGGGTCGTGCTGCGTCACGACGGCCAGGTCGCGCTGGCCGGGCCGTCGGAGGGCCCGAAGGTCGAGGTGCGCGGGCCGGCGGGCGAGCTGATCCTGTTCTGCTTCGGCCGCCAGAAACACGCCAGGGTCGAGTACGTCGGCGACGACGACGCCGTCACCCGGCTGCGCAACGCGGCGATCGGCCTGTGATCCCGGAGTTTCGGATGCTCTGAGCGGGTCAGGGGGTGCCCGTGCGCTTCCACGCAGACCTGCACATGCACTCCAGGTACGCCTACGCCTGCAGCCGCCACAGCGACCTGGTCAACCTGACCAGGTCGGCGCGCCGCAAGGGCGTCACCCTGATGGGCACCGGCGATTTCACCCACCCGGCCTGGCTGGAGCAGCTGCGGGCCTCGCTCGAACCGGCCGAGCCCGGCCTGTTCAAGCTGCGCGACGAGATCGACCGCGAGGCGTCGGCGCCGCTGCCCGCCTCGGTCGCCGGCGCGCCCGTGCGCTACCTGCTGTCGGTCGAGGTCTCGGCCGTCTACCGTCAGGGCGGGCGCTCTCGCAAGATCCACCACCTGGTGCACCTGGCCGGATTCGACCAGGTCGAGCGCTTCAACCGGGAGCTGGCCAAGGTCGCCGACCTGAGCGTCGACGGCCGCCCCACGGTCGGGCTGAGCTCGCGCGACCTGCTGGAGATCACCCTCGCCTGCGGGCCCGGCGCCTGCCTGGTCCCCGCCCACGCCTGGACGCCGTGGTTCGGCATCCTCGGCTCCAAGTCCGGCTTCGACAGCGTCGAGGAGTGCTTCGGCGACCTGAGCGAGCACATCTTCGCGCTGGAGACGGGCCTGTCGAGCGACCCGGCCATGAACTGGCGGGTGTCGGGGCTCGACCGCTACCGGCTGGTCAGCTACTCCGACGCGCACTCGCCGCCCATCGTCGGCCGCGAGAGCACCCTCTTCGACACCGACCTCGACTACTTCGCCGTCCTGGAGGCGATGCGCACCGGCAAGGGCCTGGAGGGCACCGTCGAGTTCTTCCCCGAGCACGGCAAGTACCACGTCGACGGGCACCGAGCGTGCGGCGTCCGGCTGGAACCGGAGGAGACGCGGCGGCTGGGCGGGCGCTGCCCGGCCTGCGGGAAGAAGCTCACGGTCGGCGTGCTGAGCCGCGTCGAGGACCTCGCCGACCGCCCCGCCGGCCGCCGCCCGCGCGGCGCGGCCGGATTCGTGAACCTCGTCCCGCTGGCCGAGGTGCTCGGCGGGATCCTGGGGGTGGGGGCCAAGAGCAAGAAGGTGGCCACCGAGGCCGACCGGCTCGTCGCGGCGCTGGGGGCGGAGCTGACGATCCTGCGGGACTTACCGGGCCAGGCCCTGGCCGCGCAGTCGCCCGACCTGGCGGAGGCGGTCGTCCGGATGCGGCGGGGGCAGGTCACCCGGGAGCCGGGGTTCGACGGGGAGTTCGGAGTGATCAAGATCGCCCGTGGGTGAGCCGCGCGGTCGGCCCGGCGTCACCACGGTCCTGGTCATCGCCGGCCCCGGCCGCCGGGTAGGTGCGGCGGGCGACGGTGGCCTGGGCGATGCGGCGCAGCGCGGCGATGAGCGTGTCGCCCACCGCGGTCCCGATCACCACGATCTCCACCGCCCGCTCCCGGTCCGTCAGGTCGTCGCCGAGCAGCCGGATGTCGGTCTCGGCGATCAGCTCCGCCGCCGCCGCGTACGAGTCGAGCACGTCGACCATGTCGTCGCGCCCCACCTCGTGGAGGCTGGCCAGGATGCCGATGGCGGTGCGGGTGGCCGGGTGGTGGGGCTCCCAGCGCCAGCCGCGCCGGGTGACGAGCTCGGCGAGCTCCTGCTCGGCCCGGTCCCTGTCGGTCCCCGGTGACGGCTCGCGGTGCTCGGTGATGGTCTTCTGGGCGGCGCCGAGCAGGTCGAAGTCGTGTTCCTCCGGGTTGTCGAGCCGTTGCATCAGGTCGCGCATCACCGCGATCGACAGCCCGCCGTAGTCGGTCAGCGAGCGCACGAGCCTGAGCCTGCGCACGTGCCCGTCGTCGTAGTCGGCCTGGTTGCGGCCCGTGGGGCGGCCCGCGGGCACGAGGCCTTCACGGACGTAGTACTTGATCGTCGGAACGGGCACCCCGGTCGCCGCGCTCAGCTCGGCCATCCGCACAGCTTTCACTCTCCTCTTGCGCTCCCCGGATAGCTTAGCTATAGATAGTGGCAAGTAGTACTATCCACTATCCATAAGTGAGGCACGCTCATGAGAACGTGGCACAAACCCCTGATGGCGGCGACGGCGCTGATGGCCCTGGCCGCCCTCGCCTTCCTGGTCCTCTACTTAGCGGACGGCAGGCAGCTCGACGGCATGCCGTTATGGGCCAAGCCGCTGAAGTTCACCGTCTCCTTCACCCTGTACTTCCTCACCTGGGCCTGGCTGTTCTCCCTGCGTCACCGCGCCACCCGCACGGCCTGGTGGTCGGGCACCGTCATGGCCGTCTTCGGCGTCATCGAGGTCGGCCTGATCGTCTACCAGGCGGCCCGCGTGCACCGCAGCCACTTCAACGAGTCGACGCCGCTCGACGCCACGATCTGGGCGCTGATGGGCATCACCATCGGGGTCCTGCTGTTCGCGCAGGTCATCGCCGCCGCGCTGGTGCTCATCGAACGGCAGGCCGACCCGGTCAGCACCTGGGCGATCCGGCTCGGGCTGGTCATCTCCACCGTCGGCATCGGGCTAGGCGCCCTGATGGCCTTCCCCGTGCTCGGCACCGACTTCCCCGAGGGCATCGCCGGCGCGCACAGCGTGGGCGTCCCGGACGGCGGCCCCGGCCTGCCCCTGGTCGGCTGGAGCACCACCGGCGGCGACCTGCGCATCCCCCACTTCGTCGGCATGCACGGACTGCAGCTGATGCCGCTGCTGGCCATGGGCCTGGCCCTGGTCGTCGCCTCCCAGACCGTACGGCTGCGCCTGATCCTCATCGCGGGCGGCTTCTACACCGGGCTGCTGGCGCTGGCCACCTGGCAGGCGCTGCGCGGCCAGCCGCTGCTCGAGCCCGACGGGCTGACCCTGTCGGCCCTCGGCGTCCTGCTCGTCGTGACCCTCGGCGCGATCGTCGCCGGGCTGAAGAAGACGGAAGTGTCCCAGTGAGCACCGCGACCCTGTTCCAGCTCGCCTTCTACGTGGCCGCGCCGTTCTGGGCTCTGATGATCGTGGCGCCGGGATGGCGGGTCACCCGGGCGATCATGGCCACGCCGTACATCGTGCTGCCGACCGTCACCGTGGAAATCGTGCTTCTTATCCCGATTCTCCCGGAATTCTGGATGGCCGTGAGCAATCCCACTCTCGAAGGAGTGCAGCGCCTGGTTTCCGACCCGGAAGCACTCACCGCCCTGTGGGCCCAGATCCTCGCCTGGGACCTGTTCCTGGGCCGGTGGATCTACCTCGACAGTCGCGAGCTGGGCATAAACCCGTTCCTCATGGCCCCGCTGCTGATCTTCACGATTCTGCTGTCGCCGCTCGCCCTGCCCCTCTACCTGCTCGTGCGCCTGCCGTACCTGAGAAAAAGGCCGTCAAGCGCCACGCCGGTCAGACCCGTTGGTCGTAGCATGGCCTAGAAATCGCTCAGCCCCGTTAAGATCAATACATCGTCCTGAAGCTTGATGGGTATACACGGCTGGGAACTGACTGCGGGAGGCCCCCCATGCAGGTCAAGAAGATCGTCACATACGTTGCTGTGGCGTTCGTGGTCTTCTACCTGTTCACCCGCCCGGCCGAAGCTGCCGACGCGGTGAACGGTGTGTTCAGCGGTATCGTCACCGGTGCCAACCAGCTTGCGACATTCTTTACCAGCGTTATCAGGTGACAGCTTCCCCGCGGTGGCGGTTCGTGTTACGCAGACATGATGAGAGATCGCCAGCGCGTCACCAAGCTCCAGCCGCCTGATCCAGCCGCCCAGCGCATTCTCGAACGTGCTGAGATCGAAGGCATCGAGCTGATCCGCTTTCTCTACGCCGACCACGGCGGAGTCATCCGCGGCAAGGCGGCGTCACGTTCGCGGCTGGCCGAGCGGCTGGGCACCGGCATCGGGCACACCGTCGCCATGATGGCGATGAACATGCTCGACCAGCTCCAGGAGGTCGAGCAGCTGGGCCCGGTGGGCGAGGTGCGGCTCGTACCCGACCCGTCCACCTTCGTCCCTCTCCCCTACTCTCCCGGCGCCGCCGCCATGATGGCCGATCTGCGCCGGCCCGACGGCACGCCGTGGGAAGCGTGCCCGCGCACCTTCCTCAAGGACGCCGTGGCCACCCTCGCCGACGAGGGTTACACGCTGGTGGCGGCGTTCGAGCCGGAGTTCACGCTCGGCCGCCGCCTGCCTTCGCCCGACGGCGGCCCCGACCGGCTGGTGCCGCTCGACGACACGCTCTGCTACGCCGGGCTGGGCTTCGACACCGCCCACGACTACACGATCAAGCTCATCCGCGCCCTGGAGTCGCAGGGCCTGCGCGTCGAGCACTACCACCCCGAGCTCGGCCCCGGCCAGCAGGAACTCTCCGTACGGCACGCGCCGGCCCTGCGCGCGGCCGACAACCACGTGCTCTACCGCGAGACGGTGCGCGGAGTCGCGCTCCGCATGGCGATGTGGGCCTCCCTGGCGCCCAAGCCCCTGGCCGACCAGGCGGGCAACGGCGCGCACCTGCACCTGTCGCTCTGGCGTGACGACCGCAACGTCTTCGCCGACTCCGAGGAGGTGCGCGCCTGGTTCATCGGCGGGCTCCTCGAACACCTGCCCGCGCTGACCGCGCTCACCTGCGGGAGCGTCAACAGCTTCCGGCGGCTGGCGCCGCGCATGTGGTCGAGCGCCTACGTCTGCCACGGGCCCGACAACCGCGAGGCGGCCGTCCGGGTGTGCTCGCCGCTGGGCGAGTCGGGCGAGCCCAACCTGGAGCTCAAGCCGTCGGACTCCTCGGCCAACCCCTACCTGGCGCTGGGCGCGGTCATCCACGCGGGACTCGACGGCATCCGGCGCAAGCTCGATCCGGGCGAGCCCGCCACGGTCGACCCCGACACCGTGCCCGACCGATACCCGCGGCTGCCGTCGTCGCTGGAGGAGGCGCTCGACGCGCTGGAGCGCGACGACGTGCTGACGGGAGCGCTCGGACCGCTGCGCACCAGGGCCTACCTGGCCGTCAAAAGGTCGGAGGCGGCGGCCTTCAAGAAGAAGGACACCGCCTACGAGCTCTTCAACCACCTGCGGGTCTTCTAGCGGACGGGATGCCCGGCCGACCTCAGGGTGTCCTTCACCTCGCCGATCTTCAGGGTGCCGAAGTGGAAGACGCTGGCCGCCAGCACCGCGTCGGCGCCGGCCTCGATCGCCGGCGGGAAGTCGTCGAGCCTGCCCGCTCCGCCGCTGGCGATCACCGGAACCCTGACCGCCTGCCGTACGGCCCTGATCATCTCCAGGTCGTAGCCGTCGAGCGTGCCGTCTCCGTCCATGGAGTTGAGCAGGATCTCGCCCACCCCCAGCTCCTCGCCTCGCGCGGCCCACTCGACGGCGTCGATGCCGGTGCCCCGGCGGCCGCCGTGCGTGGTGACCTCGAACCCCGACGGGGTGCCGGGAGCGCGTCGGGCGTCGACCGACAGCACGATGCACTGCGCGCCGAACCGCCGCGACGCCTCGGTGAGCAGCTCGGGCCTGGCGATGGCCGCGGTGTTGACGCCCACCTTGTCGGCGCCCGCCCGCAGCAGCCGGTTGACGTCGTCGGTGGAGCGCACGCCGCCGCCCACGGTGAGCGGGATGAACACCTGCTCCGCCGTACGCCTGACCACGTCGAGCATGGTCTCGCGCTCGCCCGACGACGCGGTGATGTCGAGGAAGGTCAGCTCGTCGGCGCCCTCCTCGTCGTAACGCCTTGCCAGCTCCACCGGGTCTCCGGCGTCGCGCAGGTTCTCGAAGTTGACGCCCTTGACCACGCGGCCGGCGTCCACGTCCAGGCAGGGAATGACCCTGATGGCGACTGTCATGCCTTGTACGCCTCGATCTCCACCTCGACCAGCATGCGCGGATCGACCAGCCCGGCCACGCGCACGCCCGTGCACGCCGGGCGCACCTTGCCGAACACCTCGAAGAAGGCGCGGCCGAACTCGTCGTAGGCCCGGTCGTCGACCACGTAGTAGCGGACCATGACCACGTCCTCGGCGCCCAGCCCGGCCGCCTGGACGGCCCGCAGGGCGATGTCGATGGCCGTCAGGGTCTGCTGGTAGGCGTCGCCGACGTGCTGCACCTCGCCGTCGACCGTCGCCGTGCAACCGGAGACCACCACGCGCGGCCCGGCCACCACCGCCCTGGCATACCCGTAACGTTCCTCCCACACTCCACCGGAGAACACCCGGTCGCCCGACCGCCTCATACCGCCCCCAACGCCTGCTGAAGCGTGAAAGCGCCAGAGTAGAGCGCCTTGCCCACGATGACACCCTCCAGCCCGGCAGGGCTCAGTGACGCCAGCGCCACCAGATCGTCCAGCTTCGACACACCGCCGCTGGCCACCACGGGCTTGTCGGTGCGGGCGCACAGCTCGCGGTAGAGATCCAGATTGGGCCCCTGGAGCATGCCGTCCTTGGTCACGTCGGTGACGACGTAGCGCGGGCAACCCTCCGATTCGAGCCGCTCCAGCAGCTCCCACAGGTCGCCGCGCTCCTCGGTCCAGCCGCGGGTGGCGACCTTGCCGCCGCGCACGTCGATGCTGACCGCGACGCGCTCACCGTGCTCGGCGACGACCTCGCGGCACCAGTCGGGGTTCTCGATCGCGGCGGTGCCGATGTTGACCCGGGCGCAGCCCGTCGCCAGCGCCGCCTCCAGGGTCTCGTCGTCGCGGATGCCGCCGGTCAGCTCCACGTTGACGTCGACGCGCCCGACGATCTCGCGGGTGATCTCATGGTTGGAGCCGCGGCGGAAGGCCGCGTCGAGGTCGACCAGATGGATCCACTCGGCACCCGCCTCCTGCCAGGCCAGCGCGGCGGCCAGCGGCTCGCCGTAGCCGGTCTCGGTGCCCGCCTCACCCTGCACCAGGCGCACGGCCTGGCCGCCCGCCACGTCCACGGCGGGCAGCAGTACGAACGACATCTAGTTCCTCCGGTCGAAGGCCAACGTCACGATCACGGGGACGAACAGCACCGACAGCACCAGCACCGCCAGGCTGATCCCCCACGAGCCCCACACCAGCCAGGCGAGCACCTGGACCAGTACGAACGCCAGCGCCACCACCGCGTTCTGCACGCGGCGGCGGCGCGCCAGCACCCCGCCCTGCCGGGCGACGCGCACCGGTTTGGGCGTCAGGCGCTGCGTGAGGGCGCGGCGGCGCGACCTGCGCGCCATCCGCTCCTCGTTGCGCCGGGCCGCCTCGGCCCGCTCGGCCTCCCGCTGGGCGCGGCGCTGGGCACGTTCCTTACTCAAGAGTCTTGACCCAGTTGCGCAGCAGGGTCGCCCCCGCGTCGCCGGACTTCTCCGGGTGGAACTGGGTGCCGCACAGCGGGCCGTTCTCGACGGCCGCCACGAACGGCACGCCGTGCTCGGCCCACGACACCAGCGGCTCCTGGAAGCCCTCGCCGGGCGTCAGCTCCCAGGTGCGCACGCCGTAGGAGTGCACGAAGTAGTAGCGGGTGGCCGCGTCGAGGCCGTCGAACAGCACGCTGCCCTCGGGCGTCTTGACGGTGTTCCAGCCCATGTGCGGCAGGACGGGCGCGTCGAGCTGCTCCACCGTGCCTGGCCACTCGCCGCAGCCCTCGGTCTGGATGCCGTGCTCGACGCCCTTGGCGAACAGGATCTGCATGCCGACGCAGACCCCCATCACCGGGCGGCCGCCCGACAGGCGGCGGCCGATGACCTGCTCGCCGCGCACCTGCAGCAGGCCCGCCATGCAGGCCGCGAAGGCTCCCACGCCGGGCACGAACAGCCCGTCGCACTCCAGCGCACGATCGAAGTCGGAGGTCACCGTCACCTCGGCGCCCGCCCTGACCAGCGCGCGCTCGGCAGAGCGCAGGTTGCCCGATCCGTAGTCGAGCACCACGACGTCCGGCTTGCTCACCACCACAACACCGCCCCTACGGCGGCACCGGCGGCGAGCACTCCGCAGATGACCGCACCGATCTTCAGACCCTGCTTGAACATGGAGACCACGCCGCCGATGAGGAACAGCGCGATGAAGGTCATCGCTATCGCGATCCAGTTGTCGGTCATGAGGCCACGCTCACCCCGGTCACAGGACGCCCTTGGTGCTCGGGATCCCCGAGGCGCGCGGGTCGGGCTCGCTGGCGTAACGCAGCGCCCGGGCCAGCGCCTTGAACTGGGCCTCGACGATGTGATGGGCGTTCCTGCCGTACGGCACGCGCACGTGCAGGCAGATGGCCGCCTGGGCGACGAACGACTCGAAGATGTGGCGCGTCATCGTGGTGTCGTACTCGGGCCCGATCATGGGCGCCATGCCCTCGGGCTCGTGGTGCACCAGGTAGGGACGGCCCGACAGATCGACGGTGACCTCGGCGAGCGCCTCGTCGAGGGGGCAGGAGGCGTTGCCGTAGCGCTTGATGCCCGCCTTGTCGCCCAGCGCCTCGCGGAAGGCCGCGCCCAGGGCGAGCGCGGTGTCCTCGATGGTGTGGTGGGAGTCGATGTGCAGGTCGCCCTCGGTCTTGACGGTCAGGTCGAAGGAGCCGTGCTTGCCGAGCTGGGCCAGCATGTGGTCGTAGAAGCCGACGCCCGTCGCGACGTCGACCTTGCCGGTGCCGTCGAGGTTGACCTCGACCAGGACCGAGGTCTCCTTGGTGGCCCGCTCAATACGCCCGATTCTCACAGCACGTTCTCCATCGCCTGCCGGAATGCCGACATTTCATCTTTCGTACCGATCGAGACGCGCAGCCACTCCGGCGGCCCGACCTCGCGGATCAGCACTCCCTGATCCAGCAGACCCTGCCAGATCTTCCCGCGGTCGGGGAAGCGGCCGAACATGACGAAGTTCGCGTCGGAGTCGGCCACCTCCAGCCCCCTGCCGCGCAGCCACCCGACGGTCGCGTCGCGCTCCTCGCGCAGCCGCTCCACGTCCTTCAGCAGATCGTCGCGATGGCGCAGCGCGGTGCGCGCCGTCGCCTGCGTGACCGTCGACAGGTGGTACGGCAGGCGCACCAGCAGCAGGGCCTCGATCACCGCGGGATGCGTGGCCAGGTAGCCCAGGCGGGTGCCCGCCATGGCGAAGGCCTTCGACATCGTGCGGGTGACGATCAGCCGCGGGTGGCTGCCGAGCAGCGTCAGCGCCGACGGGGTGCCGGTGCGGGCGAACTCGAAGTACGCCTCGTCGATCACCACCATGCCCCTGGCGGCCTCGATCACCGCCTCGATCGTCGCGATCGGCACCGCCGTACCGGTCGGGTTGTTCGGGGAGGTGAGGAAGACGATGTCGGGGTCGTGCTCCTTGATCGCCGCGACCGCGCCGGCCGGGTCGAGCGAGAAGTCGGCCTCCCTGGAGGCGCGCACCCACGTCGTGTTGGTGCCCGTGGTGATCAGCGGGTGCATGGCGTAGCTCGGCTCGAACCCCATGGCCTTGCGGCCGGGGCCGCCGAAGGCCTGCAGGATCTGCTGGAGCACCTCGTTGGAGCCGTTGGCGGCCCAGACCTGCTCGTGATCGAGGCCGTGACCGAGATAGGCGGCCAGGTCCTTGCGCAGCTCGATCGCGTCGCGGTCGGGATAGCGGTTGAGCTCGGCCGCCTCACGCCTGATGGTCAGCGCCAGGTCGTCGAGCAGCCGCTCGGAGGGCGGGTAGGGATTCTCGTTGGTGTTCAGCCGCACCGCGACGTCGAGCTGGGGAGCACCGTAGGCCTTCATGCCCCGCAGGTCGTCGCGGATCGGGAGGTCTTCCAGGTTCACTGAGGCACATTCCAGTCGAAACGGGCGCGGATGGCGGCTCCGTGAGCGGGCAGGTCTTCGGCGTCGGCGAGCACCGTCACATGCAGCGCCGAATCGGCCAGCGCCTCACGCGTGTAATCGATGACGTGGATGCCGCGCAGGAACGTCTGCACGCTCAGCCCGCCCGAGTGGCAGGCGCAGCCGCCCGTGGGCAGCACGTGGTTGGAACCCGCCAGGTAGTCGCCCAGCGACACCGGGGCGTAGGAACCCACGAAGATCGCGCCCGCGTTCCTGATGCGCGCCGCCACCGCGGCCGCGTCGGCGGTGTGGATCTCCAGGTGCTCGGCGGCATAGGCGTCGGCCACCTGCACCCCGTCGTCGAGATCCTTCACCAGCACGATGCCCGACTGGCGGCCCGCCAGGGCCTCCTTGATGCGCTCGCTGTGCTTGGTCGCCTCGACCTGCACCGCCAGCTCCTTGCCGACCTGGTCGGCCAGCTCCACGCTGTCGGTGATCAGCACCGCCGCCGCGATCACGTCGTGCTCGGCCTGACTGATCAGGTCGGACGCCACGAACACCGCATCGGCCGTGCCGTCCGCCAGCACCGCCACCTCGGTCGGGCCCGCCTCGGAATCGATGCCGATGCGCCCCTTCAGCAGCCGCTTGGCCGCCGTCACCCAGATGTTGCCGGGGCCGGTGACCATACGCACCGGCTCGCACTCCTCCGTGCCGTAGGCGAACATCGCCACCGCCTGCGCGCCGCCCGCGTTGTACACCTCGTCGACACCCAGCAGCTCGCACGCGGCCAGGATCGTCGGGTGCGGCAACCCGCCGAAGTCCTTCTGCGCCGGACTCGACACCGCGAGCGAACGCACCCCCGCCTCCTGCGCCGGGACCACGTTCATCACCACCGACGACGGATAGACCGCCCGTCCGCCCGGAACGTACAGCCCCACCCGGTCGACAGGCACCCACCGCTCGGTGACGGTGCCGCCGGGCACCACCTGCGTCGTGGTGTCAGTGCGCCGCTGATCGCGGTGGACCAGGCGGGCGCGCCTGATCGACTCCTCCAGCGCGGCCCTGACCCTCGGGTCAAGGCTCTCCAGCGCCTCCGTGAGCGCCGCACGCGGCACCCTCGTCGACTCCACCGCGACACCGTCGAACCTGGCGGTCAGCTCCCGTACGGCTGCCGCCCCGCGATGATGCACGTCCTCGCAGATGGGCCGCACCTTCTCCAGGGCGGCTTCCACGTCGAGTTCGGCGCGGGGCAGCACGTCGCGCAGGTCTTCGGGGAGACCGTGGCGCAGGTCGATACGGGAAATCACCTCACCAGTCTACGGAGTCCGCATGTGTGGACCCGAATTGTCCACCATCCGGACACCTCATACGGCATGGTCCTCGCGAAATCGAGCGCCTCCGGCGCCGTCAGGCTCGGGCCCTGCTTCCTGGGGGCTCGGCGCCCCCAAACCCCCCACCCGGGCGAGGTCCTCGCGGGATCGGCGCCTTCGGCGCGTCGAGCTCGGGCTGCGTCTCCTTGGGGGTGCACCTGGCGGCGCACCCCCAAACCCCGGACGAGGGGCCTGCCGGCCCCTCGCGCTCCCCGGTCGTTGCCGTGGACGCCCGGGGATGGCGATCTGTGACTCGGTGGAACGCCCGCCTCCGTCCCAGCGGATCTACAGTGAACGCGCCACCTCCGCCCCCCAGTGGAGCCTCGACCCCGGTGAGGCCATGACGCGCATCGAAGACCGCACGCCCCCGCTTCCCCGCCACCCCGTCCGAACAGACAAGATCGCCCGTGTAGTCGCGCCCTGGCGTCAACGGATCTCGCTCCCCCTCCTCGTCACCGCGCTCCTGGGCGTCACCGCCCTGGCCTGTGCCATCCTGCTCCCCCGTCACCTGCTCGCCTGGGATCTGGGGTCCGCACCACCGCCGGCCGACCACGCGGCCGCCGTGAACAACATCAGGAACACCCTGCTCCAGGGCGTCGGCGGCCTGGTACTGCTGATGGGCGCCTATCTCACCTGGCGCCAGCTGCAGCTCAGCCGCCAGGGCCAGGCCACGGAGTCGTTCGCCGCAGCGATCGCCCACCTGGGCGATTCCAGCGTGGACGTCCGGCTCGGCGGCATCTACGCCCTGGAGCGCATCGCACGCTCGTCTCCGGCCGACCGCCGCACCATCGGCGAGATCCTCACCGCCTTCGTCGGCATCCGCGCCCGCCACCCTCACCGCGGTGCGCGGGACGCCCTGCGCGCGGCCGCGACGCCTGACGATGCGGTCAACCTCTCGCTCCGGGCTCCGGATCTCCATGCGGCTCTCACCGTTCTCGGCCGCCGCCCGCCGGTGAAGGGCCAGGTGCTGAGCCTGGACCGGGTCGTTCTGCCCAAGACCGACCTCGCCTCCGCGCGGCTCCGTGACGTGGACCTCCATTTCAGCGACCTGTCCGAGTCTTCCCTGGTCGGAGCTGACCTGACCCGCGCGGATCTGTCGGGGGTCAGGCTGGCGGGGGCGGTCCTGGCCGACGCGATCCTCTACCAGGCCGACTTGCGGGATGCCGTCCTGATCGGCGTGATCGCCGAGGGAGCCGACCTGCGCGCCACCGATCTGAGCAGGGCCGACATGCGCAGGGCCAACCTTCGCGGCGCGCGCCTGGATTACAGTGATCTTCGTGGCGCCGAGCTGGGCGGAGCCGTGCTGACCGGTGCCTCGCTGAGGCGGGTGGTCTTCGACGAGAACACCGTCTGGCCCGACGGGTTCGAGCCCGCGTCGATCGAGCCGGCGCGGCAGCGTTCGATCCCGCCTGTCCGCCCTCGTGATTACGACGAGTTCGCGGTCAAGGACGACCAGGCCGAGTGAGAACGCGCTGCCGAACGATGACCTGAGCCCGTGTACTGCCGCGTGATGAACGTCGCCAGCACGCTGGACGCGCCGACCACCGGTACGAGGACGACCAGCCGACGATGATTGCTGACGGCGCGGGTGGCGCCGTGCGTTTCAGCCTTCGAACAAGTGCTCCGCCTCGAAGCCGAGCAGCTTGCGTGCCGGCTCCAGGTCGATCGGCACCTCGCGCCCCTCGAACCTCCTGCGCCGCGGCACGTCGGGCAGGAACCGGTCCAGCAGTTCCTCGGTGGGCAGCGGCGACAACGTCGTGGGCGCGGCCACGTAACAGACGTGCGCGCCGGGCTCGGCCGCCTCCAGCCCCTGGGTCATGGCGCGGGCGGCGTCGCGGGTGTCGATGTAGCTCCACACGTCGTTCGCCCCGCTCTGCGGTCGGGCGGCGTACTGGGCCGCCAGGGTGGGCAGCCGGTCCAGGTGGCCTCCGATGTACGGCAGGCGCAGGCAGGTCACGCTCATCCCGTGCCGCGTGGCCATCATCGCCGCCGTGGCCTCGTCGACCTGCTTGGACAGGGCGTAGGGGTCGCCGATGCGCAGCGGGGTGTCCACGTCGACAGGCAGGTAGGGCGGAGTCACGGGGTGCGGGGAGAAGGGCAGCCCGCCCACCGCGTAGCTGCCGGCGATCGAGGCGTGCCGTACGCCCTGACGGCCGGCCTCCTCCAGCACCACGAAGGTGGCGCGGGTGTTGGTGGTGAAGACCTGGGCCGGTGTGCCGTGGTCGGGCGAGGGCAGCGCGGCCAGGTGGATCACCGCGGTGGCGCCGTCGAGGGCGCGGGCGACGGTCTCCGGGTCGCACGCGTCGCCCGTCACCAGCCGGTCGGCGGCCAGGTCGTCGCCGGGCTCCAGCACCAGCGCGGTGACGGGGACGCCCCGCCGGGACAGCAGCTCGAGAACCGCCCGGCCGACCTGCCCGGCGGCGCCCGTGACCAGCACACGTTCGTTCGTCAACACCATCACCTCGACGTTCGGCGGAGGGAACCGGAGAACACGCCCGGCAGGCGGGCCGAGCGCGCGCCGGGGAGCTGATCTCCAGTGTGGCCGAGCGCCGCCCGGCGCAGGACCGGCGCAGGACGGGAGCCGCCTGGCCGGCGCTACGATCGGCGGGTGAGCAAGGCGAAGAAGGGCGGCACGGGCACTCCCGCCACCGTGGCTCTGACCGGCGCGAAGGTCGAGTTCACCCTGCACCCCTACGACCACGACGCCAACGCGCAGGCCTACGGCGAGGAGGCGGCCGACGCGCTCGGCGTGCCGTACGACCGGATCTTCAAGACGCTGGTGGCCGAGGTCGAGAGCGGCCTTGCGGTGGCCGTCGTGCCCGTGGCGGGCAAGCTCGACCTCAAGGCGTTCGCGTCCGCGCTGAAGAGCAAGCGCGCGGCGATGGCCGAGGCGGCCAAGGTCGAGCGGGTGACCGGCTACGTGGTCGGCGGCATCAGCCCGCTCGGCCAGCGCAAGCGCCTGCCGACCGTCGTCGACGCCTCGGCGCTGGAGTTCGAGACGATCTACTTCTCGGCCGGGAAGCGGGGCCTGCAGATCGAGACCGCCCCGGCGAACCTCGTCGACCTCGCCGGGGCGATCACCGCTCCTATCGCGAAACTCGGATAGCGGGCTCGGCCAGCGGCCACGACACCAGCCAGGCCAGGGCCGCGAAGACGGGCAGCACGAGCAGGGCGCTGCCCAGCGTCGTGGCCTCGGCGAGCGCGCCCACCAGGGGGCTGGCCAGGCCGCCCACGCTCACCGCCAGGCCCAGCGTGACCCCGCTGGCGGTGCCGGGGCGGTTGGGCAGGTAGTCCTGACCCATCGTGACGTGCAGCGAGAAGGGCACGTAGAGGGCCAGCCCGGCGAAGAAGATCCCCGCCAGCGGCATCAGCACCGCCGCCAGCACCGCGGGCACGGCCAGCGCGTACGCCCAGCGCAGCACCCTGACCCGGCCGAAGCGCGTGGCCAGCCGCCCGCCGAGCACGGTGCCCGCCGCTCCCCCGGCGAACAGCAGGAACAGCGCGACCGCGCCCGCCGTGCCGCCGCCGGCGTGCAGCGCGGCGAACGCGCTCAGGCCCACGTAGGCGATCGACCTGAACACCATCACCGCGCCCAGCCGCAGGAAAGCCGGCCAGTCGTCGCGCGCGTCACCGGCGGGCCCGCCCGCGCCCGGCCCCGCCGTGCCCCGGCGCATGGCCGTCACCGTCAGCAGCGCGCCCAGCACCCCGGGGATCACCAGGTACGGCGAGGCGGCCAGCCCGCCGGCGGCCAGCAGCGGCGTGACCAGCACCGGGGCCAGGGCGAAGCCGAGCGTGCCGCCGAGGGAGAACCAGCTCATCCCGACGTGGCTGCCTTCGCTGGCCTGCCTGGCCAGGCGGGCGGACTCCGGATGGTAGGCGGCCACGCCCAGCCCGGTCAGCGCCACCGCCAGCCACGTCGGCAGGTAGTCGTCGGTGACGCCCGAGACGGCCACGCCGAGCCCGGCGGTGGTCATGGCCACCGGGACCACCCACGGCATGCGCCAGCGGTCGGCCGCAGCGCCGAAGGCGGGCTGCACCACGGAGGAGAGCAGGGTGAGGGCCAGCACGATGCCGGAGGCGGCGACGTAGCCGTAGCCGCGCTCGGCGACGAGGAAGGGGACCATGGCCGGGACCGCGCCCTGGTAGAAGTCGACGCCGGCGTGACCCGCCGAGAGCAGGGCGATCCTGTGCTTGGCCATGAGGCCATCCTTGGCGGGCGAAGGGGTGGCCTGCTTTCCATAAAATGCCGATTTATGTCGAATTCTCGCCACATGCCGGTTGCCCCTACCGGGAGCCGCCGCCTCGCGCCCGGCACAGGGATCGACGCGCATCGCCACGACGACCACCAGATCGTGCACGCCCGCAGCGGCGTGATCGAGGTGATCACCGAGGAGGGCAGCTGGGTGGCGCCGCCCAGCAGGGCGTTGTGGATCCCGGCCGGGACCGTCCACGAGCACCGCGCCCACGGCTCCACCGAGCTCCGCCTGGTCGGCCTGCCGGGCGACACGGTGGACGCGATGGACACGATGGACACGGTGAACATGGAGCGGGCCGTGGCCTCCGCGTGGCGGCTGCCGCTCGACCGTCCCGCGGTCCTGTCGGTCGACCCTCTGCTGCGCGAGCTGATCCTCGCCTACACCGACCTTGGCCACCCAGACCATGGCAACCCCGCCCGCGGGGGATCGCCGCGGGACCGGCTGCGGGCCGTCCTGCTCGACCGGCTCCACCTGGCCCCCCAGCAGCCCGTGCACCTGCCCTCCCCCACCGACCCGCGCCTGGCCGGGCTCTGCCGCCTCCTGCACGACGACCCGGCCGACGAACGCACCCTGGACGAGCTCGGCAGGGTCGCCGGCGCCAGCGGCCGGACCCTGGCCCGCCTGTTCCGCCGCGAGCTGGGCATGACCTTCCCCCAGTGGCGCACCCAGCTGCGCCTGCACCGCGCCCTGCTCCTGCTGGCCGAGGGCGCGCAGGTCACCACGGTCGCCCACCGCTGCGGCTGGGCCTCGGCGAGCGCCTTCATCCACGTCTACAAGCAGGCCTTCGGCCACACCCCGGGCCGCGCCTTTACAATGTAGATCACTACATCTCGGCAAACCCTGCCATCGTTCCCCCACCGGCCCGTGAGGCAGGATCGGACAGGTGAGCGAACTGCACTACATGAGCGCCGTCGAGCAGGCCAGGCTGATCCGCACCCGCCAGGTGAGCGCCGTCGAGCTGGTCCAGGCCCATCTGGACCGGATCGAGCAGGTCAACCCGGACATCAACGCGATCGTGACGCTGACCGCGCAGAGCGCGCTGGAACGCGCGAAGGAGGCCGACGCGTCCGTCCCGCGCGGCCCGCTCCACGGCCTGCCGATCGCCCACAAGGACCTGGTCGACACCGCCGGCATCCGCACCACGTACGGCTCGCGGCAGTTCGCCGACCACGTGCCCGACGCCGACGACCTGATCGTCACCCGCCTCAGGGCGGCAGGCGCGATCACGATCGGCAAGACCAACACGCCCGAGTTCGGCACCGGCTCGCACACGGTCAACGAGGTGTTCGGCGCCACCCGCAACCCCTACGACCGCTCCAAGAGCGCGGGCGGCAGCAGCGGCGGTGCGGCGGCGGCGCTGGCGTCCGGGATGATCCCGCTGGCCGACGGCTCCGACATGGGCGGCTCGCTGCGCAACCCCGCCTCGTTCTGCAACGTCGTGGGCCTGCGGCCGACGCCCGGCCGGGTGCCCGACATCGCCGACAGGGCCGCCTGGTTCACCCTGGCGACGCTCGGCCCCATGGCCAGGACCGTGGACGACCTCGTGCTCATGTTCCAGGTGATCTCCGGCTTCCACCCCGGCTCGCCGTACGCGATCACCGAGCCCTTCGCGCCGGATCCGGAGCTGTCGGTCCAGGGCCTGCGCGTCGCCTACTCGCCCGACCTGGGCGGCCTGCCGGTCGACCCGGCCACCGCCGCCGTCACCGCCACCGCGCCGCGGGTCTTCGAGAGCCTGGGCGCCCACGTCGAGCAGGTCGACCTCGACCTGTCGGACGCCGAGGACGCCTTCCGCGTCTACCGGGCGTGGAGCTACGCGATGAACTTCTCCGGGCTGCGGGAGGCGGGGCCCAACATCGCCTGGAACGTCGAGCAGGGCAGACGCGTCACCGGCGACGACCTGGCCCGCGCCGAGCAGCTGCGGACCGGCCTCTACCAGCGCATGGCCGCCTTCTTCGACACCTACGACGTGCTGATCGCGCCGGTCAGCCAGGTGCCGCCCTTCCCCGTCGAGCAGCCGTACGTCACCGAGGTCGACGGCGAGCCGATGCCCGACTACCTGGCCTGGATGCGCTCGGCCTACTGGGTGAGCGTGCTGCACGCCCCGGCCGCGAGCGTGCCCGCCGGGTTCACCGAGTCGGGCCTGCCCGTGGGGGTGCAGATCGTCGGCCGGCCCTTCGCCGACGCGACGGTGCTGCGCTTCGCGCGCGCGTTCGAGCAGGTCACTGGGTACGGCACGCGGCGTCCGTCATGGTGACTCACTCTCAAGAGTGAGTCGCGGATTGGGCCGCACCGGCGATCCGCCGGAGGGGGGCGCGAAACCAGGATGAGGGCATGAGAACCCCCTTCGTCCTGGCCCCCGCCCTCGTCACCGCCTACGGCCTGATCCGCCTGCTCGACGGCCTCGACGGCGCCCGCGGTCCCGGCGCCCTGTGGACGCTCGGCCATCTGGCCTTCCTCGCCGCCCTGGCGCTGTTCGTGCCGGTCTTCCTGGCCATGCGCTCCGCGCTGGGCCGTACCACCGCGGCCACCGTGACCGTCGTCGTCGGATTCGCCGGGATCGCGGCGGCGGCGGCGCAGTTCGTCATCGACATCGTGGTCGGGCTGACGGCCGCCGACAAGGCCGAGATGAGCGCCCTGTTCGACCAGGTCCAGTCGGTGCCGGGCGTCGTCCCCGTCGTCTACGCCTTCGGCCCGATCCTGTTCTACCTGGCCCTGCTCGCCCTGGCGGTCCAGCTGGCGGTGGCCAGGCGGGTGCCGGTGTGGTCGCCGGTCGCCGTCGCGGTCTCGGTGGCGCTGCCGATCGTGAGCCTGGACCTGCTCCCGCTGGCCGGGATCCTGATGCTGGTCGCCTTCGTCCCCTTCGTACGGGAGCGCCGGTTTGCGGCCGCGTAGTCCACAATGGTCGGCGATGTTCGCGACGCTCAGGACCAGGATCCCCCCGCTGTGGCTCGACGGCGGCCTCGCGGCGCTGGTCCTGGTCGTCCAGCTCTGGCCGCTGCTGACGCGGGTCCCGCCCGACGGGATCGCCTGGGACTGGTGGGGGTACGCGGCGGCGGGCGGCGCCTCGCTGCCGCTGGTCGTGCGCCGCCTGGCCCCGATCACGGTGGCGATCGTGACGATCGTGTTCAGCGGCATGTACGACCTGGCCGACCACGTCGCCCCCCAGCCGGTCTGGTACGGCCCGCTGCTGGCGATGTACACGGTCGCCGCGCACTGCGCCTTCCTGCCGCGGATCGTCATCGCCGCGGTCACCCTGGCCGGTGGCGCGCTCACGGTCGGCTCCTCCGACACGCTCGTGCGCGGCACCGTGCTCGGCGTGGCCGCCTACGCGCTCGGACGGGCCTCGGCCGCCTCCCGCGCCCACGCGGCCGAGCTGGAGGAGAAGGCGGAGCGGCTGGAGCACGCCAGGCGCCTGGAGGCCGAGCGGGCCGCCGAGCGCGAACGGGCGCGGATCGCCCGCGACATGCACGACATCCTGGCGCACGCGGTGGCGCTCATGGTGGTGCAGGCCGAGGCGGGGCCGGTCGTGGTGCGCACCGATCCCGGCCGGGCCGAGCGCGCCTTCGACGCCATCGCCGAGACCGGCCGCGACGCCATGGTGCAGCTGCGCCGCCTGCTGGGAGTCCTCAAGGAGGAACCCGGGCGCGGAGAGCTCGAGCCGCAGCCGACGCTGGACGGCCTGGACGCGCTCGTGGGGCAGGTGCCCGGCGTCACCGTCGCCCTCACCCGCGCGGGCGAGCCGGGCGGCCTGACCCCCGACGGCGAGGTGGCCGCCTACCGGATCGTCCAGGAAGCGCTCACCAACGTCGTCAAGCACAGCGGCGCCACCCGCGCCGACGTCCGCCTGGAGTGGGAGAACGAGAACCTGATGCTGAGCGTCACCGACAACGGCACCGGCGCCGGGTCCGCGCCGCCCTCGGGCGGCCACGGGCTGATCGGCATCCGCGAACGCGCCGCCGCCTGCGGAGGCTCGGCCGCCGCGGGCCCCCGCGGCGAGGGCCGGCCGGGCTTCGAGGTGCTCGTCCGGCTCCCGCTGAACCGCCCGAGCACCCTCCCGAGCACCGCGGCACGCTCATGAACACCGATCAGGGCGCGGCCGTGCGCATCGTCGTCGCCGACGACCAGGAGCTCGTCAGGGGCGGCTTCGCGATGATCCTCGACGCCCAGCCCGGCCTGGAGGTGGTCGCCGAGGCGGGTGACGGCCTGGAGGCGATCGCCCTGGTCGACGAGCACCGCCCCGACATCCTGCTGCTGGACATCCGCATGCCCAGGATGGACGGCCTGGAGGCGGCCAGGATCGTCTGCGCCAGGGGCGGCACCAAGGTGATCATGCTGACCACCTTCGACCTCGACGACTACGTCTACGACGCCCTGCGCGCGGGGGTGAGCGGCTTCCTGCTCAAGGACGTGCGCCGCGACGACCTCGTGCACGCGGTCCGGGTGGTGGCGGCGGGCGAGTCGCTGCTCGCCCCGGCGATCACCACCAAGCTGATCTCCCACTTCAGCGCCAGGTCGGCCCCCGGCACGCTCTCGCCCGACCGCCTGACCGTCCTGACCCAGCGCGAGCGCCAGACGCTGGAGCTGATCGCCCGGGGCCTGTCGAACGCGGAGATCGCCGAGTCGATGGTCCTCAGCGAGCACACGGTCAAGACGCACGTCAGCAACCTGCTGACCAAGCTGGGTCTGCGCGACCGGGTGCAGGCGGTGATCGCCGCCTACGAGTCGGGGCTGATCACTCCGGGAGCCTAGCGATGCCCCCGTTGTACGGCTGCCCGCCGTACGGCTGGCGCAGCGGCGAGCGGCGGTAGAGCAGCACGCCCTCGATGGCGGCGTAGACGGCCAGCGCCATGAACGGCCAGCTCACCAGGACGCTCTGGGTGGTCAGGTCGAGCCCGCCGACGACGTCGAGCCCGGGGGCGGCCGCGGCGACGGTGGCGGCTCCGAGGGTGAAGCGGGTGCCCACCCAGTAGGTCACGAACGAGGCGAGCACGCCTCCCGCGGCCAGTCCCAGCACCACAGCGAGGCCGGTCTCGCGGCCGCGCCACCAGGCGACCATGCCGCACGCGAGGCCCAGCACGCCCGTGATGATCGCGAACCAGCCGTCGGCGGCGATCAGAGCCTGGGTGGTGGGGTCGGCGAGGATCAGGCCCCTGTCGGTCGGCAGGTAGGGCGCGCGCGGCGCCACCCATGACCAGGTCAGCCCGGCGACGACTCCGAGCGCGGCGAGTACGCCGACGGTCATCGCGAACGCCCGCACTTGCCGCAGCACGCCACGCTCCTCAAAAAGGGTCAGAACCTTCCCGATGGTAACCCGCCTCGCGGACAACCCCGGCAAATCCCTCCAGCAACGCGTGGAGGCCGAAGGTGAACAGGTGGTCCAGGTCGAAGTCGTACCCCTCCGAGAGCGCGCCCACCACACGGGTGAAGCTGGGGAACTCTCCCGAGGCGACCACGTCGGGGAAGGTCTGCCGCTCTAGCCACTCGTCCTCGCTCAGCCCGCTCTCCGCCTGCGCCCTGGCCTCGGCCTCCAGGTTGACCGCGATGCCGCGCACGTAGTTGAAGAGCGTGATGTGCATGGTCATCTGGGTCTCGGGGGGCAGCCCGAGATCGACGAGCGAGGCCATCAGCCAGTCGGCGTGTCGCAGCAGGTTGAGCGAGGGGACGGGGCGCCCGAGGGGGTTGAGCTGGGCCAGCCAGGGCCGCCTGCGGTACAGCTGCCACTGCGCGCGGGCCGAGGCCTCCAGCCGCGAACGCCAGCCGCCCCCGGGGTCGGCGGGCAGGACCAGGTCGCCGAAGGCGGCGTCGGCCAGCGCCAGGACGAGCGTCTCCTTGTCGCCGATGTGCCGGTGCAGCGACATGGCGGGCACGCCCAGGCGCCCGGCGACGCCGCGGATGGAGACCGCGTCGAGCCCCTCCTCGTCGGCCAGGTCCAGGGCCGCCGCCACGATGCGGTCGAAGACGAGCTCGGCGTGGTCACGTCGCCGCGGGCGCCGTTTCGCCGGGGCGGCGACGACGTATCCGACCCTGGGCACCGCCTCGATCAGCCCCTCCTGTTTGAGCACGTCGAGGGCCCTGGCAGCGGTGGCCAGCGCGACGCCGTACGTGCGCACCACCTGCCGGGTCGAGGGCACCGGCTCCCCCGGCCCGCCGAGGCCGCGCCGCAGGTCGGCGGCTATCTCCTGATACCTCTGTCCTAGTACAGCCACACGCCTTATCCTAGTACAGATGGGTTGTTATGCCCAGAAGGTACGCCGTACCTTCATCGACATGAGAAACGTTCTGATCTCCGGCGCGAGCATCGCGGGACCCGCCCTGGCCTTCTGGCTCAACCGCCACGGCTACACCACCACGATCGTCGAGCGCGCCCCCGGCATCCGCCCCGGCGGGCAGGCCGTCGACGTGCGCGGCACCGCCCTGACCGTGATCGAGCGCATGGGCCTGATGCGGGAGCTGCGTGAGGCGGCCGTGCACATGGAGGGCATGTCGTTCGTGGACGGCGAGGGCGCGGAGCTGTTCCGTGACACCAGCGCCACCCTGACCGGCGGCGTGATCGACAACCCCGACATCGAGATCCTCCGCGACGACCTGGCCGGCATCCTCTACGAGGCCACCCGGGGCTCCACCCGCTACCTCTTCGACGACACGATCACCGCCATCGACGCCGAGACCGGCCACGTCACCTTCGAGAAGCACGCGCCGGAGAGCTTCGACCTGATCGTGGGCGCCGACGGCATGCACTCGACCGTGCGCCGCCTGGCCTTCGGCCCCGAGCAGAGGTACCTGCACCACCTCGACACCTACCTGGCCGTCTTCAGCACGCCCAACTTCCTCGGCCTGGACAACTGGCAGACCTTCCACCGGCACGACGACCGCATGTGCGGGCTGTACACGGTGCGCGGCAACCGGGAGGCCAGGGCGGTCATGGGCTTCTTCTCGCCGCCCCTCGGCCTCGACCACCGCGACACCGAGACGCCCAAGCGCCTGCTGGAGGAGCGCTTCGCCGCCGACGGCTGGGTCGTGCCGCGCCTGCTGGAGGAGATGCGCGCGGCCACGGACTTCCACTTCGACGCGATGGCGCAGATCCGCATGGACTCCTGGTCCACCGGCCGGGTGACGCTGATCGGCGACGCGGGCTACTGCGGCTCGCCGCTGTCGGGCCAGGGCACCAGCATGGCCCTCGTCGGCGCCTACGTCCTCGCAGGTGAGCTCGCCGCAGGGGAGGGCCTGGCAGGCTACGAGAAGGTCATGCGCCCCTTCAGCGAGGCCAACCAGGACTTCGCCCTGCGCATGAACGTCTGGCAGCGCAACCAGGAGGGCGCGCCGCCGTCGGTGGACGAGGTGTCGGCTTTGATCACCCTAAACGACTACGTTTAGGCGAGTGAACGAAGAAGAGGTCTGGCACATCGAGCCCTCCGGGCCGCTGCGCGGCGATGTCGTGGTCCGGGGCTCCAAGAACGGCGTCTCCAAGCACATGGTCGCCGCCATGCTGGGTGGCGGGGAGAGCACGATTCACAACGCCCCCGAGGTGGGCGAGGTGCACATCACCGCCGCCATGCTGCGGGCGCTCGGCATCGAGGTGGAGATCTCCAACTCGGAGATCCGCATCGCCCGCGGCCCCGAGATCAACCCGCGGGTCCCCGCCGAGTACACCGGGCTCAACCGCATCCCCATCCTGATGCTCGGCCCGCTGCTGCACCTGGCGGGCGAGGCGTTCGTGCCGCTGGTGGGCGGCGACCCGATCGGCCGGCGCCCGATCGACTTCCACGTCGACGCGCTGCGGCAGATGGGCGCCGAGGTGGAGATCTCCGACAAGGGCGTCTACGCCAAGGCCAAGCGGCTGCAGGGTACCCGGATCGTCCTGCCGTACCCGAGCGTGGGCGCCACCGAGACGATCCTGATGTCGGCGGTCCTGGCCGAGGGCAAGACGGTGCTGAAGAACGCCGCCACCGAGCCCGAGGTCGTGGAGCTGGCGCTGTTCCTGCAGCGGATGGGCGCGCTCATCGAGCTGTCCCCCGACCGCCGCATCGTCATCGAGGGCGTGGAGCGCCTGCACGGCGCCTCGACCTGGCTGGCGGGCGACCGCATCGAGGCCTTCTCCTACCTGGCCGCGGGCCTGGTGACGGGCGGCGAGGTGCGGGTGCACGGCTGCCACCAGGACCGGCTGGTGACCGCGATCACGACGCTGGCGCGCATGGGCGCCCAGTTCGAGATCAACGACGAGTACCTCTGCGCCACCAAGCCGCCGGAGGGGCTGCGCTCGGCGGCGGTGCAGACCGACACCCATCCCGGCTTCATGACCGACTGGCAGACGCCGCTCATGGTGCTGTTCACCCAGTCGCAGGGCATGAGCGTGCTGCACGAGACGGTCTTCGAGAACCGCCTGGTCTACGTTCCCGCGCTGCAGAAGATGGGCTGCGAGATCGAGGTGTTCGACCAGTGCCTGGGCGGTCCCGCCTGCCGCTACCACGACACCAACGCCAAGCACTCGGCGGTCGTGCGCGGCGTGTCCAAGCTGCGCGGCGCCGACGTGACGCTGCCCGACATCCGGGCGGGCTTCTCCGCGGTGCTCGCGGCGGCGGTGGCCGACGGCGCGTCGGTGCTGCGCGGGGTGCATCACATCGAACGCGGCTATCACCACCCCTTCGAACAGTTCGTCTCGCTTGGCCTGAATCTCAGCAAAGGAACGGCACCCCGCGTTTGAGCAGTCGCTCCCGGTAAAAGATCACCTTCTGTGAAGGTGATCAAACTGGGTGCGGCCGGAGCGGCCGGCGGAGTGCTCGCCGCGGCACTGGTCATCCCGGCCGTCGGCGGTGCTGGGCTCGCGGCCAGGAACGTGGCCACCACCTTCGTCGACCTCCCGCCCGCCCCGCGGGAGGAGCCGTTGTCGCAGGTCACCACCCTGCTCGACAAGAACGGCCGCCGCTTCGCGCAGTTCTACGAGGCCAACAGGACCACCGTGCCCCTGTCGAAGGTCTCGCCGGTCATGCGCAAGGCCATCGTCGCGATCGAGGACGCCCGCTTCTACGAGCACGGCGGCCTCGACGTCAAGGGCACGCTGCGCGCCGCCCTGACCAACACCCAGGCCGGAGGGGTACGGCAGGGCGGATCGTCGCTGACGCAGCAGCTCGTCAAGAACATCCTGGTCGAGAACGCCGAGACCGACGCCGAGCGCAAGGACGCGACGGCGCCGAGCCTGGCCCGCAAGATCAGCGAGCTGCGCCTGGCCCTGGCCATGGAGGAGAAGTACCGCAAGGACGAGATCCTGGAGCGGTACCTGAACATCGCCTACTTCGGCGCCGGCGCCTACGGCATCGAGGCGGCGGCCAACCGCTTCTTCTCCGTCCCGGCGGCCAAGCTGTCGTTGTCGCAGGCGGCCACGCTGGCCGGGGCGGTGCGCACCCCGTTCTCGACCGACCCGTCGCTGGGCTCCAAGCAGCGCCAGAAGCTGGCCGAGCGCCGCGACACCGTCCTGGACCGCATGGCCGAGCTCGGCGTGATCACCGCCAAGTCGGCGGCCGCGGCCAAGAGGGCTCCGCTGGGCCTGCGCATGACGCCCGTGCCGGGTGGCTGCGAGGCCAGCCGTTATCCGTTCTTCTGCCTTTACGTGCAGCGTGAGCTGCTGTCCAACCCGGTCTTCGGCAACACCGTCCAGGAGCGGCGCCGCCGCCTGTCGCGCGGTGGCCTGGTGCTGCGGACCAGCCTCGATCCCACGGCCCAGCGGGCGGCGGAGCGGGCGATCTCCTCGCGGGTGCGCCCGCAGGACACCGAGGTGGCCGCCGAGGCGATGGTCGAGCCGGGCACCGGGCTGATCCGGGCGATGGCGGCCAGCAAGAAGTTCGGCCGCAACCCCGGCGACAGGAACAACGGGCCGCGCACCACCTACAACCTGCCCGCCGACGTGGCGCACGGCGGCGGCATGGGCTTCCAGGCGGGCTCCACGTTCAAGGTCTTCACCCTGGCCACCGCGCTGCAGCAGGGCTGGCGCTTCAACCAGGGTTTCGGCACGCCGGGCAGGTTCGTGCCGTCGGCGGGCTTCCGCGACTGCGCGGGACACCCGGTCAACGACCCCAACGCCAAGGTCTACAACGCCAGCGGCGAGGGCAAGGGCGGGCCGCACAGCCTGTCGACCGGCACCTGGAAGTCGGTCAACATCTTCTACATGATGCTGGAGCGCAAGGTCGGGCTCTGCAACGTCGTGCAGACCGCCAAGTCCCTGGGCATCGCCCGCGCCGACGGCGGCAAGCTGCGCGAGGTGCCCACCTTCACCCTGGGCGTCAACGAGATGGACCCGGTGACCGTGGCGGCGTCGTTCGCCTCGTTCGGCGCCCGCGGCCGCTACTGCCGCCCGCAGGCGATCGTGGAGATCCTCGACCGCGAGGGCCAGCGCACCCGGATCTCGCCCGCCTGCGAGCAGGCGCTGGACCGCGAGGTCGCGGACGCGGTCAACCACGTGCTGCGCGGGGTCTTCTCGCAGGGCACCATGAAGGGCCAGAGCATCGGCAGGCCCGCCGCGGGCAAGACCGGCACCAACAACGGCTACACCTCGGCCTGGTTCGCCGGTTACACGCCCGACCTGGCTGCGGCGGTGAGCGTGGGCGACATCCGCGGCTCCTACCGCTACCCGCTCACCGGCGTGCGCATCGGCTCCCGCTACTACGGCTCCGTCCAGGGGGCGGCGCTGCCCGGCCCGATCTGGGTGTCGTCGATGACGGGCGCGTTGCGCAGCACGCGCGGCACCGGCTTCGTGGGGCCTGACATGGGCCGATTCGGCGGCGGGCACACGCCAGGCCTGGAGAAGGCGCTCAAGGCGGAGCGCCGGGCGGCGGAGGCCCGGCGATGGGGTAACAGTCCGCGATGGGTTCGGGACCGTTTGCCCCGCCTTCGCTGGTACCGTCGCCACTGACCCGTTCCGTTCCGCTTTCATAGAGGGATTCGTCACCGCATCGCAATAACGCGGTTATGTGACGGGATTGACCCGCTGTGTCAGGGGGTGGATAACTTCCGGAGGGGGTCCCCTAGCCCACGGAGTCGTAGATGAGCGATGTGGCCGCGGCCAGGCTGGTCGGACGCGACGGCGAGATGCGGATCCTGCGGGAGGTCATGACGCACCCGCCCTCCGTCGCGCTGGTCGAAGGCGAGCCGGGCATCGGCAAGACCCGGCTGGTGCGCGCCGCGGCGGCGCAGACCTGCGGGCCGGGCCGTACCCTCCTCCTGGGCCACTGCCACCAGCTGCGCGAGCCGTTCCCGTACGGGCCGGTCTTCGAGGCGCTGCGCGACCTGCCGCAGGAACGGCTCGGCGAGCTCAGCCCCGTCACCGGGGCGCTCCACGCGCACCTGCCCGAGCTCCTTCCCGTGCTGCCGCCCGCGCCGCCGCCGCTGGCCGATCCCGGGGCCGAGCGCCACCGGCTGTTCCGCGCGGTGCGGGAACTGCTGGCCGCCGCCGGCCCCGCCGTACTGATCATCGAGGACCTGCACTGGGCCGACGACGGCACCCAGGACCTGTTACGGTTCCTGACCGGTCGCCCGCCAGAAGGCCTGGCCCTGGTGCTGACCTACCGGCGGCCCGCCACCGGGCTGCCCCTCGGTTACGCCAACGTCGTCGTCTCCCTCCAGCCGCTCGACGCCCGCGACGTCGGCCTGCTGGCCGCCGCCCTCCTGCATCGCTCCGACCTGCCGCCCGACTTCGCCGGGCGCCTGCACGAACGCACCTCCGGCATCCCGTTCCTGGTCGAGGAGGTGGTGCGGGCGCTGGGCCCGCAGCAGAGCCTCGAACAACTGCCGGTCCCGCTGCTGCTGCGCGAGGCCACCGCCGAGCAACTGGCCCGCCTGTCCCCCGCCGGGCTGGCCGTCGCCCGCGCCGCCGCCGTCCTGCGCCTGCCGGTCGGCGAGGGCCCGCTGGCCGTCGTCGCCGGCGACCTGGACGGCCTGGTGGAGGCGCTGCGGCTGGGCGTGCTGCACGAACACGGCGACGGCCGCTACGGCTTCCGCCACCCGCTCGCCCAGGAGGCCGCCTACGCCACCATCCCCGGGCCGGAGCGCCGCCAGGCCCACGAGCGCGCGGTGGCCGCCCTGGCGGACGCCGACCCTCCGCCGCTGGTGCAGCTCACCTTCCACGCGCGGCGCGCCGGCGACCTGAAGGCGTGGCTGGAGTACGGCACGGCGGCCGCGCAACGCGCCGCCGCGATCGGCGACACCCCGCTGGCCGTCGAGGTGATCGAGAGCCTGCTGGCCGATCCCGACCTGCCCGCCTCCGAGCGCGCGCCCCTGGTGCTGCAGCTGAGCAGGCTGGCGATCGCGGGACTGTCGCACCGGCGGGTGATCCGGCTGCTGCGCCACCTGCTGTCGGACGAGGAGCTGTCGCGCGACCTGCGCGGCGAGGCCAGGCTGGCGCTGGGCATGATGCTCTCCTTCCAGGTCGGCGAGGTGGCGACCGGCCGCCCGGTCCTGAAGGCCGCCCTGCGGGAGCTGGAGGACCAGCCCGCGCTGGCCGCCCGCGGCTGGGCCAGCCTGGCCATGCCGGGCTGGGGCGGCGAGCACGTGTCGGTCCAGGAGGAGTGGATGGCGCTGGCCGAACGGCTGGCGGCCGCGGGCGGCGACCCGGAGCAGAGCACCGCGGTGCAGGCCAACCGGGCCGCGCTGGCGATGGCGATGGGCTCGCCCGAGGTGCTGGAGCTGGCGCCGCGCCTGCCCGTGCACGACCCGTCGGCCGCCGTGCGGCGCCAGGTCGCGCGCGCCTACTGCAACCTGTACGACCTGTCGGCCACGCTGGGCCTGTTCACCCTGGCCAAGGAGTACGGCAGCGTCGGCATGCCGCTGGCCGAGGAGGTGGGGGCGCCCTTCCCCGCCTTCCTCGCGCAGGGGGTGGCGTTGCGCATCGACTGGATGACCGGCCGGTGGGAGGGCCTGGCCGCGCGGGCCGCCGCGCTGGTCGAGGAGACCGCCGACCTGCCCTTCAGCGGCGTCGAGGCGCACCTGGTGCTGGGCTGGCTGTCGATGGCGTCCGGCGAGTGGACCGAGGCCGAGAGCCACCTGGCCGCCGCCGGCGTCAACCAGCCCGACTCCATCTACGTGCCGATGGTCTTCGCCGCCTGGGCGGGCATGATCGAACTGCACCTGGCCAGGGGCAACCCGAAGGCGGCTGCGCGGGAGGCGGACCTGGTCGTCGAGAGGCTGCGGCGCAAGGGCGTGTGGGCCTGGGGCGACCAGCTGGTGCCCGCCGCCGTCTCGGCCTACCTCGCCGTGGAGCGCTCCCACGAGGCGGAGGTGCTGGTGGAGGAGCTCGCGCTGGGCATCGAGGGCAAGATGGCGCCCTCCGCCGCCGCCGGGCTGCATCTGGCGCGCGGCCTGCTCGCCTCCGGCGATCCCCCTCGGGCCGCCGAGTGCTACGCCCGGGCGCGCGCCGCCTACGCCGCCATGCCCCAGCCGTACGCGGCCGCCAGGGCCGGCGAGGCCGAGGCGGGTGCGCTGCTGGCGCTGGGTGACCGTACGGCGGCCGCGAACGTGCTGGCCGAGGCGGCGGAACGGTTCGCGGCGCTGGGCGCGACCAGGGACGCGGCCCGCTGCAGGCACGCCCTGCGCGAGTACGGCGTGGCCGCGCCCGCGCCCAGGCGCACCGGGGTGCTGTCCCAGCGCGAGCGGGAGGTCGCCCGCCTGGTCGCGCTGGGCCGTACGAACAAGGAGATCGCCGAGGTGCTGTTCCTGTCGAGACGCACTGTCGAGACCCACGTCGCGACCCTCCTGCGCAAACTCGGCGTGCGATCGAGAACCGAGATCGTGGTTCCGGCTGAGGATCAGTCAGCCGGAACCACGACGGGTGATCACTAGACGGTGATGCTCCACCAGTCCAGGATTCCGGTGTCGCCGGCGTAGACGTCCTCGATGTACAGGACCCAGGTGCCGGCCGCCTGCTGGGTCACCGGCACCGAGAAGGTGCGGGTGCCGAAGACGGAGCAGGAGGTGCCGCCGGGGGCCCGGAGCTGGTACCACGTGCCGTTCGGGCCGCGCAGCCAGATCCCCAGGTCCTCGATGCAGGTGTGGTTACTGGTCACCGAGAGCCGGACCGGCGACTGCGCCGTCCCTGTCGCGGTGGAGGTGATCGGCGACTGGATGTAGGTGTAGTCGCGGATCGTGTAGTTGGTGTCGTTGCGGAAGGTCCGGCCGGGCTGGGTGCCCTGCACGGTCAGCGAGTAGACGGTGGTCTTGCTGCCGCTCGCACCGGCGCCGGTGATCGTCACCTGGTAGCTCCCCGCGGGGGTGGAGGCCGTGGTGCTGATCGTCAGCGTGCTGTTGTTGCCGCTGGTGACGCTGGCCGGGTTGAACGAGGCGGTGGCCCCGCTGGGCAGCCCGGAGGCGCTGAGGTTGATCGTCTGCGCGTTGCCCTGGGTGGTCTGGGTGGTCACCTGGGTGGTGACCGCCTGGCCGGCCTGGACGCTGCCGCTGGACGGGTTGGTGGCGATGGAGAAGTCCTGGCCGGGAGTGGAGGTCCCGACCGCGAGCTTCCAGATCGCGTAGGCCGCCGCGTCGGCCGCCCGGTCCAGCACGGTGTCGTTGATGTTGCTGACGGTGTCGCACGCGGCGTGGTAGCAGCGGTCGTAGGCCTGTCCCGCCGTACCGCCCCACTTGGCCGCCTGCGCCGTGGTCTTGGTGGCGCTGGCGCCCGCGGCCACGCCGGAGGTGGCGATGCCCGCGTTGCGGAAGGAGGCGTCGTCGGAGCGGTTGGCGCCCTCGGTGTTCTCCTCCGGCTGCAGGCCGCGGGCGTCGTAGAACGCCTTCAGATGCTGCGCGGCGGTGGTGTTGATGTTGTTGATGAAGTAGCCGCCGTTGGGCGAGCCCACCATGTCGTAGTTGTGGTAGACCTGGATCGCCTGCCGCTCGGCGGTGGTGAGGGAGGCGATGTAGCCCTCGGAGCCGTTCAGGCCCTGCTCCTCGTCACTCCACCAGCCGAACCTGACGTGCTTGGCCATCGTGGGGTTCTGCGTGGCCAGGGTCAGGGCGACCTCCAGCAGCGCGCTGGAGCCCGACGCGTTGTCGTTGATGCCCGGGCCGGCCGAGACGCCGTCGAGGTGGGCGCCGGCCATGACCACCTGGTTGGTGTCACCGCCGGGCCAGTCCGCGATCAGGTTGGGTCCCGCGCCGGAGGTGCAGGTGGAGCCGCAGTTCTGCCGCCTGGTCGTGTAGCCGGCCGCCTGCAGCTTCTGCTCGATGTAGGTGACGCTGGCGGTGTAGCCGGGTCCCGTCGAGCGACGGTTGCCGCCGTTGTTGGAGGCGATCGTCCCGAACTGGTTCACGTGCGCCTTGACGTTGGCCAGGCTGATGTCCGGCGGGTCGGTCGGGGATGGCCCGGAACCGACGCGCAGGGAGTAGGAGGCCGTGTGCGTGGCCGTCTGGCCGGTGCCCGTGATCGTCACCGTGTAGGTGCCTGCGGGGGTCGATGCGGACGTGGAGATGGTCAGCGTGCTGGAGTTGCCGCTGGTCACGCTGGCCGGGTTGAAGCTCGCGCTCGCCCCTGAGGGCAGGCCGCTCGCGGTCAGGTTCACCGTCTGCGCGTTGCCCGAGGTCGTCTGGGTACCGACCGTCGTGGTGGCGGACTGTCCCGGCTCGACGGTGCCCGAGGTCGGGTTGGTCGAGATCGAGAAGTCCTGGGACGGCGCCTGGCAGGTGGGCTCGCCGGACTGGACCGGGACGCTCACCGCGTTCCAGGCGGCCTTGGTCGTGGCGCACTCGGCGCTGTTGGCGCCGTAGAGCTCCACCGCCGCGGCCAGGCTGGCGCTGCGCACGTTGGCGTAACGCCAGGACGAGGTCTTACGGCCGAGCGCGCCCATGAAGATCTTGCCGGCCTTCTGGATGCCGACGCCGGTGACAGAGGAAGGTCCACCGGAGCAGATCGGGCTGTTCGGCTTGCCGCCGCCGGGGCTGGAGCCCTCGGCGAGCAGGTAGAACCAGTGGTTCAGCGGTCCCGCCGCGGCGTGCACCTCGGTGCTGGGGATGCTGCTGGACCAGCAGTTCGGGTCGCCGACGCGGCTCGGGTCGAACATGTACCTGATCGGGCCCTGGCCGACGAGGTTGACCTCCTCGCCCACCTCGTAGTCCGCCGGGTCGTTGGCGTTGGCGGCGTAGTGCTCGGTGAGCGCGCCGAAGATGTCTCCGGTGCCCTCGTTGATGCCGCCGTTCTCGTTGCCGCTTCCTGCGCCGCCCGGCGTCGTCTGGAAGATGGCGTGGCCGTACTCGTGGGCGACCACGTCCATCGGGGTCACCTGGCGCTGGCTGTCCTGGGAGCGGCCGAAGTTGGTGTAGCTGCCGTTCCAGTAGGCGTTGACGTCCGCCAGGCCGACGCGGGCCGGGAAGCCCCTGCCGCTGCCGTCGATGCCGTTGCGGCCGAGCCACTCGCTGAGCATCTTCCACTCGGTCTGCGCGCCGTACAGGGTGTCGACGCAGGCGGTCTCCAGGTTGGTGCCCTGGCCGTTGCCCCAGACGTCGTCGGGACCGGTGTAGGCCGAGCCGTTCTGGCCGCCGCACTGGATGCCGGGGCGGCTGGTGTCGACCATGCGGTAGGTGCCGCTGGCCTGGCTCGTGTCGATCGTGACGCTGCCGTTGTAGTAGCCGCTGCCCGAGCCCGCCAGGGTGCTCGACAGGGTGCCCTGCGCGCTCGTCTTGACGCTGACCGGGCCCTGGACGGCGCTGCGCGCACCGAAGTTGCTCAGGCGCACCTCGTCGTAGGAGTCGGCGATCGCGCCCGACCTGGCGTCGACGAACACGTGCTGCTTGCTCGGCTTGCCCGCGGCCACGCCGTGCACGACGGTCTCCCAGGCCAGGATCGGCTGCGCGCCCCAGGCCAGCACGACCAGCCTCGGGGCCTCGGACAGGTCGACCTTGTCCAGCTTGGCGCGGGAGATCCGCGCCGCGCGCTCGGCGTTGACCCTGGGCCGGATGCTCAGGTTCTCCGGGCTCGGCCCGCTGGCCGCGGTGGTGTCCTGCACCTTGCCTTCCGAGTCGGTCACCACGACCGCGTCGCCGCCCACGACGGGCAGGCCCTTGTAGGTCCTGTCGTAGGAGACGTAGAACATGCCACTGGCGCCGGCCGTCACGGCTCGGCGCCAGTAGGTCTCGTCGGGACCCTTGCGTAAGGCGTCCAGGCCGCTGGAGACGGCCTGGTCGGCCCCAGCGGCGGCGCGCGCCCCCGGGTCTGCTGCGGTCAGGCTGGGTCGGGGATCTTTCGGCGGTGCCGCCGCCACGGCGGTCGGGGAGATCGCCAGGGCGGCTGTGGTGGCCAGCCCGGCGACAGCCGCGAGGAGGGCTTGTCGTCTCACTCGCCAGCTCCTTTCATGGTTGCCTCCACGCCTGACCCTCGTGGGGGCAGGCGTGGACGCTTTCTGGGGGGTGAGGTGAGCTAGGCTCACCTGGCGGCTTGACCGTAGATCCTCACTGGGTGGCAGGACATCCGTATCGGGATCGGTATCCGTACGTAAATGCCCGCCCGCCTTGGCGAGCTTCGAGGATTACGTACTACTGAAGGCGTTGCGTAGGCCCCCCGGAGGAAGCATCCTTACTGGGCGTCCTGACAACGGGAGCCGGTGAGGGGCGGCTCGCGGGGCCAGCCCGTACAATCGCGCCGGTGAGCCCGCAGCGCAGCAATCGCCTGGCCCTCATCGAGGGCGCCCTGCGCTGCCTGGAGCGCCTGCCTCCCGAGCGCATCACCGCCCGGGTGATCGCCGAGGAGTCGGGGGCGAACGCGGCCTCGATCAGCTACCACTTCGGCTCCAAGGACGATCTGATCACCGAGGCGGTCATCCTCGGCCTCGACCGGTGGTTGTCACGCATCGCCGCCGAACTGACCGCGGTGTCGGAGCCCGACCGGCTGCGCCAGGCGGGCGACCTGCTGGAGATGAGCCGCCACTCCGGGCTGGCCGCCCACCTGCTCACCTCGCTGGCCAAGGCGCAGCACGACGAGCGGGTCAGGGGCCTGCTCGCCGAGGGCTTCGCGCGCACGCGCCCGGCGCTGGCGGCGGTGCTGGGCCTGGGCGACGACCTGGCGGGGCACGACGCGGCCGGGCTCGTGCTGGCGATGTTCAACGGCCTGCTGTTCCAGTCGCTGCTCGACCCCGCGCTCGCGCCGGAGGGCGCGCGCATGCGCCAGGCCCAGGCCCGGCTCCGTACGGCGCTGCCGCAGGCAGGAACCTGAGCCCCTGCGCGGCCGGCGCTAGTGCGGCGCTAACGGCGCGCTAGCGGGCTGCACCACGATCACCGTCTGTGTCTCTCGTGCAAGTGACGTGCCAGGTCCTGCTCGCCGTGGTGTTCGCGGTCTCCGCGTTCACCAAGGTGCGCGGTAGGGCGTCCTTGCGCGGGTTCGCGTCCTCCCTGACCACGGTTCCCCGGCGGATGCGGACGGCGGTCGCCGTCGCCGTGGCGGCCGCGGAGGCCGCGGTGCCGTTCCTGATGGCGGTTCCCGCGCTGGGCCTGGCGCTGAGCGGCCTGCTCCTCGCCGGATTCACCGCGGTGATCGCCGTGTCGATGCGCGCCGGGACGCGTGTTCCGTGCCGCTGCTTCGGCGGCTCCGCGCAGCCGCTCGGCCCGGTGCATCTCATGCGCAACACGCTGCTGCTGGCGGTGGCGGCGACGGGCTGGATCGCGCACACCCTGCCGGGCGGGGATCCGCCCGTGGCCGGCCTGGTCGTCGCGGGCTCGGCCGGTCTCGTGGGAGCGGTCCTGCTGATCGCCTTCGACGACATCGCGAATCTGCTGAGGGAGAGGATCTGATGGCGTATCTGGTCGCGGCCGTCGTGCTGCTGGGCCTGCTCTGCCTGGTCAACCTGCTGCTCACGGTCGGGTTGATGCGCCGGACGGGCCGCCTGTCCGCGCAGGCGCGCAGGTCGCCGGCCGGTGACGGGCTCGCCGTCGGGGAGGCGTTCCCCCGCGAGGTGATGCGCGGCCCCGGTCTCATCGGCTTCTTCGCCCCCGGCTGCGAGCCGTGCGAGGAGATCCTGCCCGGGTTCGCCGAGCTCGCCCGGCGCACCGACGGCGAGGTGATCGCCGTGCTGGCGGCCGAGACGGAGCAGGAGGCGGCCGGATACGCCGAGGTCCTGGCCGGGGCGGCGCGCGTGGTGGTGGAGCCGATCCACGGCCCCCTGCAGCAGGCGCTGGACGTCAGCGCCTTCCCCACCGTCTACGTCGTCGACGCAGAGAACCGGGTGAGCGGCACGGATCTGGACCTGAGCTTCCCGGCCAGGGCATGAGGGAGGCCGCCGCCGTCGCCCTCCGGACTGTTCCCGGGCTGATGGCCGCGCACGTCCTGGTCATGCTGGTCCAGGCGGTCGCGCCGATCGCGGTGGCCTGGCTGACCAAGACCGTCGTGGACGGCCTGGCCGCGGGAACGCCGGTCGCCGGCCTGGTCTCCGTCGCGGTGGCGCTGGCCGCCGCGGGCGTGGCGCTGGCGGCTCTGCCGCACGTGGCCCAGTACCTCGGCAACCAGATCGGCAGGCAGTTCACCGCCCACACCACCGACCGGCTCTTCCTGGCCACGCTGCGCTTCTCCGGGCTGCGGCGCTTCGAGGACCCCGACTTCCACGACCGGCTGCGGATGGCGCAGGCGAGCCTGTCGTCCGGGCAGGCGGTACTCACCGGCGTGCTCGGCACGCTCCGCGACGGCATCACGCTCCTGGGCATGATCGGTTCGCTGCTGGTCGTCAGCCCCGCGCTCACCGCGATCGTGCTCGCCACCGGCCTGCCCATCCTGGTGGCCCAGCTCCGCCTGTCGCGCCGGCGCGTGTCGGTGTTGTGGGAGGTCAGCCCGACCGAGCGCCGCCAGATGTTCTACGGCGACCTCCTGGTGACCGTCGAGGCCGCCAAGGAGATCCGCCTGTTCAACAGCGGCCGGTTCCTGCGCGGCAGGATGATGAGCGAGTTGCGGGCCGCCAACGCCGCCCATCGCGGCATGGATCTCAAGGCGCTGTCCGTGGAGGGCTCCCTGACCCTGCTCACGGCGGTGGTCGCCGGGGGCGGCCTGGTGTGGGCGGTGACGGCGGCCGCCGCCGGCACGCTGACCGTCGGGGACGTGTCGCTGCTGGTCGCCGCCGTCGCCGCCGTCCAGAGCTCGCTCAACGGGATGATCGGCAGCGTCGCGGCCCTGCACGAGGACCTGCTGATGTTCGGCCACTACGTCGCCGTCATCCGGGCCGAGCCCGACCTGCCGATTCCGGCGGACCCCGCGCCCATGCCCCGCCTGCGTCACGGCATCCAGCTCACCGACGTGTGGTTCAGGTACAGCGACGAACATCCCTGGATCCTGCGCGGGCTCACCCTGTTCGTCCCCGCCGGCGCCGACGTGGCGATCGTCGGGCTCAACGGCGCCGGCAAGAGCACGCTGATCAAGCTGCTGTGCCGGTTCTACGACCCCCAGCGCGGCTCCATCACCTGGGACGGCATCGACATCAGGAGCGTGGATCCGCAGGAACTGCGCTCCCGCATCTCCGGCGTCTTCCAGGACCACATGGACTACGACATGTCCGCCAGGGACAACGTGTCCATCGGCTTCACCGCGGCGCGCGACGACCTCGAGCGGGTCCACGACGCCGCCGCGGCGGCGGGCGTGGGGCAGACGCTCGCCGCGCTGCCGCAGGGCTACGACACCCTGCTGAGCCGCATGTTCTTCGGCGAGGACCAGTCCGATCCGGCCACCGGCGTCGTGCTTTCCGGCGGCCAGTGGCAGCGTACGGCCTTGGCCCGCGCGCTGTTCCGCGGCCAGCGGGACCTGATGATCCTCGACGAACCCAGCTCCGGGCTCGACCCGGAGGCCGAGGCGGATGTGCACGCCAGGACGCGCAGGCAGCGCAACGGCTGCACCAGCGTGCTCATCTCGCACCGGCTCAACACCGTCAGGGACGCCGACCTCATCGTCGTCCTCGACGGTGGAGTCATCACCGAGGCCGGACGCCACGAGACGTTGATGGCGTCCGGCGGGTCCTACGCGCGGCTGTTCCGCCTGCAGGCGAGCGGCTACCAGGAACCCGAACTCGTTTCCTGAAGAATCCGAAGGAGCACAGCTCATGAAACTGATCGAGAACCTCGCCGACCGGATCCTCTCGGCGATCGTCCGGGAAGTGCCGGCCGGGGCGAGTGAGTGCAACTACCAGTACAAGTGCCTGACCACCTGGTGCAAGGCCGGCTACAGCTCCATCAAGTCGATACAGAAGGCCAAGAGGCTCGTGTGCTACCGGGGCAACGGCGTCGTCACGTACTCGGGGTGGAAGCGCTACGGCGGTTGCGGCTCCTGCTAGGGCCCCGATGGCCTTCCTGGCGCTGGGGGCGGCCGTGCTGTTCGGGCTCGCCGCATGGCTGCGCCGCACCTACACGGTCGTCCGCGTCGACGGGTCCAGCATGGCGCCCGCCCTCGTGCACGGGGAGCGCCTGCTCGCCAGGAGGGTGCGGTCCGGCGGGCTGCGACGCGGCCAGATCGCGGTCGTGCGCAGCCCTCTGCCGATCGGCGAGCCGTACCTCGTCAAAAGGATCGCCGCGCTGGCGGGCGATCCGGTTCCTGACGCGGTACGGCGGGCCGTCCCCGGCGAGCGCGTGCCGTACGGGCGGGTCGTGCTGCTCGGCGACAACGCCGCGGCCAGTTACGACTCGCGCGAGCACGGCTGTTTCCCCGCCGGCGACGTGCACGCCGTCATGACACGGCGGATGCGCCGCCCGCCGGGACGAGACCGCCCTGGAGGACGGCCCGCTGGAGCAGCTTGAGCTCGTCGGAGGGTTCGATGCCCAGCTCGTCGTCGAGCAGGTCGCGGACCCTGCGGTAGGCCGCCAGGGCCTCGCCCCGGCGGCCGGCCATCGCCTGCGCCCTGATCAGGGTCGCCCACAGGCACTCGCGCAGCGGGTGGGCGCGGACGAGCCGTTCGAGGTCCGGGATGACCCGGCTCGGGGGGCCGACGCGCAGGTCGGCTTCCAGGAGGAGCTCGCGGGTGTTCGCGCAGATCTCCGCCAGCCGTGCCCGCTCCTGCCGGACGAACGCGGAGTCGGCGTCGGGCAGCAGCGGGCCGCGCCACAACGCCAGCGCCTCCCGCAGCGACTCCGCTGCCGGGCCCGGCTCGTTCCGCGCGAGCCGGGCCGCGCCCGCGGCGGCCGACCTCTCGAAGCGGGTGGTGTCGAGCGCCCCGTCGGGGATGTCCAGCACGTAGCCCGATCCGCGGGTGGCCAGCCGCACGCCCAGCGGTTCGAGCGGCGCGAGGGTGCGCCGCAGGCGGTAGACGTACGTCTGCAGGCTCGTCCTGGCCGTGGCGGGGGCGCCGTCCTCCCACAGTTCCTCGATCAGCCGGTCGATGGTCGTCATCCGGCCCTGGCGCAGCAGGAGCGTGGCCAGGACGGCCTGCTGCTTGGCCGCCCCGACCACGATCTCCCCGCCAGGTCCCGCCACGGTCAGCCGTCCCAGCAACGTGAACACACGATCACCTCCGGGGCCACAGCATGCAGGGCCCCGGTATGTCTCCGGTATGTCCAGGTATCCGATGAACGGCGCTACTTCAGCCCGTAGGCCCGCTGGATCGTCTGCTCGATCGTGTTCCCTTCCGCGTCGGTGGCCGTGGCGCGCAGGCCGACGACGCCGCCGGTCCCGGCCAGCGGCGGGTGGGTGATGGTGCCGGCGAAGGCGTGCTCGCCCCTGGCTCGCATGGGCACCGGCCGCCAGGTGGCGCCGCCGTCGAAGGTGACGGAGAGCGTCAGCCCGGTCAGCCTGGCGTCCTTCACGCCGAACGACCCGTGGTAGCCGGTGACCGTGATGCGGTGGTCACGGCCGGCCGGGAGCCGGTTGTCCAGGTCGAGGTCAAGGTCGTAGCTGAGGTTGAGCCTGCGCACCGGCGCGCAGGGCGCCAGGGTCTGCCGGACCAGCCAGCCCGCGCACAGGCCGTCGGTGAGGTCCGCCATCCCGGTGTCCGGGCGCTTGGACCGGAAGGTCCAGGCCGTCTCCACGTCGGTGGCGAACTGCTGGCCCGAGTTGGGCGTGTGGAAGGTGTCGGTGAGCCGGTATCCGGCCTCCTCCTGCGCCAGCGGGAACGTCGGCAGCTTGAACTGGAAGATGGAGAGCACGGCCGTCTTCTCCTCCAGGGGCACCTGCCTGCCGTCGCGGTAGAGGCGCATCTCGTCCTTGCCGCCCGACCACGCCGACGCGTTGGCGCTCCAGGTGTAGGCCTCCTGGTGGTTCGGCTCCGGGCCCATGATCGGCACCGCGGCCGTGAACAGGTCCTCGGTCCTGCACGGGAAGCAGGTGACCAGGCCCGAGGCGACCACGGCGTCGGTGAGGCGGACCGAGCCCGGCACCCTGGGCTGCATGCCCCACTTCTCGGTCCTGCGTCCCGGCCCGGTGAAGACGTCGAGCGCGGTCGCCGTGTAGCCGGTCCTGGCGGGATTGGCCTCGTCGTAGCGCATCCTGACATCCCTGGTCCACGCCACGCCGGGCGTGACGGGTCCGACGTACTCGGTCATGACGGTCCGCGCCGGCCACCGCCCGCCCAGGTTGAACGGCGCGGGAAAGGCGCGCGAACCGGTGGTCAGCGCGGGATTCCAGCTCATGGCGATCGAGCCGGGCTTGTCGGAGTGGAAGCGGTTGTCGATCTCGTAGAGGTTCTTCCCGCCCACCCGATAGTCGAGGGAGGAGGGAATGCGCCCGCGCTCGGGGAAGACCAGCGAGTACTGGTAGGGCGAGTTCGGGGTGCCCTCGACCTGGACTCGGACGGACCTGCCCGCCAGGGCCCTGCCCTGCTCGGCGGGCAGGCTCATGGTCGGGATCGGGTAGAGCGCCCAGCTGCCGGCCGGGTCGAGGAACGCGCGGCCCGACGCGCCGTAGCCGAGCACGGCCACCGCGCCGGCGTCCGCCAGGGCCTGGACGCGGTCGAGGCCGTTGCCGGAGCAGGTCGACTCCGGGCAGAGGTCGCCGAGGTCGAGCAGGGCGAGCCTGCCCTTCACGTCCAGACCCGACAGGTCGGTGCCGTGGCCCACGTCCACCAGCCGGAGGGACCGCCTGCCGGAGAGCTTGACGACCTCGGGTTCGACGTGGAGGTAGCGGGGGTCGAGCCGCAGTCCGGCCGCCTTCATCGTGATGAGCGGCGCGCCCTGCCAGAACTGGCCGACGAGGTCGAGGCTGCCCTGCGTGACCTGCTCCGTGGGCAGCATCCAGTAGTGGCGCAGCCCGTACGCCGGCGGGGACGTCAGCAGGTCCGTCGAGTCGCCGTTGGCCGCGATGCGCCGCAGGGTGTAGTGGGCCAGGTAGGTCTCGCTCGGGCGAGAGGTCTGGACCGTGACCTTGCGGGCCTCGCGCAGGTCGAGGGTGACGGAGGTGTCCTGCTCGACCCTGATCTCGGGAGCGGTGGGCAGGGCCTCCTGCCATTCGCCGCCCCGTCCGCGCCAGGCGACGATCGTGCCGGCGCTGAAGGAGCCCGGGTAGACGCTCACCTCTGCCTCGGGCGCCGCCTCGGCCACGTGGAAGGAGTCGAGGTCGTCGCGCTCGTCGGTGCGCATGAACAGCCATCCGGCGGAGACGGTGCCGGCCGCGCCGTCCGGCATGATCATCTTGGTCCTGAGCTTGACCTTGCGCGGCTCGACGAACGCGCCGACCGCCGTACGGACGCTCACGTCGCCGCCGGTGGCCGCCACCGCGCCCTCGTACCAGGTCGCCGGGCCCGACGGGTCGAAGGTGACGGCCACCGCGGCGCTGCCGCGGGCGGGGACGGTCACCGTGTCGCGGTCGAGCGTGAGCGTGCGCTCGGGCGCGGTGCCGCCCTGGTGCGCCGCGACGCTCGCGCGCAGGGCCAGCGTCACCGGCTGGTCCCCGTCGTTGGTGTAGGTGATCGTCCTGGTGACCGGGCCGCTCTGCGGGAAGGCCAGGAAGCCGAAGTCGAGGTTGCCGGATCCGCGCACCCGCTGCGTGACGGCCCTGGCCACGTCGATGCGGCCGGCCCCCTGCTGGTAGGTGGACAGGCCGTTGTCCCTCGCCGTGCCGATGAGCGCGGCCTTCAGCTGCTCGTTGGTCCAGCCCGGGTGCTGGCCGGCCAGGATGGCCACGGCGCCGGACACGTGCGGGGCGGCCATCGAGGTGCCGGACGCGCCGGTGTGCAGGTCGTCTACGGGCGTGCCCATCGTCGTGCCCCGCGCGCGGGCGGCGACGATGCCGACGCCAGGCGCGACCACGTCGGGCTTGAGACCGTAGTCGAACGGGGTCGGTCCCCTGCTGGAGAACGGCGCCAGCCGCTCCTGGCCGTCGACCGCTCCGACCGTCAGCGCTGCCGCCGCCGATCCCGGCGAGTTGATCCTGCGGCTGGCGCCGTCGTTGCCCGCCGCGACGACGAACAATGCGCCCGTCTCGGCGCTCAGGGTGTTCAGCGCCTGGTTGATGGGGCCGTTCTGGTCTTCGTACTCACCGCCGATGCTGATCGAGACGACCTTGGCCAGCGGGGCCGCCCACTGCATGCCCGCGATGACCTGCGAGGCCGTGCCGAAGCCCGCCGAGCTGAGCACCTTGCCCACCAGGAGGGTGGCTTCCGGCGCCACGCCCACGTACGGTCCGCCGGAGCCGGCGATGGTGGAGGCGACGTGGGTGCCGTGCCCGTGCCCGTCACGGGCGTCGGGATCGTCGGTGAAGTTGGCCGTCGCCCCGATTCTGCCCGCCAGGTCGGGGTGGTCGGGGTCGACGCCGGTGTCGAGCACGGCGACCTTGACGCCCTGCCCCTTGAACCCGGCCGCCCAGGCCCGGGGTGCGCCGATCTGCGCCACGCTCTTGTCGAGCACCGGCCTCATCCTGCGGTCCAGCCAGATCGCCACCGGGGCGGCGTCCTTGGCCGCCGACCAGAACCGGCCCGTGCCCTTCTTGTCGACCTGTACGGCGGCGCCGCCGATGCTGGCCAGTGCCAGGGGCGAGGCCGTGGCGGGGAGCGCGTCCGCCTGGGCGGTCGCCGACCTGCCTGCCGTGCCGTACTGGATGATGACCGGCAGGGACGGGGCCTCGGCGTCGGTGTAGCCGTTGGCGGTCAAATAGGCCACGTCGAACAGGCCCTTGTCGAGCTTGCGCGAGGCGACCAGGCCCATCGCGTCGGAGGGGAAGACGTAGTAGGAGGCGCCCGTGCGCTGCATCGCGAACATCACGGGGGCGCCACCGGTGCGCTCGGCCGGTGTGACCCGGGCTCGCGGGGTGCCGTCGGGGGCGGTGCCGTACGTCACCACGTCACCGGTGATCAGGGTGACCTGCTTGGTCTGGTCGGGGGGTGCTGCGGCTTCGGGGGCGGGCTGCTCCGGGGTGGGAAAGGCCATCCCCATCGACAGGACCAGTCCCACCGCTGTCAGCCCGGCGAGCGGCCGGCGAACCATGGTTCTCCTCGGGTCGTTCAAGATCGTGCACGGAAAACATGGCATTTCGCGCTCAATCCGGAAAGATCACCTTTCGTCCTCTTCCCGCCGTTGGCGCGAAGAGGACACCATGGGCGCATGCTCGAACCCCTGGGCCTGACGGCGGCCGAACAGGCGCTGTACGAGCGGCTGCTGCGGGCCTCCCCCGTCGCCGCGGCGGAGCTGGAGGAGCACGCCGCCCTGTGCGCGCGGCTCCAGGAGCTCGGCCTGGTCACCCTGCTGCCGGAGGACCCGCCCAGGTACGCGGCGGTCGCGCCGGGCATGGGGCTCGACGCCCTGCTCAGGTCCAGGACCAGAGAGCTGACCGCCGCCCGCGCGCGCATCGCCGGGCTTTCCGCCGCCTTCCACCGGGCACGCGTCGAGCGGGAGCCCGCCGGGCTGGTGGAGGTGGTGATCGGCAGGCCGGCCGTGATGGAGCGCTTCGACCGGCTGCAGCGCGACACCCACCGCTCCATCCGCGTCCTCGACGCCCCGCCGTACGCCGGGGTCGTCGGCGAGAACGCGCTCGAGTTCGAGCTGCTCGCGCGGGGCGTCGACTACCGGGTCATCTACGACAGGAAGGCCATGGAGCAGCCGGGAGCCCTCGCGGTGGTCACCGACTACATCGCGGCGGGCGAGCACGCCAGGGTCGGCGAGGTGCCGATGAAGCTGGTGCTCAACGACCGGCCGATGGCGATCCTGCCGCTCAGGCACGACCTGCACATGGCCGAGTCGGCGCTCGTCGTGCACGACCCGGCGGTGCTGGAGGCGCTGGCCGCGCTGTTCGAGATGAGCTGGCAGCGGGCGATGCCGCTGGGCATGCGGCACGGCCTGGCCAGGCTGCCCGAGACCAGGAGCCCGGCCGACGCGCACGCGGACCTGCTCCCGCTGCTCATCGCCGGGCTGACCGACGCGGCCATCGGGGCGCAGCTCGGGTGGAGCGCGCGCACCGTGCGCAGGCACGTGCACACGATGATGGCGCAGCTCGACGCCCAGACCCGGTTCCAGGCGGGCTACCAGGCTGTCGTGCGCGGGTGGTTGTCGTGACGCTGGCGGCGCTCGGGCTGGGGCCCGCCGAGGAGGAGCTCTACGAGCTGCTCGTCGAGTGCTCGCCCGCCACCCTCGACCAGTTGGCCGCCTTCGCCCACCCCGCGCTGCCCGTCCTGCTGGGCACGCTCGAGGCCAGGGGGCTGGTCAACCGCCTCCCGGACGACCCGGTCCGCTACGTCGCCGTCGCCCCCGACGTCGCGCTCGACGCGCTCCTGACCGTGGCGGAGGAGGGCCTGTCCAGGGCCAGGGAACACGCCGCCGAGCTGGACGACGCCTTCCAGCGCCGCGCCGCGGGACACCAGCCGCCGCTCGTCGTCGAGGTCATCACCGGCGCGACGGCCGTACGGCAACGCCACCTGCAACTCCAGCGCGCCGCCCGCCACCAGGTGCGGACCTTCTCCCGCCCTCCCTACTTCGACCGCCGCCCCAGCGTCGACGCCCAGCGCGAGCTGCTGGAGCGCGGCATCACCAGCCGCGTCATCTACGAACGCGACTTCATCGACCGGCCCGGCGCGTTGTGGCAGATCGAGGAGATGATCGGGGCGGGGCAGCTGGCCAGGGTGCTGCCGGCGCTGCCGCTGAAGACGTACCTGGTGGACGACCGGTTCGGGCTGATGGTGCTGCGGTACGAAGCGCCCGACTCGGCGGCGCTGCTCGTGCATCCGTCAGGGTTGCTGGAGGCGCTGAGCAGGCTGTTCGAGGGCATGTGGGAGCGGGCGCTGCCGATGCGGCTGGCGGGGCCGCGCGAGGCGCCCCAGGACGACGAGCGGCTGATCGCGCTGCTGCTGACGGGGCTGACGGACGAGGCGATCGCGCGGCAGCTCGGCATCGGTTATCGCACGGCGCAGCGGCGGATCGCGGAGCTGATGGGACGGCTGGGGGCCCGCACCCGCTTCCAGGCGGGCGTCCAGGCGGCCAGGGCGCAGGGCGGGGTTAACGGCGAGGTGTGAAACCTCCTGACAGGCGAGCTTTCTCCCGCGCGATCGCCGGGCCAGAATGAATCATGGCCGGCAGCCCGCTCGTCGAAGGCGATCCCCACCGTATCGGCGACTACGTCCTGGCGGGACGGCTCGGCGCGGGCGGCCAGGGCGTGGTGTTCGAAGGGTACGGCCCCGACCGGGCCCGCGTGGCGATCAAGGTGCTGCACGCCGACGTGTCCGCGCTGCGCCCGATGAACGGGGAGGTGGCCGCGCTCCTGCGGGTGGCTCCCTTCTGTACGGCTCGCATCATCGAGTTCGATCTCGACGCCGCCCGGCCGTACCTGGTCAGCGAGTTCGTCCCCGGCCCCAGCCTGCGCGCGGTCGTCCAGGAGCACGGGCCGCTGCAGGGCGAGGAGCTGTACCGGCTGGCCGTGGGGATCGCCACGGCGATGGTGGCCATTCACAACGCCGGGGTGGTGCACCGTGACCTGAAGCCGGACAACGTGCTGCTGGGCCCCGGCGGGCCGCGCGTGATCGATTTCGGCATCGCCCGGCTGCTCACCGGCACGGTCTCCTCCGCCGCCCACGGCCCCGTGGGCACGCCGATGTACATGGCGCCCGAGGTCCTGCGCGGCTCGGCCGCCGGTCAGGCGGCGGACGTGTACGGCTGGGCGGCGGTGATGCTGTACGCCGCCTCCGGCCGCCAGCCGTACCGCGCCCACGCGCCCTTCGCCGGGCTGCCCGAGCCCGTGCGCTCGCTCGTCCTGTCCGGGCTGGCCGAACACCCCCAGGGCCGGCCGGACAGCCGCGACCTGCTCCTGCGGCTGCTCGACCACCGCCCCGACCCCGCTCGCCTGATGGAGGCGGGACGCGCGGCGGCCGGCGTCGTCGGCCCGAGCGGCGGCGCCGCGGATCCGCCGCTCGGCGAGCGCGCGGAGCGGGTCTTCCTGGCGCTGACCCCGGCCGAGCAGGCCGCGGCCGCCGGGGTGCTGCTGCGATTACTGGGCCCGGACGACCGGCTCAGGACCGCGCCCCCGGACGAACTCGGTGACGATCCCGCCGGGCGCGCCGTCGTCGAGGCCTTCGTCCGCGCCCGCATCCTGGCCGCGTCCGGCGACGGCGTCCGCATCGCCGCCCCCGCGCTGCCCGTCGCCTGGCCCCGGCTGACCGGCTGGCTCGACGAGGAGCGGCCCGGTCAGGCCGACCACCACCGCCTGCGCGAGGCCGCGCGCGTGTGGGCGGCGAACGGCCGCAGGGACGCCGACCTGGACCAGGGCTCCGCCCTCGAACGCGACAACCGCTGGGCGGCCGGAGCCAGGCGCAACCTGCGGCTCAACACCCTCGAACGCGACTTCCTGGCCGCGTCGTCCGCCCTGGCCGGACGGCGGGTGCGGCGCCGCCGGCTCCTGCTGATCACGCTCGCGCTGCTGCTGTCGCTGACCGCGGTCCTGGCCACGCTGGCCGAGACCCAGCGCCGGGTCGTCACCGCCCAGCGCGACGAGGCGATCGCCCGCGGCCTGGCGGCGCGTGTCCCCTCGCTGCGCACTCTCGCCCCGTCCACCGCCCAGTTGCTCAGCGTGGCCGCCTGGCGCATCTCGCCCGTGGCCGAGGCGCGCATGAGCCTGCTGTCGTCACTCGCGCAACCGCAGGTGGCTCTGGGGATCAAGGGACCGTATCTCGCGGTCGCCGATCACGGCCACATCCTGTCGTGGGACAGCGACGGGGCGGAGATCTGGGACCCCGGTTCGCGCACTCGCGTCGCCGCGATCCGCTTCCCCGGCTGCTGCGCGAACTCCTTCCTCAGCCCCGACGCCTCCACGCTCCTGACCATCGAGGCGTCCCAGACCGTCACCCGCGTCTTCGACGTGCGCAGCGGCAGGCTCCTCGGCGAGGAGGCCGCGATCGGCAACAGCGCCGTCTTCAGCGCCGACGCCCGCCGCGCGGCGACCTTCACCTACACCTCCGGCAGGCCGATCTCCGTCTTCGACCTGACCCGCGGCACCCGGGTGGCGGAACTGTCCAGGAAGAACGTCATGGCGCTCGCCCTGTCCCCCGACGGGTCCACGCTGGCGATCGCCACGGAAGGTCGCGGGGTGGAGCTCGTGGACGTCGCGTCGGGCCGGACCTTGCTCGAGTTCACGGTGCCCGACGCGGCCGAGGAGGGCGAGCAGGAAGTCACCCGGCTGAGCTTCACCGCCGACGGGAGCACGCTCGTCTCGAACAACGGCGAGCTCCGATTCTGGGACCTCGCCTCCGGCTCCGGCTCCGGCTCCAGCTCCGGCTCCGGCTCCGAACGCATGGAGCACGCGGGCAACGGCCACGTCACCCACCAGTTCGCTCTCGACGCGAGCGGACGATGGCTGGCGACCGCCGACGGGCAGAGCATCCGGCTGTGGGATCTCCGCACCGGCCGCCACGCGATCGTCATGTCACCGCTGCCGGAGACACTCCAGGAGATGGCGTTCGCCGAACAGGGGCGCAGCCTGGTGGTCCTGCCCGGGAAGAGCGAACCGCTGTCCGTCGACCTCGCCCCCTACACCGCTCCCCCGCAGTTGCCGGGCGTGGGCCAGGAGGCCACGGCCGGCGCCCTGTCGATGCGGTCCGGCCGGGTCGCCCTGGCGGCACCGGACGGCATCCGCGTCTGGGACCTGCACTCACGCCGCCGGATCGGCCCCACGACCGTCTACACCGCGGCCCCGCCCTCCGCACCACCCTCCACCTCGCCCTCCGTGCCGCCCTCCACACCACCCTCCACACCACCCTCCACACCACCCTCCACACCACCCGCCTCGACGAGCACGTCTGCCTGCACCGGAGGGGACGACCCCTTCCAGGAGGTGAGCCTCAGCCCGGACGGAACCCTCCTGGCCGCCATCACCCCCAACGACGCGGTCCGCATCAGCGAGGTCGCCACCGGCCGCGAGGTGGCCCGCCTCGCCGACCGCCCCGCCCGCCGGCCGGGCGACACGTGGGAGCTGCAGGCCGTCGCCTTCAGCCCGGACGGCACAACCCTGGTCGCCTCCGGCGCCCACCGCGTCCCGCCCGGATGCCACCAGGCGCAGCCCGTCACCCAGACCTGGACCGCCCGCTCCGGCTGGCGGCACGCCCACACCACACCCGGCGCGCGCGGCCCGTACGCCTTCACCCCGGACGGCACGCAACTCGTGGCGGTGGACGACGACGGCCTGGTGCTCATCGACCCCGCCACCGGCCGCATCCGGTGGCGGGCCGACACCAGCCACCTGGTCATCGGCCTGTCCGGTCTCACCGCCGACGGCCGCTCCGCACTCGTGGGCGCGGACGCGCTCTACCAGGTGGAGCTCGGGACGGGCAGGCTGCACGACTCTCCGCTCACCGGGAGGTACGGGCTGCAGTCAACCGCCCCCGCCCCTGACGGCCGCACCCTGGCGGCAACCGACGTGGGGAACCGGGTCCGGCTGGTGGACTCCGTGACGGGGGACGTCTCGGACCTGGCGTTTCCTGGCTGGGGTGATTCCGTGGTCGCGCTGGGGTTCTCTCCGGATGGGGGGACGTTGCAGGTCGTGACCGGTTCGGGCGCTGTGCATTCGCATGTGACGGATGCTGAGCGGGCGGTGGGCCTGTTGTGCGCGCGGGTGGGGCGGCAACTCACTCGGGGTGAGTGGGAGCAGTACCTTCCGGGGGTGGCCTATCGGGAGGTGTGCTGAACGCCTGCGGGCCGAAGAACTCCTCGTCCGTTTCGGCGACCATCGCGTCGATCTCCCCGTCCAGGCCGACGCTGCGGGTGATGGCTCATGTGGCGCGGGCAGCCGATCACGGCCGCGTTCTCTTGACAGGCGGTGGGGGTGTCGAGGTGCTGCCGGCAGGTATGGGGGCGAGCAGCGGCGCTCGAGGCTGAGGGCCGGTGCGGCGCAGGACGCTTAGGCGACGAGCTCGATGGCGTGCTTCACGACGCCGCAGCCGCGGTTCACCCCACGCCCGGCCTGTCCACGCCTGGTTCGCCCGCGCCCCGCCTGGTGACGGTCGGCCTGGCAGCGCTCGGCTTGCTAAAGGCCCGTGCCGCTACCCTCGCCACCTCCCGAGGCTTCCTCGCCGCGACGACCCGTCACCCGACCTCCTGCACCTCCTCGGCCAAGCGGGGAATGTCCGCCACGTCGTAATACACAGGCAGCCCACGACGCCGCGCGGTGGCGACGTCCTGGTCGGCCCCCGTGGACTCGCCGGGCAGCCGCAGCACGCCGTCGCAGTGGCCGAGCAGCCGGTCGGCGGCCGGATAGAGCACCTGTTCCGCCAGCGGATCGGTGGGCCCCGCCCCGGCGGAGTGCAGCACCGGCAGCGCGATCCACTCCCCGATCACGGGCAGGTGTCCGGCGGCGAAGATCGGCCACGCGGCCTCCTCCAGCCGGGCGAGGTTGGCGGCCATGGCCTGCGGATCGCCATCGGTCCCTGAGCGATACGGGCCGGCGATGAGGATGAGCATCGGTCTGTCTGTCATGACCGCTACAATACATGCATAAACGTGCAAGAACAGGAGACAACGTGAATGCTAGCCGCTGAGAGACGCGACCACCTGCTCGAACTCCTCGCCCGCCAAGGCAAGATCGTCGCCAAGGATGTGGCCGCCGACCTGGGCATCTCCGAAGACAGCGTGCGGCGCGACCTGCGCGACCTCGCCGCCGAAGGACTGTGCCAGCGCGTCTACGGCGGCGCACTCCCTGTCTCACCCGCCGTAGCCGACTACGCGGCCCGACAGACCGTGACCCCGGACGGCAAGCGCAAGGTCGCCGCCGTCGCCGCAGGGCTGGTACGGCCCGACGGCGCCCTGATCCTCGACGGCGGCACCACCGCCCTCGCCCTCGCCCACGCGCTCCCGAAGGAGCTCTCCTGCACGGTGATCACCCACAGCCCGACGATCGCCGCCGCCCTGCTGGACCACCCCCGGGCAGAGTTGTTCCTGCTCGGCGGCCGCGTGTTCAAGCACTCGGCGGTCACCTGCGGCGCCGCCGCGGTCGAGGCCGCCCAGAACGTCTCCGCGGACCTCTGCCTGCTCGGCGTCACCGGCGTCCACCCCGAGGTCGGCCTGACCACGGGAGACGCGGAGGAGGCGGCGATGAAGCGCGCCCTGTCCGCGCGGGCGGCGGACACCTACATCCTCGCCTCCTCGGAGAAGCTCGGAACCGCCTCCCGTTTCCGCGTGCTGCCGTGGGAGAAGGTCAGCGGCGTGATCACGGACGCCGACGCGCACCACACGGTCGTCGAGCAGGTCAGGGCGCTCGGCGTGGAGGTCCTCACGGCAGGCTGACCATCAAATCCTCAGCGGCGGCCTCCAGACCTTGATGCAGCCATCCGGTTGCCATAACATAGCAACCGGCCGGTTGCTATTTACTGGAGGCTGCTGTGGCATTCCCCGACCGGATCGAGCGAAGCGTGGTGCTAGCCAGCCCACCTGAGCAGGTATGGGCCGCCCTCACCACATCCGAGGGCCTGTCGTCCTGGCTCGGCGAGAACGTGACCATCGACCTGCGACCCGGCGGGGCCGCCCAGCTGACGGTCAGCAGCGGACGCATCGTCGACATGCGGATCGCACGGGTCGAGGAACCGACGGTGTTCGGATTCACCTGGCGGCTCCCCGATCTCCCCGAAGGCGATCCCCGCCGCACCTACGTCGAGTTCACCCTCGAAGCGTCCGGCTCCGACACCCGCCTGCGAGTCGTGGAGACCGGGTTCGCCCAACTGCCAGACGGCTTCCGGAGCAAGACCCACGAAAGCCACATCGAAGGATGGGCGAGCAAGCTCGACGTATTGGCCGACCGCCTTGCCGCCGCCTGACATCGAGGCGATCGCGGAGCAGGTCTTTCACGCCCTGGCCGACCCCACCCGGCGGGCGATCCTGGCCACGCTCGCCACACAAGGCCCCGCCACCGCCACCGACCTGGCCGACCGCCTCCCGATCACACGCCAGGCGATCGCCAAACACCTCGCCCTGCTGACTGACGTCGGCCTGGTGAGCCCGGAACTCGGCGAGCGGCGGCGCGTGCGTTACCGGCTCCAGTCCGCACCCGTACGGCTCGCGCAGCAATTCCTGGCAGCGCTGGCCCACGACTGGGACGACCGCCTCCAAGCACTCGGCAACCACCTCGACAGGAGTGCACCTGTCCAGGGTCACGACGATCGGCATTCGACCTGAAAAGGACCTGACCATGACAAGCACTGCGGACTACCAGACGACCGTGCGGGTGAAAGCCTCCCCCGACGCTCTCTTCGACGCGCTCACCACCACCACGAGTCTCGCGGCCTGGTGGAACCCCGTGACCGGATTCGGCACGACCGGCGGCGAGCTCCGGTTTCACATGAACGCCCCCGATCCCCTCGTGATCCAGGTAGACGAGGCGACCCGGCCGACGTCGGTGCGATGGACCGTCGTCGACTGCCCCTTCCTGCCCGACTGGATCGGCACCCGGCCCACGTTCACCATCACTCCGGGCGACGGCGACGCGGCCGAGCTCTTCTTCCGCCACCAAGGCCTGAGTGAGGAACTGGAGTGCTTCGGCATGTGCACCCGCAGCTGGCAGCACTACATGACGAGCCTGCGTGACTACCTGGAGAGTGGCGGTGGAAGCCCGTTCGGCAGCCCCGCTGACCTCGCCCGCCGCCAAGCGCACATAGCCGCCACGTCCATCCGCTAGGAGGTCCTCGTCCCCTCAGCAGCGTGCGTGCTGGGTTCCCCGCGGCAACTCGTCATCACGGGTGTCACCAACCCATGCCATCGACGTTGGGGTGCTGGCGGAAACCCAACCCAAACCGCCATAGAGAGGCCCGCCCGAGCACCCCGCACGGGTTGTCGATGGCCCCCAGGCCATCGACCCCGGGGGTGGGGGGGGGGGGGGGGGGGCCCCCCCCCCCACAAAACACCCCCCCCCCCCCCCCGCCCCCCGGGCCCCCCCCCCCCGGCCCCCCCCCGCGCCCCCCCCCGCCCCT
>NZ_JBITGL010000021.1:0-157391 GCF_044456985.1 Nonomuraea sp. NPDC050663
TGTGGCTACTGTTACTCACGCGTCCTCGCATCGTCGTCGGGGTGCCCGGCGGTCTCTGCGCCGCCCTCGGTAGGTCATGGCTGGGGGTCGTCTTGGTCCGGCGGTCCGTTCCCGAGGACAAACGAGACCGTCAGGTGATTCCAAGAACAACTTTGGCAGACCTCGACGACGTACACCCGGAACTCGTCGTAATCCTGCGCCATCGCGGCCAGCTTCGCTGCCACCTTTGCCCGACCGGCATGACGGCCTAGGGCGTCTCCGTAGACATAGGTCACTTCGGTGACGTTCTCCACCTCGCATACCGGGCAGGGGCGGGTCGTCGGTTGTCCGAAGTGCTTGGCGGCACGGAGGAGGTACGGCTGTGCGTCGCACACCTCGCTGCGTGAGGCGCGCCCAGAGTTCAGCGAGCGGACCACGGCCCGCTTGGCGAGCGCATAGTCCACCACCCTTCTCTGCGACCACATGGGCGCCACATTACGTCTTTTTACCTAATGCCCCCAACCTCTTGGCAAAGACCTTAATTGCCGAGATGTAGCGACTCGACGTATCCTCAAGATGTATCGGCCCGATACATCGACGCGAGAGGAGGCGGTTCCCGTTGGCCACTGACCAGCGCAGGGTCCTGGAACTCGCCGTGCTCGGGTCGCTGCACGAGACTCCCCTACACGGCTACGAGCTGCGCAAACGGCTCAACGCCCTGCTCGGCATGTTCCGCGCCTTCTCCTACGGCTCGCTCTATCCGTGCCTCAAGACCCTTCTGGAGCGGGGTCTGATCGTGGAAGAGCACCCCCAGGCCGTCACTGGGCGATCGAAGATCGTCTACAAGCTGACCGCGGAGGGCAAGGAGCGGCTCCAGGAACTCCTCACACAGGCCGGACCGGCCGCGTGGGAGGACGAGAGCTTCGGCGTGCATTTCGCCTTCTTCCGCCACACAGAGGCGGAAGTACGGCTGCGCATCCTCGAGGGAAGGCGCAGCCGGTTGGAGGAACGGCTCGAGAACGTGCGTGCCGCGTTGGCGCGCACCCGTGAGCGTCTCGACAGCTACACGCTGGAGCTGCAGCGTCACGGTCTGGAATCGGTCGAACGCGAAGTGCGTTGGCTGAATGAGCTGATCGCCACAGAGAGACGGGCCTCGAACGAGGCATCTGATGAATAAAGGAGCGAGTGCGATGGGTTCGGTTCGCGTAGCCATTGTCGGTGTCGGCAACTGCGCGTCTTCGCTGGTGCAGGGCGTCCACTATTACAAGGACGCCGACCCGGCCACTCGTGTGCCGGGCCTCATGCACGTGAAGTTCGGCGAGTATCACGTCGGCGACGTCGAGTTCGTCGCCGCTTTCGACGTCGACGCCAAGAAGGTCGGTCGCGACCTGTCCGAGGCGATCGTCGCCAGTGAGAACAACACGATCAAGATCTGCGACGTGCCGCCGAGCGGCGTCATCGTCCAGCGCGGCCACACCTTCGACGGTCTCGGCGAGTTCTACCGCGAGATCATCCAGGAGTCCGACGAGGAGCCGGTCGACGTCGTCCGCATCCTTCGTGAAACGAAGGCCGACGTCCTCGTCTCGTACCTGCCGGTGGGCTCCGAGGAGGCGGACCGCTTCTACGCGCAGTGCGCGATCGACGCGAAGGTCGCGTTCGTCAACGCCCTGCCGGTCTTCATCGCCTCCGACCCCGAGTGGGCCGAGAAGTTCACCGAGGCCGGTGTGCCGATCGTCGGCGACGACATCAAGTCGCAGGTCGGCGCCACCATCACGCACCGCGTGATGGCCAAGCTGTTCGAGGACCGCGGTGTCGAGCTGCTGCGCACGTACCAGCTCAACTTCGGCGGCAACATGGACTTCATGAACATGCTGGAGCGCAGCCGCCTCCAGTCCAAGAAGATCTCCAAGACCCAGTCGGTCACGTCGCAGATCCCGCACGAGATGGGCAAGGCCGACGTGCACATCGGCCCGTCGGACCACGTGCCGTGGCTCGACGACCGCAAGTGGGCCTACGTGCGCCTGGAGGGCCGCTCCTTCGGCGACACCCCGCTGAACCTGGAGTACAAGCTCGAGGTCTGGGACTCGCCCAACTCGGCGGGCATCATCATCGACGCCGTGCGCGCCGCGAAGATCGCCATGGACCGCGGCATCGGCGGTCCGATCCTGAGCGCCTCCTCCTACTTCATGAAGTCGCCGCCGGAGCAGTACTCCGACGACCAGGCTCGTGAGTACGTCGAGAAGTTCATCCGCGGCGAGGTCGAGCGCTGACGCCATGATGAAACGGGCCCGGGACGAACCCGGGCCCTTTCTCATGTCACGACTCTCATGTCACGACTCTCACGTCACGGCCAGGTGCTCGCGGTGGTGCTTCGGGGCCAGCGCCTCGTCGACCAGGGCGATGGCGAAGTCCGCGTGGGAGATGCGCGCGGCCATGTCGCCGTACTCGCCGACGGTGTAGTGCCCGGTCCGCTCCCCCTCGGCGTCGAAGTCGCCGACCGGAGCGAGGTAGAGCCAGTCCAGCGCGTCGCCCTCGGCGCGCAGCACGTCGAGCCCGGAGGCGTGAGCCAGGCAGAAGGGCAGGAACTCCGCGGGGAAGCCCGGGGAGTCCATCAGCCTGACGCCGTCGGGGCCGGGCTTCACGACGGCCAGTCCCACGCTGACCAGGCGCGGCACCCCTGCCTCCGCCAGCCCGGTGAGCAGGGCCCTGGCGGCCGCAGGGAAGAAGGCGGCGGGGTCGGTGCCCTCGCCGTACACCGCGGCCGCGTTGATCACCGCGTCGTGGCCGGCGGCCACGGCGGCCACCGGCCGCGGGTCGCGGACGTCGGTCGCCTCGTCGTTCCCTGCCTCGGTCACCTCGTGCCCGCGCCGCCGCGCCTCGGCCACGGCCGCGCGGCCGACCCTGCCTCCGGCGCCGAAAACCACGATCCTGCTCATCTCAAGGAATACCTTCCGCCGAGTCGATGTCGATGCTCACGGAAGGTAGCCCGGAGGGCGGTTACCTCCTGGATACCGCGACGGAGGTCATGATGGGTGATCGCAGGCCGCTGTCTCCTGACCTGTTCGACGAGATCTGCCCGTCGGGGCTGCTGCCCTTCCGTTTCGGCGACAAGTGGGCGGCGCTGGTGATGACCTGCCTGGAGGACGGCCCGCGCCGCTTCTCCGAGTTGCGGGTGCCGCTCGGCAGGGTCACGCCGAAGGTGCTCACGCAGTCGCTGCGCGGCCTGGAGCGCGGCGGGTTCGTCGAGCGCGAGGCGGGAGAATACGCGCTCACCCCGCTCGGCCGCAGCCTGCTGGAGCCGCTCAGGGCGGCGTGCGCCTGGGCGGAGGAGCACTGGGACGAGCTGCTCGACGCCCGGGAGCGGGTCATCCCCTCGCAGCGGGAGGCAGGTCACGCTCCTCGGCCACCGGCCAGCTGAAAGGATCGGCGCCCAGCGCCTCGAGCTGCGGCACCTGCTCGTAGCACCACGGCGAGATGGCCAGCAGGTGGCTGCTCACGCCGTGGACGAACTCCTTCCACGGCATCCAGCGCACCTCCTCGACCTCTTCAGGGTTGGGGACCGGCGGGCGGTCGACGACCACGCGGTAGACCGGGCACAGCTCGTGTTCGACGACGCCGTTGCCCATGACCGCCCGGTAGGAGAAGCGCGGCAGGATCAGGTCGGCGCGCGTGACCGGCAGCCCCAGCTCGAAGGACAGCCGCCTGAGCACGGCCTGGCCGAGCGGCTCGTCGGGCAGCGGGTGGCCGCAGCAGCTGTTGGTCCAGATGCCCGGCCAGGTGACCTTGTGCAGGGCACGGCGGGAGAGCAGGACGTTGCCGTCCTGGTCGAAGACGTAACTCGAGAAGGCCAGATGCAGGGGGGTCTCGGCGGTGTGGACCACGGACTTCGGCGCGGTCCCGATCCGGTTGCCATGGTCGTCGACCAACACCACGTGTTCCACGCTCGTCACGCTACGAAAGCGTACGTGATCGTTTGCGGTGAGCGTGCCGCTTCGGCGAAGCCTGTGGATCGCCCGGCGACAGTAGTCTGGTCCCGTGTCTTTTGTCGCCGATCTCCGTGTGGTCCTGCGTGGCCGGGACTTCAGGCGACTGTTCGCCACCCGCCTGGTCTCGCAGTTCTCCGACGGCATCTTCCAGTTCAGCGTGCTCGGCTTCGCCTTCTTCAACCCCGAGAAGCACACCAGCGCGCTCGACGTCGCCTTCGGTTTCGCCGTCCTGTTCCTGCCGTACAGCATTCTGGGCCCGTTCGTCGGCGTCTTCATCGACCGATGGTCGCGCAGGCAGATCCTGGTCGTCGCGCCGCTCGTGCGCGGCACGCTCCTGCTGCTGACCGCGGGCATCCTGGTCGCCGGGCTGCCCGAGCCGGTCTTCTACGGCGCCGCCCTGTGCGTGCTGGGCGTCAACCGCTTCTTCATGGCGGCGCTGAGCGCGGCCCTGCCGCACGTGGTGCCCCACGACAGGCTGATGGCGGCCAACGCGGTCGTGCCGACCTCGGGCACGGTCATCACCTTCGGCGGCGTCGCGCTGGGCTACGTGATGCGGGAGATCCTCCACACCGACATCTCGCTCATGATGATCACCTCCGGGGCGATCTTCGCGCTGAGCGCCCTGGTCGCCAGGACCATGCAGCGCGACCTGCTGGGCCCCGACGACTCCCTCGACCGCCCCGACACCCGTCAGGCGCTCAGGGGCGTGGCCGTCGGGCTCAAGGAGGGCGTGCAGCACCTGCTCCACCACCGCGTGGCCGCGGCCACCGTCGGCGCGATGGCGCTGCACCGCTTCATGTTCGGCATGTCCACGGCGCTCGGCATCATCCTGTACCGCTACTACTTCACCGGCGGCGACGCCACCTCGGCGCTGCAGGGCATGAGCTTGGTCGTGGCCACCTCGGGCATCGGCTTCGCGCTCGCCGTGGTCATCACGCCGCTGGCCACCGAGCGCTTCACGCTGGAGCGCTGGGTGCCGTGGATGCTCGCCAGCGCGGGCATCGCCACCGCCGTGCTCGTGACGCCCTTCCAGGAGTGGGGCCTGCCCGTGGCCGGATTCTTCCTGGGCGTCGCCGGGCAGAGCGTGAAGATCTGCGCCGACACCGCCGTCCAGCGCGACGTCGCCGACATCTACCTCGGCCGGTCGTTCTCGATCTACGACATGCTCTTCAACGGCTCGTTCGTGCTCGCGGCCGCGCTGTCGGCGACGATCCTGCCCGACAACGGCAAGTCCTACGTGGCCCTGGCGATCATCGTGCTCGGCTACGTGTTCGGCGGGCTGGGTTACCGGATGCTCACGCGGAGGCTCGCACCATCGCCTCGACGACCGCTGAAAGGTCCTGTCGGCTGATGCCGTACGGCGGCATCGTGTAGATCAGCCTGCCGAACGGCCGGAGCCACACGCCGCACTCCATGGCGATCCGCTGGACCTTGGCGACGTCGACCGGCTCGGGCATCTCGATCACGCCGATCGCGCCCATGACCCGGCTGTCGCGTTCGGCCAGCCCCTCGCGCAGGATCTCCCCGATCCGGCGGACCTCCTCGCGCCACGGGCGCTCCTCCAGCAGGTCCAGCGAGGCGGTGGCGACCGCGGTGGCCAGCGGGTTGCCCATGTAGGTCGGCCCGTGCATGAGCACCCCGATCCGCGAGGCGACCTCCGCCGTGCACAGGGTCGCCGCCAGCGTCATGTAGCCGCCGGTCAGCGCCTTGCCCAGGCACATGATGTCGGGCCGGATCCCGGCGTGGTCGCAGCCGAACAGCTCGCCGGTGCGCCCGAAGCCGGTGGCGATCTCGTCGGCGATCAGCAGGACGCCCCTGGAGGCCGTCAGCTCGCGCAGGCGGCGCAGGACGCTCGGGTGGTAGAAGCGCATGCCGCCGGCGCCCTGGACGATCGGCTCCACGATGACCGCGGCCAGGTCGGGGGTGACGAGCCGGTCGAGCTCGTCGAGGTAGGCCTCGTCGTGCTCCGCGGGAGGCAGGCCGGCGAACACGTGCTGCGGCAGGGCGCCGCTGAACAGGTGGTGCATGCCGTTCACCGGGTCGCAGACGGCCATCGCGCCGAAGGTGTCGCCGTGGTAGCCGCCGCGCACGGTCATCAGGCGTGACCGGCCGGTGGCCTGCATGGCCATCTTGATCGCCACCTCGACCGAGACGGAGCCGGAGTCGGCCAGGAAGACCTTCTCCAGCCCTGTCATCTCGGCCAGGCGCCGCGCGAGCCGTACGGCCGGCTCATGGGTCAGGCCGCCGAACATGACGTGCGCCATGGAGTCGAGCTGGCTCCTGAGCGCCTGGTTGAGCCGCGGGTGGTTGTAGCCGTGGATCGCCGCCCACCACGACGACATGCCGTCGATCAGCTCCCGCCCGTCGGCGAGCGTCAGCCGTACGCCGTCGGCCCTGACCACCTGGTGCACGGGCGCGCCGGGGGCGGCGTACGGATGCCAGACGTGCTCGCGGTCGAGCGCCAGGATGTCCATGGCGAGTCAGCCTAGGGGGCGCCGTTCTCCTTGCCCCACTGCCGAAGCGCCTCCGTGGCCGCCTCCTTGCCGAGCACGCCCTGGTCGAGCCGCAGGTCGAGCAGGAACTTGTAGGCCTTGCCGACCAGCGGGCCCGGGCCGATGCCGAGGATCTGCTGGATCTCGTTGCCGTCGAGCTCCGGGCGGATCTTGGCCAGCTCCTCCTCGTCGGCCAGCCGGGCGATGCGCTCCTCGAGCTGGTCGTAGGTCCTCGACAACGCCGCGGCCTTGCGCTTGTTGCGGGTCGTGCAGTCGGCGCGGGTCAGCTTGTGCAGGCGGTCGAGCAGGTGGTCGGCGTCGCGCACGTAGCGGCGCACGGCGCTGTCGGTCCACTCCCCCGAGCCGTAGCCGTGGAAGCGCAGGTGCAGCTCCACCAGGCGGGAGACGTCGGCGACGACCTCCTTGGGGAAGCGCAGCTCCTGCATGCGCTTGCGGGTCAGCTGGGCGCCGACGACCTCGTGGTGGTGGAAGGACACGCGGCCGCCCGACTCGTTGCGCCGGGTCTTGGGCTTGCCCACGTCGTGCATGAGCGCCGCCCAGCGCAGGATGCGGTCGGGCCCCGCCTGCTCCTGGGCGATGGCCTGCTCCAGCACGATCAGGGTGTGCTCGTAGACGTCCTTGTGGCGGTGGTGCTCGTCGATCTCCAGCCGCAGCTTGGGCAGCTCGGGCAGGACATGGGCGGCCAGGCCCGTGTCGACCAGGAGCTTGAGGCCCTCGCGCGGGTGGGCGCCGCAGATCAGCTTGTCGAGCTCGTCGCGGATGCGCTCGGCCGAGACGATCTCGATGCGCTCGGCCATGGCGGTCATGGCCTCCTGCACCTCGTCGGCGACCGTGAAGCCGAGCTGGGAGGCGAAGCGGGCGGCGCGGAGCATGCGCAGCGGGTCGTCGTCGAACGACTGCTGGGGGGTGCCGGGGGTGCGCAGGACCTTGGCGGTCAGGTCGGAGACGCCGCCGTAGGGGTCGACGAACTCGTGGGTGGGCACGCGTACGGCCATGGCGTTGACGGCGAAGTCGCGGCGCTCCAGGTCGGCTTCGAGCGTGTCGCCGTACATGACCTCGGGCTTGCGCGACTTGGGGTCGTAGGACTCGCTGCGATAGGTGGTGATCTCCACCAGCCAGCCGCCCTTGCGCACGCCTACCGTGCCGAAGTCGATCCCGATGGTCCAGACGGAGTCGGCCCAGTCGCGGACGATCTCCAGAACGCGTTCTGGGTGCGCGTCGGTGGTGAAGTCGAGATCGTTGCCGATGCGGTTCAGCAGGATGTCGCGCACCGAGCCGCCGACGAGGGCGAGCTGGTGGCCACGGTCGGCGAACAGCTCGCCGAGTTCGTCGGCCACGGGGGCGATCCTGCGGAAGAGCTGGGTCAGGTTCGAGTCGGACAAGCTGGGTAGTCCTTCAGATCCGGAACATATCCCCCGAGCCACACCGGGTCCGGGTTACCGTCTGTGGAGAAGGGAGCGCATATGAAGGACGCCCTCGCGATCCACCGCTGGCTCCTGGCACACCTCGTCCACCATGAAATCGTACGCCTTCCGCGGCCTATGACGTGCGTGGACGAACTGCCCGAGTCGGTCCTGGCCGCACCGGACAGGTGCGTCGCGGTCACGGTGTTCGAGCTTTCCACCCGGATGGGGCGGGAGGCCGTCGCGGTGGTCTCGACCGTCGCCGCACCGCCGCAGCCAGGAATCGTCGGTGGACTCCTGGGCGCACGCAGAGTACGGCACGCGCCGGCGTTCGTGGTCAACGCGCTGACCGACTACGCCGACGGCCTGGTCTGCCCACTCCTGCTGCCCGATGAGCTGACACTCCTGATCGACGACAGGGTGCCCATCGACGACGGCCTCGTCTACACCGCGACCGGGGAACGATTCACCGCCCTGGCCCTGCGCTCCATCGACCTCCTGTCACTGCTGCCCGGCAAGTCGGTGGACCTGCGCCCGCCAAGAGCCAGGGTCGCGCTGCCTCGTTGAGCCCGTACCATTGCGGGCGTGCGCCGTACACCTGCCCGGGCAGACACGTGATACGAAAGCTCACGCTGCTCGCCCTCTCCCTCGCCGCGCTGATGACGACGACAGTCGTCGTAGCGCCACCGGGCGCTGCCGCGAGGGCGGAGACCAAGCTGTGGGTCAAGGCCTTCACGCCCGACGTGCCGACCTCGCCCACGACGCCGATCACGATCTCCGGCACGCTCACCAACCGGGGCACGACACCGCTGCAGGGCACGCAGATCAGGCTGCGCACCTCCAACCAGCGCTTCACCGGCCGGGCCGAGCTCGAGAGCTACCAGAGCGGGCAGCTCGTCTCCCGTGACGTCGCCTGGACCGCCGGATCAGTGACGCTGTCGGCTCCCGTCGAGCCGGGCGCGACCGTCTCCTGGCAGACCCAGATCACCCCGGCGCAGCTGACCCTCTCGCAGTTCGGCGTCTACCCCCTGTCGATCCAGGCCTTCGACTCGTGGTCGGGAACCGAGATCGACATCTGGCGCAGCTTCCTGACCTACGCCCCGGCCAACGCACCCAAACTGCCCAAGACCAAGCTCGCGTTCGCGCTGCCGATCATCGACGAACCACACCGCTCCGACAAGACGACCTTCACCGACGACGAGCTGCGCACCTCGATCACCGACAAGGGCAGGCTCGGACGGCTGCTGAAGCTCGCCCAGACCGCGCCCAAGACCGCCACCTGGTTCGTCGAGCCGGGCATCCTCGACGACGTGCAGTCGATGGCCGACACCTACAGCGTGCTGGTGAAGGGCAACCCCGAGAGCAAGGCGGGCGCGCCGGAGGCCACCGCCTGGCTCAACTCCCTGAGCGCGGCGCTGGCCGGCGTGCCCGTGGTCGCCGTGCCGTACTCCGACCCCGACCTCGTCGCCCTGGCCCACAACGGCCTCGACAAGCAGACCGGGGTCGCCATCGAGACCGGAGCCGCCTCGGCGGCGTCGCTGCTGAAGCGTTCCGACATCAGCACCACCGCCAACTGGCCGGCCGCCGGACTGCTCGACGCCGACGCCCTCGACGTGCTGTCGATCGCCAAGGTCGACACGGTCCTGCTCAGCCCCGAGAACCTGCCCGCCTCGCAGCAGCTGCTGACCACACCCGACGCCGCCGCGACGCTCGACACGGTCGGCGGCAGCGTCACCGCGCTCGTCCCCGACCCGGTGCTGAGCCACACGCTCGAGCCCGACACCGCGGTCGCGGGTTCCACGCTGGCCGCCAAGCACCGGTTCATCGCCGAGACCGCCATCATCGCCTCCGAGACGCCCGCCACCGCCAAGTCGCTGGTCGTGGCCCCCACGCGCCGCTGGGACCCCAACGCCGCGCACGTGACCGCGCTGATGAAGGCCGCCTCGTCGCTGCCGTGGCTGGCGATGTCCCCGCTCGACTCCATCGAGCCGGTGCGCAACTCGCCCCCGCGCGGCCCGCTCACCTACACCGACGCCAACGCCTCGACCGAGCTCGGCAAGGCCTACCTCGACCAGGTCAAGCAGGTCGCCCACGACGCCCAGCTGACCGCGCAGGTCACCACCTCGCTCAAGTTCTCCGGGTTCGAGACCTCGATCCTGCGGCTGACCTCGGCGGGCTGGCGAAAGCGGCTGCGCGCCGCCGAGTCCGCTCGCAAGACCGTCGCCAAGGGCGTGGCCGGCAAGCTCGACGACGTCCTGGTCCCGAGCGTCGACCGCCCTCGCGCGCTGGCCGGCAACAATGGATGGGTTCCGATCAGCGTCACCAACGGCACGCCCAACGACATCGCGCTGAGACTCGTGGTGACCGCCGACAAGACCGACGAGCTGAGCATCGGCGACTACCCCGACGAGCTGAACATCGGGGCAGGGCAGAGCGGCACCATCCAGGTGCCCATGGAGGTCAAGACCGCCGCCGACACCACGGTCAGCGTGCAGCTCCAGACCCGCGACGGGCTGGCGTACGGCTCGCCGTACAAACTCACCATCAGGACCACGGGATACACCGGCATCGCGCTCGTCATCGTGGGCGCCGCCCTGGTGGTCATGCTGGCGGCGGTCGTCATGCGGGTGCTGCGCCGCAGGTCCCAGAAACGCGTCGAGAAGGCGGGCCGGTCCAGGGAGGCCGAGCGAGTATGAGCCGAGTCCTGCGCGCGAGCGCGATCATGGCCGCGGGCACGCTGGTGTCGCGGGTCACCGGGTTCGTCCGGACGATGGTGCTCGCCGCCGCGATCGGCACGGCCACGCTGGGCGACGCCTACAACGCCGCCTACGCCATCCCCTACGCGATCCTCGACCTGCTGCTGCTCGGCGTGCTGAGCAGCGTCGTGGTGCCGATGGTGGTCAAGGCGCAGCGCGAAGACGCCGACGGCGGGCGCGCCTACGAACAGCGGTTGCTGACGCTGACGACCGTGGCGCTCATCATCGTCGCCGCGCTGGCCGTGTGGGCCGCCCCGCTGCTCATCGACCTGTACACCGACTGGCGTCCCGGCCAGGACAACTACGAGTGGGCGGTCACGCTGGCCAGGTTCATCCTGCCGCAGCTGGCCTTCTTCGGCGTCGGCGCGGTGGCCGGGGCGATCCTCAACACCCGCGACCGCTTCGCCGCCCCGATGTGGGCGCCCGTGCTCAACAACATCGTCGTCATCGGCGCCTTCCTCGTCTACATGGTCGCCGGGCGCGGCACCTCGACGAACGCGCTGGCGATCCTCGGCGTCGGCACCACCCTCGGCATCGTGGCGCAGGCCCTGGTGCTGATCGTCGCGCTCAAGCGGGCGGGCTTCTCGTTCAGGCCCAGGCTCGGCCTGCGCGGCGCCCGCCTCGGCGAGATGGGCAGGGCCGGCGTCTGGACCATCGGCTACGTGGTCGTCACGCAGCTCGGGTTCGTGCTCATCACCAACCTCGCCAGCGCCGCCGGCGACATCGTCGCGGGCCACGGCATCACGCCCTACACCCTGGCGTTCCAGCTCTTCCAGCTGCCCTACGGCGTGATCGGCGTCTCGGTGATCACCGCGATGCTGCCGCGCATGAGCCGCTCGGTCGGCGAAGGGCGGTTCGACGAGGTCCGCGCGGAGTTCGGCTCGGGCGTACGGCTGATCGCCTCCGTCATGGTGCCGGTCTCGCTCATGCTGATGGTGCTCGGCCCGGCGATCACCGTGCCTCTCTACGCGCGCGGCGAGACCTCGATCGACGACGCCGTCTACATCGGGCAGGTGCTGCAGGTCTACGGCCTGGCGCTGGTGCCGTTCGCGGTGTTCCAGCTGCTGCTGCGCGTCTTCTACGCCTTCGGCGACACGCGTACCCCCGTCTACGTCGGCGCCGGCACCACCGCGGTGTTCGCCGGGCTGATGCTGGTGGCCAACGCCCTCGTGCCGCCCGCCTACGTCGTCATGGGCCTGGCCTTCGCCTACGCCGTCTCCTACGCGGTCGGCGCAGGCGTGGCGTGGATGCTCGCCTCGCGCAGGGTGCGCGGCCTGGGAGGCTGGACCATCGGCGGCGCGCTGACCAAGATGTACATCGCGGCGTTGCCCACGGCTGTGCTCGGACTGGCGACCGTGTGGGCGTCGCAGCAGTTGTTCGGATCGCTCACCGTCCTCAACTCGCTGATCATCCTGGCGGTCGGCGGAGGCCTGGGAGGCCTGCTGTATCTGACGGTCGCGCACAGGATGCGCATCCCGGAGGTCAACTCGATCGTTGGAATGGTCGCCGGACGGGTAGGCCGGTAAAGAGCGCGGCGCGGCACTACCATGGTGACCGACGCGCGGCGAATGGAAGCAGGAGCGTGGGCGGATTCAGCACGGTGATCGCGGCATGAGCACGGCAGTCCAGCCAGGGACGAGACTCGCCGAGCGCTTCCGCCTGGAAGATCGCGTCACCGAGTCCGACGGCGCCACCCTGTGGAAGGCCATCGACGAGATCCTGGCCCGTCCCGTCGCCGTCCTCACCTTCTCCCCTGGTTTCGAGCGCGTGACCGAGGTCGTCACCGCCGCGCGTGCCGCCTCCCGCCTCACCGACCCCCGGATCACGCAGGTCTTCGACGCCGCCCACGACGACGGCCTCGCGTACGTCGTCAGCGAGTGGGTCACCGGCGAGTCGCTGGCCGACCTGCTGGCCGCGGGCCCGCTCGATCCCGAGCGCGCCGCCGGCCTGGTCGCCGAGGCGTCCGAGGCGCTGGCCCACGCCCATGAGAAGGGCCTGCACCACCTGTGCCTGCGGCCCAGCCATCTGGTGTGGACCACCGGCAACACCGTCAAGGTGCTGGGCGTGGCCGTCGACGCCTCCCTGGCCGGGCTGACCACTGACAATCCCGCGCTCGACGACGCCGAAGGGCTGGGCCGGCTGCTGTACGCCGGGCTGACCGGTCACTGGCCCGGCGACGAGGAGGAGGGCGGGCTGCCCGCCGCCCCGATGATCGACGGGCACTTCTGCACGCCCCGCCAGGTCACCGCCGGCGTGCCCGGCTACCTCGACACGATCACCTCGCGCGCCTGCCTGCCCGAGTCGCGCCGCGGGCAGTCGTCGCTGACCAGCCCCGCCGAGATGGCCGAGGCGCTGTCCGACGTGCCGCGCCCGGTCCCGCTCGCGCTCTCCTACTCCTCGCCGCCGCCGAGCGTGTCCGCCTCTCCGTCCGAAGGGCTGGAGGAGAAGGCTCCGCCGACGTGGACCCCGCCGCCCAGGCCGCCGAGCAAGGTCAACCGGATCCTGATGACCCTCGTGGTCCTGCTGGTGATCGTCGCGGTCGGCTTCGGCGCCTGGACCATCGGCCGCAACCTCGGCACCCAGAGCAGTCCGTCGGCGGGCAACAGCACCGGTTCGTCCGACCCGGCGTCGCAACCCTCGGCGGCGCAGAACGTCGCGCTCAAGCCGGCGGGCGCCGACGGCTTCGACCCGCTCGGCGACGACCGCTCCGAACACCCCGAGATGGCCGCGCAGGCCATCGACGGCAAGCCCAACACCTTCTGGCAGACGACCTACTACAACAGCGCGGAGCTGGGACGCCTGAAGGACGGCGTGGGCCTGCTCATCGACATGGGCAAGCAGGTTCAGGTCAGCCAGGTCGTGGCCACGCTGGCCGAGACCCCCGGATCCACCGTGGAGCTGAGGGTGGGCAACTCGCCCTCGCTCGACGCGTTGAAGCCGGTCGCGACCCAGAAGGACGTGTCAGGAAAGGTGACGTTCACCCCGTCGTCGCCCGCAAGTGGCCAGTACGTTTTGATCTGGTTTACGCGGCTTCCGGCAGAAGAGGGACGTTTTCGTGGCACCATCTATGACGTAGTGGTCCACTCTCCCGGATCGGCCTGATCAGGAACCCTCACAGTGAACTCCCCACCCGAGACACCTTCGAGCGCGGCGACGGACGCCGCGCTGCTGACGGCGCACATCAACGGGGATGCTCACGCCTTCAGCGAGATCGTCAAGCGTCACCGTGACCGCATGTGGGCCGTGGCGCTCCGCACCCTGGGCGACCCCGACGAAGCCGCCGATGCCGTACAGGACGCTTTCGTCTCCGCCTACCGCAAGGCGGCGAGCTTCCGCGGCGAGGCCGCAGTCACCACCTGGCTGCACCGGATCGTCGTCAACGCCTGCCTCGACCGCATGCGCCGCAAGTCGGTGCGTCCGGTGGCCGACGACGAGCTCATCGAGGCCACAGAACGCGACAACCCGCTGCCCGACCAGACGGTCGAGCGCGAGGTGTCGATGGAGGTTTCGGCCGCTCTGAAACTTCTGCCGCCCGACCAGCGTGCCGCGCTCGTGCTCGTCGACATGATGGGCTATTCCGTCGAAGACGCAGCTCACGTGCTGGATGTGCCCAGCGGCACGGTCAAGAGCCGGTGCGCGCGGGGGCGCGCGAAACTTGCCCCAATTCTTTCGCATCTGCGGAACCGATCGGAGCTGAGTAACGTCTCATCCGCGAAGGGAGCAGAACTTCGTGACGGGTGATACGCACTACGATCTGGAGATCCTGGCCGAGCTGGCCGAGGATCTTCTGGACGCTGCCACTGCCCTGCGGGTGCGCGAGCACCTCGCGGTTTGCGACCCCTGCGGGGAGCGACTGGCGGATCTGGCGGCGGTTCGTGAGGTGCTGGCGGCGACACCGTCGGTTTCCATGCCGATCGGGGTCGCGAAGCGCATCGACATGGCTCTGGCAGCGGAGCGAGCCCCAGTGGGCCTGCTCGACGTGGAGTTGCTCGACCCACCTCCCCAGCTGGGAGTGGTGTCGGACGACGGCACGATCGTGCCCGCGCGCCCATCCCGGCGCCGCGCACGCAGGTGGATCCTGCCCGCCTCCGCGGCGGCGGCCGCAGCGGCGGTCATCGGCAGCGTCGCGCTGTCGAGCCTGGCCACCGGCGGCGGCAGCAACGTCGCGGCGACCCCCCTGATCGCCACGGGAGAGCCGACCACCCCGGCCGCGCTCGCCTACTCCCTGACCGAGAGCAACTGGAACTACAGCAACGCCGACCTCCAGCGGAACCTGTACGGCTCGCTGGGCCCCGCTCCGGCCGCCGTGGGCGCCACCGAGCGGGCCGAGGCGGCGCGCTGCGTGAGCACGGTCCTCAAGCGCACGGGGCACCAGCCCTTCGCCATCGACCGCGCCTTCTACAACGGCAGCGAAGCGCTGATCATGGCCTCCTGGAAGGACCAGGTCCTCGGCAGGGTCTACGTCGACGTCGTCGACCAGACCAGTTGCAAGGCGCTCAGAAAGACCAGCATCGCCACCTGGTGAACCAAGTTTCCCCACGTGAGAGCCCGGCCTTGTCGGGCTCTTTCGTTTTGTGGGCAGGGTGGGAATCTCCGACGCCTAGGATCTGTTGATGCGACTGGCTGAAGGGGAAGAACAATGAGCGAAGTCCGCAACGTGATCATCATCGGCTCGGGACCGGCGGGTTACACCGCAGCGGTCTACTCGGCGCGCGCCGAGCTCAAGCCGCTGGTCTTCGAGGGCTCTGTGACCGCCGGTGGCGCTCTGATGAACACCACCGACGTGGAGAACTTCCCCGGATTCCCCGATGGCATCATGGGGCCCGACCTCATGGACAACCTGCGCAAGCAGGCCGTGCGCTTCGGCGCGGAGCTGGTCACCGACGACGTGGTCGAAGTCGACCTCGACGCGACTCCCAAGGTCGTCAAGACCGACTCCGGCGTCTTCTACGCCCACTCGGTCATCCTGGCGATGGGCTCCGGATACCGCGAGCTGGGCGTGCCCAACGAGAAGCGCCTCTCGGGACACGGCGTGTCCTGGTGCGCCACCTGCGACGGCTTCTTCTTCCGCGGCAAGGACATCGTGGTCGTGGGCGGCGGCGACACCGCGATGGAGGAGGCCACCTTCCTCACCCGCTTCGCCGCGTCCGTGACCGTGATCCACCGCCGCGACACCCTGCGCGCCTCCAAGATCATGCAGGAACGCGCCTTCGCGAACGAGAAGATCCGCTTCGTGTGGGACAGCGAGGTCGTCGACGTCCTGGGCGAGACCAAGGTCAGCGCCGTGCAGGTGCGCAACCTCAAGACCGGCGAGCTGACGGAGATCCCCGCCGAGGGGCTCTTCATCGCGATCGGCCACGACCCGCGTACCGAGCTCGTCAAGGGGCAGATCACCCTCGACGACGAGGGGTACATCAAGGTCGAGTCCCCCTCGACCCGGACCAACATCTCCGGCGTGTTCGCCGCCGGCGACGTCGTGGACCACACCTACCGCCAGGCCATCACCGCAGCGGGCACCGGATGCGCGGCGTCACTCGACTCCGAGCGCTGGCTTGCCGAGAACCTTTAGTTAGAAGGAGCACATCGTGAAGGCAGTAACCGACGCAACCTTCGAGGCAGAGGTCCTCAAGAGCGACAAGCCCGTGCTGGTCGACTTCTGGGCCGAGTGGTGCGGGCCGTGCCGCCAGGTCTCGCCGATCCTCGAGGAGATCGCCAAGGAGCACGGCGACAAGCTGGAGATCGTCAAGCTGAACATCGACGAGAACCCCGAGGTTCCTCGGAACTACGGCGTGCTCCAGATTCCGACGATGAACGTCTACAAGGGCGGCGAGGTCGTGAAGCAGATCATCGGCGCCAAGCCGAAGGCCATGCTGCTTCGGGAGCTCGAGGGCATCATCTAGGACCTTCTGGGTCTTCTTGAACCTTCGCCGGGGCCTCTCGCGCATTGTGCGCGGGGGGCCTTTTCGTTGGCGGGTCGGGGCTCTGAGATCGTCTTAGACGGGTCGGAGTGCCCGATCCGGGGTCATGGAGCCCAGGAGCCGCTCCAGGGCCACCTCGACGTCCTCACGCCACGACGCGGCCGTCTTGAGCTCCAGCCGCAGCCGCGGGAAGCGCATGTGCGGCCTCACCGTCTTGAACCCCACCGACAACAGGTACTCCGCCGGCACCACGCACCCCGGCGACTCCCACTTCAGGTCGCCGAACGCCTCGATGGCCTTGACCCCACGCCGGGTCAGATCCTTGGCCACTCCCTGGATCAGCATGCGCCCCAGCCCCCCGCCGGAGAACTCGGGGATGATGTGCGCCGTCATCAGCAACACCGCGTCAGCACTCACCGGCGAGGTCGGGAACGCCACCGACCGGGGCGAGTAGAGCGGCGGCGCGTAGAGCACGAAGCCCGCGGGCACCCCGTCGACGAAGGCGATCTTGCCGCAGCTCCCCCACTCCAGCAGCGTCGCCGACAGCCAGGCCTCTTTCTCCAGCCCCGGGTCGCCGTCGCCGATGGCCCGATCACCACTCACGGGGTCGAGCTCCCAGAAGACGCACTGCCTGCACTTCCGCGGCAGGTCGCCGAGATTGTCGAGAGTGATGTTGGCCAGCCGACGCGACAACTACGCTCCCCATCGTGAACGTGGCGGTGACGGAAATCGAGCGGAATCCCGCTGGCATCGTAGCCCAGAGGCCCGACCGATGGAGTTGCACGGACACGCCTGTCGTACCCTGGACTCTCGGCTCTTTCTACGCCTAGGAGGTGGACCGTGACACAAGAGACGGATCACGGTCGGACGCCCGTGACCCAAGGGTCGCGCATCGATGCCTATGTGGATCGCTACGCGGCGCGAGCTACCGGGATGGTCGCCTCCGAGATCCGAGCTCTCTTCGCCGTCGCATCGAGGCCCGAGGTGGTCTCGCTCGCCGGCGGCATGCCGTACGTCACGGCCCTCCCCCTCGACATGGTGGGCGAACTCGTCTCCGACCTGGTCAGGCAGCGTGGTCCCGTCGCGCTGCAGTACGGCTCGGGCCAGGGTGATCCGCATCTGCGGGAGCAGATCTGCGACTTCATGACGCTGGAGGGGATCGAGGCAGGGGCGGACGACGTCGTCGTCACGGTCGGTTCGCAGCAGGCCCTCGACCTGATCACCCGGATCTTCATCGATCCCGGTGACGTGGTGTTGTGCGAGGGGCCCTCCTACGTGGGCGCACTCGGTACATTCTCCGCATACCAGGCCAAAGTGGTCCATATCGCTATGGACGAGCACGGTCTCGTGCCCGAGTCCCTGGCACAGACCATCTACGCCCTGCAGACCGCCGGGCAGCGCATCAAGTTCCTCTACACCATCCCGACCTTCCAGAACCCCGCCGGCGTGACGCTCAACGTCGCCCGGCGTCAGCAGGTGCTCGACATCTGCGCCAAGGCCGGGGTCCTCATCGTCGAAGACAACCCGTACGGGCTGCTCGGCTTCGACGGCGAGCCCATGCGCGCCCTGCGCGCCGACAACCCCGACGGGGTCGTGTACCTGGGGTCCTTCTCCAAGACGCTCGCACCCGGTTTCCGGGTGGGCTGGGCGCTGGCCCCGCACGCCATCCGCGACAAGCTCGTACTGGCGATGGAGTCGGCGGTGCTGTCCCACTCGTCGTTCACCCAGCTGGCCGTCGGCCAGTACCTCGCCACGCAGCCGTGGCAGGAGCAGATCAAGTCGTTCCGCGAGCTGTACAGGGAACGTCGCGACGCGCTGCTCAGCTCGCTCGACTTCCTCATGCCGCCCGGCGTCACATGGACACGGCCCGGCGGCGGGTTCTTCGTGTGGGCGACGCTTCCCGAAGGTCTCGACTCCAAGGCGATCCTGCCCCGGGCCGTGGCCGAGCGGGTGGCGTTCGTGCCCGGGACCGGGTTCTACGCGGACGGGGGCGGGGCGCGGAACATGCGGCTGTCGTACTGCTTCCCGGAGCCCGACCGGATCCGGGAGGGTGTGCGGAGGCTCGCCGGGGTGATCGAGCAGGAGATGCAGCTGCGAGACACCTTCGGGACCGGCTCGGCGCCCGACCATCCTGGGGTGGACACGCCTGGGCCTGACTTGGCTTAGCGATCGGTTCGTTCGTTTCTGGTACGGCAGGCGGGACCTGGGGTCTCGCCTGCCGTTTCCTTTTGGCCGATCCCGCCTCTTCGCCGTGCTGCCGTCCTCCCCTCCCCCCAGCCACCTGCTCCGCCACCTCTCTCCACCGCCTCCTCTCCCCCCGTCACCCACCCCACCCGTCACCCACCTCCGCCACTCACTCCGCCCGCCGCCAAATCCTCGGCCAATCTCCAGCCAGCACCAAAGCCGAAGCAGGAGCGGGAGCGGGAGCGGGCACTCGAGCAGAAGCCGATGCCACGCCGATGCCACATCCACCACCGCCCGCCGGTACGGTTGTACGGCGGTCTGAGCGGGTGAGGAAGGCGTTGAGATGAGCGATCTGGGCCACGTGCTGGTGCTGGCCGGTGGACTGTCCTACGAGCGAGAGGTCTCGCTCCGTTCGGGACGGCGGGTCAGCGAGGTGCTCCGCTCCGCGGGCGTCGACGTGGAAACCCGCGACACCGACGCGTCCCTGGTCCCCTCCGTCCTGGCCGACCCCCCGGACGCCGTCTTCGTCACCCTCCACGGCGGCGCGGGCGAGGACGGCGCGATCCGCTCCATCCTCGAACTCCTCCACGTCCCCTACGTGGGCGCCGGCCCCGACACCTGCCGCGTGGCCTTCGACAAGCCCTCCGCCAAGGCGGTCGTCCGCTCCGTCGGCCTGCTCACCCCCGACTCGGTGACCCTCCCCAAGGAAACCTTCCACGACCTCGGAGCCTCAGCCGTCCTGACGCGGATCGTCGAGCACCTCGGCCTCCCCCTCTTCGTCAAGCCCGCCCGCGGCGGCTCCGCCCTCGGCGCTTCGGCCGTGCGCACCGCAGAGGAGCTCCCCGCCGCCATGGTCGGCTGCTTCGCTTACGGCGACACCGCCCTCATCGAGCGCTACATCGAGGGCGTCGAGGTCTCGGTCTCCGTCATCGACCTGGGCGACGGCCCCGTCGCTCTCCCGGCCGTGGAGATCGTCCCCGACGAGGGCGTCTACGACTACGCCGCCCGCTACACAGCCGGCCACACCGAGTTCTTCGCCCCCGCCCGCCTGTCCGCGGAGGCAGCAGCGGCATGCGCCGAGATGGCAGTCACGGCCCACACCGCCCTCGGCCTCCGCGACCTCTCCCGCACCGACCTCATCGTCGACGCCTCGGGCCGCCCCCACTTCCTCGAAGTCAACGTCGCCCCCGGCATGACGGAGACCTCCCTACTCCCCATGGCAGTGGAAGCGGCCGGCCAAGACCTCGGCACCCTCTGCCGCGGCCTCCTCGAAATCGCCGCCGCCCGCACCACCTAACATCTCCCGGCCTCGCACCGGATTCCCGTCATCGCGCGAGGCTGCCGTCATCGCGCGAGGCTGCCGTCATCGCGCGAGGCTGCCGTCATCGCGCGAGGCTGCCGTCTTCGCGCCGGGCTCTCGTCTTCGCCCTCCTTCTGCCTACGCAGCACCAAGCTGCGTAGGCAGCCGCACAAAGCGGGCCATCAGCCTGCGAGCCGCCCGCTCGCTCGCTCCTGACCCCGTCGGCCAGGACTCACCATCCCGCCAGCACCGCATACCCCGCCAGTCCGCCTCCCCGTGGCTCACCCCCACGCACCGGCGTGCACGCGACGACGACCGTGACCACGCGACCACGACCACGACCACGACCACGACCACGACCACGCGACCACGACCACGACGGCGACCGCGACCGCGACCGCGACCGCGTGACGGTAACCCACGTGACGGTAACCACGGCCACGTGACGACGACCGCGATTCGAGAGCCGTGCCCCCCAGCCCGTCGCGCCTTCCTCAGGCCTCCGTGCGCCCAGGTTCCCCGCAATTTCGGCGGGTGTCCGGCGACGCCCAACGCCCGCTGCGGCCACCATCGCCAACCAGCACCCGACGTAATGTTGGCCCTGTGCTGATCGATTCACCCTTCCCAAAGAGTTTCGCCAGCGACAACCACGCCGGCGTTCATCCCACCATCCTTGCGGCCATCGCAGCTGCCAACCACGGCGACGCCCCGGCGTACGGGGGTGACGACTGGACGGCGCTCTTCGAAGAGCGAGTCCACGTAGAGTTCGGTCCCGCCGCCCAAGGCTTCGCCGTGCTCAACGGTGCCGGGGCAAACATGGTCGGCCTGGCCCTCATGCTGGGCCGCTATGACGCCATTATCTGCTCATCGAGCGCCCATATCGCCACGCACGAGGCGGGCGCGGCCGAGCGGCTGTTGGGCGTGAAGCTCATCACTGTCCCTACACCAGATGGCAAGCTCCTCCCGCAAGACATCACCAGTCGTCTGGGAGGCGTGGGTAACCCGCATGAGTCTCAGCCGAAGGTCGTGTCCATCTCTGAGGTGACCGAACTCGGCACCGTCTACACACCAGAGGAGATCGCCGCCCTGTCCGAGGCTGCCCATGGCGCCGGGTTGTTCCTTCACGTCGACGGCGCCCGGCTGGCCAATGCTGCGGCTCATCTAGGCACGGATCTTCGGAGCATCACCACCGATGTGGGTGTGGATGTGTTCAGCTTCGGCGGCACCAAGAACGGCGCGCTGGCCGCCGAAGCTGTCATCGTGCTCTCCCCCGAGCTGGCCTCTGGGACACCCTTCCTTCGTCGGCAGTCGCTGCAGCTGGCTTCCAAGATGCGGTACATCTCCGCTCAGCTCACCGCCCTGCTCACTGATGAGCTGTGGCGTCAGAACGCCGGACACGCGAACTCGATGTCGTTGCGCCTGGCGGACGGCCTTCGGGACGTCCCGGAGGTTGGGCTTGCGTTTCCTGTGCAGTCGAATGCCGTCTTCGCCACGCTGCCCGCGGCGGCGGTGTCGGTTCTTCAGTCGCGGTACCGCTTCCACTACTGGGACGAGGGGGCGAACCTCGTCCGCTGGATGACGGCGTTCGACTCGACGCCGGATCAGGTCGACGAATTCCTGGACGACATCCGCAAAGTGGTCGGCGCCTAGGCCTGTCGTTGTCTGCGGGTGGGCGTGTTTCACGTGAAACGCGTCCCCGGAGACGGGCGTCGCTCGGCGTGGGGTCGGCTCCCCCGTACGGAGGCGGGGAGATGTTTCACGTGAAACGGCGCCCGCAGATCCACGGGTGCCGGGGGTAGCCAAGTACATGGGCTGGAGGCGGGCCCGCATCGGCGTGACTGGTCGATGCCTCTAAGCGTGGAGGCATCCATCCTTCGCAACTTGCCCACGGCCCGCCGGGGCGCTCAACGTCGCCGTCAGCTCCCAAACGGGGCTCTCCCCGGGCCGATGTTTCACGTGAAACACGCCCTCCCTCGACGCCATGTAAACGTAGAAGGGGTCCGTGTTTCACGTGAAACACGGACCCCTTCTACCGTCCGAGAAGACCCTGTGGCGTCTAGTCAGCTCTCAGCGTCCCGCATCGCGCGGACGGCCTCAGGAGCCATGGTGCCGATGATCCGCTCAAGGTCGTCGATCGTCGCGAACTCCACCACGATCCGTCCCTTGCGTCGGCCCAGGTCCACCTTCACCTTAGTCTCGAAGTGATCCGACAACCGGTTCGCCAGATGCGTGAGGCCGGGGGCGGTCGGACGGTTCGTAGGGCGCTTGCTGGCCGACTTGGGGGCGGCGGCGCTGCTGCCCATGGCGACGATCTCCTCGACCGCCCGCACCGAAAGCAGCTCAGCGACGATGCGGTTGGCGAGCAGGATCTGCTGCTCGGCACTCTCCAAGCCCAGCAGCGCTCGGGCGTGGCCGGCGCTGATGGTGCCGGCCGCGACGCGGAGCTGAACTTCGGGCGGGAGGTTGAGGAGGCGGAGAGTGTTGGTGATGTGCGACCGGGAACGGCCGACCTTCTGGGCGAGCTGCTCGTGGGTGGCACTGAAGTCATCGAGGAGCTGCTGATAGGCCGCTGCCTCTTCGAGGGGGTTCAGCTGTTCGCGCTGAAGGTTCTCGATGAGGGCGTCGCGCAGGAGGTCGGTGTCTTGGGTGTTCCGGACGATGGTGGGGATGAGCTCAAGCCCGGCCAGCTGGCTGGCTCGCCAGCGCCTCTCCCCCATGATGAGCTCGTAACGGCCACCGCCGATCGAGCGCACCACCACGGGCTGCAGCAAGCCGACTTCGCGAATGGAGGCTGCGAGCTCCTCCAGGCGGTCCTCGTCAAAGACGTCACGCGGCTGCCGGGGGTTGGGGGCGATCGCGGTTACGGGGACTTCCTTGAAGTACGCCCCGATGATCGGCTTGGGACCGCCGTTCGCTTCTTCGGGAGCGGACGGTGAGCCGGGTGCTGACCCTGCCCCCGTTGCCACCGCGCCTGTTCCGTCAACGATCGGCCCGGTCGGGATGAGCGCCCCGAGTCCCTTGCCCAACCCTCGCCGCTGCTGACTCACTGCGTCTCCTCATTCCCCCGGCAAATTTCCGGTCACATCAGGAGAGGTTACCGTCGCACACGCAACGGAGTACCCGCTCGCCGCACACGGTTCTATCTGATTTCAGGACGCCGCCGTTTGAGGGCTGGGAATGCCTGTGGATAACTCGGCTCGTTATCCACAGGAAGGTCGTTTAACCCGTGCTCAGAGGTGGTGTGCAAAGTTCCACAGGAGCGATTCTCCGAGAGGTCGGCTCCGATCCGTCGAAGGGGATTTTGAGAGAGGGACTCCTGTGAAACCGCCTCTACGCGGCCTCTCCCCCGCCCTTTCGCTTGACTTGGTGTCTTGGTGGCCTGGCTACTTGCTCTCTGCGGCTGGCCCCACTCGCCACGTCCGCCGCGCGTGGCTTAGGAGACGCCCAGACGCCTCATGCGCCACTTTGAGGTGATAAGCCAACTTAGGTGATCCACTCGCGCCTCGGGGGCTGTGTGCTCGCTCTGAGGCTGGACCGAGCGGGTCGCCCGTCCCGTGCGGGCGCGCGGACATGCGAACGCGCGCCCGGCTGAGCGGGTCGCCTGTTGCGCGCGGACGTGCGAACGCGCGGACGTGCCGGTGGCACAGGTTGCGCGATGCCGGGCGTGCGCAGTCGCCGGTCCCCGGTCGCGGAAGCAGGTTGTGCGAAGGCTGCGGCACAGAAGTCGGTTGCCGGAAACAGCACGCAGAAGGCCGTGCGCGGAGGCCGCGTGTCAAAGGAGGACCGCAAGCCGCGGGTTGGGAGCCGGAGATCACGACCTTTGCCCCGAGTCGCGAATGCCGGTGGGCAAGGCGCGCGCATGGGCCAACTCTCAGCGTCCGGGCGCTGGGTGCCGCAAGGTGTCGTGGCGCGGGGCCAGCCAGATTGGACGCGGCGCCGAGCAGGTTGGGGGGTGGGCCGGCGCTGGGCAGTGGGGTAGGCGCGGGGGGTCGAATGGACCGAGGCGGGGGGTTAGCCGAACCGAGGCGGCGGGGGTTGGATGGACCGGAGCGGGGTTAGGTGGACCGAGGCGGCGGGGGTTAGACCGAAGCGGCGCGGTAGGCGATTTCGCGGGCGGCGTCCATGTAGGCGGTGGCGCCGCTGGAGCCCGGGTCGTAGGTCATGACCGACTGGCCGTAGCTGGGGGCCTCCGAGACGCGGACGCTTCTGGGGATCACGGTGTCGAGCACGGTGTCGCGGAAGTGGACGCGGACCTCGTCGGCGACCTGGGACGCCAGGCGGGTGCGCCCGTCGTACATGGTCAGCAGGATCGTCGACACCTGGAGGTTGGCGTTGAGGTGGGCCTTGATCAGGTCGATGTTGTGGAGGAGCTGGCTGAGGCCTTCCAGGGCGTAGTACTCGCACTGGATGGGGATCAGCACCTCCTCCGCCGCCACGAGGGAGTTGACCGTCAGCAGTCCCAGCGAGGGCGGGCAGTCGATGATGATGTAGTCGAGCTCCACCGAATCGAACGACGCCAAGGCGCGGCGGAGGCGGGCCTCGCGGGCGACCAAGGAGACGAGTTCGATCTCGGCGCCGGCCAGGTTGATGGTCGCGGGGGCGCAGTAGAGACCGGGCATGTCGGGCACTTCGCGCACGATCTCCGACATCGGCAGGTCGTCGACGAGGACCTGGTAGATGTCAGGGACGTCACCGCGGTGCTCCGTGGCAAGCGCGGTGGAGGCGTTGCCCTGGGGGTCAAGGTCGATGACGAGCACACGCTGGCCGTGCATCGACAAGGCGGCGGCAAGGTTGACGGAGGTCGTCGTCTTGCCGACGCCGCCTTTCTGGTTCGCCACGGCGATCACACGGGTCTTAGGCGGGCGTGGCCAGTGACCCTCCTGCCCGGAGGGGGAGTTGCCCGCCAAGGGGGCGGTCTGGGTCATGGATGTTTCACGTGAAACCACTGAACTGAGCGCCTCTCGTACCAGCGGCGAATCACCGGGATTAAGGGGGGTCTGGGTCACGATGGCCATCCTTTCAACAGGAGGCGGGGTACTGCCGGTAAATCCACCCCGCGACACGCCCAATTCCGGCCAACCTACACCGGAAGGGCTTTGTGTGACGGGTTCACCCGGCCAGCCCAGGCCTGAGGATGCGCCTGGCACAACCGTTACCTCCTTCGACGGCGCCGACCGCCACCGTCTGGGGGAGTCTGGCGTCCGGCTACCACCCGAACCAACGTTGCGGGCGGCTCGACCTTACCGTGCCCGACCGAGATGAGTTCAGCCGATTGGGCTCCAGCGGCACGCAATTCGGAATCGGACTCGGCAAGCTCCTCGGCAGCGCGCTCCCCCTTCATGGCAATGAGCTCGCCTCCTTCGCGAAGGAGAGGCATGGACCAGGTCAGGAGGCGGCCAAGGGGGGCGACGGCGCGAGCGGTGGCGACGTCGAAGACGCGCTTGCCCTTGAGCTCCTCGGCGCGGCCACGCAGCACCTCCACGTTGTCGAGGCCGAGGGTGGCGGCGCACTCCTCGAGGAAGACGGTGCGGCGGAGCAGGGGTTCGAGGAGGGTGACGGTGATGTCGGGGCGCACGATGGCGAGGACCAGGCCGGGGAGGCCGGCGCCGGAACCGATGTCGACGACTCGGACGGGGCTGGCGGACGGGGCGGCGCTGCCAGAGGTGGGGCCGCCAGAGGTGGGGCCTCCGGGGAAGGGGCCTTCAGAGGAGAGACCTGGGCCGGCGGCGACATCGAGGCCGGGGCTGGTGCCGGGGGCGATGTCCAGGGGGCCCGGCTTGCCGAGGGTGGAATCGTGGCGGCCCTGCTCGGAGGCCGTGTCCAGGGGGCCCGGCTTGTCGGGGATGGCTTCGGCGATGACGGCGCAGTTGAGCAGGTGGCGGTCCCAGATGCGCGGCACCTCGCGCGGTCCCAGCAAGCCGCGGACCACGCCGGGTCCGGCGAGCAACTGTGCGTAGGCCTCAGCACGAGCCCAGGCATCGCCGGTGAAGACCTCGCGCGCGATCGGCGGTGGGGCCGGCAGTTCGTCGCTCACAGCTGATGGACCTTCCTCATCTGCATTGTCGTCCCAAGACTAGGGGGTCGTGGGCCCTCTCGTTCCCGGCTGGGTGGGGTGTCCGGGTTTGGGGTGTCGTGTGGGTCAACGAATGACCGGCCGTGGAGATGGGTGACGGCCTCTCCCCCGCTGTGCCGTACGGCAAGAGCACGAGAAACAAGAAAACCGCCGATATCCACGAGGGATACCGGCGGCGCGCGAGCGAACGTCAGGCAGGCATGACCACTACGAAGCGGTTCGGCTCCTCGCCCTCGGACTCGCTGCGGAGTCCGGCGGCGGCGACAGCATCGTGGACGATCTTGCGCTCGAACGGCGTCATCGGCTGGAGCGACCGGGGCTCGCCGAGCTTGGCGACCTGGGCGGCGATGTCGGAGCCCAGCCTCGACAGCTCGGCCCGGCGCTTCTCGCGGTAGCCGGAGATGTCGAGCATCAGCCGCGACCGCTCCCCCGTCTGCCGGTGCACGGCCAGGCGAGTGAGCTCCTGGATTGCTTCGAGGATCTCACCGGCCGGTCCCACCAGGTCGTGTCCCTTGACGCCGACGATCGACACCATCGCGCGGTCGCCCTCGACATCCATGTCGATGTCGCCATCGATGTCGGCGATGTCAAGCAGCCCCTCGACGTAGTCGGCCGCGATCTCACCCTCCTGTTCGAGGGCGTTGACATCGGGCTTAACCTGCTCGGCCTCGGTCACTACAGGCCTCCCCTTCATGATCTAGCGCAGAGTCTAGGACTTCTTGCTGCCCGAGCGCTTACTACGGGTCTGCCTGGACGGCTGGTTGCGGACGACCTTGGGCTCCTCGGGAGCGGCGGCGGCCGGAGGGGCTTCCTCGACGACGGGCTCGCTCTTCCTGAACTTGGACAGCAGGCCGGGCTTCGGCTGGTGCGGGATCAGGCGGCCCTTGTCGTCGAACTGGGGCATCGGGTGCCGGGTGTAGTACCAGTGCTGCTGGCCGAGGGTCCACAGGTTGGTGGTGACCCAGTAGAGGATGAGGCCGAGCGGGAAGTTCAGGCTGAAGATGGCGAACAGCGGGCTGATATACATCAGGATCTTCTGCTGCTGCGCCATGGGGTTGTCAGGCATCTGGGCCATGGAGCGGGTGACGCTCTGCCTGACGGTGAGGAAGGTGGTCAGCGAGCTGACGGCGACGAAGAAGCCGATGATGATCTTGCTGGTCACGCTGTTGGTGGACCAGAAGGTCTCGGAGATGCCGGCGCTGAAGACATGCGCCTCACGCGCGCTGGCGACGACCTCGGGCGGCATGCCGAAGACGTTCGTACGGTTCACATCCGCAATGGCGTTGAGCACCGTGAACATCGAGATGAAGATCGGGAACTGGGCCAGGATCGGCAGGCAGCCACCCAGGGGGTTGGCTCCGGCGCCCTGGTACAGCGCCATGACCTCCTGGTTCATCCGCTGCTTGTCGTTCTTGTACCGCTTGCGGAGCTCCTGAACCTTGGGAGCGAGCTCCTGCATCTTCTTCGACGAGCGCATCTGCTTGAGGAAGAGCGGGAAGATCAGCAGCCGCATGAACACGGTCAGCGTGACGATCGTCAACACCCAGTTGAGACCGCTGTCGGGGTTGATGAACGTGCCATACGCCTGGTGAATCCAGGTGATGACTTGTGCGATGGCCGTATAGAGCCAATTCAGCCAGCCGAACTCCACCGAGCTAGCTCCCTTGCGTTTCGTGGGACCGTGGGGGCACCGGGTCGAGGCCTCCAGGATGGAAAGGGTGGCAGCGCCCGATGCGCCGGACGGTCAGCCAGGTGCCCTTCAGGGCACCGTGTACGGATATCGCTTCCAGTCCGTATGCGCTGCACGAGGGGTAGAAGCGGCAGCGTGGACCGAGCAGCGGGCTGATGAACGCCCGGTAGAACCGGATCGGGGCAATGAGGACCCGGGCGGGGAGGCCGGGCTCCGCAAGCTGCTCCATCATCTCTGTCCATCCGTCGAGCGCCGTCTGAGCACTCGATCCAACGCGAGGTCGAGTTCGGCGCCCAGTTGCTCGTACCGCGCGGAGGCGGCAGGCGGGTTGGCGCGTACCACCAGCAGGCTACCTCTTGGGAGGCGGTCGAGACGCTCGCGGATCAGGTGTCGGAGCCGCCGCTTGACCTTGTTCCTGATCACGGCGTTTCCGACGGCCTTGCTCACTACGAATCCGACCCTCGGTGCCTCTTCCCCGGAATCGGTCAGATGCACCACGAGGGCCGGACGGCCGGCACGGGTTCCCCGTTTTACCGCAGCCGTGAACTCCGCACCGCGGCGCATTCGGGACTCGGGCGATAGCACGATAGACACCTATCGCCCGCCGGCACACTGCACCGGCGGGCGATCAAGTCAGTGGGCCGGGGGTCAGGCCGACAGAACCGCGCGACCCTTGCGGCGGCGCGCGGCGAGGATGGCGCGGCCGGCCCGGGTACGCATGCGCAGCCGGAAGCCGTGGGTCTTCGCGCGGCGACGGTTGTTCGGCTGGAAAGTACGCTTGCTCATCGGGTGGGCTCCAGGGCTTAAAAGTGCGCCCTCGCCAGGTGCAAGGACGCTTGACACTCATGGTTGGCCGGCCGAAGTCGCGAGGGCATGACGAAGAACCGTCGCGCGCAAGCCGACCGTCGTACGTTACGGGGCGATCCCGCCCCAGGTCAAACCGAGACAGGTTATCCACGAATCCACAGGCGACTTTTCCACCGGCGCAGCTAGGTCAAGAGTATGTGCATCCAGCTACCACTACGCTGTGGACAACGTCTTGAACACAGGTGTGCACAAGGTTACTGTCGGCCATTCCCAGGGCTTGTGGGGCTGTGCACAGGTTGTGGATCTCCTGTGGAGTCAGAGTGGACTCCCACCTGTGGACATCCATCGCCGACGACCTTCGGGGCGACAGGTCGCATGTGGATAACAATCGCGGGGGGCCGCGACAGAGAGGGAGGGGAGCCGCACATGTGCAGCACCTCGGTCAAGGAGCTTCCATGACCGGAGGAGACCTCGGTCCGATCTGGCAGCGCGCGCTCGAGAACTTCCTGGACGAGAGCGTGCCGATCCAGCAGCGCACCTGGTTGTCGATGGTGCGCCCGATCGCACTGGCCGACGACACCATCGTGCTCGGCGTCCCCAACGACTTCATCAAGGACCTGATCGAGCGCAAGCTCCGGGCCCTCGTCGCTCACGCCCTCTCCCAGGAGCTCGGGCGACCGATGCGGCTTGCCGTACTGATCGACACCACGATCCCCGACCAGCCGGTCGCGCCTCCCCAGCCTGTGGCTCAGAGTTATCCCCAGGGTGTGGAGCCACCCCGTGAATATTCACAGCCGCCGCAACCCCAGCACTACCAGGCCCCGGAGCCTCCGCAGTACTACTCTCCACAGCCTGAGCCGCGGCCGTCATCCACCGAATATCCACAGCCTCAGCCACAGAACAGGTGGGAGGCCAAGAGCAACAAGCCGAGCGAGTCGGCCAGGCTCAACCAGAAGTACACGTTCGAGACCTTCGTCATCGGGGCGAGCAACCGTTTCGCCCACGCGGCGGCGGTCGCGGTGGCCGAGGCGCCGGCCAAGGCGTACAACCCGCTGTTCATCTACGGCGACTCTGGCCTGGGGAAAACCCACCTGCTGCACGCGATCGGCCACTACGCACAGTCTCTCTACGACGGTGCGCGGGTTCGCTACGTGAGCTCCGAGGAGTTCACCAACGACTTCATCAACAGCATCCGCGACCACAAGGCCGACGGCTTCCGCAGCCGCTACCGGGCGATCGACATCCTGCTTGTGGACGACATCCAGTTCTTGGAGGGCAAGGAGCAGACGCAGGAGGAGTTCTTCCACACCTTCAATACGCTCCACAACGCCAACAAGCAGATCGTGATCTCCTCCGACCGGGCGCCGAAGCAGCTGATCACGCTGGAGGACCGGCTGCGCAACCGGTTCGAGTGGGGTCTGATCACCGACGTCCAGCCGCCCGAGCTGGAGACGCGCATCGCCATCCTCAGGAAGAAGGCGATCCAGGAGGGCCTGGCCGCGCCGCCCGAGGTGCTGGAGTACATCGCGTCGCGGATATCCACAAACATCCGTGAGCTGGAGGGCGCCCTCATCCGGGTCACCGCCTTCGCCAGCCTGAACCGGCAGTCTGTGGATCTCCAGCTGGCCGAGGTGGTGCTGAAGGACCTGATCACCTCCGACTCCGGCTCGGAGATCACGATCGCGGTGATCATGGCGAAGACCGCCGAGTACTTCGGCATCTCCATCGACGACCTGTGTGGAAGCAGCCGCAGCCGGGCGCTGGTGAACGCGCGTCAGATCGCGATGTACCTGGCCAGAGAGCTGACGGACCTGTCGCTGCCGAAGATCGGCCAGCAGTTCGGCGGCCGTGACCACACCACCGTCATGCACGCCGAGCGCAAGATCCGCTCGCTCATCGCCGAGCGCCGCTCGATGTACAACCAGGTCAACGAGCTGACGATGCGCATCAAGCAGCAGTCGCGCAGTTCGTGATACACACCCTGTGGATAACGCTGTGGATCAGCAAATCCCTGAGATTTCCGGGGTCCGAGGCAATCAAGATCGGAAAAATCGTACACAGAGGCTGGGGACAACTCTGCGGAAAACCTGAGGAGAACCTGTGGGCAACCGGTGGATGACTTGGGGACGCCCTGTGTGAACAAGTTCCACCCCAGCTAAAGGATCTCTCTACCCCGTGGACAACCGGTGGAAACCTCGTGGATAACCGGTGGATGAAGACCCCCGGATCTGGGGAAGGCCTGTGGGGAACGCTGCGCTGTCCCCAGGCCGCGCAGTCTTCCCCAGCGTCGACACACAGCGGCGGTGGATGAAAACTGGGGGTCTGAACTGGGGAAACGCGGGATATCCACAGTATCCACCGCCCCTACTGTGAAGACCAGATATCTCTCTTACAAAGAAACTCAAGACCCATAGAGGGGTTCCGCCCGTCCAGAGGTGCGGGAGAGTGAACACTTGAATCAGCAACGAGACCAGGAGGTTGATCACCGTGATGTTCCGAATCGAGCGAGACGTCCTCGCTGAGGCGGTGGCATGGACGGCACGCAGCCTCCCTGCCCGCCCGTCCGTCCCCGTCCTGGCCGGTATGCGCCTGGAGGTGACAGAGGAGCAGCAGTTGAAGCTGTCGGGCTTCGACTACGAGGTCTCGGCCGAGGTCACCCTTGAGCTCCACACCGGAGAACCGGGTGTGGTGCTGGTCTCCGGCAAGCTGCTAGCCGAGATCACTCGCGCGCTTCCCGCACAGCCTGTGGATTTCGTGGTCGAAGGCCCCAAGGCCGTCGTCACCTGTGGCAGCGCCCGCTTCACCCTGCTCACCATGCCTGTGGAGGACTACCCCTCCCTGCCCACGATGCCCCCGGCGGCCGGCCGGATCGGCGCCGACGTGTTCGCCGCCGCCGTGGCTCAGACCGCTGTCGCCGCCGGACGTGACGACACGCTGCCCATGCTCACGGGCGTGCGCATGGAGATCGAGGGCGACACCGTCACCCTGGCCGCCACCGACCGCTACCGCCTCGCCGTACGCGAACTGAAGTGGAACCCCGGCCAGCCCGACTTCTCCGCCATCGCGATGGTGCCGGGCAAGACGCTCGCCGACACCGCCAAGGCGCTCGGATCCACAGGCGCGGAGGTGGAGATCGCGCTCAGCTCCGCCGGAGGCACCGGCGAGGGCATGATCGGCTTCTCCAGCGCCGGCCGCCGCACCACCACGCGCCTGCTCGACCCGGAGTTCCCCAAGTACCGCTCGCTGCTGCCGACCGAGTTCGCGGCCAAGGCGGAGTTGTCCACAGGCCCGTTCGTCGAGGCCGTGAAGCGTGTGGCGCTGGTCGCCGAGCGCAACACGCCCGTACGGCTGGCCTTCCGCAACGGCGAGGTGGTGCTCGAGGCGGGCAGTGGCGACGAGGCCCAGGCCGTCGAGGTGCTGCCTGTGGACTACGAGGGCGAGGAGATGAACATCGCCTTCAACCACCAGTTCCTGCTGGAGGGACTCGGCGCGCTCGACTCCGACCGGGCCAGGCTGCAGATGACCACGTCGACCAAGCCCGCCATCCTCACCGGTGGAAAACCCGTCGATGAGGGGACGCCCGACTACCGCTACCTCATCATGCCGATCCGCCTGTCGAGCTGATCTATCCACCGCCCTGTGGATAAACCATGGGGACACGCGTGGGAGGATGCCTGCCGCCGGTATGGGCAGAGGCTTGAGAGATGATGGTCTCCTTAGGGGGAGGTACACATGCAGATCGGCATGATCGGGCTGGGCAAGATGGGTGGCAACATGGCCGAGCGGCTGCGCCGCGGTGGTCATGAGGTCGTCGGATTCGACCGCAATCCCGACATCAGCGACGTCGGGAGCCTGAAAGAACTCATCGAACGGCTCCAGACGCCACGCGCGGTATGGGTCATGGTGCCCGCGGGCGCGCCCACCCAGGCGACGATCAACGAGCTGAGCGAACTCCTCTCCCCCGGCGACCTGGTCGTCGACGGCGGCAACTCCCACTATGTGGATGACCAGAAGCACGCCGCCGAGCTGGCCGAACGCGGCATCGGCTTCGTCGACTGCGGCGTCAGCGGCGGCGTGTGGGGTCTGGAGAACGGCTACGCCCTCATGTGCGGCGGCACGCCCGAGCACGTCGCGCAGGTCATGCCGATCTTCGAGACGCTCAAGCCGGAGGGCGAGGACGGCTTCGTCCACGCCGGCGAAGTCGGCGCGGGCCACTTCGCCAAGATGGTCCACAACGGCATCGAGTACGGCATGATGCAGGCCTTCGCCGAGGGCTGGGAGCTGCTCGAGGCCTCCGACATCGTCAAGGACGTGCGCGGGTCGTTCTCGAGCTGGCGCACGGGCACGGTGATCCGCTCGTGGCTGCTCGACCTGATGGTGCGGGCGCTCGACGACGACGAGCACCTCGACGAGCTCAAGGGTTATGCACAGGACTCCGGCGAGGGCCGGTGGACGGTGCAGGCGGCTGTGGACCACGCGGTCCCGCTGCCGGTGATCACCGCCGCGCTGTTCGCCCGGTTCGCCTCGCGGCAGGACGACTCGCCGGCGATGAAGGTGGTCGCGGCGCTGCGCAACCAGTTCGGCGGGCACGCGGTGACGTCGACGGCGGGGTCTGTGGAAAAGGGCGCCGACTCCCCCGGGGCCGACGTCACGCCGCCGGTCGTCTGACGCGCCGAGCAGGCCGAGGTTTCGCGGCGGGAGAGGTTTTCGCCGACGGGCGGGGTTTCGCGGTGGCCGGGGGTTTCGCGGCGGGCGGGCGACCGACAGGCTGCCCGCCGTACGGCTTGAAAGGCCTTTGGGAACCCCAGCTCGGGCTGGGCACCGTTAGGGCCACTTCGTGACCCTGTGCGGGACCGTCGTCATAGCGTTTTCCACAGGTAGGCACGTCGGTGACCCACGTGGTCGGTGTGGCCGACTAACCTTCGTGGGGTGCATGTCGCCCACCTCTCGCTGACCGACTTCCGGTCCTACGCGTCCGTGGAGCTCGGCCTGGAGCCGGGCGTCACGGCCTTCGTGGGGCCCAACGGCCAGGGCAAGACCAACCTGGTCGAGGCACTCGGCTACGTGGCGACGCACTCCAGCCATCGGGTCGCCAACGACGCGCCTCTCGTACGGCAGGGCGCCGCGCGTGCCGTGGTGCGCTGCGCTGTCCACAGGGACGACCGCCGGGCGCTGGTCGAGCTGGAGATCAACCCGGGCCGTGCCAACCGGGCCAGGCTCAACCGCTCCCCCGTCTCCCGCCCGCGCGACGTCATCGGCCTGCTGCGCACGGTCCTGTTCGCGCCCGAGGACCTGGCCCTGGTGAAGGGCGACCCGTCGGAGCGCCGCCGTTTCCTCGACGACCTGCTCGTCGCCAGGACCCCGCGTTTCGCGGGGGTGCGCGCCGACTACGACCGGGTGCTGAAGCAGCGTGGCGCCCTGTTGCGTACGGCGGCGCAGGCGCGGCGCGGCGGCGGGCGCAGTCCGCGCAGGGCCGAGCGCGACTCGGGATTCGAGGCGGCGGGCGCCGGCGATGTGCTGAGCACGCTCGAGGTGTGGGACCAGCATCTGGCGCGGCACGGCGCCGAGCTCCTGCGCGCCCGGCTCGATCTGGTCGAGGCGTTGCGACCCCTGGTGGCCAGCGCCTATGCCGCGCTGGCGCCCACCAGCGCGCCGGCCGATCTCGCCTATCGCAGCACGTTGTCCACAGGTGGGGACACCAGCGAGGACGGGGCTTCCGCGGCAGTGGGAGTTCCCGATACACAGACGTTATCCACAGAGTTGGGGAAAACTTCCTCCGAGGGTGTGGATGTTCCTCCGCACTCGGTGCTCGAGGCGCGGTTGCTGGAGCGGCTGGCCGAGGTGCGTCCGGCGGAGCTGGAGCGGGGGGTCACGCTCGTGGGGCCGCACCGCGACGACCTCGTGCTCGGCCTGGGTGAGTTGCCCGCCCGGGGTTACGCCAGCCACGGGGAGTCGTGGTCGTTCGCGCTGGCGTTGCGGCTGGCGGCTTACGACCTGCTGCGCGCCGATGGGGGTGACCCGGTGCTCATCCTCGACGACGTCTTCGCCGAGCTCGACTCGCAGCGCAGGCGGCGGCTGGCCGAGATCGTGGCGCCCGCGGAGCAGGTGTTGATCACGGCTGCGGTGCCGGCCGACGTTCCCCAGGAGTTGATCGGGGCTCGGTTCGATGTGGAGGAAGGGAGCGTGACACGTGTCCGATGACGGGTTGTCCACAGGCCGTGGATCCAGGAGGGACGGGTCCGCTTCCCGCCGCGGGGGGCGGTCGTCCGCCGGGGGGTCCTCTGAGGGGTCGCCTCAGAGGGCCGCTGGAGGGGCGCGAGGGGCTGAGGGAGCTCCTGGGGCGGCGCGAGGCCGTGAGGGTCTGTCGGGCGCTTCTGGGGGCGGCGGGGGCGCTTCAGGGGCCTCCAGGGGTGGCGAAGGCGGTTCGGGGGCACGCGGCCTACGCGTCGTCGGCGGTTCGGCGGCCGGTGGGTCGGCGGCCGGTGGGTCGGCGGCCGGTGGGTCGGCGGCCGGTGGGTCGGCGACCGGTGGGTCGGCGACCGGTGGTTCAGGGGCCAGTGGTTCGGCCGCCGGCGGTTCAGGGGCTGGTGGTGCCAGGCCCAGCGGTTCAGGAGCTGACGGTTCAGGCTCCGGCGGTTCGGCCGCCGGTGATGGGCGGGGTGACGGAGCCGGGGGGCAGGCGGCGACGACTGCGCGGGGCGTCGCGATGGCGCGCGAGAAGCTCGCCCAGGCGAAGGCCGACGCCGCCAGGCGCGGCCAGCTCCCCCGCCGCGAACCCCGCAAGAAGGCCCCCGGCGCCGGCCGCTCAGGCGGAGACCCCCAGCTTTTCGGCCGGGCCATCATGGACCTGCTGTCCGACCGCGGCTGGGAGCAGAGCGCCAAGGTGGGCGGAGTGTTCGGCCGCTGGATCGAGATCGTCGGCCCCGACCTGGCCGCGCACACCAAGCCCGAGTCGTTCGAGGACGGCGAGGTGCTGATTGTGGCCGATTCCACAGCCTGGGCCACCCAGGTCCGCCTCCTGGCCCGCACCCTCGTGCGGAGGCTCAACGAGGAGCTCGGCGACGGCACGGTCACGAAAGTAAAGGTCAGAGGCCCGCAAAACGCTCCGCGACCAGCAGGGGGCCTGCGAGTGACCGGCAGCACCGGTCCTGGCGACACCTACGGCTAATCAAGCCTGAGACGCGACGACCCCCGTTCCGGTGGGGGGATGCCCGAACGAGGGCCAAACAAGCGACAGAGGCGTTCAGGCGCGTTCATGCACACCTAGGCCCCGAATAACCGGTAGAATGAAAGCGGATTCCGGACACGTCCGCTTGCGTGTCACCCCCGGCGTGTGAAGCCGATTCCCCTTGGGGTGGCCAACGCATCGGGGCACTCACGACGGTGACGGGCACGGCGGGGGGCATGGTGCGCCCACCCCACGCCGCGTGTCCGCGGCAGGAGGATTTCGCACTTGTCCTACGACGCTAGCTCTATCACCGTCCTCGAAGGTCTCGAGGCGGTCCGCAAGCGCCCAGGTATGTATATCGGTTCCACCGGCGAGCGAGGCCTGCACCACCTGGTCCAGGAGATCGTCGACAACTCGGTGGACGAGGCGCTGGCAGGGTTCGCGACCCACATCCATGTCACCCTGCTCGCCGACAACGGCGTGCGCGTGGTCGACAACGGGCGCGGTATCCCCACGGGCATCCACCCTGTGGAAAAGCGGTCCGCCGTCGAGGTCGTCCTCACCACTCTGCACGCGGGCGGCAAGTTCGACGGTCAGTCGTACGCCGTCTCCGGCGGTCTGCACGGCGTGGGTTCCGCTGTGGTCAACGCGTTGTCCACAGCCATGGACGTCGAGGTCAAGCAGAACGGCCACATCCACAAGCTGAAGCTGGTCAACGCCAAGCCGGTGGCTCCGCTCGAGATCGTGGGCGACACCGACGAGACCGGCACCAGCATCACCTTCTGGGCCGACCCCGACATCTTCGAGACCACGACGTGGAACTTCGAGACCCTCTCGCGTCGCTTCCAGGAGATGGCCTTCCTCAACAAGGGCCTGACCATCACGCTCACCGACGAGCGGCCCGATCACATCAACGGCGAGCCGCACCGGGTCGAGTACCACTACGAGGGCGGCCTGTCCGACTTCGTCCAGCACCTCAACGGCAAGAAGGAGCCGGCCCACGCGTCGATCATCTCCTTCGAGGAGGAGGGCGACGGCATCTCGGTCGAGGTCGCGATGCAGTGGAACAACTCCTACGCCGAGTCGGTCTACTCCTTCGCGAACGTGATCAACACCGCCGAGGGCGGCACTCACGAGGAGGGCTTCCGCGCCGCGCTGACGTCGATCGTCAACCGCTACGCGCGCGAGCAGAAGTTCCTCAAGGAGGGCAAGGACGACAACTTCTCGGGTGAGGACGTCCGCGAGGGCCTGACCGCGATCATCTCGGTGAAGCTGGCCGACCCGCAGTTCGAGGGCCAGACCAAGACCAAGCTGGGCAACACCGAGGCCAAGTCGTTCGTGCAGAAGGCCGCCAACGACCACCTGCGCGACTGGTTCGAGCGCAACCCCGGCGAGGCCAAGGACATCATCAACAAGGCCGTCCAGGCCGCCAGGGCCCGGGTGGCCGCCCGCCAGGCGCGTGACCTGACCCGGCGCAAGTCGCTGCTGGAGTCGGGTTCCGGCCTGCCCGGCAAGCTGGCCGACTGCACGTGGAACGAGCCCGACAAGTGCGAGCTGTTCATCGTCGAGGGCAACTCGGCCGGCGGCTCGGCCAAGGGTGGCCGTGATTCGCGCTTCCAGGCGATCCTGCCCATCCGCGGCAAGATCCTCAACGTCGAGAAGGCGCGCATCGACAAGGTCCTGCAGAACACCGAGGTCCAGTCGCTGATCACCGCGATGGGCACCGGCGTGCACGACGAGTTCGACATCGCCAGGCTCCGCTACCACAAGCTGATCCTCATGGCCGACGCCGACGTCGACGGCCAGCACATCACCACGCTGCTGCTGACGCTGCTGTTCCGGTTCATGCGCCCGCTGATCGAGAACGGCCACGTCTTCATGGCCGCTCCCCCGCTCTACAAGATCAAGTGGGACCGCCGGGGCGACGACGCCTCCTACGCCTACTCCGACCGTGAGCGCGACGCGATCATCGCCGAGGGCATCGCCAACGGCCGCCGCGACCCGCGCGCCCACGACGGCGTGCAGCGATTCAAGGGTCTGGGCGAGATGAACGCCCAGCAGCTGTGGGAGACCACGATGGACCCGTCGACCCGGCTCCTGCGTCAGGCAACGCTCGACGACGCCGCCCAGGCGGACGAGATGTTCACCGTCCTGATGGGGGAGGACGTCGAGGCCCGGAGGTCCTTCATCATTCGCAACGCCCGAGATGTCCGCTTCCTGGACGTGTAGCGCTAGCCGTACCTCAGAAAAGGATCTTTGCACGTGACGGAAGTGACTCCACCCGTGGAGCGCATCGAGCCGGTCGACATCCAGACCGAGATGCAGCGCAGCTATCTCGACTACGCGATGTCGGTGATCGTGGCGCGTGCGCTGCCCGATGTTCGTGACGGACTCAAGCCCGTGCACCGCCGGGTGCTGTGGGCGATGTACGACGGCGGCTACCGCCCCGACCGCGGCTACTTCAAGTGCTCGCGCGTCGTCGGTGACGTCATGGGTTCCTACCACCCCCACGGCGACACCTCGATCTACGACACTCTCGTACGGCTGGCGCAGCACTGGTCGCTGCGCCACCCCCTCGTCGACGGCCAGGGCAACTTCGGTTCCCCCGGCAACGACATGCCCGCGGCGATGCGATACACCGAGTGCAAGCTCGCGCCCATCGCCATGGACATGCTGCGCGACATCGACAAGGACACCGTCGACTTCCAGCCCAACTACGACGGCCGCTCGCAGGAGCCGACGGTCCTGCCTGCGCGCTTCCCCAACCTGCTGGTCAACGGCTCGGGCGGCATCGCGGTCGGCATGGCCACCAACATCCCCTCGCACAACCTGCGCGAGGTGTCGTCGGCGGTCAAGTGGGCTCTGGAGAACCCGGACGCCACCGAGGAGGAGCTGCTCGAGGCCTGCATCGAGCGGGTCAAGGGCCCCGACTTCCCGACCAAGGCGCTGATCGTCGGGCGCCGCGGCATCGAGGACGCCTACCGCACCGGACGCGGCTCGATCACCATGCGCGCGGTGGTGGAGGTCGAGGAGGACAACAAGGGCCGCCACGCCCTCGTCGTCACCGAACTCCCCTACCAGGTCAACCCCGACAACCTCGCCCTGAAGATCGCCGACCTGGTGAAGATGGGCAAGATCACCGGTATCGCCGACGTCCGTGACGAGTCGTCGTCGCGTGTCGGCCAGCGCCTGGTCATCGTGCTCAAGCGCGACGCGGTCGCCAAGGTCGTGCTGAACAACCTGTACAAGCACACCCAGCTGCAGGACACCTTCGGCGCCAACATGCTGGCCCTGGTCGACGGCGTGCCGCGTACGCTGCGTCTCGACCAGTTCATCAGCTACTACGTGGTGCACCAGATCGAGGTCATCGTCCGGCGCACGCGCTTCCTGTTGCGCAAGGCCGAGGAGCGCGCCCACATCCTGCGCGCGCTGCTCAAGGCGCTCGACCGCATGGACGAGGTCATCGCCCTCATCCGGCAGTCGCCGTCGGCGGCCGAGGCCCAGCGCGGCCTCATGGCGCTCCTGGAGATCGACGAGATCCAGGCGCAGGCCATCCTCGACATGCAGCTGCGCAAGCTCGCCGCCCTGGAGCGGCAGGCCATTCAGGACGAGTTCGACGGCCTGATGACGCAGATCGCCGAATACCAGTCGATCCTCGCCTCCGAGACGCGCCAGCGGCAGATCATCGGCGAGGAGCTCGACGAGATCGTCCACAAGTTCGGCGAGGATCGCCGCACGGAGATCATCGCCTACGACGGCGACATGTCCATCGAGGACCTGATCGCCGAGGACGACATCGTCGTCACCATCACCCGCGGCGGCTACACCAAGCGCACCCGCACCGACCTCTACCGCGCCCAGAAGCGCGGCGGCAAGGGCGTGCGCGGGGCGCAGCTGCGGCAAGACGACATCATCGACCACTTCTTCGTCACTACGACGCACCACTGGCTGCTGTTCTTCACGAACAAGGGCCGCGTCTACCGGGTCAAGGCCTACGAGCTGCCCGACTCCGGTCGCGACGCGCGTGGCATGCATCTCGCGAACCTTTTGGCCATGCAGCCCGACGAAGTAGTCATGGAAGTTCTCGACCTGCGTGACTACGAGGCGGCGCCGTACCTCGTCCTGGCGACCAGGACCGGTCTGGTGAAGAAGACGAGGCTGTCGGAGTACGACTCCCCCAGGTCCGGCGGCCTGATCGCGATCAACCTGCGCGACGACGACGAGGTCATCGCCGCGCGCCTGGTCTCCGAGGAAGACGACCTGCTGCTGGTCTCGACCCACGCCCAGGCGATCCGCTTCACCGCCTCCGACGAGGCCCTGCGGCCGATGGGACGCGCCACCAGCGGCGTGATCGGCATGCGGTTCCTTGACGGTGACGAACTTCTCGCCATGAACCGGGTCGCAGATGGCCAGGATGTGCTTATCGCGACCGAGGGTGGGTACGCGAAACGGACACCCGTAGAGCAATACCCGCTTCAAGGTCGTGGCGGTAAGGGCGTGCTGACGGCGAAAATTGTCAGCGCACGTGGCAAGCTGGTCGGAGCCGTCATGGTCAACCCGGAGGACGAGATCTTCGCGATCACGTCCAACGGCGGTGTCATCCGGACTCCAGCCGGAGACATCAAGCAGTCCGGCCGGCAGACCATGGGAGTGCGTTTGATGAATCTCGCCGATCGCGACAGCGTGGTAGCCCTCGCTCGCAACACCGAGGCGATGGAGGCTGCGGTGGAGGCAGAGGAAAACGGGGGAGGAGAGTAGGCCATGAGCGTCCAGGGCAGCTCTGCCAAGACGAAGTCCGCGGCACGGGAGAACGGGCAGCAGGCTCGTGAGAACGGCCAGAAGCCCAAGGAAGAGTCCGTCGACGAGACAACGGCCACTGTTGAGCAGCAGAACACCTCGCCAGAGGAGAAGCCGCTCAAGGCCGACCGGCCGCTCAAGGCCGACAACAAGATCGCCGAGACCAGGATCGCCGAGATCAGGGTCGAGGAGGAGGACACGAACGACACCGTTCGGGTCCGCCCCGTCCTGACCTCGGAGGCCCCGCCTCCGGCCCCTCCCGCCACGCCCGTGGAGACACCCAAGAAGTCCAAGACCGCCCAGGCCAGACTCCCGCGCAAGGCACACCTCGTGCTGCGCCGCGTGGAGCCCTGGTCGGCGATGAAGTTCAGCTTCGTGCTGTCGCTGGTCTGCTTCGTGGTGCTCTTCGTCGCGGTGGCCGTCCTGTACGGCGTGCTGTCCGCGCTCGGGGTGTTCGACTCGATCATCTCGATGTTCAACCAGCTCAACAACTCCGATGGGCAGAACACGCTCGGGTTCGACATCAAGTCGTGGTTCGAGCCGGTGCGCATCCTGGGGTACACGGCTCTGATCGGGGCCGTGAACGTGGTGCTGATCACCGCGCTGTCCACCCTGGGGGCGGTCATCTACAACGTCGCGGCCGACCTGGTCGGCGGCGTCGAGGTGACCTTCAGCGAAGCCGAGTAAGTCCGATGCCTGGGGGCGGCGCGAGCAGCCCCCAGGTGTTGGTAAGCTTTTCTCCGTCGCCGCAACTGGCCGGGATACGGTACGGTTTGGTGAGTGCGGGGCTATAGCTCAGACGGTTAGAGCGCTTCCCTGATAAGGAAGAGGTCAGAGGTTCAAGTCCTCTTAGCCCCACCATCGAAGTCCAGCTCAGAAGCCGGATCCCATGATCAGGGATCCGGCTTTTTGATCATCTGACCGTCGTTTGACCGTGAGTCCATCGCCGACGCTCGCAACGTCCGTGTTCAAGAGAACTTCACCAGCCGTGGGAGCGCAAGCCTCGGTGCCTGAGCCTGTGCGCGAGGGACTCCTCCTCCACGGCTCCTGCGGCCGTAGGCCGACCCGGCTGTAACGAAGAGGCGGTTTGGTCCGCTTAAGCGCCGTGGCCGGCGAGCTTCGCATCGCCGCCGCCTTCGCAGACGCGCTGGCCTGGTGGTTCTCCGTCGGCGCGACCTACCCGAGGCCGTACCCCGAGCTCGACAACGTCTCGGCGGGCGCAAAAGGGTCGTGTCCTGAGGACGGCTCAACGGAGGGCGGATCTGGTCTCCGAGCCCCGCGCAGCAGGTCAGGGAGGTCATGAATGGCCGAACGTGATGACGACCTTGCCTGCTGAGCGGCCCTGTTCCTGGTAGCGGATCGCGTCCGGGATCTGCTCGAACGGGTAGCTGCGGTCGATCACCGGAGAAATCTCACCGGATTCGAGGAGGGTGGTCAGCGTGGTCAGATTGCGTTGGTTGTCGGTACAGCGGACCACGTCGGCCACCGCGACCCGCTGGGAGACGAACGGCCCGGCGAGCATCGTGGCGAGCATCCGGCCCGCCGGGCTGATCCAGCGGCCGCCCGGGCCGCCGACCAGCACGTGCGCGCCCTTGGGGGTGAGGGCGCGACGGCAGGCGGCGGTGGAGGGACCGCCGGCGATGTCCAGCAGGAGGTCGTAGCGCTGGCGGCGCTGGGTGAAGTCCTCCCGCGTACGGTCGATGACCTCCTCCGGTCCGAGCGAGGCGACCATGGCGAGGTTGCGGGGACCGCAGACGGCCGTGACCTTTGCGCCGAGCGCCCTGGCGATCTGGACGGCGAAGGTGCCGACGCCGCCGGATGCTCCGTTGATGAGGACGTTCTGGCCGGGATAGGTGTCACCCAGGGCGATCAGGGCGGTGTTGGCCGCCATGGGGACCGCGGCGGCCTGGGCGAAGGACAGGTTGCGGGGCTTGGAGGCCAGTTCACCGGCGGGCACGCAGGTGTACTCGCCGAAGCCGCCCTGCTTGGGCATGGCGAAGACCTCGTCGCCCGGCTGGAAGGCGGTGACGCCCTTGCCGATCGACTCGACGGTGCCGGCGACGTCGGCGCCGAGGATGGAGATCTTCGGGCGGCGCAGGCCGGGGCCGCCGCCCATCAGACGGGCGATGTACGGCTGACCGCGCATCAGGTGCCAGTCGTAGGGCTGGACCGAGGTGGCGTGCACCTTGACCAGGACTTCGCCGGCGGCGGGTTCGGGCTTCTGGATCTTGGTGAGGTGCAGCGCGTCGGCTGAGCCGTACGAGCGCAGAAGGAATGCTCTCATCACACTCGTCAGCGTAAGAACGGCACCCGCGCCGCTCATCAGCCGAAAGTACGCCTGATTGGCAGCCGATAGAACGCCTCCGAGGCAGCCTCGCGCGCGATGCCCGAAGCGGCTCGGCTCGCCACGATCGAGGCATGAGGAGTCGTACCATTCCGGCCGCGCTACTGGCGCTCAGTGCCGTTCCGATCGTCGCGGGCGCGATCCGCATGACTGAACTGTCCGTGGGCGCGGCGATCACGCCGGACAACGCGCGCTTCTTCGCCTCGCCGCTTCCGGTGAGCCTGCACATCGCGGGCGCGACCGTCTATACCGTGGTCGGCGCTTTCCAGTTCGCGCCCGCTCTGCGGCGTAGCCGTGCCGGCTGGCATCGCGCCGCTGGGCGGGTGCTGGTGCCCGCGGGGCTGATCGCAGCGCTCGCCGGGATGTGGATGACGCTGTTCAGCTCGCTGCCCGAGGCCGACGGCACGCTGCTGGGCGTCTTTCGCGTGATCTTCGGTACGGCCATGGCCGCCTCGCTGGTCCTCGGCCTGCTCGCGATCCGGCGCCGTGACATCGCCGCCCACCGGGCCTGGATGATGCGCGCCTATGCGATCGGCCTGGGCGCGGGCACGCAGGCGTTCACGCTGCTGCCGTGGTTTCTGATCGTCGGCACGCCTGGACAGCTGCCCAAGGCGTTGCTGTCGGCTGCGGGCTGGCTGATCAATCTGGCGGTCGCCGAGTGGGTCATCCGCCGGGCCTAGAGGCGGTTGGTCTCGTAGGCCCACATGGCGATCTCGACGCGGTTGCGGGCGCCGAGTTTGGCCATGAGGCTGGCGATGTGTGATTTGACCGTGCTGAGCGAAATATGCAGCTCATCGGCGATCTCGCCGTTGGTGCGTCCGCGCGCCACGGTCAGCAAGATCTGCTCCTCCCGCTCGGTCAGCGTCTCGATCGGCCGCACGGGCGGAGAGGCGGGCCCGGTGCGGGAGAAGGCGCCGAGCAGCCGCGCGGTGACGCTGGGCGCGATGAGCGCCTCGCCGCTGGCCGCGGCGTGGACGGCCTGCGAGAGCAGGGCCGCGCCCGCGTTCTTGAGCAAGAAGCCCTTGGCCCCGGCGCGCAGTGCGGCGTAGACGTACTCGTCGAGGTCGAAGGTGGTGATGACGACCACGGCCAGCGGGTCCGCGACGTCGGGCCCGGCCAGGCATCGGGTGGCCTGGATGCCGTCGAGGCCGGGCATGCGGATGTCGAACAGGCAGACGTCCGGGCGCAGGCGCCGGGCCAGTTCGACCGCGCGCCTGCCGTCGCCAGCCTGGCCGACGACCTCGATGTCGGGCTGGGCGTCGAGGATCATGGTGAGGCCGGTGAGGACGATCTCCTGGTCGTCGGCGACGAGCACCCGCACGCTCACGACCGCCTGCCCGCCCGGGGGAGGACGGCGGTGACCGTCCAGCCGGTCTCGGGGCCGGGACCCGCCTGGCAGGTGCCGCCGAGCAGCTCGGCGCGTTCGATCATGCCGATGATGCCGTAGCCGGGTCTGGGGGCGGCCGGGGGTGAGCCGTCGTCGGTCACGCTCAGCCGTACGCAGTCCTCATCCGCGCTGACGCTCACCTCGATCAGTTCGACGTGGCGTCCGTGCCGCCTGGCGTTGGTGACCGACTCCTGCGCCAGCCGATAGAGCGCCGCGCCGACCGACGGCGGCAACTCGCCAAGGTCGCCGGGGAGATTCACCTTCACGGCCGGTACGGCGGAGCCCTGCGTGGCCAGCTCCGCGAGATCGGCGACCCCGCGCCCGGGTGCCAGTTCGGGCGGCTGGTTCTGGCGCAGCACGCGGACCATGCTGTTCATCTCGGCCAGCGCGCGAGCCGCCTCCTCCTCGATCAGCTTCAGCGCGTCCGTCGCTGCGTCGGGCCGCGACGCGGAGGTGGCCAGCCCGGCCTGCGCGCGGATCGCCATGGCCGAGACGTGATGGGCCACGGTGTCGTGCAGGTCGCGGGCGAGCTGGGCGCGTTCGAGCAGCTTGACCTGGTCCAGCTCGCGCGAGCGAGCTCTGGCCCGGTATCGCAGCGCGATGCCGAGCGTGGTGGCCGCCGACATCACGGCGAGCGAGCCGACCACGTCGGAAGGCTGCGTACGGCCGAAAGCGGTCGAGAGCCCGAGCGCCGTGATCATGGCGGCCAGCCCGATCGCGATCTCGCGTCCCGATCCCCAGCGGGCCAGCGCATAGACGAGGATCAGCAGGTAGACGAGGGAATATGCCTCCGAGGGCACGCCGCCGGTCAGCAGCGGCGCCAGCGTCGTGGCGGCGAAGACGATCAGGAGCATCCGCAACGGATGCGTCCGCCGCCACAGCAGCGTGGGCACCAGGACGAGACTGAGCGTCACGGCGACGAACCGGTCGGGCAGGTCGGGGCGGAGGAAGCCCTCGAGCAGCGCGACCGGCACGAGCACGCCTACGAGCACCCAGTCACGCGGCACTCGCGCGGGCGGATCGGGGGGACGCGGTTCGTTCCACAGGGAAAGAAGAACGGCGTGCACGGCCTTATGGTACGACTTGCCCGCTCAGCTCGGGATCCGCCGACGCAGGCCGTACGCCGTCTGCACGCACGGCTGACCAGCCTGCGCGGCCATTCCACCGGACCAGATCGAGCGCGAGCTCAGCCGTGTGTGCAGTAGTACGCGGTCAATGTCCGCTGGTGGAGCCCACAATGCGGAGGATGGGCGGACCCGGCAGGGCCTGTGTCCGAGGAAGGAACAGCCATGTGGCCAGCGGTTCACGCACCGTCGGAGGACGAAGCACGCAGGTCGAGAACGATCGGTGCGAGAAGAGGCGCGATGGTGGCACTGTGGCGGGTTGCGATCGTCGTAACCGGCGTGATCGGGACGGTGGCACCGCTCCCGGCGTTGCCCGCTCTGGCGGTCGGGCGCACGTACCTCGTCCTCAACACCAGCGACTCCGGATTCGGGAGCCTCCGCGACGCCATCACGCGGGCCAACGACAACGCAGGTGCGGATGTGATCGCCTTCAGGATTCCAGGGGCGGGCCCACATGTGATCGTCCCGGGACGACGCCCGCTCCCGGCGATCACCGACCCTGTCGCGATAGACGGCTTCACCCAGTCCGGCGCGATTCCGCCCAGTGAGGTGGCGCCTGCGACACTCAAGATCGAGATCGACGCCTCGAACGTGAACGCAGGGATCGGGCTCGACGTACGGACCAATGACAGTCTCCTGACCGGGCTCGTGATCAACGGTGCGCCGTTGGCCGGCGGAGCGCTTCACACCGACATCAAGCTGACAGGTCACCGCAACCGGGTCACCGCGTCACATATCGGCACGGACATGAACGGCCAAGCAGCCGTCACCGCCGGATATGGCGTCCAGATACACGGCAACGACAACGTCATCGGCGGCTCGGCGGTCGAACGCAACGTGATCTCCGGCCAATACGGCGTGTGGGTAACGGGAGGAACCCGCAATCTGATCGCCGCCAACCGGATCGGCACCGACGCCTTCGGATCCGGAGGTCTCGGCGCCGGTATCGCCGTCCGGTGCATCTCGATCGAGGAAGCCGACGCCACTACGGTGAGCGACAACCTGATCTCAGACTGCGGTACCGGTGTGTACGTTGCGGGAGACCAGAACAAGCTGCGGGGCAATCTCATCGGTACCGATGTCACCGGCACCAGGGCAATCGGCAACGGTGAGGGAATCTGGATCCACGGTGGCGACGGCAACCAGGTCGGCGGTACCGGTCCCGGCGAAGGAAACATCATCTCGGGCAACGACTGGTTCGGGATCGAACTCTCCCAGAACAACCTCGAACTGCCCGACGCCAACGTCATCCAAGGCAACAGAATCGGCGTCGATGTCTCCGGAGCGGTGCCGCTGCCCAACGGCGGTGCGATCCCTTTCGGCAAGGGCATCACGGTTGCCGCCGGAACCGCCAACGTCATCGGTGGCGCAGAATCCAGCGCAGCGAACGTGGTCTCCGCCAACACGGGAGACGGTATCGATCTCTCACCCGCGTCCACCGGAACCCGCGTCATCGGCAACCGGATCGGGACGGACCTGACCGGGACCGCCGACCTGGGAAACTCCGAAAGCGGCATCGAGATTGGCGGCAGTGGCAACCAGGTGGGCGACGGCAGTGTCGCCGGCCACAATGTCATCGCCCACAACGGCCACGACGGTGTGGAGATCACGAACGGGACGCACAATTCCATCCTGGTCAACTCGATCCGGCGTAACAGCGGACTCGGCATCGACCTCGCCCCGGACGGGCACAACACCGAAAGTCTCGAACTCGACCCGCTCGACGGCGATGTCGGCGCCAACGATCTGCAGAACGCCCCGTCACTCGTCAGTGCTGTACGGACTCCCACTGCCATCCAGGCCACCTGGACCCTCGACAGCCTGCCCCGGACGGAGATGCGCATCGAGTTCTACTGGAGCGGCGCCTGCGATCCGATCGGGTTCGGCGAGGGTCTTCTCCATCTTCCCGGCGGCCTGACCACGATCACCACCGGCCCAGCCGGTCATGCCGACGGCACCGCCGAACTGGCTGCACTGCCGACCTCCGGCGTGATCACCGCCACAGCCACCCCACTCGCAGCCGACGGCAGTCCGACATCCACGTCAGAGTTCTCCGAGTGCATGGTGATCCGGGAATGAAGCCCATCGAGACAATGATCATCACGGCCGCGGCCTCGCTCCCGAGCGCCACGTCCCCGTTGAACGGCAGCTGTTGCGGTGATGAACATCTCGGGGGTGGCTCAGCTCCAGCCGGTGGGGGAGGGGGACGAGGACCTCCAGCGTCTCCCTGACCATGGCCCGGGCCTTCTCAGGCGCCAAGAACGTCGTGCAAGAGCGCCGCGCGGATCAGGATGGTGTCGCTGCCCCCGGCATCTGCGGCTGCTGTCCGAGGCGGGCGTCGTCGAGGTCACCAAGCGGGCCCAGCAGTGGTCGGAGCGCATGGATCGCCTCGGCGCCTTTCTCGACGACACCCACGACACCTGGTCGTCTCCGGCATCGAGCAGGTCGCCGAGGCGCTGGTCGAGCGCAAGGTGGAGGTGACGACCTTCGCCACGTGCCTGCGGCCGGTCCGCTTCGCTTGTCGGTGACTCATTGCGCCGTCACGTCGTGGAGTCCTGATAGCCCTTGGCGTGCAACGCGTACAACGTGGCGTAAAGATCCCCCGCCGCCATCAGCTCCTCATGGCTCCCGACCTCCCGGATCCGGCACTCATCAAGCACCACGATGAGGTCGGCACTCCGGACTGTGGCGAATCGGTGGGAGACGAAGACCGTGATCGTGCCTTCGTCCGACTGGGCGGCCGTCGCCTGAAAGCTCCTGAAGATCTCGTACTCGGCGGCCGGGTCCAGGTTGGCCGCCGGCTCGTCCAGGACGCGGAGCAGCGGTGCGGCTCGCATCCCGGCCCTGGCCATCGCCAGCTTCTGCCACTGCCCGCCGGACAGGTCGGTGCCGCCCGGGAAGGTGGCCCCGAGCTGGGTCCGGAGGCCGTGGGGGAGCAGCCCTGGAAGCGCCGAGGCGCCGGCCCGGTCGAGGGCGCTCTCCGCCGCGGGGAAGTCGTCGATCCGGGGCAGGTCGCCGAGCCCGACCGATTCGTGCAGGAGGAACTCGGGACGCAGGTAGTCCTGGAAGCACGCGGTCGTACGGCTGCGCCATGCCTGCAGGTCGTAGTCGGTGATGTCCCGCCCGGCATAGGTGATGCGCCCCGAGGTGGGCTGGTACATCTGGCACAGCAGCTTGACCAGCGTGGTCTTGCCGGCGCCGTTCTCGCCCACGATGGCGACGGTGCTTCCGGCGGGCAGCCGCAGGGACAGGTCGTCCAGGATCGGCCGCGCGGCGCCGGGATAACGGAAGGTGAGGCGGTCGAGCACGAGGTCGTGACCGGGCGGCGGGGGGACAATCGAGCCGTTCTCCGCCGTGGCGACGGCCTTGGCGTGGTCGTCGAGCCAGAGGTAGTAGCCCACCGTGCGGACGGAGCGTTGCAGGAACGACAGCATGGTGATCATGCCCGAGACGTTCGAGGTGAGCTGGGAGCCCAGCGACAGGGTGAGGACGACGTCGCCGGGGGTGGCCTTGCCCTGGAGGGCGGCGGAGACGACCAGGTAGAGGGCGCCGGCGAAACCGAGGCCGAAGAGGGTCCAGCCGCCGCTGGTCCACAGGGTGCTTCGCCACTCCGCGCGGCGCTTGGGGCCGTCGACCCGTTCCTGGAGGTCGCGGTGGCGTTCGGCGAGCTCGCCCTGCAGACCGTAGACGCGGATCTCCTTGGCCGACAGCGGCGAGGTGACGAGGGCGAACAGGGACTTGCGCAGCCGGTTGGGCTCGGTGGTGATCTCCTCGGCCTGGGCCGTGGCACGCTCGCCCCGCCGTACCGCCAGGACGGTAGGCAAGGCGAGCAGCACCAGGAAAAGCAGTTCTGGGCGGACACTCATCAGCAGCGACACGGTCAGGCCGAAGGTGATGAGAGTGCGCGCGTTCTCCACGATGATGCCGAACGCGCCGCCGAGCCCCTGACGGTGGTTGCGCAGCAGGTCGAGCCGGTCCTGGTAGGCGGGGTTCTCGTGGTGGTCGAGCTGGGGCAGGGACCCGCAGAGGGTCATGATGCGCTGGTCGAGGACGAGCCCGACGCGCAGCTGCAACTGGATGCGCGCCTCGGCCACGAGTGTGCTGGCCAGGAAGGCGACGACCAGCGCGCCGGCCATCAGAGCGGCGGCACTCGTCATGCCGGCCAGGTCGGCGGCGGTCGCGGAGTCCACCATCAGGCGCAGCCCGATCGCGGTCACCGCGGCGATGGCCCCGCTCACTGGGGTGAGCACGAGGACGAGCAGGGCCTTGCGCGGGTCGGCGCGGAAGGCGGCGGCGATGAGCAGGGCGGTGCTCCGCCCCAGCTTGCGCGGGGTCATGCGGTCATCGACCAGCTCAGACACGGTGCGTCTCCTGGAACGGTGCGCTCTGGAGGGTGAACATGTGGGCGTACTGGCCGCCGAGCGCCATGAGCTCGTCGTGCGAGCCGTACTCGATCACCCGGCCGCCGTCGAGCACGCAGATCCGGTCGGCCAGCCGTACAGTCGCGAAGCGGTGGGAGACGAGGATCGTGGTCAGGCCACGGGTGAGGTCGAGGAAGTGCTCGTAGATCTCGGCCTCGGCCCGGACGTCGAGGTTGGCGGTGGGCTCGTCGAGGATGAGCAGCTTGGCGCCGTGCTCGACCGCCAGGAGCGCGCGGGCGAGTGCGACCCGCTGCCACTGCCCGCCGGACAGGTCGGTGCCGCCCTCGAACCGACGGCTCAGCGGGGTGTCCCAGCCGGCGGCCAGCCGGGGGAGGACCTGGTCGAGCTTGGAGACGGCGGCCACCCGCGCCAGCGCGGCGTCGGAGCGATCGGCGTCGAGCCTGCCGAAGCCGACGTTGTCGCGCAGGGGCAGCTCGTAGCGCAGGAACTCCTGGAAGACGACGGCGAGCTGCCTGCGCCACGCCTTGACGTCCAGCGCGTGCAGGTCCTCGCCGTCGACGGTGATCCGGCCGCCGTCCGGCTCGTACAGGCGGGACAGCAGCTTGACGATCGTGCTCTTGCCCGCGCCGTTGACCCCGACGATGGCCAGCGACGACCCGGCGGGGATGTCGAGGTCGAGCCCCTGGAGCACCTGACGATCCGGGTAGCCGAAGCTGATGTTCTCCAGCCGGATGCCCTGCGCGGGAAGACCCTCACCAGGCAGTACGGCAAGCCGCCGGTGCGCGGGTTCGATGCCGAGCCGCCCGACGGCGACCGCGTGGGGAACAGCGGTGCTAGCGTGCGTCAGCATCCACTGCACGTCACCCAGGAAGCCGAGCAGCGAGATCCCGGTGATCGCCTGGAGCGCGACGACGATCGACTCGACGCCGAGTCGGCCGTCGGTGACCGCGAAGGCGAGGTACAGGAAAGCGGCGACGTGCGCGACCCCGACCAGCGCGAGACTGATCGTTTTCACGAGCGTGCTGCCCATGCTGCCCGCTGTGCCGGTGCCCTCGTGCCAGGCGCGGGTGAAACGGTCTAGCAGCCAGTCCTGCCAGCCGAAGACCCGGATCTCCTTCGCGGCCGCGTCACCGATGGCCAGGTCCCTGGCGTAGGCGGCGTGGCGAAGTACGGGCATCGTCCCGGAGCTGGCGGCGACCGTCTTCTTCAGGTCACGCAGCCGCCACCGGGAGAGCAGGATCCACACGGCGGCCAGCGGGAGCGGCAACCACCATTCGACCGTGGCCAGGGTGATCGCCGCGGCGAGCCCGCCCAACCGGCTGGAGACGAGCCGCGCCAGCGAGGTCACCGCGTTGCCCGGCGGGTAGCCGGTGTTCAGGCCCTGCGCGAGCTGGATGCGGTCGGAGACGACCGGGTCGGTGAGATGCTCGATGCCGATCGGCCGGAGCGTGCCTTCCAGCGTGGTCTGTGTGAGCATCGCGGTGAAGCGGCGGGCCAGCGAGTTGCCGAGCGCGGTCTCGACGGGGTCGAGGGCCAGCCGGAGCACGTAGATCGCTCCCAGGGCGGCCAGGTACCAGCCGACCGCGCCCGAGCGCGTCGCCAGCTCCGCCACCATGGCGCCGCTGGTGAGGATGAAGCCCGCGCTCAGCAGCGCGTCCAGCACCACCAGGAACGACAGCGCCGCGGTCAGCCCTGGCGATACCGCGGGCAGCGCGCGGATCACGGCCAGCACGCCGGTGTGGTTCTTGGTCGTGTTGTCGCTCATCGCAGCCCCAGCGTCGCCAGCCATCGCCGGTCGCCCCCCTCCACGGTGAGCAGGGCGGCCAGCACGCCGCCTGCGCCGTTCATCAGCGACCAGTCGGTGGCCGCCAGCTCGGCGACCTCCTCGTGGCGGTCGAGCAGGTAGTCGGTCAGGTGTGTGGCGAGTGCTTGCGCCCCGCCGAGCGGAGTGTGCCTGGCGAAGGCGTCGAAGATCAGCAGGATGCCGGCGGCCCCGTGGCAGAGGGCCAGATTCCGCAGGTCTCGATCGTCGTCGTAGGCGGTGACGAAGGAGGCCGCCGCTTCGAGCGCGAACGCGGCCAGTTCGTGATCGCCGAGGATGCGGGCCGTCTCCCACATGACCCAGGCGTTGCTGGGACAGCCGTAGCACCAGGCTTGGAGCGGGCGGCTCGGGAGGTCGACACCGATGCCGTGCGACCAGGCGTAGACGCCGCGGCCGTCGGGACGGCACTCGGCGATGAGGCGTCCGGCGAGGCGGGCCAGGGTGGTGGCCAGGTCGTCGCTCAGCCCGTCGGCTTCGGCGGCGGCACACAGGGCGATCATGATCCCGGGCAGGCCGTGGGCCAGGCCGAGGTTGACGTGGCCGATGTTCCACCGGCGAGGGTGATCGTTCTGGTGCTCGCCCACCCGCAGCCGTGCGAGGTCCGGCGTGGCGCAGAGCCGGAGCAGATGGCCGGTCAAGGGCGCGCGGGCCGTGGCGGGCACCTCCGGATCGGCGGCCAGCGCGACCAGGATGCCCGACGGGCCCACGATCAGGTCGTAGTCCGGCCACCCGACCTCGCTGTCCCGCCATGTCGTGGCGGCCAACTGCGCGATCAGCGCCTCGCGTTGCGCGCCGACGGGTCCGGTGAGCTTGGGCCAGGTGGACGCGGCAATCCGCAGTGCGAGCAGGCGTTCGGCGGAGCCGCCGAAGAGGCCCAGCCCTCGGGGTGCCTGCTTCAGCCCCCGCAACCAGGAGGTCAGCGCGCGAGTGGCGTCCTGCTCCGAGAGCGCCTCGGCTACGACCGGCATGGCCGCGTCGGGAGCGACCTGCGGGAGTTCGTCCAGCAGCCGTCCGAGGCGAGCCAGGCTGGGTGATCGTTCCTTCACGTAGGGCATGGAGGGCCTTTCGCCAGAAGATGGCGGCGCACAGGGCGTGCGCCGCCATCACTTTCCCGGTGAATCAGGGACGTGGAGGGGGGTGGCGTCCCTTGGGTGAACCCGGCTGGTCAGATCAGCGAGGCGCGGTCCGGAGGCAACTGCTTCCGCACCACCACCAGCTCGGGTTCCACCGGCGTCGCAGCGTGGATCTCCAGGTCGTCGATGAGGTCGTCGATGAGCTCGTCGACACGTTCCTGACCCGGCTCGGGCACGGTGTTCGCGGACACGTGAGCCCTTGTCGGATCAGCAGTTGCAGGTGTTGGTGATCTGGCAGTCCTCGGTGACGGTGCCGCCTTCGCGGACAGCGTGGACTTCCAGGTCGTCGATGAGCTCCTCGACCTTGTCCTGGGCGGGCTCGGGGGTGGTGTTCTCGGACATAGAGGTTTCCTTTCAGGGTTCAGCAGCGCAGGTGCCGGAATCAGATCGGGATCGAGGGTGGCCTCTCCGCCAGGGAGTGGCTTTCCGGTCAGCAGTTGCAGGTGCTGGTGAGGTTGCAGTCCTCGGTGACGGTGCCGCCTTCGCGGATGGCGTGGACTTCTAGGTCGTCGATGAGCTCCTCGACCTTGTCCTGGGCGGGCTCGGGGGTGGTGTTCTCGGACATAGAGGTTTCCTTTCGGTTGCGGGGTGTTGAGGGTGGCTCGGGTGGCTAGCCGCAGTCCCAGGTGAGGGCGGTGCAGTCCTCAGTGAAGGCGGACGCCCTGGGTGGGACGGCGTGGGTCTCGAGGTCGTCGATGAGCTCCTCGACGCCGTCCTGGCCAGGATCGGAAACGCTGTTGTCGGGCATGGCGGCTCCTCAGCGGATCAACAGGGGCAGGAGGCGGTCGGGTTGCAGATCTCGACGCTCCAGAACGATCCGCCCTGGTTGACCGCGTGGACTTCGAGGTCGTCGATGAGCTCGTCGACCTGGTTCTCAGGTTCGGGAGCAAGGTGGTCTGACATGGGTTCGCCCTTTCAGCCGCAGTCGCAGGTCATCATGGTGAGACAGATCTCCACGCTCCAGAACGATCCGCCCTGGTTCGCGGCGTGGACTTCGAGGTCGTCGATCAGTTCGTCGACCTGGTCCTCAGGGGTGGGGTTGTCCGGCATGACGGGTGTCCTTTCGATCAGCCGAAGGCGCAGATTCGGGTGCAGTTGACGGGCTCCTCGATGGCCGGCGAGGCGTGCAGCTCCAGGTCGTCGATGAGGGCGTCGACCCGGTCCTCGCTGGGCTCAGAGGTGGTGGGTTCTGGCATGAGGAGCCTCCTGTGCGCTTCTTCTGACACCGCTCGGGCGGCCAGTTCCTGGGGGGAGAGGTTGTACGGCAGGCGGATCAGGAGCTCGGCGGCCACCGCGTCCCCGGCGGCACGGACGGGCAGGTCTCCCGGCGATGGGACCATCTCCGTGATGATCAGGCGCTGCGGATGGTCCTCGGCCTTCACGAGGGCCTTGACCATCTGCTCGATCACCCGGGGTGCGCGCACGCTCTCCAGGTCGCACCCGACCGGCTGCGTGCCGTACCGGTGATGGGAGAAGAAGACCCAGCGGGGCAGGCCGAGTTCGGCGCGCAGCCGGTCGAGGGCGCGGAGTTCGGTCAGGTCGCCACCGCCGATGAAGGAGAGCCGGGCGGGGTCGAGCGACCATTGGGCCGGGGAGACGATCAGCGTGCCGGCCACCGTGATCCGGGGGACGAAGTCGCGGCCGGGATGGGCGCCAAGCGAGAAGCCGAGCCGCGGGGTGTGCGAGGCGCGTGCCAGGGAGCCGGAGTTGAGGATCTCGGTCAGGACCGTCCAGGGGGCGGTCGCGGTACGCGTCGCGTGCTGCACGATGCGCACCGGGCGGCCGGCGTGGGAGATCACGACCCGTCCGTCGGCCTGGTGCACGGTCAGCTCGCCCAGTGGCAGGAAGCCGTCCGGGTCCCAGGAGGGCCAGTACTGTCCGCAGTACGGGTCTCCGGTCCACGACCTCGTGTAGCGGGGGCGGCGGACCGCGTTTGCGGCGCGCTCGGACAGCGGCGGGTAGAGCACCTCCACGGAGGGCAGTCCGGTCAGCCGGTCCAGCTCGTGGAGGAAGGCCCGATAGTCGTCGGCGGCGGGTACGGATCCGTGCAGCCAGCGCAGAGCGTCGACGAAGCGGGAGTCGAGCACGCCGGCCGGGCTCGATCCGTCGAGCACCCAGCCGCCCGAGGCCAGCGGCCTGAGCATGACGTCGGTGGGCCAGGCGAGCGCCGCCTGCGGCGCTCCCAGCTCGTCGAGCGTGTCGGCGCCGATGTCCACGGGGCCGTCGGCGGCGGCGATCAGCGCGAGCAGCCGACCGTAGGCGGAGCCGGGGCTCTTCGCGGCCGGCCAGCCTGTCCTGTGCCGCCCCCGAGGGGGCGGCGACTCCTGGCCGGCGGCCTCCGCCACGAAGACGTCCATGAGCGGCCGTGGCTGTTCGCCGATGCGGTCGAGGAAGGCGGGCGGCGTCGGTGAGTGCTCGGCCCTGATCAGCGCGTGGATCCGGCGGTACTGCTCGAAGGCGTGCTGCAGCGTCGCCAGGTCGGCCGACAGGGGCTCTTTCGCCCGCCGGTACACGTCTACGAACCCGGTCTCCGGCGGCGTCTCCTGCTCGGTGATCGTCCGCCACGGGCGCCGCTGACGGTGCGGAGGAGCCGACACGTCCAGGATGCCGCGCCGGGCGAGCTTGCCGAGGAAGGCGGGTGACACCTGGGGCAGCTCGCGGGTCAGGTCACCGACGCTGCGGGCGCGAGCGCCGAGGGCTTCGACGATCCTGTCGAGGCCGGCGGCCAGGCGGACCTTGCAGGACATCATGTCGCGCGAGCCGGGCTTGGTGGTGTCACGGGTCCAGATGGCCAGGCGGCCGTCGTCGAGCCAGTGCAGCGGGGTGAGCGAGATCAGGTGCTCGGGGTCGAGCGGTTCCGCGCCGGCGAGATCGACCCGGTGGGTGTGCACGTTCTGCGTCCACTCGACGGCGGCCTCGTCGGTCACCGAGATCCCGGCGACTCCGTGTAGCTCCACCTCGGAGAGGTGGAGCAGCGCGACGTGCCCCAGCCAGCCGCGCGGGGTGGTCTTGACCGTGCCGCGGGCGATCATGCGCCAGAGGTATTCGCTGCTCCGGCGGAGCCGCTTGGAGGTCCAGGGCTCGCCGGCGGCCAGGCGGCGGCGGATGTCGGCGGCGATGTCGAAGCTCTCGCGGTCGTGGGTGAGGCTGGAGCCGATCAGGTCCCAGGGGAGGGAGAGGAGACGCTCGTGCTCGGTGTCGAGGTGGCGGCCGGCCTGCTGTTCGAGGTCGCGGACGAAGCCGGAGAGGCGTTCGTGCTCGTCGAGGGCGGGTCGCAGGGCTTCGGGGACGATCGGGCGAAGAGCCGTGGTGGCGGGGTGCTTGCCCTGGTGGAGGCTCCGCCGTACGGACAGGACCAGGCGGCGTTCTGCGACGGGGAGGGTGGGCACGAGCTCGCCGAGGCGATCGGCGAGGGTGGCGGCCTGGGCGCGGTAGCGCGCGTCGGCCTGCTCCAGGAGACGGATCAGCTCGAAGAGGCCGGGGGCCGAGCCGGCCAGCCACGTCCTGATCGGCAGGCCGGCGATCCGGAGCAGGGCGCTCATACGCTTCCCTCCACCCCGCGGATCAGCAAGGCCTCGGTGAGGAGCGACTGCCGGGCGCCGGTGAGCCCCGCGCGGTTCCAGTGGAAGATGATCACGAAGGCCGCCGCCTCGCGCGGGCCTATGAGGGCATGACCGCTCTCGAAGTACTCCTCGAACCAGCGGGGCCCCTCCGCCCGCACCACGCCGTCGTACTCGTCGGCCAGCGCGACCGCCTCGGGCGAGAGTTTGGCCGCCAGTTTCTCCCTGGAGGGCCAAGCCGAGCGCAGGGCCGCGGCGAGGGTCTGGACACGCGGATCGCTCAGCGCGCCCGGTGCGGCGCGGCCGTGGCGCCGCAGCCGGTCCCAGACGTCGAGGTCCTCCCAGCCGACCACCTTCAGCGTGGACAGCAGCGACTGGATCATCAGCAGCGACATCGCCCAGGTCGGGCCGGGCGAGGTCAAGCGGTGGAAGCCGAGCCAGGCCAGGGAGTCGGCGGTGAAGACCCGGTGCACGCTGCGCATCGAGGACTCGCCGCCGAACAGGTAGGTCTCCGGCTCGTAGACGCCGGGGCGCCACTGCTCGATCAGGCCTTCCTGCTGCCAGCCGGTCAGCCGCTCGGTCACCAGGTCGCCGAAGCCTGCGGGAGCCTGGAAGCGGATGCGGAGTCCGGGGGCCTTGTGCATGAAGAAGAACTCGGTCGCCGCCCCCTCGGCCAGCGCGGGGCGCGCGAGGGACTCCAGGTCCGCGTACACGTCGCGGTGGGCCTTGAGCCCGTACTGGATCCAGGGCTCCGACGGGGCCTTCGGTTCGATCAGTCGCACATGAGTACTGTCGACCGGGCGCTTCAGAGCCGGATCATAGTCCGCTCATAGCGCCAGGAAGGACAGCGGGCGCAGCCGTGTGCCGCCGCCTGCGCGGTGGAGGCGGGCGATCATCTTGACCGCCCCGCGTGTGAGCGCTCGCGTGTCGGCACGGCGCTCGAACCAGCGCCAGTCCCCGGTGACGTTGGCTTCCAGGAAGACCGGTTCGTCCTGCCTGATCAGGAAGTCGAAGGCCGCGTACCCCAGCCCGAGCGCCTCCGCCAGCCGGCGGGTGGCGTTCACGACCGGCTCGGGCACCGGGCAGACGATCACCTGGACGGCGTCCTCGTCGAGCCAGAGCGACTCAGGTCTCTCCTTGACCACGCGGAAGGCGTGGATCTCCCCCCGCAGGTGGTAGACCCGTAGCTCGCAGTCATGGGGGACGTACTCCTGCAGAACCAGCGGCGCCTGGCAGGTCCAGCCCAGCACCTCGTCGTGTGGCACGACCTGGGCGAAGGCGCCGGCCAGCAGCCCGGGAGCGGCTTCGACGGCGTGACTGTCCAGGGCCTTGGCCACTACCCGCGACGTGCGCAGCAGGACGACATCGGTGCCGGGCCGCGTGGTGACCACCGTCTTCGGAACCTGGATGCCGAGGTCTCGTGCGACGGCGAGCTGGCGGAGCAGACCCGGTCCGGTGCCGAGCACGGGCGCCGCGGCGACGGTGTCCAGCTGGCTCAGCAGGGCGCGCCAGGCGTCGTTGCGGTAGCGGCGCACCGCGCTCATGGGATGCTCGGGCGCGGCACGCGGCGACAGGTGCCTGACCCACAGCACGGTCGGCCGTACCCCGTCGAAGAGCAAGCCGTCCGCGTCCACCAGGAGCGGCGTGTCCAGCCCGGCTCGCAGCGAAGGGATGCCCAACCGCCACAGCCCAGCCTGGAGCGCGTCCACTTCGGGGTCGCGTTCGCGGGCGAGGAAGACCGGACATGGGACGGCAGGCGTGCCGGCTCGTTCGCCCCCTGCGGAGGGCCGCAGGTCGATCATCCGCGATCGATCGCCGAGCTGCCACTCCAGTGGCTGGGTCACCGGTCCGGGCTCTCCATCCAGGCAGCCACCCGAGCGGCTGGAAGCGTGGCGCCACGTCCGAGGTAGTGATCCCTCGCGCGACAGGCCAGGACCGCGGCCTCGGCTGTCCGGCCATGATCGTGCCAGGCGCGGGCGATCTCGGCCAGGACGTCGCCGCGGAGGCATGGATCGTCCGTGCCGTCCAGCAGGGCGAGAGCGGTCTCGGCATGCTCCATACTGCCGATGCGGGCGCGCAGGCAGCAGACGACCAGCTCGGCGCGGAGCTCCAGCCCGTCGAAAGGCACGTCGTCGAAACCTTCTCCGGCCTGGAAACGCTCGCGGGCCGCGTACACACGCAACGTCTGGGCAGGCACGAGCAGGCCCATCGTGTGCAGGGCCCGAGCGGCCTCGCCGTACAGGTCGGCGGACCGGATGTGATCGCCGGCGAGCGAGCAGACGAGTGCGCGAACCTGGACGACCGCGGCCCCCGCCAGGCCCAGGTTGAGGTCGCGGGTGTGGCCGTCGGCGCGATCCAGCAGGCCGTGGGCCACCTCGATCTCACCACGCAGCGCCCGCAGCCTGGCCTCGGTGAAGTGCACCATCACCAGCAGCGCCCGATCGCCGGCGAACCGCTCCGCCAGCCCCGCGCAAAGCGACAGGCCCTCCTCCAGCGGCGCAGGTGACCACTGCGCCAGCTCGCACCGCGCGATCAGCAGTCGCTTCTCCTCATAGAGATCGCCCAGCGCACGGGCATGGTCCACCGCCGCCCGCATGGCCTGCTCCGCCCTGCCGATCTGCCCGGAGGCGAGCCACGTCAGCGCTCGCACCTGTTGCATCCGGCACCACCCGAAGTGGTCACCCGCCTCGGGTTCCGCCCCGCGGTACGGCATGACGGAGCCGTACCGCAGCGCGAGCAGATGCCGCTGAATGGCGAGGACGTGCCGCCCGCGCGTGTCGGCGAACGCGGGCGTGCTGCGCTCCAACAGGGCCGCGGCCTCCTCCCGGCGGCCCAGCAGGACGTACGCGTCGCACAACCGGATGACCAGCACCCGATGTCCGGGCTCCTCGACCGGCATCAGGACCAGCGCCCGTTCCAGCAGGTTGACCGCGGCCGACAGGTCCTTGCGGGTGAGCGCCTGGGTGCCGGCCTCGGCCAGGTGGGCGGCAGCGCGCCGGGCGAGCGGCACGTTGGCCGGGTCGGCCGGGCTGACCTCTCTGGCCAGCAGGCAGGCGGCTTCGAGATGGTAGGCCGTCTCGGGCAGGCCCTTCACCCGGTCGGCGATCCGCAGATGCCAGCCGCGCCGCTCGGCCTTGGGGGTCATCGAGTACACGACATCACGGGTGAGCGCCTGCGCGAAGCGGAAGCCGCCCCCGTCCCGCTCCACCAGGCGGCGGCGCTGCACCTGGGCGAGAGCGCCCGGCACCTCCTCCGGCACGTCGTGCAGTGCGGCCACCCCGTCGCCGCTGAAGTGGCGGCCGAACGCGGAGGCGAGGGCCAGTACCTTGCGTTCGCGGGGTTGCAGCCGGTCGATCCGGGCGGTCAGCAGCGCCTGGACCGTGGGCGGGATGGCGTTCTCGTCACCTTCGGCCAGCATGTCCATCATCAGCTCGGCGAACAGCGGGTTGCCGCCGCTGGCCTCCGTCACCCGGTCCAGCGTCCCGGCCGTCGAGTGCGCCACGACATCCGGCTCCAGGTGTGCCAGGAGCAGGTCGAGTTCGTCGGGGGCGAGCGGGCCGAGGTCCACTGTCGCCGCCGAGACCCAGCTCGGACGTGTTTCGAGCAGCTCAGGCCTGGCTACGCAGATCAGCAGCACCGGTAGCCCGGACAGTCCGGCGGCCAGTTCTTCCAGCAGGTCCAGCAGGGTGGGTTCGGCCCAGTGCAGATCCTCGCAGACCACGATCAGCGGCATGCGCGCGGCCAGCTCCTCGAGTTGGCGGCGCACCACCCAGGCGATCTCCTCCACCCCTCGGTCGGCGGCCAGGTACGCGGCCAGTTCCGCGCCGCCCGGCAGGTCGTCGAAGAGTTCGACGATCGGCTGGTAGGTGATGCCCTTGCCGTACGACTGGCAATGCCCGGTCAGCACCCGCGCCGCCCGCGGCGGCAACGCGGCCAGGAACTCGCGCACCAGCCGCGTCTTGCCCAGCCCCGGGACGCCCAGCACGGTGACCACCCTGCACTCCAGCTTTCGCACCACCCGCCGGAACGCATGCTCGAGCTCCTTCAGTTCCCCGGCCCGGCCGACGAACGGCGCCCGAGCCCGCTCAGGCGCCGCTTTCCGCGCGATGACCAGCCACGCGGGCACCGGCTTGGCCTTTCCCTTCAGCGTCAGCGACGGCACCGGACGCAACTCCATGAGATCGCGTACGGCTTGCGCCACGCTCTTGCCGATGAGGATCTCCCCGGCCCCGGCGGCCGACTGCAGCCGGGCGGCGGTGTTGACCGCATCCCCGACCACCCGCAGATCGCCGGTGGGCAGCGAGGTGGCGATCACCTCGCCGGAGAAGATCCCCGAATGCACGTCCAGCCCGCCGCCCAGCCCGCGGACGCCCGCCGTCACCTCCAGGGCGGCTCGTACCGCCCGGGCGGCGTCATCCTCGTGTGCCACCGGCATCCCGAAGACCGCCATGACGGCGTCGCCGATGAACTTCTCGATCACGCCGCCGTGCTCGCCGATGGCTTCGGTGCACACCCTGTAATAGCGGTCCATCAGGACGCGCAGAGGCTCGGGGTCCATCCCCTCCGCCAGGGTGGTCGAGCCGACCAGGTCGATGAAGAGCACCACGACGCTCTTGCGGCTGCTCAGCGCGGGGACGACGGCCAAGCTGGCGCCGCAGTGGCGGCAGAAGCGGTCCTGCGGCGTGGTCTCCGTCCGGCAGCCGGGGCACATCAGACCACCTTGACTTCATGGCCTTCCACGTCGGTGTCGTCGGCCTCCTCCAGCTTGGCCTTGATCGAGTTGAGCATCTCGACCTCGGGCTCGCTCAACGCGGCGAAGACGGCGCGCTGGCCGTCGGTGAGGAACTCCAGCGGGTGACCGGCTTCGAGCAAGGCGGTCAGGGCATCGAAGGGCATGATGGGTGGTCCTTTCTACACACGGCCTGAACTGGTCAGCACGAACTTGCCAAGCGCGTCGAGCAGCTCGTCGACGGCGGAGACAGGTGCTTCGGTACGGCTGAGCGCGGATTCCAGGCGGTGCAGCGGGGTGACCTCACGCCCCCGGATGGCCGTCACCAGCGCGAGCGTGATCGCGAGCTGGTTGGCGAGCTCGGTGAGCAGATCGATCGCGGCCAGTTCGCCGAAACGGTCGAGCGCCGGGTCGAGCACCTGCAGCACGCCGATGATGTGCTCGTCGAGCTCCAGCGGGGCGGCCATGAGCGTCTCGGGCACATAGCCGGTGCGCGCGGCGAACTCGCGGTCGAAACGGGGGTCGTCGCTCACGTCGCAGACCACGGTCTCGCCGGTCTGGAAGACCCAGCCCGCGACACCGTGTCCCGGCGGAATGGTCAGGCCCAGCAGGCGATCCTCGCCCTCTCCCGACGAGGCCTCGAAGATCAGCTGGTCGCGTCGCTCGTCGTAGAGGAAGATCGAGGCCGCAGCGGCTGAGAAGGTCAGCCTGCCCAGCCGTACAGTGGACCGCATCACCTCGGTGTGCGCGCCGGGCAGCAGCACCCGACCGAGCGAGGCAGTCAGAGAGTCGGGCATTTCTCGGCCCATGTCGGTCTCCTCAGATCCTGTTGTCGGCGATCGCGGCCAGGACGTACTTGAGCTGGCCGGTGGACAGGCCGGGGTGGTGCCCCAGGATGCGGGCGCACATTCCGGTGATGTGCGGAGTCGCGAAGCTGTTGCCGGACAGGCGTGACCGTCCACCACCCGGCTGGGGGACCTCGACGGCGACTCCACGGGCGAAGAACTCGACCGGTGGCTCCGGGTTGGCCTCCAGGTATTCGCCGTCCAGCTTGTTGTGCGATCCCACCGAGACGACGCCGGCGAAGTTCCACGGATAGCTGCGCACCGGCCTGTTGTGCGCGGAGGCGACGATGGTGACCCCGGCGAAGCAGGCGTGGTCCACCAGGTCGTGCAGAGCTTCCTTATACTCGGTGCGGCGGGTGGACAGGCTCAGGTTGACCAGATCGAAGCCCTGGTCGATAGCCCAGCTCAGCGCGGTCAGCAACACCTCGCCGCTGCCGCGCAGACCGCTGCCGAGCACCCGGACGCTGGTCAGGTCGCAGTCGGGGGCGACCGCGCGGATCACGCCCGCGCAGGCGGTGCCGTGACCTACCTGGTCCACCTCGGTGTCGGGGACGACGCGCAGGCGTTCGACGCCGTCGTCGCCCGGTTCGCCGGCCACGGTCAGCGGGGTGACCGGCCCGCCCAGACCGGGGTGCGTGGCGTCCACGCCGCTGTCGATCAAGCAGACCCGGACCCCGGACCCCTTGGACGAGCCCCAGGCCCACTCGCGGGTGATCTCGCATGGCAGGGCGAGCTGGGAGGAGTCCATGGCCGCGCCACGCGAGACGTGGGCGATCCGGAAGATCTGGGCGGTCATACCGGCATGGTCGGCACTGTCGTTCAGAGTTGCCTCATAGTCCGGTTACAGTGCAGCCCGGCCAGGCCGAGCTTGAGCCGTCCATGCGGCTTGGGCGGCGGCTCAGCGTGCAGGACGAACTCGTCCTGCTCCTCTTCGAGTTCGGTCACCAGGTCGGAGATCGTCCGGCTGGCGGACACCTCGGCCGCCGCCAGGCGCAACGCGGAGGGCAGGTAGCCGCAGAGCAGGGCCAGCCGGTCCAGGTCCTCGACCTGCGTGTGTAACAGGTCGGGCCGGATGAGGCGGGTCAGCAGCTCACGCGCCTCGCCGGCGGACAGCGGCGGCAGCCGCAGAGGGCGGGCGCCGTTCAGCGCGATCAGCCCGCTCAGGCTCTCCCGGCTCGTGACCAGGGTGAGGCTGCCGCCGATACCCGGCAGGAGTGGCCTGACCTGCTCGGAGGTGACCACGTTGTCGAGCAGGATCAGCATGCGCCGATCAGCCATCTGGGTGCGGTAGAGCGCGGCGGCTTCCTCCGGGTCAAGGTCTCGGTCGTCCTCGCTGGCGTCCAGGGCTCGCAGCAGGCGGGAGAGAGCGCGGCGGGAGCCGTACTCGTTCAGATCGAGGTGGAGCTGCCCGTCGGGGAAGCGGTCGCGGGCGAGGTGCGCCCAATGCACCGCGAGCGCGGTCTTGCCGGTCCCCGCCGCACCCAGGAGTGCCACGGTGAGCGGCGTCGAGAGCTCGCGGGTCGTGTCGTCGAGCCAGCGGAGCTGGCCGGCGCGGCCGGTGAACGCGGAGACGCTCGGGGGGAGCTGGGCGGGGACGCGCGTCTCCGGCCACTCCCGTGGAGGGGATGCCTGATCTGGCAGGAGGTTCGGGTCGTTGCGCAGGATTGCCAGTTCCAGCCGCTGGAAATCAGGGCCGGGGTCGAGGCCCATCTCCTCGGCCAGACCCCGCCGGGCCGTCCGGGCCGTTTCGAGGGCGACGTTGGGCTGGCCGCATCGGTAGAACGCGGTCATCAGCTGGCAGGTCAGCCGCTCCCGGAAGGGGTGCGCGCGGGTCAGCTCAGTGAGCACCTCCAGCAGGTCGCGGTGACGGCCCAGACGCAACTCCGCGTCGAGTCTGTCCTCCAGCGCGGTCAGCCGAGCCTCCTCCAGGCCGCCGCCCAGGCGTTCCTGCACTTGCGGAAGGGCCGCCCCGGCCAGCGCCGGTCCGCGCCACAAGCCCAGCGCGGTCTCCAGCAGGGTCACCCGGGTGTGGTCGTCGGCGGCGAGGCGGGCCTGTTGGACCAGCTCGCGGAAGCGGTACACGTCGATCGCGCGTGGATCGGTGCGCAGCAGGTAGCCCGATCCTTGGGAGACCAGGTCGACTTCGGCGATCTGCCTGAAGGCTGTCCGGAGCTGGGAGACGGCGACCCGGATGGCGTGCTCGGCCGTGCGCGGTGGCGACTCCGGCCAGGTGAGGTCGACGAGGCGGGCCACTGGAACCGGCCGGTTGGCCTCCAGCGCCAGGATGGCCAGGGTCAGTCGCTGTTTGCGCGGCCCCAGCCCGAGGCGGTGTCCGTCGTGGTAGGCCTCGACGGCACCGAGCAGGCGGATCTCGATCATGTTTTCCACTGTGCGGCCGCCTGCTGAGGGGCGACATCGGCGCTCCAACCCCCCATAAATTGTAGTGTTTTCGTCATTGATGGGGGATCGTGCCCCAGAAAGCGTCAGCGGGGCAGCTCGGCGGCCAGGTTGCACAGCCCGGCACGATCGGTGCGCCCGGTCTTCAGCAACAGGCTTGCCACATGCTTCTCCACGGTTCGCGGCGAGATGAACAGCAGCTTGGCGATCTCCACGTTCCCCCGCCGCTCGGCCAGCAGCGCGAAGACCTCGTGCTCCCGCACGGTCACCCCCAGCCGCCGCAGTTGCTCGGGAATGCGCTCGTGCCCGCTGCGCCGGTGCGCCGCCCCCACCCCGGCCTGGCGCAGCAACGTCCGGCACGCTCCGGCCACCGCCGGGACGCCCGCCTCGTAGAAGTACTCCTCGGCCGTGCGCAACCAGGTGGGCGCATCACCCCACCCATCGGCGACCGCCGCTTCCGCTACCAGCCGCAACCCCAGGTTCGTTGCCATCCGGTACGGCCTCGCCGTCTCCCTGGCCTCTTCGACCAGGGCGCGCGCCTCTTCTCCCCGCCCTGACCTGCCCAGCGCCACCGCCTCCGCCAGCAGCGCGAAGTGCCGGTTCCACCTCAGCATCCCCGCTGGACTCGCCCCGATCTCCGCGCACTCGGCCGCATCCGTCCGATCGGCCAGAGCGTCCAGCAGCAGAGCCAGACCGAACCGGCCGGTCAACGAATAGAACCCCGGGCGCCCGTCCTCCCACTCCCTGGCGCGGCCCAGGGACTCGGCGGCGGCCATCCGATCCTCTTCGAGTAACGCGCAGACTGCCTGGCACAGGCCGTGCGACAGCGCCACGTAGTCGCTGTCCTCACCGCCCCACCTGCGGAACGCGGTCAGAGCCTCGTCCATCTCCCTGCGCCTGCCCTGGTGTGCGGCGGAGGTCGCCTGTGCGAGCAGCATGTACTGGGTGTAGTCAGCATGACTGAGCCGGATGTTGGTCTCGGCCCATGACACCGCCAGCGCCTCCGCCTCCGCGAAGTCGCCACGCATGGCGTGCAACATCGCCAGCGTTGCCTGGGCGGTGTACACCGTGGTCACAGCGCCGGCCCCGACCGCCTGCCGTATCGCATGCTCCACATGGGAGGTGTCGCCGTCGCGCAGGCTCGCGTTGACCGCCAGCCGGAACAGCGCGCGGATCCGCCACAGGCCCAGACCGTGCTCCTCGGCGGTGGCGAGCACCTTGGCGAGGTGCCGGTCAGCCTCGGCCAGGCCCTGCTGCCGCACCAGGTGGGCCAGCAGCTCCCACGCCTGGCAGGCCACTTCGGGCAGGGGCAGCCGCGCGGCGGTCTGCGCCGCGCGGCGGGCGAGCCGCTCCGGCTGCCGGTCGCAGAGACGCGTCAGGAGACGGGCTTCGACCACGTCCAGGGCAGCGGCGGGAGCCTCGTCCCAGTGGGCTTCCAGCAGCTCCCGTCCCGCGGCGACGTGGGTCATCCCCTCGTCGAAGCGGCCGAGTTCTGCGGCGACCCAGGCCGCCTTGACGCGGAGTGCGATCCGGCAGGCCGACGGGACACCCGAGCAGTCCAGTTCGGAGACCTCATCGGCCAGCGCCACGGCCCGCGCCGCCTGCCCGCCTTCGGACAGCGCGTGCAGCAGCGAGACCAGCACCTCCGCCCGCACCTCGGGGAGGTCGTCCCGCAGCCGCTCGTAGGCGTTCTCCAGCAGGCTGATCGCCGCCCCGGCGGCGCCGATCTCCAGCAGCCGTATCCCGGCGTCGGCCAGCAGCCGTCCCGCCTCCGACTGCTCGCCGGCCACCACGTGCAGGCCGGCCACCACCCGACACCACTCGCCGGGAAGGCCGGGCTGGAGGGCGGTGACCGCGGCCACCGCCCGGCGGGCGATCATCGTGCGTTCGGTCGGAATCAGGTTGCCGAGCAGAGCCTCGGCGGTGAGCGTATGACGGAAGGTGTACCAGCCGGTCTCGGCTTCGTCGGCCTTGATGAGCTGCGCGGCCACCCCCGCGCGCAGGAACGCCAGCATGTCGCGATCCGACAGCCCGACGATCGCCTGCAGCGGCGCGACAGGGAAACGCCGCCCGAAGATCGCGGCAGCGTGCAGGATCTTCTGGCCGGCCGGGCCGATCTGCTCGGCGCGTACGGCGATGCTCTCGATCAGCGTGACCGGCACCTGGGTGGCGGGGTCGCTGGTCAGCTGCCATCGCCCAGCCTCCAGTTCCAGGGCGCCGTTCCCGGCCATCGCGCTGAGCAGTTCCTCGACCACGAACGGGTTGCCGTCGGCGGTGTGCTCCAGATGGCGCAGCAGCCGGGGCGGCAACTCGTCGGGATCGCAGCCGAGGCAGGCGGCGGCCAGGGCGCCCAGGTCGGCGCCGGTCAGCGGTTCGAGCCCGATCAGGGTGGCAGCCCGTCGCCGGGCGCAGTCGTCGGCCACCCGCTGCGCCTGGCTGCTGTGCCCACGCAGGTTGGCCAGGAGCATGATCGGCAGGCCGTCGAGGTTGTCGGCGAGATACTCCACCACCGCGAGCGTCTGTGCATCGGCGTCGTGCAGATCCTCCAGGACCAGGACGACACCCCGGTCGCGGCCGATCGCGATCAGCAGCCGGAGCACGGCCTCCGACAGCACGATGAGCGATTCGAGATGCTCGGGGCCCTGCGTGCTCCGCCACTCCGGCAGGAGGGTGGTCAGCGCGGGCAGGTAGGCGTCGAGCGTGGGATCGTTCGGGGGGCCATGGGTTCTGGCGAAGGAGAACAGAGCCTCCCTGAGCGGCTTGAACGACACATCGCGGCTGGAGCCGCTACCGCGGCCACGTAGCACGACCATGCCGTCGTCCAGCGCTTGAAGGGTACAGTCGGCGACCAGCCTGGACTTTCCGATCCCGGCATCCCCGATCAGAAAGACGGCGCCGCCGCGCCTCTGCCGTACGTCGTGCAGGTGCGCGGTGAGAAGCGCATTCTCCCGATCTCGGCCGATCAGCAGGGGTGAGCGAAAGCGCATGGCGTCAGGTTAGGCACCGCTTGATCAGGAGATCATCACCCGCGCGGCGGGTTTCGATCGGCTACTCCGCGACTGCGGGTGGTTAGTAATAGCCCGAAATCACCTCTTGAGCACCTATTGACCCTTATGGCGAGCGAGTCGACGGTCGTCGTCGCGGTCACGGTGAAGCGGAGACCGCTCCGCGGTGCTCACCACGCACGACGGGGCACTCACGTGAGGGAGGTCAACCCGCTGCTGTGGGGTGTCGGCCAGATCCCCGCCGGTCACCTGGCCGACCGCATCGGCCGCAAGCCCTTGATCGTCGGTGGCATGCTCGTCCAGTCGGGCGGGTTCGTCCTGGCCCTGGCCCTGCTGGACCGGCCGCTCCTGGCCGGCATCCTCTCAGCTGTCGCGCTCGGCATCGGTACCGTCATGGTCTACCCGACGCTGATCGCCTCGGTCTCCGACCACGCCCATCCCGCGTGGCGCATCCACGCGCTGGGCACCTACAGGTTCTGGCGGGACATCGGGTACGCCGCGGGCGCCCTGGTCGCCGGAGTCCTCGCCGACGCCCTGGGGCTGAACGCCACGGTGATCGCGGCCGCGGTCCTCACCGCCGCCTCCGGCCTGCTGGCCGCCCGCTGGATCACCGAGCGGTGACCAGCGGTCTGTCCAGCACAAGGCCGCTGCCCGAGCGTCGGACAGCGGCCGTTCTGCGTGTCTGACGACCTTAGACGGTCAGGTCACTTCATCCGTGCCCTGGTGCGGTAGCGGTCGACGAAGCGGACCGTGGTCGTCCCCAGGCCCCCCGCGCTGACGATCACGCTGCGGCCCGGGGATGACGGGCCGCCGTTCACGCGGTGGCTGATCGCCACCCTGATCGGTCGTCCCGCGCCCGTTGCCGTTTCGGTGACGCGGCAGTTGGTCGGCTGGGGGAGGGACAGCGGGCGCGGGAGGCGGATCAGGCCGGTCCGGCCCCTGGCGACGCTCCAGGTGGCCCGGTGGCCGTCCTGGCATACCGCCTCGATGCGCACCAGGCCGGTGCGCAAGCCTCGCGGGTCCTTGATCAGCTTCTCTAGGGCGAGGCTGCCGCCCCAGGGGACGAAACGGTCAGTGAAGCGGCAGGTGTGGTCCGGGCTACCCGGGCTGATGTCGACGCTGGCGGTGGCGTCGACGATCGGGAAGGACTCGCCGTCGCACACGATCGACGTCAGTTCCCAGTAGCCGGACGCGGTCTGCCGGTCCAGCTCGGTGACGAAGTAGCGGCCGGGCGTGAGGTTGTTCAGGGTGAAGGAGTCCGGGTTGCGCCCCGGGGCGGTGGTGACGCTCTCGCGCTGGGGGCCGCGCTCCCTCGCCCGGGCGGCGATGCGGGGGTCTGCGGAGCGGATCAGGAAGTCGGCTCTGCCGTACCCGCCGATGGTGAGCTTCTCCACGCGCAGTCGCTCGTTGGGCGTGAACTCGTTGGTGAACACGCAGTTCACCGGGCTGTCCGTCAGCGTCACCCGATACTCGACGCGCATGCCCGTGGCGCGGGACATCCTGCCGCGCGAGGCCACGTCGTCGACGTCAACGCACTCCATGCCCAAGGGTGACCAGGAGCCGGCCTCGGTCGGAGCGGGCAGCGTCTCGGTGAGGACGTAGTCGCCGGCGACGGCATTGGTCACCACGCCGGCGAGTTCGCTGACACCTTCCTGCGTGGTGGTGGCCGTGCCAACCGGCTCGGTGACGCCCCTCGGCCGGGTCACCTCATAGCTGAACGGACCGCCGACTCCGCCGATGGTCCGCTTGAACAGCGAGATGCCGTTGGCGAAGACCCGCGTGTTGACGTAGGTGCAGGTGACGGTGTCCTCGCCCGCCAGCGTCACCTCGACTCTCGCGCCGCTGACCGTGGTCTCGCTCTGGCCTGTGGCGGACGTGCAGGTCACCGAGTCCAGCTCCCAGCCATCCGGGACGTTCTCGGTGAAGTCCCAGGGTTCGTCGACCGGCCGCGTTTCGCCGCGGTAGAAGGTGATCGACCCAGGAGATCCCGGAGCGGCGCTGAGGTCGAAGGCGCCCCCGGGGTTGTAGGAGACGTTCCCGTTGTAGGAGAAGGTGTGCTTGTCCTGGCCGCCCCCGACGACCTCCTTGCGGACGATGATCGTCCCGGCGTCGGGCGGCGGGGTGACGGCGTAGTAGTAGCAGAACACGTGCGTACGGCCGGCCGGGAAGGAAATGCTCTCGACGTTGTCACCGTTGAGATCGTCCACGGCGCAGCGCAGCGCGCCGAAACCATAGACGCCGCGGCCGAACACCGAGGCGAGAAGCGGGTCGTTCGTGTATCCGCCCTGCACCCACAGCCGTCCCTGGTTGAGCAGATTCAGCTGGGCCTGGGTCAGGGTGACGGTCACCGCGCCTTCAAGGTCGTTGCCGGTCGGCTGGCCCAGGCCGTCGAGCCACGGCGTGGAAGGCAGGGTGCCGGGGGTCGTGCCGGCCGCGCCGCTCACCACGCTCAGCAGGTCCACCCGGTTGCCCGCGATCCCGCTGCCCCAGGTGAAGCGCCACCCGATCAGGGGGTCGCAGTTGGGGTGGTTGGGCTCCTCGATGGCCGGGTCGATCGGCTGGCCTGCGGTGTAGACAGAATCCTTGCCCAGGTCGCGCAGCGACTCCTGGATGTTGTTGCGGGCCAGATTGGCCATGATGTCCGTGTACTCAGGGCACTGGCGGGCCACGAACGTCACCTGCCGGGGCTGGTCGGCGCGCCGCTTCGGCGCCCGCTTGACCGCTGCCGCCGCCGTACTTCGCACGGGGCTCGACTGGCTCGCTTCCGCTCTCTGCGGCGCCGTGCGCGTCGGGGGCGAAGCCGCCGCGGGTACGGCGACGCCGCCGGCCGCGAGCACCAGGGCGATCAACGGGGCCATCCACGATGTCAACATGTGATCAACTTTGTGCCGGGTGGCAGCGTAAGCCGCGCGAACGCCACGCAACCCTGACCGAGGATTAATCTGCGCAAGGGCGGTCATTGCCTTGCATAGCCGTCGTCGTCGCGGCGCGTGTCGCTTGCCGTACCTGGCCTCCAACCTGGGTCGGCGGGAGGGCGATAGCCTCCGTGGCAACCCGACGAGACAGCTGGAGCAGGTCATGAAGTTTCGAGCCGCCGTGGAGCCCGTGGAGCCCATGAGGGGGCTGGAGGTGCCCGAAGAGGTCGTCGACGCGCTCGGGGGAGGCAAGCGGCCGAGGGTGATCATCACGGTCAACGGGCACTCGTGGAAGAGCCGGGTGGCCATCATGCGTGGCCGGTACCTGCTCGGCCTGAGCAACGCCAACCGGCAGGCCGCCGGCGTCGTGACGGGGGATGAGGTCGAAGTGGAGGTGGAGCTCGACTCCGAGCCTCCCGTGGTGGTCGAGCCCGAGGATTTCGCCCAGGCTCTGGACGCCGACCCGAACGCACGCGCGGCCTACGAGCGGCTGGCCCACAGCCGCAAGCGCGAGCACGTGCTGGCCATCGAGGGGGCGAAGAAGCCCGAGACGCGCGCACGGCGGATCGAGAAGGCGCTGGCGGCACTGCGGGACGGGTGAACCGATGAATTCCCTCGTCGGGCGGAGTCGGTACCCGTGAGCAGTTCACACGGACGAGGGGAAGGACTCTGCTGTGGCGAGATTCGTGACCATCGGATACGGAGACCAGGACGGCTACGACAGCACGGATGCGGCGGTGCGGGACGAGGCGCACGCGCATGACGCCCGGCTGGTGGAGGGCGGGGCCATCACGGGCATCGCCGGCAGTCCTGTGCGGGTGCGCAACCACGACGGTGCCGGTGTGACCGTGGAGAAGGGCTCCTACATGTCCTCGGCTCTGCCGGTGGCCGGGTTCGGGATCATCGAGGCGGCGAGCCTGGAGGAGGCCATCGAGCTCGTGTCGAAGACGCCGTGCGCGGTGGCGCAGGGCGTGGTCGAGGTGTGGCCGTTGAGCGAGGCGCCCTAGCAGTGGCCCAGGCGGTGACGCACCCACTCGGGGTGGGGCTCGCCGACCTCTATGCTGTTCTCGTCGAGAGCGTTGGCGATGTGGAAACGGCCTGTCTCGAACACGAACTCCACGGCCAGGGTTCCCGCTGCGAGATCGCGACGTGAAGGCCGCCACTCAAGCAGGGTGACCTCGCGCAACGTCTGGCCGCCAAAGGGCTCAAGCCGTTCGTCGCCGGACCATGCCGGAGTCAGCTCGTCGTCCTCCCAGCCGGAGATCGCGGCCGTGGTGTCGATGGTGTTCCAGGTGATCGAGAGCTCGTCGAACTTCGAGTGGGTGATCTCCGCTTGGATGCCGTCGAAGCCCAGGACGACAGGGCATTCGGCATACCAGTCGCCGTCCTCGACAAAACGCACCACGGCAGAGCGAGTCAGGGTTCGGCCCGCCAGCGCGGCCAGGGCCGGTCCGTGTTGCTTGCGGATGGCCTTGAGGCCGACGAGAAAGGTCGGCTCGTAGCCGGGGATGCCCATCACGACAGGGGATTGTCCAGTCTCGCCGCGAAACCGGCCAGTCGATAGCCGGCGCGGTCCACGGTTCGCACCGGTCATCAACCACTGGTGGCTACCGGTTGCGCCAGTCTCGGATGCCTGACCACGCCGCGCCGAGCGCCAGCAAGGCGGTGAAGGCGATCATGACGTAGTGGTGAGTCAGGTCGGCGATCCGGGCGGCGATGACATGCTCGGGGTTCCTGGGGTCGTAGATGACCTCCATCGTGTCTCCGGGCCGTAGGCCCTGCGCGTCGGTCGAGTCGGACAACGCGGCGAAGATCGTTTCACCTGTCTCGGTCTTGAAGAAGACCGAGATGGGATCCTTGCCCCGCGCGCGATCCTCCACCGTGGCGATCGACGCTGTGGTGCGTATCCCGCCGTCCAAGATGGTCGCACTCCGTCGCATCTCAGCGACCGAGTAAACGGTCGTGCCGAGAAAGAAGAGCGCGACCAGAGCGGTTAAGAAGGCCCGGAATTCTAGAGACACTCCACCCCCGGTTGTCGCCAGGCATCGATACCTGCAGAACGGTTAGGCGACTCACCCCGGTGCGTGAGCCTTGATGGCCACGCTGGTCAGCGCGAGCAGCAACTCCAGGTCCGGCTCGTTGTCGATGTTCAACGACACCCAGGCCTCGTCACCGCACGCATGCACCTGACCCGACTCCCACAGCTGGGGCTCTAGCCTCTGGATCACGGGGGCGGTGAGGTGGAGAAGCATCCCGTCCCGGCCGATGGACCTGAGGATCGGGGTCCCCGCAACGCTTGCGGCGACGCCGCGGGCCGTCTCCCGGACGGCGAGCGCTGACCAGTGCCGTAACTCGCGAACGGCGCGGGCGACATACGCGCCGTGCTGGACCGTCGGACGACCGACAGGAGTCCGTGCCATGCCTTCATGCTGCTCGCCGCTGCACGTCTGGTCACGAGCCGTTCCTCAACTGTTATCAATTTCAACGACATCCGCGAGCAGGCTAGGGTCGGGCCAGGATCGGAGCCACAAGCGGGGCAGGAGCGGGATGGCGCGGGCATCAACCCGGACGTTCGCCGTAGCCGTCGTCCTGGCCGTGGTCTCCCCGGTTCTGGCCGCCGCGGCCCTGGTCATGAATGCCGTCCTGCCCGACGAGTGGCGGCTGCCCGGCATGTTCACGCCGCTGAGCGTCGCGGGATTCGCCTTCCCCGTGCTCGGGGCTTTCCTGCTGGCGTCCCGGCCGCGGCTGAGGCTGGCGTGGATGATGTGCCTGGGTGGGCTGGGTGGCGCCGTCTACGAGTTCTTTCGTGCTCTGATGCTGACCACCGCGGCCGCCGGGGACCCCGTCCTGGCGGGGTGGGTGCGGTTCCCGGCGCACTTCGGGTGGGCGGCTTCCAGTCTCCTGCTGGAGGTGCTGCTCCCGCTCTACTCCCCGGACGGCCGGCTGCCGTCGCGGCGCTGGCGCTGGGTGGCGTGGCTGGGCGTGGCCTCGATCGGCGTCGAGCTGGTCCGCCAGGTGTTCAGGCCGGGCCCACCGGCCAAGGGATACCCGCTGCCCGCCCGCATCCCCAACCCGCTGGAGATCGCGACGCTGGGGCCGTACGACGCGGCGATCTGGACCGTGGCGTGGGCCGGGATCCTGGTGGCGCTGCCGCTGGCCGCCCTGTCGCTGCTGGTGCGTTTCCGGCGGGCCGATCCGGTGAGCAGGCGGCAGATCGGCTGGCCGCTGTTCGCCCTGGGCGGCTACATCGTCTTCATGATCGTCGGCCTGGTCGTGCCCGCGCTGGACTGGGTGCAGATCGTCTGGGCGGCGTTCATCCCGGTCGCGCTGGTGTTCTCGGTGATGCGCTACCGCCTGTACGGGATCGACACCGTGCTGAGCAGGGCGTTCGTCGCGGCTGGGCTGCTGGTGGTGATCGCCGCGGTGTACCTGGGGGTGGCGGGTGTTTCGAGCCTGCTGATGTCGGGATACGACCACATCGCGGGGCTGGTGTCGGCCCTCCTCACCGGCGCGTTCTTCCAGCCGCTGCGCCGTACCCTGCAACGGGCCGTCGACCGGCTCTTCTACGGGCCGGTGGGGGATCCGGGCGCGCTGGTCGCGCTCCTGATCCAGGAGGTGCGGCAGGGCGATCCCGAGCAGGCGCTGGCGTCGGTGGCGAAGGTGCTGCGCAGGGGGCTTGCGGTGCAGTGGGTCGCGGTCGAGGTGACCGGCGTGCGCCTGGTCTCGACGGGTGCGCCAGGCGATCAACCCGGCGTCTCGACGGGTGCGCCAGGCGACCAGGCGGGCGACTCCAAGGGCGCGCCGCACGAGCGGGGTACGGCAGGCGGGCAGGGGGGTGGCTCCCCGCGTGAGGTGCCGCTGGTCTGGCATGGCGAGTGGGTGGGGCGGCTCCTGGTGGGCTCGCCCACGCCGCGCAGGTTCCCCGTCGCGCACGACGAGCGGGTGCTCGCGGCGCTGGTGCCGTACGTGGCCGACGTGGCGCATGCCGTACGCATGGCGGCCGACCTGCAGCGTTCGCGTGAGCGGCTCGTCGTGGCCCGCGAGGAGGAGCGGCGGCGCCTGCGCCGCGACCTGCACGACGGCCTGGGCCGGGCGCTCACGGGCATGGCCACGATCGTCAGCGAGGCCCGCGGCACCCTGAAGGACTCTCCTGACGCCGCCGACGGGCTGCTGAGGGAGTTGCGTTCGTCCATGGACACGGTCACCGACGACCTGCGGCAGCTGGTGCACAGTCTGCGTCCGCCTGCTCTCGACGACCTGGGCCTGGAGGACGCGCTGCGGGCTCTGGCGGGGCCTGGCGGGCCCGCCACGGAGATGACGTTCGCCGGTGACCTGTCCGACCTGCCCGCCGTGGTCGAGGTGGCCGTCTATCGGATCGTCTCCGAGGCGCTCAGCACCGTTCGTGATCACGCCACCGAGGTCAGGGTCTCGGTGCGGCGCGAACCCTCGGCGTTGCACCTGGTCATCAACGATGACGCGCCGCCACCGGGGAGCCTGCGGGGCAGCGGGCGGGCCTTGATGCGCGAGCGTACGGCGGAGCTCGGTGGGATCTGCCTCATCACAGGGGATCGGGACGGGGGCACCACGGTGACGGTCACGCTTCCGCTTGCGGCGCGGCCCTCTCAGCGGCCGCCCTTGGCCACGTAATCGGCGGGGTCGTAGTGGAGGCGCAGCCGCTGGATCCTGCCTTCGGCGTGCGTGAAGAACTCGGCGAGCCTGACGACTCCCTTGGGCAGGTGGGCGTCGTAGAGCACGGCCGTCTCGTCGGCGTCGTTGACCTCCTGGATCAGATCGATGGCTCCGACATTGGCGATGAACCCCTTGACTCCCTGCAGGAAGCGGGCCGCGCCGGTGACCTGTCCGGCGATCGGCCCTTCGAACCGGAGGTCGTCGGCCAGCAGGGGTGCGAGCTCCTCTCCTTCCCCGTAGGCCTCGATCCCGCTGGTGAGGACTCGGTAGTACGCCTGGATCACCGAAGGCGCGTCGATGCTGACGACAGGCATGTCGATCTCCTCATCTGGTCTGGTCTGGTATGGTTGAAAAACTAAACTACGAGATTTAATTTCTCAACCATCAGCGCTAAACTCGAAGGCATGCGTTCGTACAATCAGTACTGCTCGATGGCGCGCGCCCTGGATGTGGTGGGTGACCGCTGGACCCTGCTGATCGTGCGCGAACTCCTGTCGCAAGGCCCCTGCCGTTTCTCCGACCTGCGGCGCGGCCTGCCCGGCATCGCCAGCAACCTGCTGGCCGAGCGTCTGCGCGAGATGGAGGCGGCCGCGCTGATCGCCCGGAGCGACGAGCCGCCTCCGGTGGCCGCGACGCTGATCAGCCTCACCGACCGCGGGCGCGACCTCGGCGGGGTCGTCCGCGAGCTGGTCCGGTGGGGCGCCCCGCTGATGCTCGACCCGCCCGACGACGACGAGTTCAGGGTGCACTGGTTCGCGTTGCCGCTGCGCCACCTCTGCCGCGACGCCTCACCCGGCGAGCCGGCGGTCACGGTTCGCGTCGGCGACCTGCACGACGGCTGCGACGTCACAGCCGAGCACGGCCAGATCGACGTGCGCCCCCCTTCGAGCGGACGGCACGTCGACGCGACGATCACCGCACCGCCGCAGGTACTCGTCGCGCTCTTCACCGGACTGATGACTCTGTCGACGGCCCAGGCGCAGGGCCTGGCCGTCGACGGCTCCGCCGAGGCCTTCCGACGCCTCCTGCCGAACGGAGGACGATGAGATGACCGACGAGCATGACGCGCTGGGTCTCCTCGAGGAGATCGCCGCGGACTTCGGCGCGGAACCCGACGTCGTCCTGGGAACGATGTTCCGCAATCCCGGCCTCCGCACCGGCGACAAGATCTTCGCCTTCCTCGGCCACGGGGGCGAGCTCATCGTGAAGCTGCCCGAGGACGGGGTCCGGCGGCACCTCGATGCGGGGACCGCCGAGCGGGTGACCATGGGGAAGCGGACCATGCGCGAATGGATCGCACTCCCGGCCCAGGAGAACGACGCGGCGACCCTCACGTTGTGGCGGAACGCGGCCCGCGACGCCCACGACTACGTGGCCGCTCTGGCACGAGGAGACGCGTAGCCGTTTCTCGGATCGTGCCGGGGTAGGGGGCGGCCGTGTCTGGTGCTTACGTGGTCGTGGGATCGGTGCTCGCGCTGGCGCTCGGGGTCGCGGCGGTGCTCAACCTGATTCACCACAAGACGGCGATCGTCACTGCCGACAGGCTGGGCCTGTCCCGGTCGCTGACCCGCCCGTTCGGCGTTCTCCTGGCCGCTGGAGCGGCCGGGCTGGTGATCGGCTTCGTCGTTCCGTGGGTGGGTCTGGCCGCCGCGGTCGGCGTCTTGCTGTACTTCCTCGTCGCGATCGGGGTGCACGTGCGTGCTCGCGCTTTCGCGCCCGCCACGGGCTTTCCCGGGGCGGTCGCCTTCGCGCTGCTCGCCGTCGTCGTGCTGCTGGTACGGCTCCAGGCCGGCGTGGCCGTCCAGTCAGCGGGCGACTACGGGCCTGCCGTACGGGCCTTCCTCGGCCTGGCCGGTCCCGGCTGAGCCGCTCCAGCGATCGGCGCTCTCGTCGTCCGAGGGAAAGAACGCCTCGATCCGGAGCTCCTGCGCCGTCACGTCGACCGGGGTCCCGATCGTGGAGACGACCGAGAAGAACCGCACCACTCCGTCCCCGACCCGGAAGTGCACGTCGACGATCGGGATCGGCGCGGGTGTGGTGCGCGGCGCCGCGATGAGCGCCCCGACGTCAGGACGTGACCTGAGCTCCATCACCAGCTCGGCGGTGGCCAGGTCGAGCACGCCGCCCACGGCCTCGCGCCTGGCCCGTTCGAGGAGGGCGGGCACGACCTCCTCCCAGTTGGCGACGGCGTCGCGGACCGGCCCCGGCTCGATGATCAGCCGCAGCACGTTGGCGTCGGCCGGGACGGGCGCGGGCGCGAGCAGCGTGCCGAACAGGCGTGCCGCGCCCCGGTTGGCGCGCAGCACGTTCCAGCCGCGGTCCAGCACGACGGCGGGCAGCGGATCGTGCCGGTCGAGCATCCGGCCGACGGCGGACGCCACCCGCCGCAGCGCCGGGTCGTCGAGCCCGCTGTGCGCGAACAGCGGCGCGAACCCGGCCGCCAGGAGCATCCCGTTGCGGTCGCGCAGCGGGACGTCCAGCGCGCCCGCCAGCCTGAGCACCATCTCCCGGCTCGGGTTGGAGCGGCCCGTCTCCAGGAAGCTCATGTGCCGCGGGGTCGTCATCGCGGCCGAGGCGAGATCGAGCTGGCTCATCGCGCGCACCCTGCGCCAGTAGCGCACCAGGGCGCCGAAGGACGACTCCATGGACCGACCCTACGACCGGCTCCCGCGCGCGTCCCTTCCCCGCGAGGGAATCGCCACCGCGCACCGGCCGGGGTGAAGGTCCATCCATGAACCTTACGATTCTCACCCCTGAATCCGTCCCGGCAGAATCCCGGGCGATCCTCGACGGCATCGAGGCCGACCTCGGTTTCGTCCCGAACTTCGCCGCCACGATCGCGGCCAGCCCCACCCTCCTGGCGGGTTTCGACGGGCTGCGCCGCGCCGTGGGCGGCGGTTCGTTCGATCCCGTGCGGCGGGAGATCGCCGGCGTCGCGGTCGGCGTCGCCGTCGGCAACGCGTACGGCGTCGCCTTCCACTCGACCGTGCTCGTCCGGCTGGGCGTAGACCCGGGCGACATCGAGGCGATGCGGCGCGGCGCCGAACCGCGCGACGAGGTCCACGCCGGGGTCTACGCCTTCGCCAGGGCCCTGGTGCTCGCCCGCGGCGCCGTCGACGAGGCGGTGGTACGGCGGGCCGCGGCCGCCGGGCTGGGGCAGGACGACCTGCTGCAACTGGTCACCGAGTGCGCGTTCGCGACGCTGGTCGGCCTGGTCGACAACCTCGCCGGGCGCATCGAACTGGACGAGCCCCTGCGTGCTCAGGCCTGGAAATGACCCGTCACCGCACTCCCTTCACGGGCAGGATGGCCAGCGCCCCGAGCACCGACAGCGCGGCAGCGGCGACGTAGACCGCGAAGTAGTTCGGCCCGCCCCCGCCGATGGCCATCAGCGGTGCGGCCATCAGCGGCGCGAGAACCTGGGGGAGCTGGTAGGCCAGCGCCACCACCCCCAGGTCCTTGCCCGCCGAGGTGTCGGCGGGCAGCACCTCGGTCATGAGGGCCACGTCGACGGAGATGTAGGCGCCCTGTCCCATGCCCGCGATGACGATGGCGACCAGCACCATGCCGAAGGTGGGCGCGACGAGGAGGATCGCCAGCCCGGCGCCGGTGAAGGCCGCGGAGGTCCAGACGATGGTCTTGCGGCGGCCCGTCCGGTCGGAGATCCACGCCGCCACGAGGGTGGTCGCGGCGCTGGCGGCCAGGAAGGCGCCCAGGGCGAGGCTGAACTTCTCCGCCGCCTCCTGCTGCGACATGCCCAGGACGTCGATCAGGTAGTACAGCAGGTAGGTCGCGACGGTGACCATCGACATGGTGACCAGGAAGCGGCACAACCAGGCCCACGCGAAGTTGGGGTGCCGCCGCGGGTCGACCCAGTAGCTGGCGAGCAGGGTCCGCACGTCCAGCCGTACACGCTCGGTCCGCACGATGTCGCGCAGCACCAGGACGAGCCCGGCGTTGGACACGGTGACCGCCACGACGGGGATCAGGAACCACAGCGGCTCCTGGCCGGGCAGGGCGGCGACCATGACGCTGCCGAACAGCGGTCCGAGCGTGGTGGCGAGCCCGAACGCGGCGGCCACGCGCGCCCGGATCCGGCTCGGGATCTGGTCGGCGATCAGGGCGTTCAGCGCGACGCTCGCCGAGGCGAAGCCGACCTGGGTCAGGATCCAGCCGGCCACGATGGCCGGCGCGCTGGGGGCGAGCGCGAGGAAGAGCATGCCCGCCGACCCGATGACCGCCCCGGCGACGATGTACGGCCGGCGGATGCCGAAGCGGCCGGCCGAGCCGTCGCTGAGCCGGCCGAGGGGCGGGGTGACCGCCATGACGGCGATGCCGCCGAGGGCGGTGGTGATCGACAACCATTGGGTCTTGTTCGCGGGATCGAGGACGGCCAGCCGCAGCGGGATGGAGACCCCGCCCGCCGACAGGGTGGCGAAGGCCACGCCGAGATAGGAGAGCAGGAAGAGGGGGAGGAACCAGGCGCGCTGCTTGGTTCCTGGGATGTCGGCGACCGCAGTCATGGTGGGGGGTTCCATCTGATCAGTCGTGCAGGCCGCGGAGGGCGTCGGTGACGATGCCCTGGCCGATGCGGGCGGTCAGCAGCACCTGCTCGAACATGCCGCTCTCGTGGGTCTGGCCGACCATCCGGATCCCGGCCGCGGGGACGCCCGCGGCGGCGAGCGCGGTGACGTAGGCCTCGCCGTCGCCGCGCAGCACGTCGTGCTCGGCGGTGATCACGAGGGCGGGCGGCAGCCCTTCGAAGGAGCTCGCCAGCAGCGGCGAGACGTACGGGTCCTTCGGCGCGACGCCCGTCGGCAGGTAGTTGTCGACGACCAGCTGGAAGTCCTCCAGCGAGCCGGGTCCCGCCGTGAAGTCCAGGTGGCCGCCGCTGAGGTCGAGCGCCGACACCTCGAGGATCTGCAGCGCGATGGGGTGGTTGGCGCGGTCGCGGTTGACGTGGGTGAGGGCGGCGGTCAGGTTCGCTCCCGACGACTGGCCGGACAACGCGATGCGCGCGGGGTCGACGCCGAGCGTTTCCGCCTCCGCGACCAGCCACTCCAGCACGCGGTAGGTCTGCTCCAGGGCGGCGGGGAAGCGGTGCTCGGGAGCGAGGGCGTAGTCGACGGCGGCGATGACGACGCCGGCCCGCTCGGCGCGCAGCGCGCAGAGCGCGGCCGGGTAGGGGTGGTGCATGCCGCTCTGCCGCCAGGCGCCGCCGAACAGGAACATGCTGACCGGAAGGCGGCCGTGCGCCTCGCGCGGGTAGAACAGGCGGACCTTGACCGGCAGCTCGCCGTCGACGGTGAATTCGCGGGTCGGCACGTCGGGGGCGGGCAGCCCGAGCGCCGGGTAGACCGCCTGCTCGTAGGCGAGCGCCCGCTCGCGGTACTCCGCGGGCTCCTGGGAGGGTTCGGGCGGGGCGACGCCGAGTCCGGTGAGTGCGGTGATCAGTGCGGGGTCGATGGCCATGGTCAGTTCCTTCCGGTGTACTGGGCGAGGCGGGACTGCCACTCCCTGGCGATGGCTGAGGTTCTGGTGAGCGAGCAGGAGCCGTGCGCCTGGCCCGGCGCCCGCCAGTGGGTGACGTCCACGCCCGCCTCGCCGAGCCGTACGGCATAGGCCTCGCCGGAGTCGCGCAGCGGGTCGGCCTCCGCGGTGATCACCAGCGCGGGAGGCAGGCCGGTCAGGTCGGCGGTCATCGGCATGGCCGTCTCCTCGGGACCCTGGTACATCCGGCGCAGGGCGGCGAGGTCAAGGGAGCCCTCCAGCGCGGCATAGGCCTGGTAGGACGCGTCGCCCTCCAGGTCCATGGTGGTCATCGGGACGTTGAGGATCTGGTGGTGCAGCACGTCACGGGCGTGGACGGCGACCATCGCGGCCAGGTTGCCGCCCGCCGAGGTGCCGACGACCCCGACCCGCCGCGGGTCGACGTCGAGGTCGGCGGCGTTGCCGATCAGCCAGGCCAGGACGTCGAGGCTGTCGTGGAGGGCGGCCGGGAAGGGATGATCCGGCGCCAGACGGTAGTCGACGTCGAAGTGGTCCCAGCCGCCCTCCACGGTCATGGCGGACAACATGCGGTGATTGACCTCCTCCCGCACGCTGCCCAGGATGAAGCCGCCGCCGTGGAGGCTGAGCCGCGCGGGACGCGGGCCGGAGCCGCCCGGCGCCTGGTAGCGCAGGACGGTGACCTGCCCGTCCCTGGTGGGCACGAGGTGCTCCGTCACCCGGCAGTCCTCGGGCGCGGGGAGGGTGTACCTCCTGGCGAGCTCGTCGGACAGGACGGTGGCCGCCTTGCGCCACAGTCGTGCGTCAGGGGAGGCCAGGTCGGGCAGGGTGGCCGCGATCCCTTCCGCGTCACGCACCCATTCCACGACGGCGGGCTCGCAACCCGCCGCGAGGGCCACGTCGGCTCTCGTCACATCCGACTCCTTTCGAAGTGCTTCGATAAAGCACTTTATGAACCAGAGCCGACCAGGTCAATGCGCTAGGGTGACAATGTGGGCGGCCGAGGCGAAGTGACGATCTACGACGTCGCCCAGCGCGCGGGTGTCAGCATCTCGACGGTGTCCCTGGTGATGAACCATCCCGACCGGGTCAAGGCGGGCACCCGAGCGCGGGTGGTGGAGGCCGCGGGCCAGCTCGGATACCGCCCCCGCGCCACCGCCTCGGAGCGCGCCAGGGAGCGCGTCGGCAAGATCGCGGTCATCGCGCCGTTCACCAGCTACGAGTCCTACCGCACGCGGTTGTCGGGCATCCTCTCCGCGCTGACGAGCTCGGAGTTCGAGGTCGTCGTCCACGACACGCCGTCCGCGACCGTGATCGAGGAGCCGCTCCTCGACGCGCTGCCCGTGCGCGGCGACGTCGACGGCATGATCATCATGGGCCTGCCGGTCTCGGAGGAGCGCGCCACCTGGCTGGCCGACTGGGGCCCGCCCACCGTCCTGGTCGACGTCGCGCACCCGCGCTTCTCCAGCGTCGACTTCGACAACGAGCCGGCCGGACACCTGCTGGCCGATCATCTCCTGCGACGCGGGCACCGCCGCCTGGGCTACGTGCTAGAGCCCTACGTGGCGACCGCCTACGACTCAGCCGGTTCGCTCCGCCTCGACGGCATCCGCCGCGCGCTCCAGGAGGCGGGCGGGGCGGAGGCCGGCTACCACCTGGAGCTGTTCCAGCTGACCGAGCGAGACCCGGCCGCCGCGAAGTCGGCCCTTCCCGCGCTGCTCGACACCGCGCCCGAGACCACCGCGCTGGTGGCCCACCACGACGGCTTCGCCGCCGCCCTGCTCACCAGCGCGCGCAGGGCCGGACTGAGCGTTCCCGGGCAGCTCGCGATCGCCGGCTTCGACGACGGGCTCCTGGCCGACAGCCTCGACCTCACCACCGTGCGCCAGCCCCTGGTCGAGTCGGGCAGGAACGCCGCCGACCTGCTCAGGCTCGTCATCGAGACACCCGACCGCACGCCGGTCCGCATCACCCTCGCGCCCGAACTCGTCGTCAGAGGCACCGCCTGACGACCGCTCAGGGGCGGTAGGCCCAGACGGAGCCGTCGCGGCGTGAAGGCGTGCCGCCGACCGCCCAGACCGAACCGCTGCCCAGCTTGACCGCCAGGTCGCGGACGGCCGCGCCCCTATTCGCGGGAGCCGGGAACCCGCCGGCCTCGACACCGTCGGGGAGGATGTGCAGGAAGCCGCTGCCGCCGCCCTTGGCGTCGTAGACGATCCAGGCGCCGCCCCTGCCGTCGGGCTCTGCCTGGGCGCGCGGCTGGATGCCGGGCTCCCTGCGGACCTCGAAGGTCCAGCTGCCCGGGTAGCCGGACAGCAGCAGGGTCTCGCCGCAGTAGGCGGGCTTGACCGTGCCGCACGGCCAGGCGGTCCAGCCGACGGCCATGATCCGGCCGGTCTCGCCGTCCATGGCGACATCCGTCAGCTCGGAGATCTGGCCGGCGTGCGAGGACGGGACCGCGGGGAGGGGGACCGCGCGCCAGGCCGTGCCCGACCAGCGGGCCATGGCCGCTGTGCCGCGGACGGAGCCCGCCGCCCACTTGCCGTCGATTCCCTTGACCACGATCGGGGTGGGGACCTTGCGCCACGCCGAGCCGTCCAGACGTCGCAGCGTGGAGCGCGCCTTCCAGCCGGCCTTGCCGGAGAAGATGGTCGAGTCCTCGATGACCCACAGGTTCTTACCGATGGAGTTCGCCCGGTCGACCCGGCCGTAGGGCCACGGCTTGACCTGCCAGCGTCTGCCGTCCCAGCGGGCGTATCGCGACGTGCCGAAGGCCCAGACCCTGGTGTCGGAGGCCGACGCGAGGCGCCGCACGCGGAAGCCGGGTCCGGCGACCCGCTTGAGGTTCTTGAGGAGAACGGGCTTGCCGCTCCTGGTCCCGGCGACCCAGACCGCTCCGCCGGGCGTCACGGTCACCGCGTCGTAGGAGGCGTGCCGGTCGTGGTGGACGACCTTCCACTGAACGGCGGGCGCCGCGGTGAGAAGCAGGGCGACGGTCGCGGCGGTGCCGGAGAACAACAGTCCCATGCGGGTGAGACGCGCCTTTCCGTGCAAAGGTTGGCATTGACTCAGAGTGATGTAGCGTGACTCTCCGTGAGAGTCGACACCCGGGCCTGGTCGTGGGTGTTCGCCATGCTCATCATGCTCCTCTGCATGGTCACCCCGCACTCCCACGCGGACTCCGCGACCGCCGCCGCGATCGCGATGAGCCAGCCGGTCGACGACGTGCACCACCACGACTCCGAGCACAGCTGCGACACCCCGACGGTGCAGCCGCAGTCGTCGCTCCCCGCTCCACCGGCCAGGCTGCCCGTGACGTCGTCGCCGCAGTTCGGCCCGCCCGACGCGGCGCCCGACCGCCGCCGCGCTCCGGCGGCCCATCTCCCCGCCGGCCAGGGACTTCTCGACCTTCTGTGCAAAGCCCGCACGTAGACCGGCCCGGTGGTACGGGCATCTGTCGCGGCTTCACGAAGGCGGGAAATCTTCACATGGACACGGCTGACCTGGTCGGCAACACCCCGGTGTTGTGGGTGCCGGAACTCTGGTCGGGAGAGCGCGGCTTCTGGGCCAAGCTCGAAGGCCGCAACCCGGGCGGGATCAAGGACCGTCCGGCGTTGCACATGATCGAGCAGGCCAGGCGACGGGGCGAGCTCGCCCCCGGCCGCCCCATCATCGAGTCGACCAGCGGAACACTCGGGCTCGGCCTCGCGCTGGCCGGCATCATCCACCGGCATCCGGTGATCCTCGTCGGCGATCCCGGCATGGAGCCGCTGATGCTCCGGCTCCTGCGCTCCTACGGCGCCACCGTGGACACCGTCCCCGACCCGCACCCGGCAGGAGGCTGGCAGGAGGCCAGGCGGATGCGCGTGCGCGAGTTGCTGGCCCAGCATCCGGGCGCCTACTGCCCCGACCAGTACGCCAACCCCGACAACGTCGCGGCCTACGCCGGCCTGGCCGCCGAGCTCGCCGCGCAGCTCGGCCGGATCGACGTGCTGGTCTGCAGCGTGGGCACCGGCGGGCACAGCGCGGGCGTCTTCCGCGCGCTCCAGAAGGTACGGCCGGGCCTGCGGCTGGTGGGGGTGGACACGATCGGCTCCACCATCTTCGGCCAGCCCGCCAGGTCCCGGCTGATGCGCGGGCTGGGCAGCAGCATCCACCCGCGCAACGTCGACTACGACGCCTTCGACGAGGTCCACTGGGTCGCCCCGGCGGAAGCCGTGTGGGCCAGCCGCCGGCTCGCCGCGACTCGCTACGCCTCCGGCGGGTGGAGCGTCGGAGCCGTCGCCCTCGTCGCGTCGTGGCTGGCCAGGACCGAACCCGCGGCCACCGCCATCGCGGCGGTCTTCCCCGACGGACCGGAACGCTACGCCGAGACCGTCTTCGACGACGTCTACTGCGCCGAACACGGCCTGCTGGGAGGCAAGCCGGAACCCGAGCCGGACGAGATCGCGCATCCCACCGTCGAGGTGGAGCGATGGACAAGATGCACGACCGTCGTCGACCCGATCGGCGGTGACAGGTGAAGTCGTTCGGCCGGCCCGTCCGGCTGCTCCTGATCAACCAGCTGACCATCAACATCGGCTTCTACATGCTGATGCCGTACCTGGCCGCCTACCTCTCCGGCGATCTGGGCCTGGCGCTCTGGCTCACCGGCCTGGTCCTCGGCGTGCGCAACCTCAGCCAGCAGGGCCTGTTCCTCATCGGCGGCACGCTGGCCGACCGGCTCGGATACAAGCCCATGATCCTCACCGGGCTGATCCTGCGCACGATCGGCTTCGGGCTGCTCGGACTGGTCGAATCGGTGCCGGTGCTGATCGTCGCGTCGGTGCTGACGGGGCTGGCCGGGGCCTTCTTCAACCCGGCCGCCCGCGCCTACCTGGCGCAGGAGGCCGGCGAGCGCAAGGTCGAGGCCTTCGCCCTGTTCAACGCCTTCTACCAGGGCGGGATCCTCATCGGGCCGCTGATCGGGCTGGCGCTCCAGGCGGTCGGCTTCCGCGTCTCCTGCCTGGTCGCGGCGGGCCTGTTCGCGATGCTCGCCGCCGTCCAGGCACGCGCGCTGCCCGCCCGCGCGGGCGGCGCCGGGGCGCGGGGCTCCGTCCTCGGCGACTGGCGGCAGGTGCTGCGCAACCGGGCCTTCGTGCTCTTCTCGCTCGCGATGATCGGCTCCTACGTGCTGTCCTTCCAGATCTATCTGGCCCTGCCGCTCGCGACGGGCAGTCCGTACGGCACGGCGATCCTGTTCGCCGTCTCCGGCGGGCTGGCCATGGCAGGGCAGGTACGGCTGACCGCGTGGGTGAAGGCCCGATGGACGGCCGAGCAGGCGATCGTCAGGGGGCTGTGGCTCATGGGGGTGGCGTTCGTGCCGCTCGGGATGGTTTCCGGGCTCGTGCCCGCCCTGATGACGACGTGCCTGCTGACCGTGGCGACGATGATCGTGTATCCGTTCGAGATGGCCACCATCGCCACGGTCGGGGGCGACGGACTGGTCGGCACGTACTACGGCTTCTACAACACGCTGTCGGGCATCGGCATCGCGGCGGGCACCCTGCTCACCGGCGCCGCCTTCGACACCGGGGTGCCGGGCCTGCCCTGGTGGGGGATGGTCGTGCTGGGGTGCGCCTGCGCCCTGGCCATGGGCACGCTCGCCCGCACCGGAAGGCTGCGGGCGAGCGAGCCGGGCAAGGTCGGCCAGACGGCTTGAGGCGGGCCGGGGCTGCCTGGGGCTGGCGGCTCGGCTCCAAGCTCAGTCCGCCGGCTCGGGCTCCAGGCCGATCAGCAGGTTGAAGGCGCCGGTCAGCAGGTTCAGCGACACGAGCCCGACGATCTCGGCGATCACCCGGTCGCTCCACCCGTGGGCGCGCAGCTCGGCCACGTCCGCGTCGGTGAGGGACGAGGGCTCGGCCAGCACGCGCACGGCCACGCCGATCAGGGCGGCCTCGCGCGCGTCGGTGGAGGTGCCCTGGCGGGCCAGCTCGATGTCGGCTTCGCTGAGACCCGCCGCCCGCGCGGCCTTGGTGTGCGCCGACAGGCACATCGAGCAGCCGATCCACTCCTGGAGCGCGAGGGAGATCTTCTCGCTCAGCGGGCGGGGGATCTTCACGCGTTTGATCGCGCGGGAGAAGTCGAGGTAGCCCTGGAGCAGGGCGGGCGAGTGGGCCATCGTGGCCACCATGTCGCCCACGCCGCCGCGCCTGGCGACGATGTCGCCGAGGATCTCGCGCGACTTCTGGTCGGGGGCCTGCTGCGGGTCGAGTGGTTGAAGGCGTCTCATCGTGTCCTCCTCGATCACTCGGAACGCTATACCCCCTTAGGGTATTCCAGCAAGGTGATCGTCTCCAGAGCCAGGAGCAGCTCGGCCGCCTGCACCGGGTGGTCGACCGAGCGGCCGGTGAGCTCCTGTAGTTTGCCGAGCCGGTAGCGGACCGTGTTGCGATGGCAGAACAACGCGGTCGCCGCGGCCGGTGTCGAACCGGCGGCGTCGAACCAGGCGCGCGCGGTGGACAGGAGGGTGTCGCGCTCGTCGCGAGGGAGGTCGAGCAGCGGGCCGAGGACCCGGCGGGCCAGGTCGTCGGCGGTCTCCGGGCTCCCGGCGATCAGCGTGGCGATCGGGCGGTCGCCGTAATGGCAGACGGCCTCGGCGCCGGGCGGCACGGCCGCGAGCGCCAGCCGGGCCAGGCGCAGCGCCGCGGCGGTCTGGGAGAGCTGGTGATAGGCGGGACTGACCCCGAAGCGCCCACCCGCGAGCGGCGGGAAAGACGAGGGCGGGCCGGCGAGCGGGCTGCCGGGCGGGCCACCGAGTGAGCTCTCGGGTGCGCCGCCTGGTCGGCCGCCGCGTGATCCATCGGGCAGGCGGCCTGGTTGACCGCTTGGATGGCCGCCTGGGGCGGGGGCGGGCATGGCGAGGACGGCCAGGCGTTCGGTGGGCAGGTGACGTTGCACGGCAGCGGGCGGCAGGTCGGCGGTGGCGTCGGTGGCGATGACGTGGAAGCGCCCCCGCTGCGGCAGCCCCAGCGCGTCGGCCGCCTCCCGGATCCGCGCGGGGTCCGTGCCGAGGAGCGCGTCGAACAGCCGGTCACGATCGAGCCGGTCACGCAGCTCACGCTCCGCCTCCACCTCCCTGTACGCCTCCCGGATCGTCTCCGACAGCAGGTCGAGGCCGAGCCACAGCTCCCCGGCGCTCTCGATGAGCACGGCATGCTCGGCGGGCGTGGTCTCGGCGGCGATGCGCTCCCACAGGAACTGGGTGCCGATCCGGTAGCTGTGCAGCAGCGCCGCCAGCGGGATGCCGCGCAGCGCCCGCCTGCGCGCGTTGGCCTTGGCGACGTCGGTCGGCGACGCCGCCCCGCCGCCGAGGTGGGCGAGGGAGACCCGCAACTGCTCGGCGCAGACCGTGGCGACGTCGTCTTCCGGCACAACGGTCAGCTCGATCTCGGCCGCCCGCACCCGCCGGGCCAGCTCGATCGCCAGCTCGTCGACTCGGGCGAGCAGCCGTGCGGTCAACGCCGCAGGTCCTGGTCCGTTCACGCCGGGCATTGTGCCACCGCACAATCACGGCTGTCAGATTCACGACCCGTGCCCGTTGTGACCCCTGGCACCGAGCGGGATTCTGGAACCCCGGCCCTCGCTCGATGCGGAGACGACGTGAACCTCGACCCCATCCCCACCGACCAGCTGACCTTCCGCCTCCCGCAGAAGTTCGACAACGTCGAGGACGAGCGGCGCCACCGCCAGGAACGGCTGGTGGCCGCGCTGCGCCTGTTCGGCAGGTTCGGCTTCGAGGAGGGCGTGGCCGGGCACATCACCGCCCGCGACCCCGAACACTCCGACTACTTCTGGGTCAACCCGTTCGGCATGAGCTTCAAGCACATCAGGGTCAGCGACCTGATCCTGGTCAACCACGAGGGCCAGGTCGTCCACGGCAGGTACCACGTCAACCAGGCGGCCTTCGCCATCCACTCGATGGTGCACCAGGCCCGCCCCGACGCGGTCGCCGCCGCCCACTCCCACTCGGTGTACGGCAAGGCGCTGTCGTCGCTCGGCACCCAGCTGGAACCGCTGACCCAGGACGCCTGCGCCTTCTACGAGGACCACGGCCTGTTCGACGACTACACGGGCGTGGTGCTGGAGACCGAGGAGGGCCGCAGGATCGCCGCCGCGCTCGGTTCGCACAAGGCCGTCATCCTGCGCAACCACGGGCTGCTGACCGTGGGCGACTCCGTCGACGCCGCCGCCTGGTGGTTCATCACGATGGAGCGCTCGTGCCAGGCCCAGCTGCTGGCCAAGGCGGCCGGCCCGACCGTGTCCATCGAGCACGACCAGGCCAAGCTCACCCACGGCCAGATCGGCAACGACCTGGTCGGCTGGATCAACTTCCAGCCGCTCTACGACCAGATCGTGCGCTCCGACACCGACATGTTCGACTGAGCCTCCGTCCGGCATCCCCTGGCGTGCAGTTCGTACAGCGTCGTGTACAGGTCTCCCGCCGCCGTCAGCTCCTCGTGCCCGCCTGCGCCCGCCTCGGGGATGAGGCGAATCAAATCGGCTCCCGCTCGTACGGCAGGCGGCCGCACCACGGCGGTGAAATCGTCAGGCCAGCAAGGGAGTTCGCTCACGCGGCCAGTATTGAGAGACGGGGCGGGCGGGCATGAGGAGAGACCCCTGTTGCCGCGCTGGCCCGTGGAGAGCCTCAGGTTGCCGTGCCGCCCCGAGGGTTGCCGTGCAGGGTGTCACCGCCTCCGGGGCGGCCTCGATCCAGGAGCGCCATCCGGGGCGGGCTCACTTCAAGAGCGCCGTCCGGGGTGTGAAGTGGCCGCGGGCGAAGCTGGCCGCGTCGAGGACCTGGACCCGCCACGGATCGAGCCGCAGCACCGTGAACCCCTCGGACTCCGGCCCCGGCAGGCCGAACTCGCGCAGGTCGTAGCCGAGCGGCGGCGGGGCGGTGGTGAACATCTCCCACACGTGGCGCTTGGTCTCCACGTCGTCGACCCACGACGTGGCAGCCTCGCCGAGGACGACGTTCTGCTCGGGGCTCCAGTAGGAGAAGGCCACCTGGGGATTGGCGGCCAGGTGGGCGCCCTTGACGCCGGCGTTGGCGGTGAAGATCCAGCCCACCGGGCGTTCGTCGATCACTTCCCAGATCGGGTGCAGGATGCGTGAGCGGGGGCGGCCCTGGCCGTCGACCGTGGTCACGGTGCACCAGATGATCTCCGAGGTGAACGTCAGGAACTCGTCCTTCAAGGCGCTGAATGATTCGGTCATGAGCCGGATGATGTCATCCCCGACCGACAATCGGCGCCCGCTCCCTGATCCGGTCGGCGATCGCGGCGCCCAGTTCCTCCGTGGTCCCGGTGCCGTGGAGGTCGGGGGTGAGCGGGGCGTCGGCCGGCCCCGCCGCGAGGACGTCCTCGATGGCGGCCAGCAGGTGGGCGCCCGCCTCCGGGTGGCCGAGGTGGTCGAGCATCATCGAAGCGCACCAGATCTGCCCGACGGGGTTGGCGATGCCGAGCCCCGCGATGTCGGGAGCCGAGCCGTGCACCGGCTCGAAGAGGCTGGGGGAGGTGCGGTCGGGGTTGATGTTGGCGCTCGGGGCGATGCCGATCGTGCCGGTGCACGCGGGTCCGAGGTCGGACAGGATGTCGCCGAACAGGTTGCTGGCGACCACGACGTCGTAGCGGTCGGGGTGGAGGACGAAGTTGGCGGCCAGCGCGTCGATGTGACACCTGTCGTGGGCGACCTCGGGGAAGTGTTTGGCCATCTCCTCGACCCGCTCGTCCCAGTAGGGCATCGAGATCGAGATGCCGTTGCTCTTGGTCGCCGAGGTGAGGTGCCGGGCGGGGCGGCGGGAGGCGAGTTCGAAGGCGTAGCGCAGGACCCGGTCGACGCCGAACCGCGTCATCACGGTCTCTTGCAGGACTGTCTCGCGCGGGGTGCCCTCGAAGATGCGGCCCCCGATGCTGGAGTACTCGCCCTCGGTGTTCTCCCGCACGACCAGGAAGTCGATCTCGCCCGGTTCGCGGCCGGCGAGCGGGCTGCGCACGCCTGGCATCAGGCGGCAGGGGCGCAGGTTGACGTACTGGTCGAAGCCGCGCCGCATCTGCAGCAGGCTGCCCCACAGCGACACGTGGTCAGGGACGACCGCGGGCCAGCCGACGGCGCCGAAGAAGATCGCGTCGTAGGCGGCGAGGGTTTCCTTCCAGTCGTCGGGGAGCATCGCGCCGTGGCGTTGCCAGTAGGGGGCGCTGGCGAAGTCGAAGTGGTCGAAGCGCAGGTCGAGGCCGTACACGCCGGCGGTCGCCTCAAGGGCGCGCAGGCCTTCCGGCACGACCTCGGTGCCGATGCCGTCCCCGGGGATCACGGCGATGCGGTGGGTGCGGGGCCGTGGGGCGGCGGGGTCGGACATGGGGGCCTGGCGCCGGGGCCGCGAGCCCGGAGCCGGGGCGGCCGCTTCGAGCGGGCCGGGCGTGGGCGTGGTCGTGCCCGGCGAGCTTGCGGGGGTCGGGGGCGTCGCTTCGGGTGGGTGGGTGTTCGTCATCGGGGTCTCCGCTCCGTGTGGGCGCCGAGGTCCGTCAGCGAGCCCTGGGCGTCCTCGATGACGAGCCGCTCGGCGCTCACCGAGTCGCCCTCGCGCAGGGCCCGCACCAGGGCGCGGTGGGTGGAGTAGCGGTCGAGGCCGAACCGGTCGTTCACGGCGATCTGCTCAAGAATGCGCGCCCGCCGCTCCGGCTTGGAGAACACCTGCGACTGCTCCAGCAGCCGCACCAGCACCGGGTTGGCCGCGCACGCGTTCAGGGTCTCGTTGAACTCCTGCATGTGGTCGAGCAGCGCGATGAGCTGCCGCTCCACGTTCTCGCCGTTGCGGTGCCGGGTGACGATGACGATCAGGAGGTCGTCGGTGGCGTCGAGGATCGCGTCGAGCGTGTCGAGCTGGTCGGCGGTGGCGTGTCTGGCGGCGAAGCGGGCGACGAGGCCGCGCAGGCCGATCTCGACCTCGGCGAGGTCGGCGATGGCGCGTTCGGCGATGTCGGCGACGACGACTGTGCGGGGGCCGGTGCGCTGGATGAGCCCGTCCTGCTCCAGGCGGCGCAGCGCTTCACGCACGGGGGTGGCGCTGACTTCGAGCTGCTCGGCGAGGCCGCGCTCGGTGACCTTCTGCCCCGGGCGCAGCGCGCCGGACCCGATCGCTTCGCGCAGGGACTGGTAGGCGAGATCGGCCCGGGTTTCGCTGCCCGCGTCGGTTGGCGGTTTGACCGTCATGGGTTCACCGTAGCAAAGCCAGATGCTGTTGCTTGACAGTTTTGCTATAGCAAGTATTGTGACGCCTGCCACACCCCCCGAGGAGGTCGTCAGTGAGCAGCGAAACCCAAGGACGTGCGGTCCACTCCGGAAGGATGATCACGTTCTACGTGGCCCTCGCCGTATTCGCGCAGGAGTCGACCTGGAACTTCTACGACAGTCGTGTGCCCGAGCTGCTGCGCGACTACATCGCGAGCGCGGCGGTGATCGGGCTGCTCATGGGCATGGACAACCTGCTGGGGGTCTTCATCCAGCCCGCCATGGGCAACCGCTCCGACAACACGCGCACGGTGTGGGGGCGGCGCATCCCCTACCTGGCGGTCATGATGCCGCTGGGCGCCCTGCTGTTCCTGCTCATCCCGCATGCCGCCTCGCTGGGGTGGCTGATCTTGCTGATCTTCCTCTACGCCGTGGTGATGAACAGCTTCAAGCCGATCAGCGAGTCGCTCCTGCCCGACTTCATCAGGCCGGAGCGCCGGAGCCGGGCGAACGCGGCGGTGAAGACGGCGGCGGCGCTGACGGTGATCGTCGCGGCGCTGGTCAGTCTGCTGCTCGTGGACGACCATCCGCAGCTGGCGTTCGCCGTACCCGCGGGGCTCATGCTGGCGGCGGCCGCCGTACTGGTGTGGAAGGTTCGCGACAGCAACTCGGCGGGCTACCAGGCGGCCCTCGCCGAGGACGCGGCGGACACAGCGGACGCGGCCGATACAGCGGACGCGGGAGCGAAGGGCGCCGCCGCGCCGACCGGTGCCGAGGGGCGGGTCCCCGGGACGAAGATCGGGGCGATTCTTCGTGACCTGGCGCGTGACCCCGACCGCAGCCGGCTGCTGATGATCGTCACCGTGTTCGTCTTCGGCGGCGCCTGGGCCGCATCGCGCGCCCTCATGACGCCCTACGGCGTCGAGGCGCTGGGTCTGTCCGACGGCCAGGCGGGCGGGCTGACGTTGCCCAGCGGCATCGCCTACATCCTGGCCGCCTTCCCCGCCGCCCTGCTGGCCGAGCGGTTCGGGCGGTTGCGGGTCATCATGGTCGGAATGGCGATCTTCGCGGCCGGGACGATCCTGGGAGCCGTGGTCCAGAACCCCGTCGCGACCATGGTCGCGCTGTGTCTCGCCGCCGCCGGAGCGGCCGGTTTCATGATCAACGCGGTCGTCGTCCTGTGGAACCTGGCTCCGTCGGCCAGGGTCGTCGGCACCTACACGGGTCTGTACACCGTCGGCTGGGCTGGCGGCGCGCTCGCCGGTCCCGCGCTCGTCGGGCTGGCGGTCGACCTGACCGGCTGGCACCTGATGCTCCTGCACATCACGGTCTTGGCCGTCATCGCCATCGTGCTGGTCATCCGCGTCGACCGGCTCCAGCGCGGCGCCGCGGCGGAGGGGAGGGCCCTGTGACGCGCACGGTCGTGGTCACCACCGACTACCTGGTGCCGGGCGACGAGGTCGATCTCTTCCTGCGACAGGAGGGCTTCGTCACGCGACACCACCCGCTGCGCGGGCCCCGCGGGCACGACGAGCTGGTCGCGATCCTCGACGGCGCGGAGGGCGCGCTGATCGCCAACGAGCCGATGACGGCGCAGGTGTTCGCGCGGACCTCCGGGCTGCGGGCGGTGGTGCGCACGGGGGTGGGCTACGACTCCGTCGATGTCGAGGCGGCCACGCGCGCGGGCGTCTCGGTGAGCAACCTGCCGGGGGTCAACGCCAACGCGGTGGCCGAGTACACGATGGCGCTGCTGCTGGCTCAGGCGCGCCGGCTGGTGCCGGTGGCCGCGGGGGTGCGGGATGGCCGGTGGCCGCGCGAGGACGGTTTCGAGCTGCGCGGCAAGACGCTCGGGCTTCTGGGGTACGGCTTCGCGGCCCGCGCGGTGGTGCCGCTGGCGACGGCCTTCGGGCTGCGGGTGCTGTGCACCACGGCCAGCGCGCCGGCATCGCCCACCGGTCCCGGTCCCGGTGCCGGTGCCAATGCCGGTGCCAATACCGGTGCCGGTGTCGCCTTTGTGGAGCTCCATGACCTGCTCGCCGCCTCCGACTTCGTGTCCCTGCACGCCGCCCTCACCCCCGCCACCCGGCACCTGATCGACGCCGCCGCGCTGGCCAGGATGAAACCCACCGCCCACCTGATCAACACCGCGCGCGGCGCGATCGTCGACGAGAACGCCCTGGCCGATGCCGTACGGGCCGGGCGGATCGCCGGGGCGGCCCTCGACGTCACCGAGACCGAGCCGCTCCCCGCCGGCAGCCCGCTGCGCGACGTGCCCGGCATCACCGTCTACTCCCACCTGGCCGGCCAGACCGCCGAAGCCCGCCGCGCCGCAGGCGTCGAGGGCGCCCGCGAGCTGGTGGCCGCCCTGCGGGGACGGCCTCGCTGCTCGCTCAACGCCCACCTGCTGACCACCGAAGAAACGAGGACGAGATGACAGAAGCTCCACGGGAGTCGGTCAGGGTGCTGACCCCGGTCGGGATGCTCGGGGCGGGTTTCCCGTCCGAGACGGTCGACCGGGGGATCGCGCTGGGCGCCGACGTGATCGCCGTCGACGGCGGCTCCACCGATTCGGGGCCCTACTACCTGGGCTCAGGCACCGCCAAGACGGCGGCGGCCGCCGTGGCGGGCGACCTGCGGATCCTGCTGCGCGCCTCGGCGGCGGCCGGCATCCCGGTGGTCATCGGCTCGTGCGGCACGAGCGGCACCGACTCGGGCGTCGACTGGGTTGCGGGCATCGCCGAGACGATCCTGCGCGAGGAGGGCCTGTCTCTCAGGATCGCCCGCATCTACAGCGAGCAGCGGGCGGAGACCCTGAAGGAGCGGCTCAACGAGGGGCGGATCCATCCGCTCCCGCCGCTGGGCGATCTCGACGCCGCCACGCTCGACTCCTGCAGCCACATCGTCGGCATGATGGGCCACGAGCCGATCGTCGCGGCGCTGCGGGCCGGGGCCGACGTGGTGCTCGCCGGGCGGGCCACCGACACCGCGGTGGCGGCCGCGTACCCGCTGATGCTGGGCATGCCCGCCGGGCCGACCTGGCACGCTTCCAAGATCGTCGAGTGCGGCGGCCAGTGCACCACCAACCCGCGCGCGGGAGGCGTCCTGGCCACCATCGACCACGACGGCTTCACTATCGAGCCGCTTGACCCGGCCAACTCCTGCACGCCGACGTCGGTGGCCGCGCACATGTTGTACGAGACCGTCGACCCGTTCCGCATGCGGGAGCCGGCGGGCACCCTCGACGTCTCCGGCGCGGTCTACACGGCGCTCGACGAGCGGCGCGTCCGCGTCGAGGGCTCGCGCTTCGAGCTCGCCGATCAGCACACGATCAAGCTTGAGGGGGCGCGGGTCACGGGGTACGAGACCATGTCGTTCACCGCGATCCGCGACCCGCACATCCTGTCCAAGATCGAGGAGTGGGCGGCGCTGATGCACAGGATCCTGCGTGCGAGGGTGCGGCAGACGCTCGGGCTCGAACCGCCGCAGTACGCCGTGGACCTGCGCCTGTACGGCTACAACGCGGTGCTCGAAGACCTCGACCCCGCGACCGGGCCGCCCCGGGAGGTGGGGGCGATGTTGCTGGTCAACGCCCCCGACCAGGCGACGGCCACCGCCGTGGCCAAGATCGCCAACCCGCTGATGCTGCACCTGCCGACTCCTGACATGGCCTACCTGCCGAGCCTGGCCTTCGCCACCTCGCCCGCGGAGATCGAGCGCGGCCCGGCGTACGAGTTCGTGCTGAACCACGTCGTGGACGTCGACGAGCCGTCCGAGCTGTTCCGCGTCGAGATCGCCGAGGAGGCGTCACGTGACTGACGATCGCGAGCTCACGCTCGGAGAGCTGGCCCTGGAGGTGCGGTCCAAGAACGCGGGGCCGTTCTGGATCACCATGGAGCTGTTCATGCGTTCGGCCGAGGACTACGCGATCGTCGCCGACGAGGAGTTCGTCAACGAGGAGGTCGTGGCCCGGCTGTACGCGCTGGATCCGGCGGCCGTGCTGATCTTCCGCATCCCTGCGCTGAACGTCGTGAAGATCTCCTTCCCCCGCCCGGTCGCGCAGGGATCGCTGCGCGACCGCGACATCCACGCCGGGCAGCACCACGTCCCGCTGGCGGCGCTCGTTCCTCCGCGAGTCAGCAGAGGTTCCTGACGGGTCTGGCGTCGCCGCCGGGGAACAGCTCGCCCGGGTAGCCGGGCGGCGGGGCGGCGGGCCGGGTGGCGGCCGGGCGGAAGCACAGGTTCGACGGCCGGTCCGCGCTCGGCGGGACCACGTTCACCCCGGCCTGCACCCACTTCGCGCACGGATTGACCGTCCCCTGGAGGCACGCGAGCTCGCCGACGCCCAGCGTGGAAGTGCCGTGCAGCACCCGGGGGTTGTCCATCGCCGCCCCGCCCGCCGCCCGGAACAGCGGCGCGCCCACGGCGTCCTGGACGACGAACTGCGCCGAGCTGAAGCGCGGACGCCATCGGGCGGGGTAGTTCGCGACGCGGGCGCGACGGGTGCCCACGATCACGTCGCCCCCGGCGTGGACGCGGAAGAACACCGACGTGTTGCACGTGATGGCCAGGTTGTCGCCGCCCACGTCGATGCGGGCGCCGTCCGACGGGACGCGGGAGCGGGGACGGGGGCCGCGCGGGGTGTCGGCGAAGGCCGGCCGGTTGACCAGGTACTCGCCGAACGCGAAGTACGACTTCTCGACGCGGTCGCCGTCGCGGACGAGCCGCGCCGCCAGGCCCGCGCGGACCATCGGGCGTTCCCAGACGCCGCCCAGGCCGACCCACGCGTAGTAGGTTCCGGCGGGGGCGGTGTCGGGAAGGCACGGGACGGTGATGGACGCCTCGGCGGCCGACGGGCGGCGCCTGGGTTGGCCGTCCTGGTAGGGGTGCTTGAAGCCGTTGAAGTACATGCCTGACCAGGGGTGGACGTCGGCGTTCGCGGAGGCGTCCGACAGGGTTGTGGCCATCGTGGCGCTCAGCAGGCAGAAGATCAGCATCGGCCTGGCCTGTCCGCAGGGCGGGCGGAAGCGGTTCGTCATCGCGGTCTCCTCTGGGGAGTCGGATCGGGTGGGCGCCCTGTTCATGACTGTCGCGCGTGGGGTGGCGGGGGGCCTGAGTAGTCGGTTACTCAGGTGATTACTCAGGCCGTGGCGGGTGTCGCGGTCGTACGATTTGCTCGTCGGCACGTCAGCGAGGGACGTGGGAGTCGCCGTGAGCACGGGGCCATGGGCAAGTGGCACGACACCTGCGGGCCGCGCGACGGCCGGGAGAGCGCCTGACGCGTGGCCGTTCGTCGGCCGGGTGGCCGAGCGCGAGCGTGCCCTGACGATCCTGCGGCGCAGCAACATCGTGATCGCCGGCGCCGCGGGCGTCGGCAAGTCCCGCCTGGCGTCGGAACTGGCGGCCTCGTTCAAGGCGCCCGTCCGGGTGCGCGGCACCCACGCGGCCGGTGCGCTCCCGCTGGGCGCCTTCGCCCCGCTGCTGCCCGGTGGGGAACCGGGCGCCAACCCGCTGCGCTGGGCCGCGGACGCGATCCTGGCACGCCACCCGTCCCTCCTGGTCGTCGACGACGCGCATCTGCTCGACGCCTCCTCCGCCGCCCTGGCCCACCAGCTGTCCGCCCGCGTGCGCGTGCTGGCGACGGTGCGGACGGGCCAGGAGTGCCCCGACTCGGTCGCGGCCCTGTGGGAGGACGACCGGGGCGCCCGTCTCGACCTCGACCCGCTCGCGCAGGACGAGACGGCCGAGCTGCTGTCGGGTGTGCTCGGCGGCCAGGTCGACCGGTCGGCGGCGGTGCGGCTGCACGAGCTGAGCCAGGGCAACGCGCTGCTCCTGCGCGAGCTGGTGGCCGCGGCGCTGGAGGGCGGTGTTCTCGCGCGGCCTGGCCAGGTGTGGCGGCTCGACGGGGAGGTGCCGCGTGCCCCGCGTCTCATCGAGGTGATCGGGCGCCGGATGGGCAGGTACGGCGAGGCGGTGACGGCGGTGCTGGAGCTGGTCGCGCTGGCCGAGCCGATCGGCCTGGCCCCGCTGGTGACCGTGGCCGGACACGAGGCCGTCGAGGAGGCGGAGGAGCGCGGCCTGGTCCAGGTGGTCGCGGGTGGCAGGCGTACGGAGGTCAGGCTCGCCCACCCGTTGTACGGCGAGGTGGTCCGTGCCCGCGCGCCCGTCCTGCGCCTGCGCCGCCGCTACCGGGAGCTGGCCGAGGCCGTCGAGGCGACCGGCGCCCGCCGCAGGGAGGACGTGTTGCGCGTCGCCGCCTGGCGCCTGGAGAGCGGGACTCCCACCCGGCCCGCCCCGCTGTTGCGGGCGGCGCGGACCGCGTGGGCCGCGCACGACTACCCGCTCGGGCTGCGCCTGGCCGGGGCCGCGTGGGACAACAGCTCGGGCGCCGACGTGCCCGACGGGTACCGCGCCGACGCCGCCATCATGTACGGCACGCTGCTCAATTACTCGGGTCGCGCGGAGGAGGCGCTGGCCCTGGTGGAGTCGGTGCCCGAGGAGGGTTGCGACGAGCGCCGCCGTACCGAGCTGACGCTCACCCGCGCCTGGAGCCTGGCCTTCGGGCAGTTCCGCCTGGACGAGGCGGTCGGCCTGCTCACCCGCGTCCGCGAGGAGATCACCCAGCGGTCCCTGCGCCAGGATCTGAGCTGCCTGCTCCTGGTGATCGTCGGCGGCTCCGGCGATCTCGGCCGTATCCTCTCGCTCTCGGAGGCCCTGCTCGCCGAGCCTCCCGAGACGGCTGCCGTCAAGGCGCAGGCGCTGAACTGCCGGTCGGCCACGCTCGGGACGCTGGGCCGCTACGGGGAGGCGATCGCCGACATCCGCGACGCGCTCGACGACCTGCCCGAATGGCACGACGCCGTCCCGGTGATCGTCCAGCCGCTGTACTCCAACTGGGCGCTCACCTGCCTCATGTCGGCGGACCTCGACGGCGCCGACGACGTGCTGGAGCGCATGGAGCCGCTGCTGGGCCGGGGCAGGGGGTCGGTCTACGCGGCTGACAACATCGCGATCCTGCGATCGGCGGCGGCACGCCTGCGCGGCAGGTTCGCCGAGGCTCGCAGGCACGTCGCCCTGCCGTACGAGCCGAAGGGCGACGACGTGCTGTCCGGCATGGTGCTCATCGAGCGTGCCCACGTGCTGGCCCTCACCGGTGACGCGATCGGTGCTCGCGTGGCCTTCGACTCGGGGGTGGCCGGGCAGTCGCGCCACGGTTCGCTGCACGCCATGTGGCGCTACCTGACCGAACCGTGGCTGCTCGCCGCCGAGGGCGACACCCGGGGCGCCGCCGCGTTCGCGGCGCAGACCGCCGCCCATGGCCGCGGCATGGGGCTGCTGCCGTTCGTGACGGCCGCCCTGCACACGGTCGCCCGGCTCGGCTACGCGGACCTGGCCGCCGAGCACCTGCCATTCCTGGAAGAGGGTCCGCTGGAGGGCCTCTACGCGCCCGTCGTGCTCGCGCACTGCCGGGCCGCGGCGGCCGGCGACGGCGCCGCCCTGGAGGAGGTGGCCGCGGCGTTCGAGCGGCTCGGCTGCATCCCGTTCGCGGCCGAGGCGCTGGCCCAGGCCGCTGCCGCGTGGGAACGCTCAGGCCGGGCGACGGCCTCGCGCGTCGCGGCGGGCCGGGCCTGGACGCTCGCCGCCCGATGCGAGGGCCTCGCCACCCCGGCGGTCGCGGGCCTGACGGCTCCCGGCCTGACCCGGCGCGAGGCGGAGATCGCCAGGCTGGCGTGCGCGGGCCTGTCGAGCAAGCAGATCGCCGAGCAGCTCGTGCTGTCGACTCGGACGGTCGACAACCACCTGCAGAGCGTGTACGGCAAGCTCGGCGTCACGAGCCGCGCGGAGCTGAAGCGCGTCCTGGTCTAGCACCGGCCACGCGGCGGTCAGCCCGCCTGGCCGTACGCCTCACCCAGCCAGCGCCTGATCTCGTCGTCGACGTCGGCGACGGCCCTCATCTCGATGTGGTGCATCCACACCTGACGCGCGGGATGGGCCACCTCCTTGAACCTGGACGAGTCGATCGCGTGGTCCAGCACGATGCTCAGGACGACGGGCACATCGGAATCGACGTACGTGCCCGGCCGCCACACGTAGGCGAAGCCCTTGCGGCGGCGGAAGGCGATCTGGCTCTTGGACACCCGGACGGTGGCCTCACCGATGGACTCGACGGCTCCGGCGATCTTTTGATAGATCGCCGGCCCCTCCGGGGAATCTTCGAAGAACTCCTCGACAGTCGGCACCCTCATCAGCCTACGCAGGCCCGCCGAGCTCGCCGATCAGGTCGGTCTGCTCGGCGATGAGCGTCTCCACGAACGCGGCCGTCGGCGGGTGCTGCCCGCCGGCCCTGACCGTCTCGGCCATCCGTATCCCGCTCCCCAGATGCGCGGCAAGGACGGACTTCCACAACCGGTCGAACCCCGAGCCATCGCGCCGCTCCAGCACGTCGAACTGCACGGGGGAGAGCATGCCCGGCATCGTGTGCCCGCCGTCGGGCGCCTTGGACGGCACCGCCGCGCCCCAGCCGCGCAGCCACCCCGACATCAGGGCGATGTCGGCCTTCTCCTTCTTGATCAGGTCCGTGGCCAGCCCGCGCACCCCGCCGTCACCCGATCGTTCCACGGCGAGCTCGGCGAGCTGGATGGTCTGCAGGTGGTGCGGGATCATCTGCTGGGAGAAGGCGAGATCGGCCGGGTTGTAGCCGGCGCCCGACGGGACGGGCGGGCTCGCCGCCGCGGCGCAGGCGCCCGTGAGGGCCAGCACCAGGACGATCCCCGCCAGGCGCACGGCTGACATGGCACTCCCTTCGTGAGGTTCACGGGGAGATACGCGCCGGCACCCGTCGCGGTTCGACGCCTCAGCCGCCCATCAGTCGGGCGAGCCGGTCCCAGGCCGGGGACGACGCTCCGGGCTGCGTCTGGGCGGCCAGTTTGGCGATCTCGGGGTTGTCGACCGGCTCGCACTCCGACCGGCTCGGATGCATCATGAGCCAGGTCCGCGTGCGGTCGGCGAGGCCGGGCAGGCGCGGGTCGTCCGGCGACCAGTCGTAGGCGGCGTCGTGGGCGAGGTAGAGGTCGCGGAACTCCGGGTCGGCCATGAGCTCGCGCTTCTCGGCGATCCACGAGGCGGCGGCGTCGGGCGATGCGGTCTGCATGAGGATCCAGCCGTCTCGCTCCACCCGGACCGCGCGCTCGCTGACGCCGAGGCTCCGCAGGTCGTCGAGGTAGTCGGCGACCTGCGGGGAGACGTAGAGCCAGTCGCCGCCGCGCAGCTGGGAGAGCTGGTCGCGGGTCACCTGCAACTGGGCGATCCGCTCGTCGATGTCACGGTCGATCTCGCCGATGGCCGCGGCCAGGGTGTCGGGGTCGGCGTCGAGCAGGTCCTTGATCCGCGCCAGCGGCACGCCCGCCCCCGCCAGCGTGCGGATCTTGATGAGGGTGACGGCGTCGCCGGCGCTGTAGCGGCGGTAGCCGGACGAGTCGCGCTCCGGCTCGGTGAGCAGGCCGCGCTCGTGGTAGTGGCGTATGGCCTTGATGGTCACTCCGGCATAGGCCGCGAGCTGGCCGATCGTGAGCATGGGGGAGATCCTGTCATGACCGGCGGGCCAGCCGGCCGCCGCCGTTGCGGAAGCGCGCCTGCCCGTCGCGGACGTCGTGGTAGGAGACGAGCAGCAGGCGCAGGTAACCGTCGAAGGCCTCCAGCGGGTATCCGGCGGGCGCGAACAGCCCTGGGCCCACGGGCACGTAGCGCTGCGGCGGCGCCGAGGTCGTGCCGCCGGCGAACTCGGTGAAGATCCGCTCCTGGGAGGGGTCCGCTGGCTCGTAGGTGGTGACCTCCTCCAGCTGGCCGTCGACGACGCTGACGTCGATGCGGAGCTGGTTCGAGCGGTAGGTGCCTGCGTACGGCGTGAGATCGACGTCCTGCTCCTCGCCTGCCACCAGCCGGGGGAGCTCGACGCCCAGGTGCTCGGTGAGGATCAGCTGCAGGAGCCGGTCCTGCAGCATGATCGCCCCCGGGCTGTTGCCGTACGCGGCGAAGACCAGGTCGTGCTCCGGGATGACGCACAGCAGGGAGACCCCGCCGGGGGAGGCGCCCGACATGGCCAGCACCGTCGTGCCGCCGAACGGGTACAGGACCCAGCCCAGGCCGATCGGCGGGGTGTTGGGGCTGTCCATGTCGAAGGAGACCTGCTGCATGAGGGCGGTAGACCCGGCCGACAGGACCCTCGTGCCCGACGGCGAGACGCCGCCCGCGAGGTGGGTGCGCCCGAAGGTGAGCAGGTCGGCGATGGTGCCGATCGGCGTTCCCCCGGCCGGTCCCCAGGTGTCGGGCAGGGTGAACATGGTGGTGGGCCTGGGGGCCATGGTCTCGAGGTCGAGGAAGTGGCCGACCGCCGTGCTGCGCAGGATGGCCTGCTCGGCGGAGGTGCTGGAGTCCGTCATGCCGGCCGGGCCGTAGACGTCGCGGGCGAGCAACTCGGGGTACGGCAGGCCGGTCACGACCTCCAGCAGGCGCCCGGCCACGATCATGCCGCCGTTGGAGTAGCTGAGCTGCTCGCCGGACTCGAACAGGGTGCCCGTCGGCATGCCCTCGACGTAGGCCTTCAGGGCGTCGCGGCCCTTGTCGCCGGGGAAGTACAGGTCGGCGTCGATGCCGTTGGTGTGGCCGATCAGGTGGCGGACCAGGATCTTCTCGGACACGGCCGCGAACTCGGGCAGGTACGTCACCACCGGGGCATCCAGGTCGAGGACTCCGCGGTCGACCTGCTGCAGCACCAGGGTCGTGGTCAGCACCTTGGTGACGGAGCCGAGGAGGAAGCCGGTGTGCTCCAGCATCGGGGCGCCGGTGGTGACGTTGGCGGTGCCGTGGGCGACGACGACCTGCTCGCCCCCTTGGTGGATGCCGGCCACGAAGCCGGGGATGGCGTCGGATTCGCAGGCGGCGGCGATGTGGTCACGGATCTTGGTGGCGGTGGTGTTCAGCGCGTTGGCATTCATGTGAGCAATCGTCGAAGGTTGCCCTAGGGGCAGGGTCAAGCCCTTGACGAGAAATTTGTGCGCACACCGATCCAGCGCCCCTCCTGCAAACCGTCGCGCCTGGTGTCGATCACCTTGGCTGCCAGAAGTGCCACAAATCATGACTTATGTGTCATACCTCTAGGTCTCCCGCTTTTCGGGCGTCTCGGTTAGCATCGGGATGCACTCATTGGCGGGGTTGCGGGGTGTGTTTCGAGCTGATGACCACCATTGGGGATTCTTCGCAAGAGTGGCCGGCTTCGCTCGATATCGACGCGATGCGTGCCGATGGCTGGCGTGGTCATCCGTTCCGGCAGTTTCTTCTCAAGGTTCACAGTCGCTGCAATCTCTCCTGTGACTACTGCTACGTTTACACGCTTGCCGACCAGAGCTGGCGTACCAAACCCATGGTTATGAGCCCAGAACTCATCTCGGTGGCGGCCCAGCGCATTTCTGAACACGCCACGGCACACGGGGTGTCTTCTGTTCGCGTAATCCTGCACGGGGGCGAACCACTGCTGGCGGGCCACGACTATCTGGGGAAGGTCGTGGAGGTCGTCCGCGGGGAGGCAGGACCAGGACTTCAGGTCGAGGCGGCCGTGCAGACCAATGCGGTGCTGCTCGATGAGAGCGCCCTGCAGACCTTCCTGTCGCTGGGTGTCCGCGTCGGTGTGAGCCTGGACGGCAACCCGGACACGAACGACAGGAACCGGCGCTTCGCCGACGGACGAGGTAGCTACGCGGCCGTCGCACGTGCACTGCACCTGCTCATGAGCGCTCCGTACAGGCGGCTCTACAGCGGTCTCCTGTGCACCATCGACCTGACCAACGATCCCATCGAGACGTATCGGGCGCTGGCGGAGTTCGCGCCCCCTTCTGTGGATTTCCTGTTGCCGCACGCGACCTGGGACTCTCCTCCTCCAGGGCGAGGCCGGGACTCTGGCGAGACGCCATATGCGGACTGGTTGATCGCCATCTACGATTATTGGTACGCCAGCGGTACCGATATCGTGATCAGGCTGTTCGAAGAGATTATCCATTTGCTGCTCGGCGGGGCGTCGGCGAGTGAGTCCGTCGGGCTGACCCCATCCACTCTGGTCGTGATCGAAACCGACGGCACGATTGAGCAGACGGACTCACTCAAGGTGGTAGCCGAAGGTGCGCCCGCCACCGGTTTCAACATCGTGGACCACACGTTTGATCGTGTGCTCCGGCACCCGGGCGTCGTCGCCAGGCAAATGGGCTGGGAAGGGCTGAGCGACACCTGCAAGGCCTGTGACTACGGTCGCGTCTGCGGCGCGGGCCTGTATCCGCACAGGTACCGGAGCGGGAGTGGCTTCCTCAACCCCTCTGTCTACAGTGCCGATCTCTACCACCTGATTGATCACATCCGCCGGCGCCTGGCCACGGACCTGAGGCAGTCGACACGCTGAGGAGACTTCATGGAGTTGGGTCTGCACGAGCTACCCGCCAGGGCATTCGACCTGCTCGCAGCAGGTGCCGGCGGTGCCGATGCGGCGGCCCTCCTCGTCGCGGCCCAGCACAGCAAGAACCGAACCCTCATCACGGGCATCGCAGACCAGGCCGAGAGTGCGCAGCCCGGATTCCAGCTGCTCGCTGAGATGGCCAGGGAGGCGCCTGACGCGGTGAGGGCGGTGATCACCTACCCGGCTGTGGGACTTTGGGCCCTGCGCACGCTTCGCGCGCTCCTTCACGGGGAGCGGGTCATGGTCGAACCGGCACGGCTGGGCGCCGTGGCGGCCGCGGCTGCCGTTCACGCCAGAGTCGACTGCAGAATCCAGGTGCCGACGGATGGGAACGGTCTGACGATGCCCTCTGTCGGGAGGGTGATGACTGGCGTGACGGGACTGGTCGAGATCGAAGTCCGGGACGGTGCACTCAGCGTTGACGGGCGGTTCGTCGACATCCCGCAGGACCGTGAGTGGTGGGTGCCACTGCGCCGTATCGGGGTACAGGGCGGCCCGTGCTTCGTGATCGACGATCTCGACCCACACCGATGGCCTCAGACCGAGGAACTACGAGACAGGCTCTCGGGTGCGGAGGTGGCCACGTGGCAGTCGTGCCTGGATGAGGCATGGGGCCTGCTGGCCAAGGACCACTGGACCATCGCGATGGAGTCGCAGCTGATCCTGTCGGCATTCGTTCCGATCAGCGCGCCGGCAGGAAGCCAGAACAGCGCGTCATCGCGCACTGCCTTCGGCGCCATGGCCGCATCCACACCCTTCGACGGTCTATGGCTGGCGTCGACGCTGGCCCATGAAGTGCAGCACGCCAAGCTCGGCGCCATCCTCGATATGACGCCGTTGACCAGGCCGGACGAGCGTCGCTACTACGCTCCATGGCGTCCGGACCCACGGCCGCTCAGCGGACTGCTGCAAGGGACCTACGCATACCTCGGCGTCGCCGGCTTCTGGCGCAGGCAGCGGGAGGCCGACAACGAACCACGGTCCCATGCGGAGTTCGCGCACTGGCGCCGTTCGGCCTTTGACGCGTGTCGCACGCTACTGGACAGCGAACGTTTGACCCCTCAGGGCGAACGGTTCGTCATGGGCATGACTCGAACACTGTCCACCTGGCTGGACGAGGCCGTCCCCGGGGACGCACTGATGGAGGCGCACCGCCAAGCGGAGGCACACCGTGTGGCCTGGACGAGCCGCAACGGTCGTCCGGCTACAGCACCACTGGATCGAAGTCCCAGCTGAACCGCTCACCGCTGTTGGCACGCCTGGCCTCTGCGTGACTAGACCTGAGCGTCTTCTCGTACAGCTCCATGGTGCGCTTCCATAGATCCTCGGCTTCCTGTGTGGATCCCAAGGAACGCAGGTCCATGGACAGATTGATGGCCGCCGACAGCGTGAGGTAGTGCTCGGGGCCATACGTGGCTGTGAGTGAGCGCAGTGTGTCATCGCCCAAACGCCTGGCCTCGTCCCAATCCGTCTGCGCGGCGCAGTCGCTGGCCAGGTTCATCGTCGAGGCGAATGTGTATTCATGGAAGGCACCGAGTCGGGTGAGCAGGCTTGTCCGGACGCTGGTGTCGAGCTTTCTCGCTGCTGAGACGTCGCCGCGGAGTCTAAGCGCCAGGGCCATGTTGGTCCTGCACCCGTAGACGAAGGGGTGCTCCTCACCGAACACGCGAATGTATCTGGGCTGCACATCCTTGATCCAGCGCAGTGCCTCGTCGAAATGGCCGCTTTCGCGGAGGCAGTTGGAGACCGCCACGGCTGCCGCCATGGTGTCGGGGTTGTCGGCTCCGAGGAGTCTCAGCAACCGGCCGTGGGTCTCTTCAGCACGGATGTGCGCGGCCTCCAGGTCGCCGTTGCTGCGCTCGGCGATGGAGAGTTCCTTGGCTGTGACGAGAGTGAGTGGATGCTCAGCCGACAGTTCCCGACGCCCGAACTCGTAGGCCTCCTTGCCCAATTCGATCGCCTGCTCGTAGTCGCCGCTGAGCCTTACAACTCTGGCCAGTCCGTTCCAGGCGACCAGGACGTCCGCGGTGCCGACGCCCTTTCTTGCGCTGCTCTGCTCAAGGTATGCCAGCTTGTGCAGGTCCTGGGACCTGCGGAAGTCGCTCAGCAGTGCGTAGTCGAGGGCGAGGTTGTTGATTGCGCGCAATGTGAGCGGGTCACGAGCGCCGAAGTTCTCCTCGCTTGCAGTCATCGAGGCTGAATCGAGATCGAGCGCGGCCTTGAAGTCGCCCTTTGCGCGCAGATTCGCCCCGTAGATGGCGGCGACGCGCAGGGTCTCGTCGTTCGCGGGGCCGAATTTGGCACTGAGCAGCCTGTGAGTTTCCTCGCTGATCCGTCGAGATTCGGCGAATTCACCGAGGTACCAGAGCACGGTCGCCCTGTGCCGGTTCACCCGGAGCACGTCGAGATCGTTCTCGTCGGAGGCGCGTGTCCACTCGTCCGAGAGAGTCTCGGCCAGGAGCTTGGCGGCTTGATAGTCACCTCGGCGGTACAGAAACCGGACAAGCTTGATGGACAGCGAGCGTGGGCCAGGAGCAGGGCACGTGCGGAGGCGGCACGGCCCGATGTGGCTGACCAGCTCGCCGAAGCGTCGCCACATCGTCGTGTTCTCGGGGTCCTCCGGCGAGCTGGCGGCCAGCAGCAGGTGCACATCGTGTCGGAACTGCTCCTGCAGTTCCTTGCCGAGGGCGTCTCGCAGCAATGCCTGGATCAGCCGATGCACCTGGACAGTACCGGCTTCGTTGTCGATCCGAGCGAGGGCGAATCGGTTCAACTCGCCGAAGGCGCTCGACAGCATCAACGGGTCCTTGAGGATCTCACCGAGTTCGCCCGCGATGCCCGCGCTGTTCCCCAGCCGGAACAGGTCTCTGGGGATCGGGTCGGGGCCGAAGAACGCAAGGCATCGCAGCAGAGTCGCTGCTGATGGCATTCGCGACTCGATTGCTTGCACGGAGAGTTGCCACGCCGCTGTCAGGGACTGCGGGTAGTCGGTGGACTGACCCACGTTCAGGGTCCGTCTAGCTTGCGCGGTCAGCGCGTCGATGTACTCGTCGGTGGACATGCCGGTCTCGGCCTTGAACGAAGCAGCCTGTTCCAGGGCCAAGGGGAGGTCGCCCAGCGCGTCTGAGAGCCGGAAGGCTTCGTCCGCGGTGATCCCCCTACGGAGACGCTTCTGGAGGAACTCGACGCTTTCTTCTCTTGTGAAGACATCGACCGGCACGCTGTGCGTGGCGGCACTCCACCGGGTGTTCCGGGAGGTGATGAGGACGTGACCGGGGCCGCCGTCGGGGAAGAACTGACGCACGGATTCCGGGTCGTCGGCGTTGTCGAAGATCAGTAGCCACCGGCCGTACGGGCTGCCCTGCTGCAACGCCCGCCGTACGGAGACCACCGCCTCGTCGATGCCCACCAGGCTGGCTTTCTGCAGTCCGAGTTCAGGTGCGAGGTCGGCGAGCGCGGCGGGAACCAGGTGGGCCTGATCGGCCACGATCCACCAGACAACGTCATATTCGTGGCCATACACCCAGGCGTATTGCGTCACCAACTGGGTCTTTCCGACGCCGCCCAGGCCATGGAGGGCGTGAGGAGTGGGCGCTTCGGCGATGACCGCAGTGGGCTCGGGTGCGCCCATACGGGATCTCAGTTGTTCCAGCAGGGATGCGCGTCCTGTGAAGTTGGGATTCCTGGGCGGAACGTTTCCCCAGACCTTCGGCCTCCGCAGCACCGGTCGCTCGTTTGCCTGCTCACTCACGCTGCCTCCCGTGGAACATCCCGCTATGTCAGATCCTAGATTGATTTCGCCCAATTGCCGCCTCACAATCGAGATAAGACACAAGATCAGAAGTGCGTGCCGAAACTTCAATACTGGTTCGTCCGAAATCCAGGAGCGCAGATGGGTGAAGACTCCTTTCAGGGGCTGCTAGACGTGAACGAGATCGACCTCGAACTTCTTCTCAATGCACAGTCACCCGCTCTGATCAGGGCATACGAGCATTTGGCCGCGGCCAGCAACGACATCACGGCCGGCTTTCAATCTGCATTGTGATGCACAGGTTCTTCTCTGCCCCTCGGATGGAGCCGAACAGACTGGCAGAATCGCTGCGTGGACGGGACACTGGCGATGAATCCACACGGCCGCCAATTACACCGGGAGCTGGGATTCGTGGGCGCTCACGCCTTCCGCCGCGAAGACTCCCTCCGCTTCTTCGGTAGGGAAACCGAGGCCGCCGAGCTTGCGACGGCGTGGCAGACGAACCCGGTCACGATCTTGCGCGGTGCGGCATCCGTCGGGAAGTCATCGCTCCTGGCAGCGGGCATCACACCCTTGCTGGCCCCGTATCGGACAGATGTGCTCCCCGCCGGACGACTGTGGATGCCGCCTTGGATGCCGATCGCCTTGATCCGCGAGGACGGGAATCCGCTCGTCACGGCGTTGGTGTCGTCCTGGGCGCCCCACGAACCCGTGACGACGCTGTCGAACCAATCGCTCCACACATTTCTGAGCGGGAGGCCGGTCAGACGCGACTCCTCGGGGAACAAAGTCCCGGTCCTGGCAGCCATCGATGATGTAGCAGGCCTTTTCGACGGCCGGGAAATGACTGACCATGCGGCCGATCTTCTTGACCAAGTGTGTGACGCCCTGGACAGCGACTTACCGTTGCACCTGCTGATCATTGCGGATGACGAGCACCACGACGCCCTGCTGGACCACTCCAGGCTGAGCCGGCTGTTGACCAGACCATCGTTCGTGCTGCAGCCGTTGACGGTGAAGGGAGCTCTCGATGCGTTGGTGCAGCCCGTCGAGGACGACGGCCGTACCTTCGCTCCGGGCGTGGCCGAATCACTGATCGACGATCTGCGCGGGGCGGCGTCCGCCGTGGATCCACTGTTGTTGCAGCTCGCCTGCACATCTGCCCTTGAACACCTACCTTCGGATCGGCTGGAGATCACCGATCAGGATCTGGCTCCTGCGGACCGGTCCCTGGCCGCATACTGTGACCGCCTTCTCGAGGAGGTGGCCGAGGATCATTTCGCCGGAGAGAGCGCCGATCTCCGAAAACGACTATGGGATGTGTTCGTCAGTTCCGAAGGGCTGCCGGAAGGTGTTCAGCGCGAGGTCGCCGTGGCTGCCGGTATGCCGGGCCGTGCCCTGGACGCCCTGGTCGCCGGGCGGCTCCTCTCCTTATCGAGGGGGACCCTGCGGATCCGACATGAGCGCTTGATCGTTCCGTTGACGTTCCAGGAAGTCCCCCACCCGACAGAACCGACCGGCGATGACCATTTCCGCATCGCCGTTGCTGCGTATCACACGGGCTGGTACGACATCGCCGCCGTCCGAGCTGAAGCGGCCCGGCTGACGGAGTCAGGACCACCGGCCGCCGCGGTCGAAGTCCTGCTGGGAAACATCGCCTATCGCGAGAACGACCTGGTTGCGGCGCAGTCCCACTACCAGACCGCCGCGGCGGGTCCCGCGTCGAATAGGACGGTCGCAACGCTGCTCACTGCTGTCGGACGGATCCTGATCCAAAGAGGGCTCTTCGACCAGGCCGTGAACACCTTGGAGTCCGCCGTCAGACGAGAGCCGAGGAATTCCGCCATCCAGACTGAGCTTGCCTGGGGGTTGTGGTTTTCGGGTAGTGCGAACGGCGCCATTGACGTCCTCGACGACACCCTGGCGATGCAGGGGAATGCGAATGAGGCGCTGCGCGCACGAGCCGAAATCATGGCAGACCTCACCCAACCGGAAATGGCCCTGCGTGATCTCAACCGGGTGAGATCCCCGCACCCGGCCTCCACCAAGACGGCCTATGCGCTCGCCATGGCACTCAGCGGTAATGTCGCGAAGGCACTTGAGGTCATTCCTGCGATGGACGACGAACGTGACAGTTCCACCCTGCTTCGCGCTGCCAGGGTCATGCACGTGGCAGGGCGTCACTCGGAAGCGGGGCGACTGGCTCGCCGGGCCCAGCAAGGTGAGGGTCATCCTGTTCTTCTGCCGCCGGGCCTGGTGGAAGAAGCCGCGCGACTGGGACGCCAAGGCTGACTAACCATCGTGATCGGGACCGGGATGCTTTACTCTCTGACGAGTGTCAACGCCCTTACTGACCTCTGATGAGCGCGTAGCGTATCCACCGTTGGGGATTTCCGCGACGGGCGAATCCAGGGGGACCAAACGGGGGGTGATTCGTCCTTATCAGCGGCTCCTGGTTAAAAATGTCCAATTTCGCCGTTCATGGAGTGCGTCAGCTCTCTCCATGCTGGGAACCCGCACCCTGAGCGTCACGTATCCGCTGCTCGGATACAGCCTGACGGACTCGGCTACATGGACTGCCGTCGTGGTATTCGCCGCAACCGTGCCGGGGCTTTTCTGCTACGTGCCCGCTGGCATGCTGATCGACCGTCTCGGTCCGGTCAGGGTGATGATCCGGAGTGAAGCTGTTCGTGGCGCGGTCGTCATGGTCCTCTTCTGTGTGGTGTGGACCGCACCGTTCGACCGTCAGTGGATCATGTGGGTTCTTCTGGGGGGCGCTTTCCTCGAGGGATGCTTGTCGGTTGTCTCGTCTCTCTCCGAGACGGCTCTCATTCCTGCTGTAACAGCTGGTCGCAGGGACGTCGTGACGGGTCTTGCTCTTCATGAGACCACGGCGCACGCGGTCGTCCTCGCAGGGCGCCCACTGGCCGGTGCTCTCCACGGCCTGCACCATTCGGTGTCATTCGTGATGAACGCCGTGGCCTTCATCGGATCCTCTCGACTCCTCCGTCGGGTTTCGAGGGAGTCCCCAGAGCCCACGGCCACCTCCCGGGCATCGTCCGACGGCCGGATGCGATTGGGATTCACGGAGTTGTGGGCCAACCTCCCCCTGCGAACGGCGACCCTCTTGACCGCCGTCATCAACCTTTTCGTCCAATCGCTGATCGTGGTGTTCATTTCCTATCAGTCGGCACGCGGCCTTCACACCGCAACGATCGGCATCATCTTGGCGATGTCGGGTGTGGGCGGAGTCCTGGGCGCTCTGCTGGCGCCGCTGCAGCGACTGAGATCGGACAGCGTCACGCTCCTGGCTCATCTCTGGGTGTGCGGCCTGGCGCTCGCCCTCATTCCCAGCTTCGGGTTGGCTCCATGGACGTTCGCCGTCGCCCTTTTCATGATTGGTACGGCAGGCGGGCTCAGCAACGTGACCGTCAGGAGGCTCATGAGCCATGTGCCTGGCAGGGTCATCAGCGTCTCGCGGCTGGGTAGTTACAGCACGATAGCCTTCGGTCCTGTCCTTGCAACTCTTCTGTACGAGTTCACCGATCCAGGAATCACCATCATCGTGATGGCCGCCACCACGGGTGTGCTGGCCGTCATGATGACCACGGTGCGCCGCCTTCGGGAATGCCTGATTCACTAGTCGTGCCGCTCGTGTGGCCTACGTGAGTAAAAATCTAGATATGCGTCATGCGTGGATCACCTGCACGCTGTTACTGATGTTTCTCTTCGGCGGCGTGGTTCAGGCGCTCGCTGAGCCGGCGAAACCGGAGTTCGTCGAAACCACCTCGTTCAGCATTCCGCTGGCCGACCTTGTGAACGGGCGAAAGCTCTCGGTCCTCATCGCCAACCCGGGGCCGGAGACCGCGGTTCGGATACAGGTGGTCGGCAAGGTGGCCACTGTTCTCCAGGTTCCGCAGGATGGCCTGGTCCGCCTCCCGGCCGGCGGCGTGGCCGAAGTCGTCATCGCCCCGGGCAAGCACCTCGGGGTGGCCAGCGGCCAACTGCTGCTGATTTCCCCGGCCGGAATCGACCGGCGTCCGCTGGCTGTCACTGAGACATGGTGGGAGTATCTCACCCCCGCGATCTACTGGGGTGTAGGCATCCTTGTGCTCATCAGTGGCCTGACAATATGGGCGTTTCGTCATGTACGACGGCAGCGTCGCCGTACGGCTGCGCAGGCTATGCCCACCGACGACGGGACAGACGAGGTTCTCGGCGTCTTTACCCACAGCGATGAACCAAGCGCGTCCGACGGTCTCAACCGTGCCGAGTACGCCAGCGAATTGGCCCACCTGGCGAGCGCGGCCACGCCGCCGATGGTCATCGGCATCTTCGGCGAATGGGGTATGGGGAAGACCTCGTTGATGCGACAGGTCAGACAGGCCCTGGAGGACAATCACCAGCGCTGCGCTCATGTGTGGTTCGACCCCTGGCCCCACCAGTACGACGGCAACCCGGTTCTCCCCCTGCTCCATACCATCGTGGCCGAACTCGGGCTCAGCCACCGGGAAGACATCAGCCGGGTGCTCCGCTCGATCTCCGTGTCCATGAGCTCCCTCGTGCTGCAGAAGTCCGTGGGGCTGAACTTGGATGACGTGCGCAGATCACTGCGCGAATATGACGAGACCAGCTTTCGTGTCCGCTCAGAAAGGACCCGACTCGATGAACAGCTGAGCCTGCTCATCGAACGGGCATTGAAGAGATCAGGCAAGGACCGACTGGTGGTCTTCGTCGATGACCTCGATCGTTGCGCGGCAGAGCAGATCACCACGCTTTTGGAGGCCCTCACACTCCACTTCAACCGGGACAACTGCGTCTTCGTTCTCGGTGTCGCAAAGGATCCGCTGATCGCCGCCATCCGGGAAAAGTACGGTGAGCCGCATGCGGTGAACTATCTCGACAAGATCATCCAGTTTCCCTTCGAGATGCCCCGGCTTTCGAAGGATGAGTTCAACGGGTATCTGGCGGCTCTCCTGCCGCCGGAGATCAAGCACGCCCGTCCCCTGCTCGCGATCGGGTTGCCCCGTAATCCCCGCACGATCAAGCGCTTCGTGAACGTCTTGATCCTTCAAGATCGGGTGGCCAGAGCCAGAAGCCTCAACCCCTATGATGTCGGAGTTCTCACATCGATCCTTCTTATCCGGGATGGCGACGCCGCCTTTTACGGCAGACTCAATGAAGACGCCACGCTTCTCCAGCGAGTGGCTGAGGACATCGAGACCGCGCAGGGCGAGGATATTCCGGACTGGAGCCCGCTCGCTGTGGACCTCGTGCGCTGCTTCATGAGCCTCAAGCGTCCGATTCCTGCCGATGTCCGCTCCTACATCGATCTGGTGAAGGTATCGACGTCGGTCACGGAGCCCGAACCCATGTCGTCGGACTCCGTGACCGTGACCGGACCCATTCTCTCGCGCCTGGGCAACCCCTTGCTTGAGGACACTCTGAGCCTTCTGGCGGATCGTGTGGAGCGCCACGTCGGCCAGCTCGTGGCAGAGGGAGGCCGACTCCTGGATCTCATTGTGCGTGACGTCGTGAGTTCGCAAGTATTGAGCCTGGACGACATGGTGTCCCGAGAGCGACCCGGCTTGCTCATCGTCGGCCCGCCGGGAAGTGGCAAGACCACGCTGGCGGCCCGGATCACGCAGCGCTTGCTGGAGCGTCGAAGCGGCGGTGAGATTCCCGTCTTCATCCGGTGCCGCTGGCTGAAGCCCGCCGAAGGAGGCTTAGAGCTCTGGATGACTCGAGCGCTGACCGACGAGTACCGCATCCCGAGCACTGATGCGTTCGCACTCGTCTCCCGGGCACCACTGGTGGTGGTGCTCGACGGGTTGGACGAGGTGGAGGTGTCGGCCCGCGGCCGATTGGTGAGTGCGCTCCTGAGGTGGCAGCACGTAACTGGCGCCCGCATAGTCCTGACCGACCGTGGCCGTCAGTTGCGGGGCCAACTCATCGAGGACGAGTCGTTCGAAGTCGTCCGCATTGAAGGGGTCGTTTCTCAGGATGCGGCCGCCTTGCTGGTCCAAGAGGGTCTGGATGCCGGCAGGTTGAAGGGGTTCGACAAGGCGCTGGAGAGCCCGGCCCTGCTGTCCGCGCTCGTTGCCGCAACTGACGGACTGATCGCGTCACCTGGTGGTGAAGACGTGGATCTGTTCCAGGCGTACGCGGACTGGGCAACACGCAGGTTGACTGAAGCGGGTGGCGCGAGCCTGGGACCGGTACTCAGCTACCTGGCTGAGCACCTCGCGGTCGAGGGGAAGGAGATCTTCTCGATCGAGGACGCGGAGATCAGGAGCCTGTTCCGGACCAGAGGGGTGCGTGGCATGGAAGTCGCGGCTGCCGTCCGGTCGATGGCCGAGGCAGGCCTGATCCGCGAGGTCGCCCCCGGCATGTATCACTTCCTGCACCCTGAGTTGCTCAACCACCTGGCCCGACGCTCCAGGGGCTGACGACGGCCGTTCCTCCATGTGGCTTCAGACCCAGGTCAGACGCTCCTCCAGCAGAGCCTGCTGGGCCGGGTTGGCCGTCAGCTCCAGCGCCCGCCGGTCGGCCACCTGCGCCTCGTCGTGGCTGCCGAGCTCGCGCAGGAACTCGGCGCGGGTGGCGTGGAAGAGCGCGTACCTGTCCAGCGCCTCACCCAGCTCGTCCAGCTGCGCCATGGCGACCCCGGGCCCCCGCGCATGCCGTACGGCTATCGCCCGGTGCAGCCGGGTCACCGCCGAGGGGGCCAGGATCAGCAGCATGTCGTAGAGGAGCACGATCTGCTCCCAGTCGGTCTCCTCCCACCGGGGGGCTTCCGCGTGACAGGCCACGATGGCGGCCTGCAGCTGGTAGGGGCCGGGCGACAGGTGCCGCTGTGCCGTACGGGTCAGCAGCCGGACGGCGTCGGCGATGGCCTCGTGGTCCCACAGCGCGCGGTCCTGGTCGGCGAGCAGCACGATGCGGCCGCCCGCGTCGAAGCGGGCGGCGGTGCGGGCCCGGTGCAGGCGGATCAGCGCCAGCAGGCCGCCCGCCTCCGGCTCGTCGGGCATGAGGCCGTGCAGCAGGGCCGCGAGCCACTCGGCGTCGTCGACCAGGTCACGCCGGTGCGCCGGCTCGCCGGCGGTCGCCAGGTAGCCCTCGTTGAACAGCAGGTAGATGACGGTCAGCACCTCGTGGACGCGGGAGGGCAGCTCCTCGCCGCGGGGGATCCGGTACGGGATGCCCGCATCGGCGATCTTGCGCTTGGCGCGGGTGATGCGCTGGGCCACGGTCGTCTCCGGCACGACGAAGGCGGCGGCGATCTGCGCCGTCGTCAGGCCGCACACGACGCGCAGGGTCAGGGCGACCCGCGCCTCGCGGGGCAGCGCCGGGTGGCAGCAGGTGAAGACCAGCCGCAGCCGGTCGTCCGGCTCCGGCAGCACGGGCCACGTGAGCCGGGCCAGCTTGGCCCGGTGGTTGGCCTCGCGGCGCAGCACGTCGAGCCCGCGTCTGCGGGCCACGGTGAACAGCCAGGCGTCGGGCCGCTCCGGGATGCCCTCCTCCGGCCAGCGTCTGAGCGCGGTCTCGACCGCGTCCTGGACCAGGTCCTCGGCGGCGGAGAAGTCGCCGAGCAGGCTCACCAGCGCGGCGGCCAGGCGGCCCGCGTGTTCGCGGACCGCCCGAGCCAGCGCCTCCTGCGCGTCGTTCATCCTTCGACCGGGCGGATCTCCACCACCGGGCAGCCAGGCCACGACCTGACCATGGCGATCGCCTCGTCGAGGTCGGCGACCTCCACCTCCAGGAAGCCGCTGATCACCTCCTTGCCCTCGATGTAGGGGCCATCCGTGACCAGCGGCTCGGCGGCCCGGTCGAGCCGGACGGTCGTGGCGGTGTGGGCGGGCTGCAGCTTGGCCCCCCGGTTGGTGATCCGCTCCTGGTGCTCGGCCAGCCAGCGGCCGACCTTGGCGAACACCTGGTCGCGTTCGTCGGGGCCCATGGCGGCCAGATCCTTCTCGAACTGCTCCGTCTCGATGAACATCAGCACGTACTTCACGTGCCTCACCTCCTCGACTTCCAGACGATCGGGAACGAGCCTGATACGACATCCTTACGGGATGAGTGCACGCTACGCGGATGTGATCGGCCCTTTGCGAACGGCATACGACGGCGGTGCCGGGCGCCGCGACGGCAGCGGCAAGCAGGCGTGGAAGCTGGCCGAACGCGCAGCCTTCCTCGAACGGGTGCGTGAGGGCGGCGGGCGGCGCCTGCTGGAGGTGGGGGCGGGAACCGGCCAGGACAGCGCCTTCTTCCAGGCGAACGGCCTCGACGTGGTCGCCGTCGACCTGTCGCCCGAGATGGTGGCGCGCTGCCGCGAGAAGGGCGTCGACGCGCACGTCATGGACTTCCTCCACCTGGACTTCGCGCCTGGGTCGTTCGACGCGGTGTACGCGATGAACTGCCTCCTGCACGTGCCCGACGAGGACCTGCCGGCCGTTCTCGACGCGATCCACGCGCTCCTGCGGCCGGGCGGGCTGCTCTACGTCGGCGTGTACGGCGGCGGGACGCTCCGGGGTGAGGGGCCTTACGACGGCGACGACCACGATCCGCCCCGATTCTTCTCCTTCCGCACCGACGAGGAGCTGCAGGCGTTCACCAGCGGGTCCTTCCAGACGGTCGACTTCCATGCCGTCGGAGTTGACGCGCTCCGATTCCAATCCCTGACTCTCAGGGGTTGAGCTGTGTCTGAGCGGGCAGGCTGACCCGGACCTGGCAAATCCGACATGGAGGACAAGGTGACGCCTACGAGTTCGGGCCCATCACGCGAGAAGCTGCGCAACGCAGCCGATGGGACGCGGAGGAACGTCCCGCGATCGTTAATCGTCGCCGGAGCGTTCGCCCTGGTGGCGTCGGGCGGAGCGGGCGTCGCGTCCGCGGCGTCCAGCACACCGCCGTCGGAGACCCCGACGGCCACGCCCACGCAGACCACCCCGACCGAGACCCCGACGGAGACGCCTACCGCCACTCCCCCCACCACTCCGGCGACACGGCCCGACATCGCGCCGATCAGCCCCTGGGCGTTCGTGAGCGTCATGCACGGCGAGTTCGAGGTCCCGACCAGGGACGGCTGCGGCGCCGTGACGCTGTTCGCCCAGACCGGTCAGGCGACCGCCGTCGCCGAGGGCACCATGACCGTGCGGAGCCAGGACGGCTTCGAGCAGACCTACACGCTCACCGAGGACACCCGCGTCATCGCGGGACGCACGGGCAGGAGCACGGTCAGGCAGGGCGACTGGGTCTCGGTGACCGCGATCGTCGACCAGCCGCCGACGGAGCCTCCCACCGAGCCGCCGACGGAGCCGCCCACGGAGCCGCCGACCGAGCCGCCCACCGAGCCTCCGACGGAGCAGCCCACCGGCGAGCCCACGGCCACGACGCCACCGGCCACGACGCCACCGGCCACGACGCCGCCGCCCACCACGGAGCCGCCCACCACCCCGCCTGAGACCACTCCACCCGCCACCACGCCGCCGCCGGTCACGCAGCAGGCGCCGTCCGCCGGTTACCAGTCGCTCACCGCCATGACGGTCTACGACCTGTCGCGGCCGGTCAAGCGCTGGTGGTCGCAGCGGGCCTGGAAGCATTCCTGGCAGCGCTGGGCGGGCCCGCCCGGTTGGCGCACGCCGACCCCGTGCCCGACACCACCCGTCACGCCGACGCCCACGCCGACGGTCACTCCCACGGAGAGCCCGACGCCGACGGTGACCCCGACGGACACCGGAACGCCGACCCCGACGGAGACGCCGACCACGACGCCTCCCGCCAGCTCGTGACCGCCCGGTAGCCGGCAGCCCCGGGCGACCGGGCGGTTGCCGGCAGCCCCGGGCGACCGGGCGGTTGCCGGCAGCCCCGGGCGACCGGGCGGTTGCCGGCAGACCCAGGCGACCGGCCGGTAGCCGGTAGCCGGTTCGCTCCGAGCGGCGCCGCCCTCCTACTGCACCTTCTGCAGCACGTGCTCGCCATGGCGTTCGCGCCAGAGAGCCGTGCCGAGGGCGGCGCCGCCCACGGCGCCGATCGTCCAGAAGCCGATCATGGCGATCAGGAACTCCGGCCGCACCACGTCCAGGACGGCGGCCTCCCATGACGGAGGTACGGCGTCGCCGGTGCTCAGATAGCCCGCCCGCCGCTCCGCCCAGACGATGGCCTCGGGAATCCCCACGGCGAGCACCGCCACCAGCGCGGCGAACCCGGCCAGCGCGCCCGCCCGCAGCCCGGCGCCGAAGGAGCGCACCCGCCACGAGGTGCCCAGCGTGAGCGCGAGCAGCAGCAAGCTGGGCACGACGGCCCAGAACGACAACACGCCGCCCCGATCGTGCGCCAGCGACCATCGCGAGGCGGCGAACGACCCGACGGCCACCAGGGCCGCCACCGCGGCGGCGCCCACCCAGGCGTAACGCGGCGGACCCGACCACACCGCCGTCCACGTCCCGCCCAGGGCGAAGCGCCTGCGCTCGGCCGGTTCGTCGATGGCCGCGAGCTCGGCCCGCAGGGCGGCGCCCCAGGCCGTACGGCTCGCGGGAAGGTCGGCGGTGGCCAGGTCGAGCAGCAACTGCCAGCCGTCGCGCACCCGCTTCCCCGGGCTCCTGGGGCGCAGCGCCGCTCCCAGCACGGGCCAGGGCAGGGCGAGCGCCAGCAGGTAGAGGAAGGCCTCGACGGGGATCAGCAGGTCCCCGTCGGCCAGGTTCGGCACGAGGGGGAAGCCGCCGGGATCGGCCAGATAGGCGGCCCGCAGCGGCAGATGCGCCAGGGCCGCACCCACGGCGACGGCGGCCAGCCCGAGAACCCCGGCGACCGTCCCGGCCCCGAACCCTCGTGCCCGGGCCACGGCCGCCGCGCCCGCTGCCGAGAGCAGGGCGCACCCGACCATCGCGACCAAACCGAGGGTGATGCCCAGGAGTGCCACGTCGAAGCCCAGGCGCGGTCCCAGCGCGACGGTGGCGAGGTAGGCCTGCTCGAACAGGGCGGTGAGCGCGGCGGTGGCCATGACGACGGCGATCAGCGCCGGCCACACCGGCCATGCCGTGCCTCGCCGTACCGCGGCGATGACGCCGGTGGCGAGCACCCCCGCGCCCTCACGGCGCACGGCGCCGCGCAGACGGCTCGCGAGCACGACGATCGCGAGCAGGGGCGCCGGTGCGAGCACCACCAGGAAGAGGAGGGGGAGGAGCATCTGGGCCTCCGGGCTCGGACGATGTCGAGTGGGCGAGTGGGCGAGTGGGCGGATGGGCGGATGGGCGGATGGGCGGATGGGCGGATGGGTGAGTGGGCGGATGGGTGAGTGGGCGGATGGGTGAGTGGGCGAGTGCGCGAGCGGTGAGCGGGTGCGGTGAGCGGGTGCGGTGCGGCGGGTGCGGTGCGGGGGTGCGGTGCGGGGGTGCGGTGTGCGGGATCAGCCCGCGCCCGGGGCGAGGCGTCGCCTCACGCGCGGGGCGCCCTCGGCGGAAGGAGCAGCGGCTGACGAGGCGGCAGCGGACGCAGCCACGGCGCGAGCGAGCTCCGCGCCCGCCGTGGTGAGCCGGTAGAGGTGGCGGGCGGGCCGCCCGCGAGGCGGATCGGTCTCCCAGGAGGTCTCCACCAGCCCGCGTTCCGCCAGCCGGATCAGGATCGGATAGACGGTGCCGGCCTTCAGCCCGAGTGCGCGGCACAGGTCGTAGCCGTGGCTCCAGCCCGCGCCCGTGGAGGCGAGGGCGGAGAGCACGGCCGCGGTCTGCGGGGAGGGACGTCGTGCGCGTGCCATGACACCAATGTCTACCTAGATAGAGTTAACCGCAAGCCCCTGTTTCATTCCCGGAATGAAATCGTATGCCTGCATCACGATGCTACGCTGGCCCCGATGACTGACGACCAGTCCGCCAAACGCCCCGTGCCGACCATGCGCGACATCGCCAGGGCGGCGGCGGTCTCGCAGAGCACGGTGTCCCGGGTCCTCAGCGGGGCGCCCACCGCCGTGCCCATCGCGCCCGAGACCCGCGAGCGGGTGCTGCGCACGGCCAGGGAGCTGGGCTATCGCCCCAACCCGCTGGCCCGCGGCCTGCGGGGCGCGTCGACGAACCTCATCGGCGCCGTGGTGCGCGACTTCAGCGACCCCTTCTTCGCCGGGGCGATCGAGGCGCTGGTGGTCGAGTCGATGTCCCACGGCTACAACGTCGTCCTCGGCCACGCCCCGCCCCGGACGGGCGCCGAGGCGATCCCGCTGACCACGGTGCTGGAGACGCGTCACACCGATGCCGTGGTCCTCCTGGGAGACATGCAGGAGTATCCCGAGCTGCTGGCCGATCTGCGCGCCTCGCTCGTGCCGGTGGTGGCGTTGTGGCCGGGCACGAGCCCGCGCGAGTTCCCGACCGTCGACGCCGACGACAGGGCGGGCATCAGGGCGGGCCTGAACCACCTGGTGGCGCTCGGGCACGAGCGCATCGCCTTCGTCAACGCCGAGCTCCCCAACGAGTATCGTGTGCGCGAGCAGGCCTACCTCGAGTTCATGCGCGAGCGTTTCGGCGCCGTGCCCGAGGGCTACGCCGAGCGGTGCCCGAGCAACCTCGCCGGGGGCGACGCCGCGTTGCGTCGCCTGATGGACAGGCCCGACCCGCCCACGGCCGTCGCCGTGTCGACCGACGTGGTGGCGGTGGGCGTCCTGCACGCCGCCCACAGCCTGGGCGTGACCGTGCCCGGCCGGCTGTCGGTCGTCGGGTTCGACGACATCCTGATCTCCGCGCACACCGTCCCCGCGCTGACCACGGTGCGGATGCCGATCGCCGAGATCGTCGCTCACGCGGTCGAGTTCGCCGTACGGCCGGCGCGGCGCGAGCCCTCCGAGGCCGACCTGTCCATCGAGGTCTTCGAGCCGGAGCTGGTGGTGCGCGACTCGACGGCGCCGCCGCCCGTCATCTAGGGATCCACACCCGCATCGACCCGGCTCCTCTGTTGGCCCACGCGTAGTAGGGGATCGCTCCGGCGGTGAGGCCTCCGGCGACGGGGACGTCGATGCCGATCATCTCCGGCTCCAGGTCGGGGCGCGGCACCTCGCTCGGCGCGCGATCGCCGTCCCACGCGAGCTCTTCGAGCTCGGCCGGGGCGTCGATGCCCTCCAGGCAGTAGACGAGCGGTCCTCGCTCGACGGCGACGCATCCGCGCAGAGCGTCGGCCCGCCGGTCGGGTTCGGTGATCCGGATCGCCGTGCCGAGGTCGAGCTCGACCCGGTCGCCCGCCTTCCAATGCCGCGTGTGCCGCGCCGGGGGCCCGCCGGTGCTCCACGCGGGCACCCGCAGCGAGAGCGTCCACGGCCGGTCGGGCGTGGCGACGACCTCGACGGAGACGCGCCCGTGCCACGGGTAGCCGGTCCGCACCGCGAGCCGGATCTCGCCCGAGCTCAGCTCGGCGTCGGCGTAGTGATGGATCTGGACGCCGCCCTCGTCGCGCGTGGCCAGGTAGCGGTGCCATGAGCTGAGCAGGCGCATCAGGTTGGGCGGGCAGCAGGCGCACGACTGCCACGGCGCGCGCCCGCCGCCCGAGCCGACGCGGTGCGTCCTGCGCTGGAGCGGGTTGGTGTAGAAGAACTCGGTGCCGCTCAGCGAGATCCCGCTGAGCACGCCGTTGAACATCGCCCGCTCGATCGCGTCGCCGTACTTCGGCTCGCCGGTGGCCAGGAGCAGGCGCCAGGCCAGCATCACGCCGGCGATGGACGCGCACGTCTCGTTGTAGGCCCGGTCGGGCGGCAGCTCGTACGGATCACCGAACGCCTCGTCGCGGTGGCGGCTCCCCATGCCACCGGTGAGCGAGGTGCGGGTGCGCGTCATGTCGTCCCAGCGCCTGCGGACGGTGCCGAGCAGCTCCTCGTCCTCCAGCTCCACGGCCGCGTCCACCGCCCCGCAGTCGAGGTAGAGCTGCCGCACCGCGTGCCCCGCGACGGTCGTGGCCTCGCGCACGGGCGCGTGGTCCTGCCAGTACTCCGCGCCGAAGCGCCCCCGCCCGATCTGCCCGTGCCCGCGCAGGGCCAGCATGCGTTCGGCGAGCTTGAGGTGGCGTTCCTCGCCGGTGATCCTGAACAGCTCCACCAGCGCCATCTCGATGCCCGCGTGCCCGTCGACGCCGGGTTCGGCCGGGAGGTGGGCGACGGCGCGCAGGGCGACGGCGAGCAGCCTGTCGTCGCCGAGCCCGCGATGCCAGGCCACGGCCGCCTGGATCAGGTGCCCCAGGCAGTAGTGCTCGTGTCCCCAGGCCAGGTCGGTGTAGGGCACGCCGCCCTTGACCACCTGGACGAAGCTGTTGAGGTAGCCGTCGGGCCGCTGCGCGGCGGCAACGACGGCGATCGCCTCGTCCGCGGCGGCGGCCAGGGCGGGGTCGGCGCCACGCGACAGCTCCCAGCCCGCCGCTTCGAGCCACTTGTACACGTCGGAGTCGAGGAAGGGCAGGGTCATGCCGCCGTCGTCGGCGTCGGCCTGGTAGTCGCCGGGCTGCCCGGCGGCCATGCGGAGGTTGCCGAGGGCGCCGCCCAGCTTGCCGTACCCGTGCATGATGGTCCGTTCGCGGTTGATCCGCTGCCGCCGTTCCCAGAACCCGCCGACGATCTTCGCGTGGATGGGACGCAGGACGTTCATTTGATGGCTCCGCTCATCAGGCCGGACACGTAGTACCGCTGAAGCAGGAAGTAGACGAGGACGCACGGGATGATCGAGATGGTGACGCCGGCCTGCAGCATGCCCCAGTCGGTGCCGCCGAGGCTGGTCTCGGTCCGCGATGTGGCCAGGATCAGCGGCAGGGTGAACCTGGAGCTGCGGCTCATCATGACCAGCGCGCCGAGGAACTCGTTCCACGAGGTGATGAAGGCGAACAGCGCCGTGGTGACGATCGCCGGGACGGCGGCGGGGACGAACACCCAGCGCAGCGCCGCCCACGACGACGAGCCGTCCATGATGGCCGCCTCCTCCAGCTCGCGCGGCACGGCGCTGAAGCTGTTGCGCAGGACGAACAGGCTGAAGGGCAGCTGGATGGCGGTGTGCAGGATGGCCAGGCCCAGCAGCGAGTTGGTCAGGCCGAGCTTGGCGAACATGAGGAACATCGGGGTGAGCATGGCCTGGTAGGGCACGATCAGCGCGAGCAGCAGCACCACGAAGATCGCTTCCTTGAAGGGCACGGGGAAACGTGCCAGCGCGTAGGCGGCGGGGATGGTCAGCAGCAGGGTGAGCACGATCGTCAGCAGTGCCGTACCGAGGCTGTTGGCCAGGTAGACGGGCAGCCCTTCCTGGTAGCCCCACAGTCGCTGGTAGCTGTCGAAGCTGAACCCGTGCGGCAGGTAGGTCGGCGGGGAGGCGGCGGCCTCCTCGGTCGGCTTGATCGAGGCCAGGACCGACATCACCAGCGGCATCAGCATGACCGTGCCGACGGCCAGGCAGATCGCGGCGAGCAGGTGGCGCCTCACTGGTGGCTCCGGCGGGTGAGCAGCAGCTGGAGCACGGTGAGGACGAGGAGCGTGAAGGTGAGGATCATCGACAGGGCGGCGCCGTAGCCGAGCTTCAGGTAGGGGAAGGAGTTGAGGTAGATGTAGAAGACCGAGGTCGCCGTCTCGTTGCCGGGCTGGCCCGCGGTCATGATGTAGAACTGGTCGAAGGCGAGCAGCGAGCCGATCACGCTGACCAGCGTCACCAGCAGCACGGTGCGCAGGGTGAGCGGCAGGATCACCCGGGTGACCTGCGTGCGTTGGCTCGCCCCGTCGACCTTGGCGGCCTCGACGATTTCGACCGGCACGGCCTGGATCGCGGCGACGAACAGGATCATGCCGAAGCCGATCACCTTCCAGACCACCGAGAGGCTGATCGCGAAGGTGGAGACCCCGGCGTCCACGCCCAGCCACAACACCGGCTCGTCGATGACGCCCAGGTCCAGCAGCGCGCGGTTGACCAGCCCGAAGTCGGTGCTGAACAGCCAGTACCACAGCAGGCTCGACACCCCGAGCCCGATCACGACGGGGATGAAGACCACCGTGCGGGTGATCCGCCGCCGCAGCGTGAGCAGCGCCAGCAGATACCCGCCGATGATCAGGACCGGCGTGATGGCCGCGGTGTAGAGCAGGGTGAACCGGAACGACGTCCAGAACTGGGTGTCGCCGAAGGCTCGTTCGTAGTTCGCCGGGCCGACGAATCTCGGCGGCGAGAGCAACGACCAGTCGTGCAGCGACACCCAGGCCATCTGCGCCAGGGGGTAGGCGGTGAAGACGGCGACGAAGAGCAGGGCGGGCGCGAGGTAGGCGAGTCCGACCAGGCGGCGTCTGCGCATGAGACTACGACCGGCCCGCTATGGCCTTCATCTCCGTCTTGGCGTCGGCTATGACGGTGTCGAGGTTGTCATCGCTGTAGTAGGCGCGTTGCAGCATCTTCAGCCACGGCCCCTGCGGTGAGTTGATCTGCTCGAAGAACGTCGTGGTGTACGGCGTGCGCCCCACGGCCAGGGCCTTGGCGACGTCGCCCACCAGGGGCTCGGCCTTGAAGTAGGAGTTGTCGACCATGTCGGATCTGGTGGTGAGGTTGAGCGCCTTGGCGTAGACCTCGACCTGGACCTCGTCGGAGAGCAGGAACTTCATCACGTTGACCGCGTCGGCCACCCGCTCGCTGCCCTTGGGCACCACGACGAGGTCGCCGCCGATGAACGAGGCGGAGGATCCCGGCGCGATGCCGGGAAGCAGGGAGATGCCGAAGTTCATCGAGGGGTTCTGCTGGCGGGCCAGGGTGATGTTGAAGTTGCCCGTTCCCATCATGCCGACCTTGCCGGAGCCGAACTGCAGGTGGAAGGTCTCGCCGTTCTCGGTGCGGCTGCCGTCGGGCACGTTGCCTGCCTTGACCATGTCGCGCGTGAACTGCAGCACCTGCTTGACGCCGTCGCCGGTCAGCGGTTCCGCGCTGCCGTCGGTCGCCTCGATGGTGGCGCCCGAGGCCCACATCAGCGGGCCGACGGTGAAGATGTTGCATCCGGCGCAGTTGCCCGGCAGGTAGTAGCCCCTGACGCCGCCGCCCAGCGCGGTGATCTTGTCGGCGTAGTCCCTCAGCTCGGCCAGGCTGGTGGGAGGCTTGTCGGGGTCGAGCCCGGCCTTCTGGAAGAGGTCCTTGTTGTAGAAGAGCGCCGAGACGTCGGCGTAGAGCGGCACGCCGTAGAGGCGGTCCTGGTAGGTCGCGACCGTCATGTGGCCCTTGCTGGCGGTCGCGAGCTCGGGCCAGTCCTTGATCCGGTCGGTCAGGTCGACCAGCTGCTGCTCCTTCTCGAACTGCGGAGCGTAGATCAGGTCCATGCCCATGAGGTCGGGCACGTCGCCGGAGGCGACCCCCTGGGCGATCTTCCCCACCATCTCGGTGTGGGGGATGTAGGTCAGGTTGATCTTGCAGTCGGGGTTCTTGGCGTTCCATGCCGCGACGAGCATGTCCACCATCTGCTTGTTGCCGCCCGAGCGTTCCCACATCGTCAGCTCGCCCTTGCTGGCGCACGACGTCGTGGCGGCGGCGGCCTGGGCCTGGGTGGTCGCAGGTGGGGGCGCCGCCTCCTGGCTGCAGGCGGCTGCGAGGAGCAGTGCGGCCAGGGCCGCCCAGTGGGTTCTCATGTGTGCCTGGCTCCCCTCATGGGTGGACTTGCCCGGACCGTAACCCAGAAACGTCACGAAGTGAATACGATTGAGTGCAATCGTATTCATTCTGGTTTACGTTGCTCCCAGTCCGGCTGATGGGAGAGCGGCCATGAATCAGAAGATCGAAGAGGCACTGGACACTCTCAAGCTCACCGGCGTCGCCAGGCGGCGCCTGCTCACCGGCGCGGGGCTCGTCAGCGCCTCGGCCGCGGCCTCGGCGCTGCTCACGGCCTGCAGCTCCGGTTCCGAACAGGCTCAGACGCCCGCCGCGGGAGCCGGTGACTTCCCCTCCACTCCGAAGTGGAAGTTCACCTTCGTCTGTCACGTCACGACCAACCCGTTCTTCACCCCGACGCAGTACGGCGCGCAGGACGCGTGCGCGTTGCTGGGCACGGAGTTCCAGTGGACCGGGTCGAAGGACTCGATCGTGGCCGAGATGGTCAACGCGACCAACACGGCGGTCACCGGCAAGGCCGACGGCATCGCGGTGGCGGTGGTGGACCAGGCGGCCTTCCGCGACCCGGTGAACCGGGCGCTCGACGCGGGCATCCCGGTGGTGTCGTACAACGCCGACGGCGCCCGCGACGACAAGGGCACCTCCCGGCTGGCCTATGTCGGCCAGGGCCTGTACGAGTCGGGCTACGCCCTGGGCCAGCGGGCGCTGCAGCAGGTCGACTCGGGTGAGGTGGCGGGGTTCATCGCCACGCCGGGGGCGCTCAACATCCAGCCGCGCATCGACGGCGCCGCGCAGGCGTTCAAGGACTCGGGCAAGGCGATCACCTTCACCTCGGTCGGCACCAACGCCGACGTGACGAAGGGCCTGTCGATCATCGACGCCTACGCCCAGGGGCACCCGCAGCTCGCGGGCATGCTGGCGGTGGACGCGGGGTCGACCCAGTCGGTCGGTCAGGTGGTCAAGAAGTACGGCCTGCGCGGCAAGGGGCTGAAGGTCGCCGGGGGGTTCGATCTGGTGCCGGAGACGCTGGCCGGGATCAAGGCGGGCGACCTGGACTACACGATCGACCAGCAGCCCTACCTGCAGGGATTCCTACCGGTGGTCTACCTCTACCTGTACAAGCTGTCGGGCGGGCTGATGTTCCCCTCGGAGACCAACACCGGCCTGCTGTTCGTGACCAAGGACAACGTCGGTCCCTACCAGACGACCAAGACCAGGTTCGAGGGCTCCGACACCGCCCAGAAGCTCGTCGAGCGCACCGGTCCTATCGCGCACGGGTGAGCAGGGCGCGGCCGATGACGTGAGCGGTGCTGGGGATCACCGGCTGCGGCGCGAAGGCGAACCTGTCCACGGCGTCGACCGAGAACCCGGCCCGCTCGATCGCCGCCACCGTGTCGCGGTTGGGATGGCAGCCGGCCGCCGCCCTCCGCCACAGCGGGGCGATCAGGTCCTCGACCAGCCCGAAGACCGGGTTGGTCGAGCGCACGTGTTCGTAGAACCGCAGCTCGCCGCCGGGCCGCAGCACCCGGGCGATCTCGGCCAGGGCGCGCTCGACCGACGGCACGGTGCACAGCACCAGGGAGGCCACGGCCGCGTCGAAGGGGCCGTCGGGGAGCGCCTCGGCATGACCGGCCACGACGTGGACGGTCACCGGGGCGCTCTTGGCGGCGTCGTCGGCGACCGAGCGCAGGGTGTCGTCGGGTTCGACGGCGACGACCTCGGTGACCGTGCCGGGGTAGAGGGCGAAGTTGCGGCCGTTGCCCGCGCCGATCTCGACGACCCTGCCGCTCAGCCCGGAGAGCAGGCGCCGACGGTGTTCGCGTCCGCCACGCCGGTCGGCGACCGCCGACGCGTCGACGTACATGCGGGCGAACCGTGGGTGCTGGAACCTGGAGAGCTCGTTCATCATCGCCACCTTCGTCTACTACGTTTCTATAGTAGATATTGCTACTACATCCGGCTAGTAGGAAGATGGAAGCGTGACGGATCTGGCCAAGGTGCTCGGCCCGCTGGAGGCGGAGATCATGCGGCTGCTGTGGGCGGCCGACGGCGCGCTGACCGTGCGCCAGGTGCTCGGCGCGCTGAACTCCGGCAGGGAGGCGGCCCTGGCCTACACGACGGTGATGACGGTGATGAGCCGCCTGGCCGACAAGGGCATCCTGTCCCGTGAGCCGCTCGGGCGCGGGTTCGCCTACCAGGCGGCGTTGCCGGACGCCGCCGCGATAGCCGTACGAAACGTCCTGCGTGACTTCGGCGACGCGGCCATCGCGCGTTTCGTCGACCAGGTCGACGCCGACCCGTCGGCGCGCGAGCGGCTGCGGCGCCTGCTGGAGGTGGAGTCGTGAGCTGCCTCGACGCCGGAGGGCGGGCGTTCTGGCAGCTGGTCGCGCTGGCCGTCACGGCGTTGTCGGCGTTCGCGCTGATCGCCGACTTCCTGCCGACCGCGCTGACGTTGTGGCTCGGCGGCACGGCGGCGGCCCCGCCCGGGGCACTGCTCGCGGTGACCGCGCTCACCTGCGTGGCCTGCGCCGTCCTGGCGACGGCCGTGCGGGCGTTGCGGCGCACGAGCCGCGCGACCCGGCGGCTGCACCGCGACCTGCGCGCCGGGAGCGTCGATGCGCCAGCGCTCCTGACCGAGGTCGCGGCCGAGGCGGGCGTGCGGCGGATCCGCCTGGTCGCCGACCCGCGACCGTGGGCGCTGACGTACGGCGTGCGCCGCCCGCGCGTGGCCGTCAGCACCGGGCTCGTCGAGGCGCTGACGCGCGACGAACTGGCGGCGGTCCTGGCCCACGAGCAGTCGCACGTCGAGTGCCGCGACCCGCTGCGCGTGCTCCTGAGCTCCGCCCTGACCCTGCCCGGCTTCCTCGTCCCGGCCCTGCCCGCCCTGCGACACAGGTTCGTGGTCGGGCGCGAGCTGGCGGCCGACCGCCGCGCCATCGCCAGGTACGGCACCCGCGCCCTGGCCGGAGCCCTGCTCAAGGCCGTCGAGGTGCCCCACGCCTGCGCGGCGGGCGCGGCGGCGATGGCGGAGCCGTCGGCCCTCGGCGCGCGGCTGACCCAGCTGGAGTCGGGCACCCAGGAGGGCCTGCCCGCCGTGGGCGGCCCCCGGGTGGCGCTCAGCCTGCTCGCCCTGGTCGTCCTCGGGGCGGCCGCGGCGGCCACCTCGGGATTCATGCACGAGCTGTGCGCTCAGGCGGCGCTGGCGATCTTCCACAGGTAGCCGTCGGGGTCGGCGAACACGCCGTCGTAGCCACCCCACTCGGCCTCTGCCGGGGCCCTGATTACGGTGGCGCCCGCGGCCTCTGCGGCCTTCACGAGCGCGTCGACCTCTTGCCTGGAGTCCGCCAGGTGATGGACGGCGAACCCGCGGAAACCGGAGCCCTCGGCGGAGACCCCCGCGTCCTGCGCGACGGCGTCCCACTCGTAGAGCGCTAGATCAGAGGAGCCATCGCCCAGGCCGCATCGCACGAACCCCGGATAGGCCTGCACGACGCGAGCGCCCATGCCGCCGACGTAGAACTCCTTGGCGCGCTCGACGTCCTTGACGCCCAGCATGATGACGCTCGCCTGCAAAGGCATGTTCACTCCTGGCTTTCGGCTCATCTCCAGGTCTTCCCGTCCAGGTTATGGCGCAAGGGCAGGGTCCGGCAGCCTTTGCCTTGACTTCAAGTCGGCTTGAACGCCGATGCTGGCCCTATGACGAACATCGCCGATCTCATCACGCTCCTCGACGCGATCGAGAACCTGCCGTCCGCCACCCGGCTGCGCGGCCGCTCCTACGACCTGCTCCGGCCGCGGCCGGGCGCCACGGTGGTCGACGTGGGCTGCGGCGCCGGACGGGCGGTCTCCGAACTCGACGGGCTGGGGGCCCGCGCGATCGGGGTGGACCTCGCGGACGAGATGATCACCATCGCCCGGCAGAGGTACCCCGGGCAGGACTTCAGGATCGCCGGAGCCTACGACCTGCCCCTGGATGACGGCGCGGTCGCCGGATACCGCGCCGACAAGGTGCTCCACGTGCTCGACGACGCCCCGCGCGCGATCCGGGAGGCCGCGCGCGTGCTCGCGCCCGGCGGGCGGATCGTCCTGGTCGGCCAGGACTGGGACGCCTTCGTCATCGACTCCGGCCGGCCCGAGCTGACGCGGACGATCGTGCACGCCCGCGCCGACCAGGTCACCGACCCGCGCGCCGCCCGAAGGTACCGCAACATGCTGCTGGACGCCGGGTTCGCCGAGGTGGAGGTCGAGGCGCACACCGAGGCCTTCACCGAGGGCCTCGTGCTTCCCCTGGTCATGGGCCTGGCCCAGGGCGCGCTGGACATGGGCGCGATCACGCGGGAAGAGTTCGACTCCTGGACGGAGGAGCAGGCCGACCGGGTGCGGCGCGACCGGTTCTTCGTGGCGCTGCCGCTCTTCGTCGCCTCGGCCACCCGGCCGTGACTAGTCGTTCGAGGGCCGTGCGCCCACGCCGCCCGCGATGGTCCAGCCCGAGGGCCAGGCCTGGTCGGTGCGGAGCGCGGGCCGCCAGTCGCGGACGTCGACCAGCCCCGGCTCCAGCAGGTCGAACCCGGTGAAGAAGCGGGTGATGCCGGCCCGCGAGCGGGGGGTGAGCGGGCTGCCGGCCAGGCGGAATCCCTGCTGGGCGGCCTCCATCACGTCGGGCGGCGACTCGTCGGTCGTGTGCGAGATCACCAGGTGGCTGCCGGGCACGAGCACGCTGGCCAGCCGGCGCACGATGCCGTGCGCGTCCTCCTCGTCGGAGACGAAGTGCAGGATCGCGACGAGCAGGACGGCCACGGGCCGGCTGAAGTCGAGGAAGCCGGTGAGGTGCGGGTGGATGAGGATGCGGCCGGGCGAGCGCAGGTCGCCCTCGAAGGCGATGGCGTTGCGCACGCCGTGGCGCTCCAGGAGAGCCTGGCTGTGCCGGACGACGGTCGGGTCGCGGTCGACGTAGACGGTCCTGGCGTCCCTGTTGCTCTCCTGGGCGACCTCGTGCACGTTGCGCTGGGTCGGCAATCCGGAGCCGATGTCGAGGAACTGCGTGATGCCGACCTCGCCCGCCAGGTGGCTGACGACCCGGCCGAGGAAGTCGCGGTTGGCCATCGCGGTGCGGGGAGCGGCGGGATTCGACTGGAGCATGCGGTCCGCGGCGGCGCGGTCAGCGGGGTAGTTGTCGTGCCCGCCGAGCATGTAGTCGTAAATGCGCGCGCCATTCGGGGTCCATGTGTCGATGCCGCTCGGCACCCATTCCGTTTCGCGCATGCACGGCCCTCTCCACATGAATACCGGTCAGCATAACTCTCGGTGTCGTCATGAGGACATCAAAGGAGGTGGCAAAAACCACCCTTGTCCGTCTTCGGCATCGAAGGCCCGGGAAAGGTCGAAAACATGATGGAAGCACTTACCGGGCTGCCCCGGGGGACGATCGGTTTCGCGGCCGCGGGCGAGGTCACCGCGGACGACTATCGCGTCGTGCTGGTGCCCGCGATCGACCAGGCGCTGATGGATCACCAGAAGATCCGGCTGCTGTTCGAGCTGGGCGCCGACTACCGGGGATACGAGGCGGGGGCGTTGTGGCAGGACACCAAGCTGGGTCTGGGCCACTGGTCCGACTTCGAGAAGGTCGCGGTGGTCACCGACGTCGAGTGGATCAGGGATTCCGTGCGGGCGTTCAAGTTCCTGATGCCCGCGGAGGTCGCGGTTTTCGGCCTGGCCGATGAGGACCGCGCCAGGCAGTGGCTGATCGCCTGAGGCAAAGGAAAAGGGCCCCCTTTCACGGGGGCCCTTTTCTCATGCGGGCACCTTGTCGAGGAAGCCCAGGGTCTTGCGGATGCGGCCGTCTTCGGCCAGGTCGAGGACGTCGAAGCCGACCACGATGGGCTCGCCGCCCGCGGGGCCCAGGTGCCAGGTGAAGCGCACCAGGTTGGTGTGGGCGTCGTCGAGCGGTCCCGCGGTGAAGACCAGGCCAGGAAACATCTGCTGGGCGCCGGCGATCACGGCGGCGATGGCCTCGTGCCCGGTGACGTTCGCGAGCGGGTCGGTGTAGACGCCGTCCTCTGTCCACAGCTCCGCCACGGCCTTGGCCCGCAGCTCGGCGTCGGTTTCGTTCCAGGCGGCGAGGTAGCGCTCGATGATGGTCATCACTTCACTCCAGTCTTGCGAAGGCCGATGATCTGCAGCTCGGCGAAGGCGGCCACGGTGAGGGCCTGCGTGATCGCCCAGACGGCGCCGACGGTGGTGAACTCCAGCAGGCCGGTCACGACCGCCAGGATGCTGGCCAGGGTCCAGGCCATGTTGAGTCCGATGACCGCCTGGGTCGCGGCGCGGTGCACGGTCCGGCGGGTGCCGAGGAAGCCGACCGCCACGCCGTACACGGTCAGGAAGGCCCCGATTCCGCGCAGGAGGGTGACGTCGGTGCCGATGAACTCGCTCACCAGCGGGGCGGCGGTCAGGTAGGCCAGGCCGTTGCCGCCGGTGACGACGGCATCGACCACGAGTGCGAGTCGAAGGAACTTCGTGCGGTCAACGGTCTGGGCAACGGCGGTCATTTCGAACTCCTTGGTGGGGTTTCGCTGATGACCACTACGTTGTCAGCTCTGCTGCGGCTCCGCGATTACGCGAGAGGTAATGCGGAGCGCCCCGGTGATCTGCTCCGGGGTCAGCCCGCGCTCGCGCTGGTAGCTGTAGACCTCGGGGGCCAGGGGCGCGAGCAGGATGTCGACCAGGGCGTCGGAGCCCGGGGGCAGGAGCGAGCGCACGTGCACCCGCCAGAAGCCGTAGGCGCCGGTCTCGAAGCGCGAGCGGCCCGTCTCGGCGCCGAGCACGAGGTGGGAGTGGGCTTCGAGGAGCTCGACCATCGCGGCGTAGAAGGCGGCGAGGCGTTCCTCCGGCGGCGCTCCAGGACCGAGGGGAGGCTCGCCGCGGATCAGCTTGTCCTGCAGGGCGCGCTCGTGCTCGTCGAGCAGGGCGACGGCGATGGAGGAGCGGTCGGGGTAGCGGCGGTAGAGCGTGCCGCGGCCGACTCCCGCGGCCTTGGCGATGTCCTCCATGGTGACGTTGGGCGCGCCCTTGGCCTCGAACAGCTCGGCGGCGGCCTTGAGGATCTTGGCCCGGTTGCGGGCGGCGTCGGCTCTCTCCACAAGCGCCAGTGTATATGTGGACAAGGTGTCCATTTGTGTCCTTCTCCGGTGTGGCGGGTAGATCGCCGAAGTGATCATTTCTGATGCTGACCTGCGGCAAGTCGAGCAACGCCTGGCGGAGCAACGTTTCGACCCCGGGCCCGTCGACGGGGTCCGCACCCGCGAGACGACCGTCGCCCTGTGGGGCCTGCAGAAGCTGAACGGCCTGCGCCCGACCGGAAGGCTGACGAAGGCGACCCTGCGCGCCCTGGAGCGGCCGCGCGAGGTGCGCCCGCTGGTCAAGCAGGGCGAGCGGGACCGGGTGGAGGTCGATCTCGAGCGGCAGCTGATGGTCGTCTACACCGACGGGCGCCCGGCGCTCATCTCGCACGTCTCCACCGGGGCGAACAGGACCTACTGCGTGCGCGGCCGGTGCGGTGACGCCGTCACGCCGGTCGGGGCCTTCCGCGTCTACCACCGCGTCGGCGGCTGGCAGCACGGCTGGCTGGGGGCGATGTACAAGCCGATCTACTTCAACAACGGCATCGCCCTGCACGGATCCACCAGGGTGCCGAGGCGTCCGGCGTCCCACGGCTGCGTCCGGGTGCCGCTGCACACCGCCGACCGGCTGTTCCGCCTCGTGAAGATGGACTTCCCGGTCTATGTGGACAGGTCGTCCACTTCTAGGTAATGTGGACGACATGTCCACTTTGTTGCACCTCGACGCCAGCGCGCGTCGCGCCTCGTTGTCCCGTGAACTGTCCGCCGCCTGGGCCCGCTCCTGGGAAGGCGACTACGTCTATCGCGACCTGGCCGCCGATCCCGTGCCCCACATCGGCGAGGCCTGGACCGAGCTGTGCGACCACGTGATGGCCCACGAGATCACTGACATCGCGCGGTACGGCGAGGCGGCGATCACCCCTGCTCAGAAGGAGGCCTGGGCGATCGTCGAGCCCCTCCTCGACGAGGTGGTCAGGGCGGACGTGGTGCTGATCGGCACGCCGATGTACAACTACTCGATCCCGTCGGCGCTGAAGGCCTGGCTGGACCAGATCACCTTTCCCCGCATGTCGCTGGCCCCCAGGAAGTTCGTCGTGACCAGTGCCCGCGGAGGCGCCTACGGTCCCGGCACCCCGAAGGAGCCCTTCGACCACCAGGAGCGCTACCTGCGCGACTTCTTCTCCGGCCACTTCGCGGTCGACGACGTCACCTTCGTCCACGCCGAGCTGGCCAACGCCCGCATCGACCCCCTGCTGGCCCACCGGCTGGCCGACCACGAGGCGTCGCTCAGAGCGGCGCGAGAGCAGGTGAACCGATGAACTGGCTGATCCTGCTCCTGGCCGGAGCGGTCGAGGTCGCCTGGTCGCAGAGCATCAAGCCGACCGAGAACTTCACCAGACCGGTGCCCACGCTGATCTCGCTGGCCTTGATGGCCGCGGCGGTGTTCCTGCTGTCGATCGCGATGAACACCATCCCGGTCGGCACCGCCTACGCCGTCTTCACCGGCATCGGCGCCCTGGGCGCGATCGGGCTGGGCATCTGGCTCAACGACGATCCCGTCTCGGTCGGGCGGCTCGGCGCGCTGGTCCTGATCGTCGGCGGGATCGTGCTGGCCAAGGTGACTCAGGCCGAGTAGAGCTCCACGACCTTGACGACGAGACCCTTCTTGGTGGTGACCAGCGCCTGCGGGGTGCCGCCCTTGCCGCTCCTGTACCTCTTCAGCAGCACGTCACGCGAGCACTTCCTGGTGCCCATGCCGTGGTCGCCGAGGTAGAGCGTGCCGCTGTGGCCCGTGCACTTGGTCGTCGACAGGAAGACCACGTCCTTGGAGATCTTCGCCGCGTAGTGCTCCACATCGCCCTCGGGCAGGTTCTGGTAGGCGAAGTCACCCGTCTCCGGGTCCTTCACCAGACGGGCCGGCTTGTACTCCAGCTTGCCGCCGAAGATCCCGAGCACTCCCGCGCACATCGTGCCGGGGTAGGCGGGAGCCTGACCCCTGGTCCAGTCGTGGCCCTTGAGCGTCTGGAACTTCGTGCCACAGACGTACTTCGGCGCGGCGGCCTGGGCGGGCGCCGAGACGGCGGTGGCCAACAGCGCCGCGGCGCCGAGCGCGATCAGAATCCTCATGGGCCCAACGGTAGAAAGGGGTGCTTGACGTCTGCTTTCATGGCCGTAAATGCATACCTTCGCCGCCGCAATCGCGCCCGTGATCGACGCCGTCCACGTCGACGTGCACGTGGAGTCCCGCAAGACCTTCGTGCCGCCCCCGTTCACTCCCGGGCTGCTCATCGACCAGCGTTACACCCTCCCGATCCGTCCCCTGACGCGCCCGGCCCTGGCCGTCGTCTACCGGTACGGCGGGCCGGACCTCACCGTCCACCTCGACGAGGGCACGCTGGTCGAGCATCCCGACGGGCGGCTGGAGGCCTCCAAGGAGGCGCTCGACTTCATCGACACGCTCTACGGCTTCCACAGCGCCGCCACCCGGCGCATGTGGCCCGACGTGAAGCACCTCGCCGGCCTGGCCGGCAGGGTGCTCGACCAGGCACTGAGCGACCCGGGGCCGGCGCTGGCGGTCATGGCGCCGCCGTACGAACCGATCGACGAGGCGGGGGTGCTGCTGTTCAACCGGCTCGCCGCGCTCCGCTACCACCGGGCCGACTCGCACGCCGCCGCCTGGCAGGCCGAAGGGCTGACCGCCGCCGAGATGGCCGGGCTCGAACCCGGTGAGCAGCGTGACCGCATCGAGCGCGTCACCAACGAGCGGGCCGCGCTGCCGTACGAAACGTTGACCGAGAGCGAGCGGGCCGTCCTGCTCGACGGCCTGCTCGCCCTGGTCAGGCAGCCAGCGCGCTGAGCAGCCTGCCCACCTCGGCGCGGTCGTTGACGCCCAGCTTGTCGTAGACGGCCTGCAGGTGGTTGGCGACCGTGCGCATCGACAGGGTCAGCCGGTCGGCGATCTGCCGGTTCGTCAGGCCACGTGCGGCGAGCTGGACGATCTCCCGCTGGCGCGGGGTCAGGTCGGGCGCCGCCAGGTCCACCAGCGCCGGGGTGCGAGCACCCGGGCAGCGGCGGGCCAGCGCCCACGCCCGGGTCTCCGCGCCCCGCGCCGCCGCGCCGTAGCCCAGCTTGCGCAGCAGCGAGGCCTCGTGAGCCGTCGCCTCCGCCGCGAACAGCAGCATGCCGAGCTGCTCGAACGCGGAGGCGACCGCCCGCAGCGCCGCCGTGTCACGTCCGGCCACGGCCGCGGCGTGCTGGGCGCACAGCCGGGCGAACGGGCCGTCCATGCGCCTGGCCAGCTCCGCCAGCCGCACCGCCACCAGCTGCGCGCCGCCGAACCTGGTGACGTCGTACAGCGCGAGCAGCTGGAAACCCGCCAGCTCGCGCTTGGCCGCCAGATCGGCGGCCGCCAGCGCGTCGCGGACCGCGCGGTCGAGGTCGCCGTTGGCCGCCGCCACCCACGCGCGGGCCAGCATCACCGGCTGGTCGGTCAGCGCCCAGCGGGTCGGGATCGCCTCGGCGCGCTCCAGCGCCCACCGGGCGGTCGTCAGGTCGCCGGCCAGCGCCGCCGCCTGGGCCAGCTCGCCCAGGCACCGGGCCAGGTACGGCGACAGCCGGTGCACGTGCTCGACGTCCTGACGGCACCGCCTGATCGCCTCGTGCGCGTCGCCGCGCAGGCGGCTGACGGCCGCCCGGTGCGCGCCGAAACCCGCGACCGACATGTCCCACACCTCCTGCGTGCCGACCAGCGTGGTCACGCTGTCGGCCGCGCGGGCGGCGGCGGGCAGGTCTCCGGCGAACAGGTACGCGGCGCAACGCGCGTCCAGCGCCGTGGGCAGGCCGTGATAGGCCAGGTCACGCCACCGGTCGGCGGTCGTCAGCAACTGCTCGACCGTGACGGCCGCCTGGTGGTGCCGCCCGCCGTGCGCGGCCAGCCACGACTCCAGCGCCGTCGCGTGCGCGCGCCCGCGCTCGGTGAGCGGGCCGAGCGCCCTGACCCCGGCGACCGTACGGCGAGCCTGGGTCAGCCTGCCCAGGAAGAACTCCATGGCGCCCCGGTAGATCAGCACCTCCTGGCGCCACTCCACCTCGGTCAGCGACCGCTGGGCGGCGTCGAGCACCCTGTGCGCCTCCTCGACCTCGCCCGACCTGCTCAGCGCCAGCCCGAGGGCGAGCGCCTGCTGGGCGCGCTCCGCCTCGGTGACCGCGCTCGCCTCCCGCAGCCGCAGGAGCGCCTTGGCCTCGCCCGCGTCACCGAGCACCGCCAGCGCGTGCCCGAGCATGGCCACCGCGTCCCCGCTCGCACCGGCCTCCACCGCGGCACGGGCCAGCCGCGCCGCCAGGCGGATGTCCTGCGCGCCCCACGCGAGCTGCGCGGCGTCCAGGAGCATGCGCGGATCGGAGGCGCTGCCACTGTCGAGCCGCCAGACCGCGGCGCGCAGCAGATCCTCGCGCCTGCGCAACCCCGCGGCCTCGGTGCACTCGGCCAGCAACCGGCGCAGCCGCCTGGTCCGCAGGGCGCCGCAGCCGCTGCGCACGATCTCCCCGTAGAGCGGGTGACCCACCCGCAACAACAGCCGCCTGCCGTCGGTCAGCTCCGTCACCAGCCCGCGATCCTCCAGCCGCTCCACCGCCTCGGCGCAGGTCAGCATGGACAGCAGCTCGGTGCCCAGCGGCTCGCCGAAGGCGACCAGCTCCAGCGCCTCGCGCTCGACCGGATCCAGGTGGCCGATGCGCTCGCTGACCAGCTCGCGCAGCCGGGTCGTCACCGACAGCTCGCCGCGCCGGCACCACGTGCCGGAAGCGTCGGTCAGGCGGCCCTGCGCGCGACCCGCCTGCACCAGCTCGCGCAGGTAGAGCAGGTTGCCGCCGCTGACGAGGGCCAGCGTCTCGGCGGTCTCGCCGTCGACCTCGCCGCCCAGCACGCTCTCCAACACCCGCCTGACCTGCGCGACGTCCAGCGTGTCGAGCTCGACGCGGACGAGCAGCTCGTCCTTCCACAACGCGGCGATCGGGCCGGGCAGCGGCTCGTCGTCGCGCACCGTCACCAGCAACCGCGCCGAACGCTGCACCGCCAGGTGGTGCAGCAGCCCCGCCGACGCCGGGTCCAGCCACTGCGCGTCGTCCACGCTGATCAGCGGGTCGGCGCCATGGACCAGGAGCCGGCGCTCCGCCCAGTGCAGCAGGTTCTCCCCGCTCGGCACCGAGCCCGCCAGCACGTGCGCGAACGCGCCGAACGGAATGATCGACGTCGTCTCTGTGGCGATCGCCCGCACGGCCACCGCGCTGCCCACCTCGGCGGCCAGCCGGCTCTTGCCCACCCCGGGCGCTCCGGCGATCATCACTCCCGCGCCCGAGCGCAGAGCGCGGCGCACCGCCCTCAGCTCATCCTCCCGGCCGACGAACGGCCACTTCGCATCCATCGAATACCCCCTCCCGACCAGATGGTCACTCGGAGGTATTCACGGGAGGTTCACGCCTCAGCCCGGCCGCGACATGCAGCAGATCGACGATCTCCTCGGCGCCGCTGAAGACGACGGGTTCGCCGCCCAGCTCCTCGAGCAGCCCGCGGAGCTGGCCGCCGGACTGTTCCGGCTCGACCAGCCTGACGATGACCGTTCTCACGCCTCTCACCATCCCCTCGCCTGGTTCAGGTGAGGTTCAGGTCGGGTACGGCGCGGGCTCCACCTCCAGCTCGCGCATGCGCTCGGTGTAGAGGTGGTAGCGCCTGCGGGCGTCACCGCGCCTGCCCGCCCGGTCCAGCGCCCTGACCAGGCCGAGGTGGGCGCGCTCGTCGTAACCCTCCCGCTCCAGCAGGCGCAGCCAGTAGCGAGCGGCCTCGTCGTAGCGGCCCTGGCCGGCGCTGTGCTCGGCCAGGCGGGCGGCGCCCTGCATGTAGGCCAGCCTGGCCTGCTCGCGCAACGCCGCGGCCCAGTCGGCATAGGGATCCTCGGCGCAGAACTCCCCGGTGTAGGAGGCCTCGGCCGCCTCCCACGCCCTGATGGCCTCGGCCCCGTTGCCCGCCTGCTCCAGCCGTACGGCCTCGTTGGTGAGATCGAGGAACCTCAGGACGTCGACCCGGAGGTTGTCGAGGTCGAGGCTCAGCGCGCCGCCCTCCGACACCACCATCGCGCCGGCCGGCCGCTCGTGATCCGGATCCAGTACGGCACGCAGCGTCGAGACCATGACGTTGAGGCGCCTGAGCCCCGCCGCCTGGCCGTCGAGCTCCGGCCACAGGATCTCGACCAGGCGCTCCCTGCCCATCGGGCGGCCCCTGCCGCTCACCAGGATCTTGAGCAGGTCACGCGCCTTCCTCGACTGCCATGCCGTACGGGGGACCGGCGTGGAACCGCGCAGCACGCGGAACGTTCCCAGCGTCTCGACCACCACCGCGGCCTGATCGCCGGGAACCGCGCCCGCCAGCAGGGCGTCGACCACGGGATCGAGCGAACGGCAGCCGATCGCGTGCATGCGCGCCCGCACCTGCTCGGCCAGCGCCCTGCCCGGTTCGGGCGGGCTGAGCCCGGCCCTGACCAGCTCGGCGCGGGCCAGCCCGATGGGGTCGCCCAGAGCGTTCCACCGGCGCACCGCCTCCTCGGCCAGCGCGAGATCCCCGCTCAGCTCGGCGCGCAGCGCGACCAGTTCCGCCTGCGCCGCGTAATCGCGCCGCCGCACCGCCAGGGGCTCGGCCTCCTCCACGAACGCGGCCGCGTCGTCACGTCGTCCCGCGGCGAGAGCCACCCTGGCCGCGGCCAGGCGGGCGGAGACCGCCGACATGCCGTCGCCGTGCCGCAACGCGCGCTCCGACAGGCGCGCCGCCTCCTCGGGCTCGTCATCGGCCAGAAGTACGGCCAGCGCGTCGAGGGCGATCACCAGCCCCTGGACCTCGCCCGACTCCTCCAGCTCCGCCAGCACCCTGCGATAGGTGGCGATCGCCGTACGCCTGTCACCCCGCAGCGCCTGGAGCTGCGCCATCTGGAGCAGACCGTAGGCGATCAGCCGGGAACCCAGCGCCTCCCAGCGCGCGACGGCGTCGGCGGCGAGCACCGCCGCCTCCTCCAGGCGGCCGACGCCGATCAGCGCCTTGGCCCGGTTCGAGACCGTGAGCGCCGAGAACGGGGCGAAGCCGATCAGCTCGGCCAGGCGGGCCGCGATCTCGGTCTCCTCGATCGCCTGCTCGAACGCCGCCTCGTCGAGATGGCGCGACGACCGGTTGGACCTGATCCTCACCTGCTGCACGATGTCGCCCGCCCGCTCGGCGTGCTCCAGCGCCCGCACGTAATGCGCGTCGTTGGCCCGGCGGTCGCCGTCGAGGGCGGCGATCATCGCCATCACCGTGTGCGCCGTGGCCAGCGCCGCCGGATCGCCCAGGGCGCTCGCCTGCTCCATCGCCCTGTCGGCCAGCTCGCCGCAGCCCTTGCGGTCGCCGCGCATCCACAACACCGACGCCGCGCCCGCCGCGCACATCGCCGCGTCGGCCGGCGGCATGCCGTACTCCGAGCCCCGCACATACGTCTCGAAGGCGGCGTCGAAATCCGCGCGCAGATAGTCGATCAGGCCCAGGCGCCTGGCCACCGCGGAGTCGAACGCCGGGCTGTCGGCCGTACGAGCCAGCAGATCGCGCGCCCTGGCCCAGTTGCCGCGGTTCTGCTCGGCGATGCCGGCCAGCCTGGCCATCTCAGGGCTGTCGCGGATCCGCTCCGGCAACATCGCCAGCGCGCCGAGCAGGTCGTCGCTGCGCTCGGCCAGGCGCAGGCCATGGGCGCCCAGCAACGAGCGGACCAGCATCGTGTGGCCGGTCGCGACCGCCGCCTTGAGCGCGTGTTCCGGACGGTCCTGCTGGACGTACCAGCGGGCCGCCACCGCCGCCACGCCGTGCGCCTCCTCCAGCGACAACGGGGCATGCCTGGTCAGCACATGCCTGGCCGTCAGGCTCAACCGGTGATCGTGGCGGCCGTCCCGGTGCGCGTCGTCGCCCGCCTCCAGGAACAGACCCCGGGTGATCAGATCGCGTAACGTCTCGCGCGGCGCGTCCAGCGCCGCGGCCAGCTCCTCGCTCAGCACCGGCAACACCGTCGCCGCGCGCAACAACTCGCGCGTCGGCTCCGGCAGATCCTCGAACGCGTCGAGCGTGAGCCTGCTGAGCGCCTGCGAGGTCGCCGCCAGGCTCCCGGCCTTCTGCCGCCACAGACCGGCCTCCGTGCGCTCCAGCGCGTCGAGCGCCGCCCCCACCGCCGCCGGCCAGCCGCCGCACGCCTGATGCACCGTCGCCGCGATGCCCTCACCCTGCGGGCCCAGCCTGCTCCTGGCCCACTCCGCCGTCTCCTGCGGCGCCAGCGCCAGATCCGTGGCGTCGAAGTCGAGCACCTCGTGCTCCTGCCGCAACCGGGCCGTCGGGAACGGCAGCGGCGAGCGCGACGCGGTCACGATGTGCAGATGCCTCGGCGCCGACCTGATCAGCGTCTCCACGAACCTCAACGAGCCCGGCGCCCCCGCCAGGACGTCGATGCCGTCGAGCACCAGCGCCACCCCCGACCTGAGCCGCGCCGCCAGCGCCTCGGTCAGCGCACCCGCCAGCGCCGCCGCCCGCGCCGTCTCGTCCGCCTCGGGACCCAGCGGCGAATCCATCGCCCGGCGCAGCTCCACCGGCAGCTCAGGCACCCGCTCCACCAGCGCCGCCGTCACCGCGCCCGCCAGCACCGCCGGCTCCCGGTCGGCCGGGCCCAGCGTGTGAAGCACCCCGTCGACCGCCCGCGCCCAGCTCGCCAGCAGGATCGACTTGCCGTACCCCGTCGCGGCCACCACCGACGTGAGCCTGTGCGTCAGCGCCCCGTCCAACCGCCTGTCCAACGCGGGACGGGGGTGCGACCAGCCAAGTTCCAACGGGCCACCCCTCGCTGGTTCTGTGTGCGAAATGGTACGCCTCGAAGACAGATATTGAACGCCTCCCTGTCGGAGGGCACCCGATGGGAGGAAGATTGGACCGTGGAACGCGAGCTGCCCAGCCAGCCGCGGGTGGTCGTCGGCGTTGACGACGCGCCTGCTTCGCGCTGGGCGCTGGCCTGGGCGATCGGCGACGCCAGGCTGCGCCGCATGGCGCTCGTCGCCGTCCACGTCTCACGGGCACCCGTGCACCCGTTCTCCGAAACCCTCCCCGTGCACCACGCCGCACGGGTGGGCGAGGAGGAACGCGGGATCGAGCTGGTGGAGCGCGCCTTCGAGGACGTTGCCGGCGGCGTGCCACCCGACGTCGAAACGGCCCTCGTCACCCGGCTCGGCGAACCGGGGCACCACCTGGTGGAGCTGGCCCGCGAAGGTGACCTGCTGGTGCTGGGGAGAGGGCGACGGTCGCTGCTGGCGCGCATGTTGCTGCCTTCTACGAGCATCTACTGTGCGCGGTACTCCAAGGCGACGGTGGTGATCGTCCAGGCGCCGTCACCACCGGACGAGGGCGACGTCCCAGCGGAGCGAACGCGTCGCTTCTGGCGTTGACCGTGTCTCCCGCATCCCCCTGCTCCCACCCGCCTTCCCGCCCACCGCCCACCCACCCGCCCGCCCCTGGTCCTGCTGTGGCGTGCGACCTCTGGCAGCTCGCGTCTGTGTGCACAACCGGCGCATATTCATGGAGCAGTCGCGGGTCCGGGGCGACTGGCGGTGATCGTTCCGGCGGGCCCTCCCGGAACGATCGGGATGCTCGTGGTGGCGTGCGTCGCCGACGCCGCCGTGAGGGGCTTCCAGCTCAGTCACTCGCGGGTGCCGCTAACGGCTGTCCGTGGGTTTCTCAACCCGGTATCCATGCCTTGCGGGACGGAGAAGATCTCGCAGCTGCGATGAGTTCCACTGCGCCCAACGGTCAGACAGTCGATCACGCTACTGAGAAGGACTTCTGATGTGCGGCGTATTCGACCTGCCCGCCCTTACCTGCACGGCTCCATCGCCGGTCCGGGCGGCCCCTTGGACTGGACGGCAGCCGACGAGGAGGCCATCGGCTCCCGCCACCTCGACCACTCCACTGCGCTGTCGCCGCTGCCGAGCCTTCCGCTCACGATTCGTCTGCCTGTGCTGCCAGCCCGCCGACGCCCATTCCAGGCGGGCCTGTGCACATGGGACCTTCGCCGATCGGCAAGGCGTAGAGGTGAGTTCTGTTGCTAGTGCGATATGACACGCTGGCCACAGTCGGTGGGATAAGGCTTCAGGACTTCCATTGCATGCCCCGGTCGCGAAACTGGTCGGAGATCAGAACCTCGGCTGGCTTCGGGGTGTGCCTGGTGCGAGTGGGTGGTTTCCGGCGGGAGGCCGCCGGCCAGAACGAGTTCCTGGACGCCGCTCACGGCTACTTCTGCCAGTTAGGCGCGCAAGGCCGCTTTCTCGATATTCCGGGGCTGAAGGTTCGTTACACCTGGCTCGACATGACTCCCGAGATGTACAGCGACCATGTCGAAGGGGCAGAACGGTGGAACGGCTGGTTGATCTCCACCGGAACTGTGCTCGACTTGCATCATCGGGAACTGTTGATGGGCTGCCGGAGAGGTCTCGATCAGTTCGAGCTCGCCGAGCGGTTGCTGGTTCTGCTGGAATTCCTCCCGCCACGCACGGACAGGCCCGGGACCGCTGCGCTTCCGCAGATTTGGGCGGCGCATCGCCGCCTGGCCTCCCACGCCCAGGAAGCTCTGGCTTCGAGCGACAGTTGGACGGGGCTGGCCGAACTGGCTGCGGTGATCGGTTCCTCCCCGCATCATCTGAGCCGGGTCTTCCGCCAGGTGACCGGTCGAACGCTCACCGACTATCGCAACGAGCTTCGGGTTCGCGCCGTCATGGAGCATCTGGCTGAGGGTTCGGAGAGCCTCGCCGATCTCGCGGCCCGCCTCGGCTTCGTCGACCACACTCACATGACCCGAACGGTCCGCCGCTACCTCGGGCAGACCCCGTCGAAGCTCAGGGAGCTGCTGAGCACGAAAGTACTAGGCCACTGAGACAGCCTCGTCAGAGCATGGAATTCGCTGGATAGGGCGCAGGCAAGAATTCCAGCGAATTCCCGCGCAGGAGGACCGTCTCAGAATGTCCAGAACATCGCTTCATCCCATAGCGGCGGTCTTCGTGGCCACCGCGGCGACGATCGCGTTAGCGCCCGCTCCCGCGAACGCGGCAGAGATCAGGTGCACCCACAGCATCGACACGTACAAGAACCAGTACGAAGTGACCTTCACCCACAACGTGCAGTGCGACGGCCCAGCCTACGGGTCATTGTCGAGGATCGAGTCCTACCGGCCCAGCACGAAATCCGCCAACAACTGGTGCTCGCCGAGCAGGTGGTGCAGATCGACCGTGGGATTCGTCAACACCCCCGGCACTCAGGAGTACTGCGCACGAGCCTGGGGCGATTATTACCCGGCCTACAACGACTACCGATACATGAACGCGCGCCCGCTTCCGGAGATTCGCACGTGTACGTACGCCTAGCCGTTCCGGTTCAACACAGAGGCAGGAATGATAACGAAGAGATACGCGAGCGCGCTGCTCACCGGCATCCTGATGGCGTTGGGCATGGCTGCCGCCGTTCCGGCACCTGCCTCAGCGACCGGAATCACCTGCACACATCGGATCGAGTGGTACCGGAGCACCTACGAGGTGACGGCGGCAGAGGTCTGGAACTGCAGTCAGGCGGCCTATCAGATCACAGCCGTCGAAATCACCACCCCGAGGCGTAACGGAAACACCAACACCTGCTTGGCGGAATGGTCCTGCAGGGCCGTGGCCACCGTGTACAACTCTCCCGGCACTCAGCGATACTGCGCCACGGGCGGCGGATCGTACTGGTACGGCTCCGGCCCCTTCCAGAAACACACGCCGAAATTCGTCACCAGCTGTATATACGCGTAAGCCAGAACCACGGCGCTGGACTGCGAGAAGGCGGGTCAGATCGGCCGTTATCCATGCCCCGTTCGGCCTCGGGGCGCTGGCAGGTGGCGCCGTGCCTGCCTGCCGGCCAGATACCCCGAATCCGCCAATGAGCAGTTCATGGCGCACCAAGCCTCCCCGAGGATGGGTATCACCTTATGCAATGGAAAGCACTGGCCTTGCTCGGCACAGCGTTCTTCATGGTCATCCTTGATGCCACAATCGTGTTCACAGCAGTGCCGTCAATAGCTCGAGACCTGCACTTCTCCGTTTCGGGTGTGCAATGGGTGGCGACCGCCTACACCTTGGCCTTCAGCGGCTTGATGTTGTTCTTCGGCCGACTAGCCGACCTGACGGGCCGCCGCCGCTTGTTCATGCTCGGCCTGGCCTTGTTCACCATCTCGTCCCTGCTGTGCGGATCAGCTTGGTCAGCCACAGTCCTGGTGACCGCCCGCGCCTTGCAGGGTGTGTCCGCCGCAATCATGGCGCCGGCGGCCCTGTCGATCCTGACGACCCTATTCACCGACGAACGTGAACGCGCCAAGGCCCTCGGCATCTGGGGCGCACTCGGAGGGATCGGCGCGACTGCCGGCCTGCTGATCGGTGGCTTGGTCACGGCCTGGCTCGGCTGGGAATGGATCTTCTACATCAACGTCCCGGTCGGTTTGGCGCTGCTGCGGTGGAGCCAGCTTATTCTGCGCGAAAGTCGAAACAGCATTCTGCACCGCTCGTTCGACCCCCTTGGCGCCATCACCATCACCGGCTCGCTCACCCTCCTGGTCTATGCCGTGGTGAACGCACCAGTCGCCGGATGGTCGAGTGCGCAAACGCTTGCACTTCTCACTGGAGCCGCTGCGATGCTGGCCACCTTCATCCTGATCGAGCGGCGCTCCAAGGCCCCGCTTGTCCCGTTCCATGTCTTCCGGGCGCCCGGCCTGGTCAGCGGCAACGTAGTCATCCTCGCCATCGGCATGTCGGTGGATGGGATGCTCTTTCCGCTCACCTTCTACGCCCAGGACATTCTGGGCTACTCGGCCATGCAGTTCGGCCTGATGAGTGCAGTCATGACCGGTATGTCCGTCGCAGGAGCGTTCGCCGGACAAGCACTCGTCACCAAGATCGGGCTGCGGCCCATCGGCGTGGCTGCTCTCCTCCTCGTGGTGACCGGATGCCTGCTGCTGGCCGGAGTGTCGGCAGACGGCTCGTTCGCCCAGGACATGCTGGCAGGCTTGCTCGTCTTCGGCCCTGGTATGGGAGCCGCCTTCGTCTCTGCCCAGATCGCCGCTCTGGGCAGAGTGGCGGACCAGGACTCCGGCCTGGCTGCCGCTTTGGTCGACACTTCTTTCAACATCGGCAGCGCCCTGGGCATCGCGTGCGTCACCACCATCCTCACCGTGTTCAGTGCGCCAGAGATGTCGCAGGGGGATGCGGCGGCGGGCCCCCGTGCCGCCTTCCTGTCGGCCGCCGGCTTCGCCGTTCTCGGCCTGCTCGCCGCTTTGTTCATGGCAGGCCGGACCAGGGTGTCCGCTGCAACCCAGTCGGCGTGATCGTCGCCAAGTGCGCGGCTACCCTCCCGATGCGCGTTGAGCGGCTACGAGCAGTCGGTCTGCCAGATTCTTGAGTTCGTGTCGGAGTTCGTCCGGGCGGTGGATAGTCAAGGCCGCTCCAAGGAGGCGAGCAGGTGGGCCATACCCTCCAGCGGTAGGACCCTTGGGTCAGGGTGGAGATCAAATGGTCGACGGGGTCGAAGCCTGCGGACCGCGCCCATGCCCAGACGCTCGCGGCCAGCAGACCGAGGACGACGGCGAGTGCAGGACGCCTAGGGCATGCCGGTCGAGGCGGTGACCACGGCTGGCTGACCGGCCAACCGCTGCTCAATCGTGGGTGCCGTTTCGCGCTGTTCCGCACCGCGCGAAACGGGCCCGTTCGCGGAACGCCGTGGTGCGTTGACCTCCGCGCCCTCCGCTCCTCACAGTGTCCCCGTGAAGATCGTCGAAATGACCGATGCCCACGCCGCCGACATCGCCACCTGGCGCTACCCCGCCCCCTACGACGCCTACTCCCTGACCGGCACCGACCCCGCCTTCTTCACCGACCCCGCCAACGGCTACGTCGCCCTCCTCGGCGACGACGAAATGACCCTCATCGGCTACCGCGTCTTCGGCCCCGACGGCCGGGTTCCGGGGGGCGTCTACGACGACACGGCCCTCGACACCGGCGGTGGCCTGCGGCCCGAGCTGACGGGGCAGGGGCTGGGGCGCCGGGCGATCGCGACGGGCCTGGCGTACGGGGCGGAGCGGTTCGACCCGCCCGCCTTCCGCATGACGGTGGCCGCCTTCAACGCCCGGGTCCAGCGGGTGGTCACGTCCTTGGGCTTCGTGCAGACGCAGGCGTTCGAGGCGACGACCGACGGCCGGTCCTACCTGGTGTTCACCCGTCCGTTGACTCTCCCCTTGCTGGAGGGATGAGCGTGGGGCGCACCAGAGGTGATGGGGGTCGGCGATGACTCGACTGGTCCGGATCGGCACGTTCTCGGCCATGACCCGCTTGTCGGTGAAGGCGCTGCGCCTTTACGACGAGGTGGGGCTGCTCCGGCCGGCGAAGGTCGATCCGTCCAGCGGCTATCGCCTTTACGCGCTGACCCAGGCGGGCCAGGCGGAGACGATCCGCAGGCTGCGTGCGCTCGACATGCCGATCGAGGACATCAAGCGGGTGCTGGCCGCCTCCCCGGCGCAGGTGCCCGGCTTGCTGGAGGCGCATCGGCCACGGCTGCGGGTGGAGCGTGACCGCCACGATCACATGCTGGATGCCATCACTCGAATGATCGACAACGAGGAGCGTCTCATGGATTACACGATCACCGTCGAAACCCTGCCCTCGCAGACCGTGGCCTCGCTGCGTCGCCGTACTGACCTGGCGGGGGTCGGCGTGACGATCGCGGAGGGGTTCGGGACCCTCGTGGGGGCGATGACGATGGCAGGGCGGCAGCCGGTGGCGGCGCCTTTCCTGGTGTTCCACGACGTCATCGACGCCGACAACGCCGGTGACGTCGAGATCTGCATCCCGGTGGGTGCGGGTGCCGCGCTGGCCGGTCCCGCCGGGGTGCGGCGGGTGGACGCAGTGACCGCGGCCGTCACCACCCACCGGGGGCGCCACGACGAGATCGCGCCCGCCTACCACGCCCTGACCGCGTGGTTCACCGAGCAGGGGTACGAGGTCGGCGGCCCGCCGCGGGAGACCTACCTCAACGATCCGGCCGTGACGGCCGAGGCGGATCTGCTCACGCAGGTGGCGTGGCCGATGGCGTAATCTGCAATATTCGTGTCGTTGACGCCACCTGCCCCCGCGTCCAGCATGAATACATGCGCGTCGTCATCGTCATCCACGAGGGCTTCCAGCTCCTCGACATGGCCGGTCCGGCCGATGTGTTCGCCACGGCGAGCATGTTCCGCCGGGGTGCCTACGACGTCGAGGTCGTCGCGCCGGCCAAGGGTCACGTCCGCGCGAGCGGGGGCCTGACGACCACGGTCGAGCATTCGCTCGACTCGCTGACCGGTGAGATCGACACGCTGATGGTCGCCGGTGGGCTGGCCGTCCCGCGGGTACGGCAGGACGGCGACGTGATCGCGGGGCTCGTACGGCTGGCGGCCAGGGCGAGGCGGGTCGCCTCCGTCTGCAGCGGCGCGCTCCTGCTCGCCGAGGCGGGATTGCTCGACGGCAGGCGGGCGACCACGCACTGGCTGGCCGCCAGGGAGCTGGCCGAGCGTCACCCGGAGGTCGACGTCGACGCCGACCCGATCTACATCAAGGACGGCGACATCTGGACCTCCGCGGGTGTGACCGCGGGCATAGATCTGGCGCTGGCGCTGGTCGCGGAGGATCTCGGCCACGAGGTGGCCAGGGATGTGGCCCGCGGCCTGGTGGTCTACCTGCACAGGCCGGGTGGGCAGAGCCAGTTCAGCACGCCGATGGCGATCGCCGCGCCCACCAGGGAGCCGTTGCGCGATCTGCTGGCGTTCATCGACGCCAATCCGGCCGAGGATCTGAGCGTGCCCGCGCTGGCGGGCAGGGCGGGGATGAGCGAGCGCCACTTCTCCCGCGTCTTCACCGAGCAGAGCGGCGGCCTGTCGCCGGGCAGGTATGTCGAGCGTTCGCGGGCCGAGGCGGCGCGCCGCCTGCTGGAGGCCACCGATCATCCGCTCGACACGGTCGCGAGGCTCACGGGGCTCGGCGTGTCAGAAACGTTGTACCGGGTCTTCCGGCGCCACTGGCGGGTCTCGCCGGGTGACTACCGGCGCCGGTTCCATTCCAAGCGTTCCCCTTTCGGAGAGGTTGAACAGCCATGCACGTAGCGATTCCTCTGTATCCCCGTTTCACGGCTCTTGACGTCGTCGGGCCGTACACGGCCCTTGCGTTCGCGCCCGGCTGGAAGGTCACCTTCGTCGCCGGGCAGGCGGGTCCTGTCACCGACGACCAGGGCAGCCTGACCCTGATGGCCACGGCGTCGTACGAGGAGGTGCCGCGGCCCGACGTGATCGTCGTGCCGGGCGGTCCTGGCACGGTGCCCGCGATGAACGACACGGCGCTGACCGGCTGGCTGGCCGCGGCCCACGAGCACACGACGTGGACGACCTCGGTCTGCTCGGGCGCCTTCGTGCTGGCCGCCGCCGGATTGCTGGCCGGCAGGCGGGCCACCTCGCACTGGGGCTGGGTGGAGCATCTGCAGGGCCTGGGCACCGAGCCGGTCAGCGAGCGGGTGGTCTTCGACGGGAAGATCGTCACCGCGGCGGGCGTCTCGGCCGGCATCGACATGGCGCTGGAGCTGCTGGTCCGGGAGTCGGGTGAGGGTACGGCTCAGGCCGTACAGCTGGCCATCGAGTACGACCCGCGGCCGCCGTACGACATGAAGACCCTGGGCGGGCGGCGCGACGAGGCGATGAAGCTCATCTCGATGGACTAGCCGCGGTGGCGCCCGCTGGAGGCGGCCGGTTGGCGGGCGCTGACCAGGGCGGTGAGGGCGGTGGTCACGGGGACGGCGGCGATGAGGCCGAGGGTGCCGATCACGCTTCTGACGATCTCCTGGGCGATCGCCGGGTTGGTGATCACCTCGCCCAGGGGTTGCGCGGCCACGCTGATGAGGATGAGCAGCGGCAGCGAGGCTCCGGCGTACGCCAGCACGATCGTGTTGATGACCGAGGCGATGTGGCTGCGGCCCACGCGGGCCGCGGCGCGGTACAGGTCGCGGAAGCCGTACGCCGGGTTGGCCCTGGCCAGTTCGGCGACGGTGGCCGCCTGGGTCACGGTCACGTCGTCGAGCACGCCGAGCGAGCCGATGATGATGCTGGCCAGCAGCAGGCCCTCGGTGTTGATCGCGTAGCTCATGCCCAGGTAGAGCGAGCTCTCGTCGGTGATGCCGCTGAGGTGGGCGAAGTCGATCGACAGGTACGACAACGCGCCGGTGAGGCTGAGGCTGATCAGCGTGCCCAGCACGGCCATCGAAGTGCCCATGGTGAAGCCGTGGGTGAGGTAGAGCACGGTCAGCATGATCGCGGACGAGCCGACGATGGCGACCAGCAGCGGCGGCTCGCCCTGCAGGATGCCGGGGATGATGAACAGCAGCAGGATCACGAAGGTGACCCCCAGGCCGATCAGGGCGGTCACGCCCTTCCAGCGGCCGAAGGCGACGACGGCCAGCGCGAACGCCGCGCCGAAGACCCACAGCGCGCTGGTCCTGTCGTGGTCGGAGACCTGGTAGAAGTCGCCGGTGTTGATGACGATGACGTCCTCGCCGTCGACGAAGATCTGCGATCCGGGTCCGCTGGGCAGCAGCGCCGTGACCGTTTTGCCGTCGGTGGTCCGTACGACGGCCTCGCCGCAGGTGCGCGGGTCGGGTTCGCCCTCGCCGGGGATCGGCTCCGGGCAGGGCTTGAGCGTGACGGAGCTGATGGTGCCTTCGAGGCGCTCCGGCCCCTGACCTCCGGTGTTCTTGATCTCTCCGGGCCACATCAGCACCATCGCGATCAGGGTCGCCACCGCCAGCGGCACGAGGATGGCGAGTGTGATCAGCCGGGCCCGCCGGGAGGCGGGCACCTCGGTGCCGTGCGTGTGTCCGGCTCCCAATAGATCTCCCTAGGTGACGCTGAGCAGACGCAGGCCGTCGTCGATGCCTGACACTGAGACGGAACCGTACCCGAGGACCAGGCCTGGTTGGACGGGAAGTTCGCCGCAGTAGGACTCCAGCCGCTCGACCGCCAGGCCGGGCCCGGTGTGCGCCCTGGCGCCCGGATCCAGCCGCGCGCACAGGTGCAGTCCCGCGACCGACGGGATGATCGTGAGCCCTGGTATGCGGTCGAGGATCTCGGCGATGCGCTGGTGCCTGGCCGCGTAGATTTTGGTCGCCTTGCGGATGTGCCGCGCGAGCAGGCCCTCGTCGATGAAGCGGGCGAGCGCGGCCTGCGTGGTCGGGTCGCCGTGCCAGTCGGTGAGCTGCTTGGCGGCCCGCAGCGCCGGCTGGAGCGAGGCGGGGGCGATCATGAAGCCCACGCGCAGCATGGGCAGCAGGGTCTTGGAGAACGACCCGACGTAGATCACGCGGCCGTCGCGGTCGAGGCTCTGCAGCGGCTCCAGCGGGCGCTCGCCGTACCTGAACTCGGTGTCGTAGTCGTCCTCGATCACGACGGCCCGCTTTCCCGCCGCCCAGGAGAGCAGTTCCGTACGGCGGGCCAGCGACATGGGCGTGCCCAGCGGGAACTGGTGCGACGGCGTCACGTACACCAGCCGGGCCTGGCCGGGCAGCCGGTCCACGCGGATGCCCTCGTCGTCGACCGGGATGCCCTCGACGCGGGCGCCGAGCGCGGTGAACAGGCGCCTGGCCGGAGGATAGCCCGGCTCCTCGACCGCGACCGTGGCACCCGGTTCGATCAGGATCCTGCCGATCAGGTCGAGTGCCTGCTGGGCTCCCTGGGTGACCAGGACGTCGTCGGCGGAGGTGCGCACGGAGCGGCTGACGCCGACGTGGCGGGCGATGGCCTCACGCAGGGCCGGGTGGCCTTCCGGGGCGGTGTAGCCGGTGGCGCGCATGCTCTGGTTGACCAGGCGGCGCCAGCTGTCGAGGGGGAAGAGGGCCAGGTCGGGGACGCCGACGGTGAAGTCGTACGGCAGGCGGCCCGTCGCCGTCGGCTGCGGGGTGCCGCGCCAGGCGAGTCGTGGTTGCACGACGCCACGGGGTGCGGTGTTGCGGCGCTTTTTCTGGATCTCCTTGGCCACGAAGGTGCCTGCCCCGGATCGTCCCACCAGAAAGCCGTCGGCCACGAGCCGCTCGTAGGCGGCTCCCACCGTGTTGCGCGACACGTCGAGCCGCTGCGCCAGCTCCCTCGTCGGCGGCAGCCGTTCGCCCGCCCGCAACCGCCCGTCGACGATCGCGTCGAGCAGCTGCCGGTAGATGCTCGCGGCCAGGTCGCCGCGCCCTTCCAGGGAGATGTGAATCTCCATCTTGGCCCAACCATTTCGCTGGAAATTGGAGCTTCTTCTGGGACAACTTCCTGGTTACGTTACCCCCATGACCCGGAGACGCGTTCTCGCTCTGGCCCTCGCCCAGCTCACGAACTCGTTCGGCGACGGCGCGTACTACGTGACCTCGGCGCTGTACTTCTCCCGGATCGTGGGCCTGTCCGCCGGCGAGATCGGCCTCGGCCTCACCGTCGCCTGGGCCGTCGGGGCGCTCGCGGGCATGCCACTCGGCCACCTGGCCGACCGTTTCGGCCCGCGCCGCATGGCCGTCGCGCTCGCCCTGGTCACCGCGGCCTCGGTGGGATGCTTCCTCCTCGCGCGCTCGTTCTGGGCGTTCCTGGCGGTGGCCTGCGTCTACGCGACCGCCCAGACGGGCCTGTCGGCCGCCCGGCAGGCCCTGCTCGCCGCCCTCGTCCAGCCCGCCGAGCGCACCCGCGTCAGGGCAGTGCTGCAGTCGACGTCCAACGCCGGGATCGCCGTCGGCGCCGCGATGGGCGGGCTCGCGCTGCTCGCGGGCACCCGCGAGGCCTTCCTCGCGGTGCTCGCCATGGACTGCGCCAGCTTCGTCATCGCCGCCCTCGTGCTCACCCGCGTCCCGTCCGTCCCCGGCGTGCGCGGCGAATCGCGCCTGGAGGTCCTGCGCGACCGGCCCTACGCCGTGATCACGCTCGTCCACGCCGTCATGCTGCTCAATTTGCCGCTGCTCAGCCTGGTCATCCCGCTGTGGATCGTGCAGAACACCACCGCGCCGGCGTGGATGGTCTCCGCCCTGCTCGTGCTCAACACCCTCAGCGTCGTGCTCTTCCAGGTGCGCATCGCCCGCCGGGTCAACGGCCTGGGTTCCGCTTCGCTTGCCGTACGGCACGCGGGGTTCGTCATGTTCGCCGCGTGCGTGGTCTTCGGGCTGTCGGCCTTCGGCGCCCCGGCTCTGTTCCTGCTGCTCGGTGGAGCGCTGCAGGTGTTCGGGGAGATGCTGCTGGCCAGCGGAGCCTGGGAGATCAGCTTCGGGCTGGCCCCCGAAGGCAGGCACGGGCAGTACCAGGGCTTCTTCGGCAGCGGCCTGGCGGTCGCCCGCATGCTCGGGCCCGCGCTGCTGACGTGGCTCATCCTGGGCGGGGGCATGGCGGGCTGGGTCGCCCTGGGTGTCGTGTTCGCGACATCAGGGGCGTTCATGCATCGAGCCGTAAAATTTCATGACAAGACGATTGATGAAAGGAACTTTCAGGATTACGTTCATGATCGCACGGGTGCACTTCCCCCCACGCGCACCCGTTCAGAGAGGTGAGCATGTCCAAGAGAGTCCTCATCACAACTCTGTTAGCCCTCGTCGCGGCGATGCTGATCCCCCAGACCGCCACCGCTGCCATCGCCCACAAGAGCCCCTTCAACTGCGGCAAGACCTTCAACGCCAACAACTGGTACCCGGGTCACCGGCCCTCGGGATCCATCGACTGGCAGGACTACGGCAGCGACGACGTCAACGGCGAAACCGTCCGAGCCACCGCCGCGGGCACCGCCTACTTCTACGACGCCGGCAGCACCAGCTACGGCAAGTGGATCGAGATCCACCACAGCGACGGCACCCGCACCCGCTACGCGCACCTGGCCAGCATGGTCCGCGCCGCGGGCGCCTCCCTCTCCGTCGGCCAGGGCACCCAGATCGGAGCCGTCGGCTCCTCCGGCGGCTCCACCGCCCCTCACCTGCACTACGAACAGCGCAGCTCGGGCGGCGTCGTCGACACCAGCCCCACGGTCGACGGCGTCACGATCGCCCTCGGGCAGAAGAAGCCCGTGACCAGCACCAACGCATGCAGCGGCAACCCGTACACGCCGCAGGAGGTCTGCGGGAGCGGCTACTCCGTCGTCGACTCGGCCGGGCTGTCGGGCGGGACGACATACCTGCTGTACAACTCGGGCAACGGGTACAACTGCGTGGTCACGCTGAAGTCGGTCAGCCTGGGCACCCCCTCGCCCGTCTCGGCCTTCCTGGAGCCCCAGGGGGAGAGCAGGGTGACGGACTCGGGCAGCTTCGGCTACTACGCGGGCCCGGTACGGCTCAGCGCACCGGGACAGTGCGTGAGATGGGGCGGGTCGGTGGGGAGCAGCTCCTACACCAGCCCGTTCGAGCACTGCGGCTGATTACTCGGCTGGCTGCCGCCCTTCGCGGGTGGCGGCCAGCTCGTTGGTGATCCGTGCGCGGAGAGCGTCATGCCGCGGGCCCAGCGCGAACCGCGGGTCGCTCCAGTGGGTGGGCGGATACAGCCACACGGGGCGGGTGACCAGGTGCTCGGGTTCCCAGTCGTAGCGGGGCCAGATGTGGGCGTGGAGGAAAGGGTCGGTGTTGCCGAGGATCTCCAGATTGACGCGACGGAACGCCGGATCAGTGGCGCGGCACGCTCGCTCCACGGCCTCGGCCAGGTGGTCCATGTCGGAGAGGAACGCCAGGCGCTTGGGGTGCGGAAGGTCGGACAGCCGCTCCACGCCGGGCTGGTCGGTCAGGAGGACGGCGTATCCCGGGAGAAACTGCACGTCCCCGATCACCGCGAAGCCCGCTTCGAGGCGTCGCAGCACCGTGGGGTTCTTGCCCGACAAGGCGCTGCCGATCCTTTCGTTCCGCCAATCGTCGATCACGCGTGCCGCCCCTCTTGACCGGTCATGATGATCTCGACAGCATGCCGGTCATGAGTGTCGGCCTCATCATCAGGATGTCCATGCGTCAATGGGGGCTCATCGATGGGTGCATGGACAACGACGCCAGCGTGGAAACGGTGAACGGCAACGGCCGGCGGGCCGATCTCGCCCGCAGCATCCGCCGAGCCGGATGGGACCAGATCGCCCACTGGACGCCCGGAGTGCCAGGCTCCGGTCGCTGGCCGTCCCCAGGGGTCGTGGTGCGGCCCAAGCTCACCATCGCCCAATGGCTCCTCACCGTCGACGTGCTCGAACGCTGGGCCGCAACCGGCGACCGGGTGGGACGCCATGACAGGGCGGCGGAGGAACGTGGGCTCGCTGATCTGATCGCTTCTCGTCTTCAGGCCCATGGCATCCGGCCCCCCGAACCTGATCGGCGGGGGGCCGGTTGAGGGACGGCCCCTGCTTCTCGTCGGCGGGTGAGACCGAGCGCGAAGAGCGTCCCCCCGACGGCCGTACGCCCGCCACCGCTGACGGATCACCCGTTAACGAGGCCCGACTCCGAGAGAGTCACCAGGAACAGACCCACGAACAGCAGAAGGTGCAGCCACGACTTCTGGATCGCGGCGACGACTCCACCGGCGGCGAAGGCGATAAGGGCAAGCATGAGCAGGATGTCCATGCGGGTTCTCCGATCTGGCGGATTGGCGTTGATCACCCCTGGACTATCCCGGCGACGGCCGAAGTAACGGACGTGATCGATCTCGCTTGACGACCGCCCCGTTCGCGGATCTGGTGACCGCTCCAGCGAGGTCCTGTCGCCGGCCCAACGTCACGAGATGGAAGCCCGAACGGCACGTCGGTGCGCGGCACTCCCCTGCCCCTGCGTCGGCTCGCGGAAAGCGAACACGGGCTGCGGCGAAGGGAGAGCAACAACCGTTCGCAAGAGGGTGAGAGCGTGACGAGTGAGACACGCGAGCAAATGGACGACGACGAACTCGTCGCCCATTTCCGACTGGATGCGGAGGAGTTCACGGCCGTCTACGACCGCTACTTCCGGGAGGTGTACCTGTACGTGGCCGGCCGCCTCGATGTCCAGGTCGGAGAGGACATCGCGGCCGAGACGTTCTGCCTGGCCTTTCGTGACCGGGAACGCTTCGATCCCTCCCGCGGAGGGATGCGGCCGTGGCTGTTCGGCATCGCCACGAACCTGATCGCCCGTCACCGCCGCAAAGAAGCACGCCACTACCGGATGCTGGCCGCACGAGCGCCGAGCCTCCCACCGACAGCCACGAGGACCAAGTGGTCGACTCCGTTACGGCACAACGTATGGGGTCGCACCTGGCCAGAGCCCTGACCACACTCAACCGGGGCGAACGCGACGTCCTGACACTGATCTACCTGGCAGAGCTCACGCACCAAGAGGTGGCCGATGCCCTCGGCGTCTCCTACGGAACCGTCGGCTCCCGACTCAACCGTGCTCGCAAGAAGATCCACCAGGCGATCGCCAAGGAGGACAACCATGGATGACCTGCGCGAGATCCGTCCCTTGCTCGCCAAGCCCGACCCGTCTCCCGATGTGGTGGCCCGGCGACGCCAACAGCTCCGTTCCAGCATGTACCGCCGCGCCCCGCAGCGACGAGCACGGTGGCTCCTCGTCCCAGCCGCTGCCGCCGCCATGGCCATCACCGCCGCACTCGTGATCGGGCCCCGCCTGGTCGACGACTCCCCACCGTCGACCGGAAGCGCGAGGGACATCCTGCTCGTGGCCGCCAGCACAGCAGAACACACCCCCGAAGGCTCCGGCACGTACTGGCACATCACCGTCACCCACGAGGGATTTCCGAAAGCGGAGTACTGGTACCGGCGCGACGGACAATTCTGGCTTAAAGGCGATGGGCTGAAGGGTGAGGGCAAACTCTTCAAGTTCCCCGGAGAGTCCCAGCCGTTCACGGTAGGGCCGTTGCGCACGAGTTTCGATGAGCTGCGGCGGCTGCCCACCGACGAGAACGCCCTGTATTCCCACCTGCGGTCGGCTGTCATCCAAAGCGACATCCGCACCAGCGTGGGGTCGCCAAGCACCGCCGATCAGGACGGCGTCGCCATCCAGGCATTGATCTCGCTGATCAGCGAGGCACCGGTCTCACCCCAAGTCCGCGCCGCCGCCTACCGAGCACTGGCCGCACAGCCGGGGATCGAGGACCTCGGAGAGACTGACGGGGGCGCCGCCTGAAGATCCCGCTGGCTCCCGGCTCGGGCACAGTGGTCGTGGACCCGGAGACGGCAAGGGTTCGTAACACGTCCGTATGGGTTCCCCTCACTGGAGGAGTCGCTTTCACCCAAAGCGGCGGCGTAACAATCGACGCCGAATGGACGGACCGACTTCCGGCGGAGTGAAGCGAGTCCTGCGGAGGCTCGGAGGTTGGAACTCCTGACACCGGACTTTGGCGAGACCGAGAACGCACCCACAGAGCCTTCGCCCCGTTTCTGCACGTCCACAGGTCCAGAGAACACAAGAGCGGCGGTGTCTCGGACACCGCCGCATCTGGTGTATCAGCTCTACTCGCCATCGCCCTGGACGGGCAGAATTCGAGGAGGACCTCTTGGGTGTCAACGACGTCTGAAAGCGGGTTCAGGCACACATTCCGTGATCAGGTCAGTCTCCGTGGAGGATTCGTTTGCGGAGAAGGTCGGGGTTGGCGCGGCCATACATCTGCCTCTTGA
>NZ_JBITGL010000022.1:0-157042 GCF_044456985.1 Nonomuraea sp. NPDC050663
CCCGGCGCCCGCGCCCCCCCCCCCCCCCCCCCCCACCCCCCCCCCCCCACACCCCCCCCCCCCCCCCCCCCCCCCCCCCCCCCCCCCCCCCCCCCCCCCCCCCCCCCCCCCCGAGTCCGCTGTGTCTCTGGTCGGCCGAGCAAGCTCGGCCGACGTGTTCACGCATGTGGATGGCGTTGTTTGATATCCTGAGAGCCCGTGGACACAAGGCCACACCTCGAGCCACGGGAGACTCCTTGCGCAGCGCATCGCAAACCAAGCATCTGTTCGTCACCGGCGGTGTCGCCTCCAGTCTCGGCAAGGGCCTGACCGCCTCCAGCCTGGGCAGGCTGTTGAAGGCGCGGGGGCTGCGGGTCACGATGCAGAAGCTCGACCCCTACCTCAACGTCGACCCCGGCACGATGAACCCGTTCCAGCACGGCGAGGTCTTCGTCACCGACGACGGCGCCGAGACCGACCTCGACGTCGGCCACTACGAACGATTCCTCGACACCGACCTGCACGGCAGCGCCAACGTCACCACCGGCCAGGTCTACTCCAACGTGATCGCCAAGGAGCGCCGCGGCGAATACCTGGGCGACACCGTCCAGGTCATCCCGCACATCACCAACGAGATCAAGGAGCGCATCCGCGGCATGGCCGGTCCCGACGTGGACGTGGTCATCACCGAGGTGGGCGGCACCGTCGGCGACATCGAGTCGCTGCCCTTCCTGGAGGCCGTGCGCCAGATCCGCCACGAGGTGGGCCGCGACAACGTCTTCTTCCTGCACGTCTCGCTCCTGCCGTACATCGGGCCCTCCGGCGAGCTGAAGACCAAGCCGACGCAGCACTCCGTGGCCGCACTGCGCAGCATCGGCATCCAGCCCGACGCGATCGTCTGCCGCTCCGACCGGCCGATCACCGTGTCGCTGAAGCGCAAGATCTCCCTGATGTGCGACGTCGACGAGGACGCCGTCGTCTCGGCCGTCGACGCCGCCTCCATCTACGACATCCCCAAGGTGCTCCACTCCGAGGGCCTCGACGCCTACGTCGTGCGCCGCCTCGGCCTGCCCTTCCGCGACGTCGACTGGAAGGAGTGGGAGCAGCTCCTGCGCCGCGTGCACCGCCCGGCCAAGGAGGTCACGATCGCCCTGGTCGGCAAGTACATCGACCTGCCCGACGCCTACCTGAGCGTCACCGAGGCCCTGCGCGCCGGCGGCTTCGCCAACGACGCCCGCGTCAACATCCGCTGGGTCAAGTCCGACGAGTGCGAGACCGAGGAGGGCGCCGCCCGCGAGCTCGAGGGCGTCGACGGCGTCCTGGTGCCCGGCGGCTTCGGCGTGCGCGGCATCGAGGGCAAGATCGGCGCCATCCGCCACGCCCGCGAGAACCGCCTTCCGCTGCTCGGCATCTGCCTCGGCATGCAGGGCATGGTCATCGAGGCCGCCCGCCACCTGGCCGGCATCGACGACGCCAACAGCGCCGAGTTCGACCCCGACAGCAAGCACCCGGTCATCTCCACCATGGCCGACCAGCAGGACGTCGTCTCCGGCGAGCGCGACATGGGCGGCACCATGCGCCTGGGCTCCTACACCGCAAAGCTCGGCGAGGGCACCCTGGCCCGCCAGCTGTACGGCAAGGCCAAGGCCGACGAGCGCCACCGCCACAGGTACGAAGTCAACAACTCCTACCGCGAGCAGCTCGAGAAGGTCGGGCTCGTCTTCTCCGGCCTGTCGCCCGACGGCCGCCTGGTGGAGTACACCGAGCTGCCCGCCGACCAGCACCCGTTCTTCATCGGCACCCAGGCCCACCCCGAGTTCAAGTCCCGCCCCACCCGCGCGCACCCGCTGTTCAAGGGCCTCGTCGCGGCGGCGCTTGCGGGGCAGAAGTGACCATCTCCGACTACCCCGAGCAGTGGCCGGTCACGGCCTCCAAGGAACACTTCCGAGGCCGGGTGTTCGGCGTGCGCACCGACACCGTCGAGATGCCGGGCGACGACGTCGCCGACCGCGACTACATCGTGCACATCGGCTCCGTCGCGGTGCTCGCGCTCGACGACGACGACCGGGTGCTGATGATCAGGCAGTACCGCCACGCCGCCGGGCACCAGCTGTGGGAGCTTCCCGCGGGACTGCGCGACGTCGAGGGCGAGCCGCTGGCCCGGACGGCCGCACGGGAGCTGGCCGAGGAAGCCGGGCACCAGGCCGCCACCTGGTACACCCTCGTCGACCTGATGAGCTCGCCCGGGATGACCAACGAGCGCATCCGCGTCTTCCTGGCGCGCGACCTGTCACCGGTGGAGATCGACTTCGTGCGCACGCACGAGGAGACCGACATGCCGGTGGAGTGGATCCCCCTGCCCGACGCCGTGGAACTTGCCCTGATGGGTAAGATCCACAATTCTCCGGCCGTGGCCGGTATTCTCGCCGCATACGCGGCATCGGCCGAGGGTTTCCACACGTTGCGCCCCTCCGACGCCCCGGAGGCCTGAAGGGAGTCCCAGTGGAGGCGGTGCTGTCCAGCTACCTCGCCCACCTGGCGGTGGAGGAGGGACTGGCCGCCAACACTCTCGCCGCCTACCGGCGAGACCTGCGCCGCTACCTCGAGCACCTGCGAGACCTGGGACGCAGCAAGATCGACGAGGTGGGCGAGGCCGACGTCCTCGCCTTCCTGTCGGCCCTGCGCCAGGGCGACGGCGACCACCCCGCCCTGGTCGCCAGCTCCGCCGCCCGCGCCATCTCCGCCGTGCGCGGCCTGCACCGCTTCGCCCTGCGCGAAGGCGTGGCCAGCCACGACCCCGCCCACGAGGTCAGGCCGCCCAGACGCCCGCGCCCGCTGCCCAAGGCGATCTCCGTCGCCGAGGTCGAGGCGCTCCTGGCCGCCGCCGGACCCGCCGACGCGCCCCTCACCCTCCGCAACCGCGCCCTCCTGGAGCTGCTGTACGGCACCGGCGCGCGCATCTCCGAAGCCCTCGCCCTGGCCGTCGACGACCTGGAGCCCGACCAGGTGCGCCTGCACGGCAAGGGCGGCAACGTCCGCGTCGCCCCCCTCGGCACCTACGCCCGCCAGGCACTCGACGCCTACCTCGTGCGCGCCAGACCCCTGCTGACGCCCCGCACGCCCGCCCTCTTCCTCAACGCCCGCGGCGGGCCGCTGACCAGGCAGGGCGCCTGGGAAGTGCTGCAGAACGCGGCGGAGAGAGCGGGCATCGACGGCGTGTCGCCGCACGTCCTGCGCCATTCGTTCGCAACTCACCTCATTGACGGCGGGGCTGACGTTAGGGTGGTGCAAGAGTTGCTCGACCACGCCTCGGTGACGACCACTCAGGTCTACACCCTGGTGACCGTCGACAAACTCCGCGAGGTCTACGCCGCGGCGCACCCTCGTGCCCGTCAGTGATCTATAGTCTTTGCCGACGTGCGGCTATGCGGTGTGTTGCCTTGCCGTACAAAAGCTGACGCCATAGTGTCCGTCCGGACGGTCCGGTTCGGGACCGTCAGGGAGGTTCGAGCTGGTGACTGTGACCGCCAATGGTTCGACCCCGGGGACCCCCGAGAACCCCTGGGGTGACACGAAGACCAACACCGCCAAACGCGGCGGGAATCTCGGCCCCACCGGTCGTCCCCGACCGGTGTTCCCGGAACCCGTCCTGCGCGACACGCACGGACCCGCCCGGGTGGTCGCGATGGTCAACCAGAAGGGTGGCGTGGGCAAGACCACCACGACCATCAACCTGGGCGCCGCCCTGGCCGAGCTCGGCCTGAAGGTGCTGCTGGTCGACTTCGACCCCCAGGGCGCCCTGTCGATCGGCCTGGGCATCAACCCGCTGCAGCTCGATCTGACCGTCTACAACCTCCTGATGGACCGCGAGGTCTCCGGCGAGGACGTGCTGCTCGAGACCGGCGTCGACAACCTCGACCTGCTCCCGTGCAACATCGACCTGTCGGCCGCCGAAGTGCAGCTCGTCACCGAGGTCGCCCGCGAGCAGGTGCTCGGCCGCGTGCTCAAGCCGCTGCTGCCGCACTACGACGTCTGCCTCATCGACTGCCAGCCGTCGCTCGGCCTGCTCACCATCAACGCCCTCACCTGCGCCCACGGCGTCATGGTGCCGCTGGAGTGCGAGTTCTTCGCCCTGCGCGGCGTGGCGCTGCTCATGGACACCATCATCAAGGTCCAGGAGCGCCTCAACGACGACCTCGTCATCGAGGGCCTGCTCGCCACCATGTACGACGCCCGCACCCTGCACGGCCGCGAGGTGCTCGCCCGCGTCGTGGAGGCCTTCGGCGACAAGGTCTACCACACGGTGATCAACCGCACCGTGCGCTTCCCCGACGCCACCGTCGCCGGGGAGCCGATCACCAGCTTCGACCCCACCTCGCTGGGCGCCAGCGCCTACCGCGAGCTTGCCCGCGAAGTGCTCTCGCGGTGGCCGGTGCCTGCGACAATCGGTAGGTGACGTCGGGAGAGGTTGAGCAGCAGCAAGGCTTCCAGGTCCACCTGGACGTCTTCGAAGGACCCTTCGACCTGCTGCTCGGCCTCATCTCCAAGCACAAGCTCGACATCACCGAGGTCTCCCTGTCCAAGGTGACCGACGAGTTCATCTCCTACATCCGGTCACGCGGCCCCGAATGGGACCTCGACCAGACCTCCCACTTCCTGCTCGTCGCCGCCACCCTCCTCGACCTGAAGGCCGCACGCCTGCTGCCCTCCGGCGAGGTCGAGGACGAAGAGGACCTGGCCCTGCTGGAGGCCCGCGACCTGCTGTTCGCGCGGCTCCTGCAGTACAAGGCCTACAAGGAGGTCGCCTCCGTCTTCTCCGGCCTCATGGCCCGCGAGGCACTGCGCTACCCCCGCATCGTGCCCATGGAGGACGCCTTCGCCAACCTCCTGCCCGAACTCGTGCTCGGCATCGGCCCCGACCAGCTCGCCCGCATCGCCGCCCGCGCGTTCACCCCCAAGCTGCCGCCGACCGTCAACCTCGGGCACGTTTACCAACCACTCGCCAGCGTGCGCGAACAGGCCGCTATCCTGGTCGCTCACCTGCGACGCCTGCGGGTGGCCACCTTCCGGCAGCTGACCGCCGACTGCGAGGGCACCATCGAGGTCATCGCCCGATTCCTGGCGGTGCTGGAGCTCTTCAGGGAGTCAGCGGTCACCTTCGAGCAGATCGAACCTCTCGGCGACCTGCACGTGACCTGGACCGGCACCGACGACGGCGACGTCGCGGTGGGTGACGACTACGAGGAAGAGAACCGCTCCGACGATGAGTGAACGGCTCGACGATCTCCCCGCACCCCGGCGCCCTGTCGAGGGCGAGACCTCCCCGCCCCTCCCCGGCGCCGTCCCCGCCCAGGCCCCGGGCGCCGGATGGGAATCGGCCTCCTCCCCTGAAGACGGCGAGGCCCCCGAAGACGGCCAGGCCCCTGAAGACGGCCAGGCCCCGGAGGGCGGCGGTCCCACGCTGCACGCCGCCCTCGAAGCCATCCTGCTCGTCGTCGACGAACCGGTGGCCGAAATCACCCTCGCCCAGGTCCTCGAACGCCCCACCCACGAGGTCGCCGAGGCCCTGCGCACCCTCGCCGCGGAATACACGGAGGCCGGACGGGGTTTTGACCTGAGAGAGGTGGCCGGTGGCTGGCGTTTCTACACACGCGCCGACTGCGCACCCCTCGTCGAACGGTTCGTCCGCGACGGCCAGCAGACCCGGCTGACCCAGGCGGCGCTCGAAACCCTCGCAGTCGTGGCCTACCGCCAGCCGGTCAGCCGCGCCCGCGTGGCCGCCGTACGCGGCGTCAACAGCGACGGCGTGATGCGGACCCTCGTCGCCAGAGGCCTGGTCGAAGAGGCCGGACAGGATCCGGAGAGCCAGGCGGTTCTCTACCGCACAACCGCATATTTCCTGGAAAGGCTGGGCCTCAAGGGCCTCGACGAGCTTCCCGAGCTCGCGCCTTTCCTCCCCGACGACGTAGACAATCTCGACTCTTAGGAGAGTTCAGTGAACAACAGGCGAAGCACCCCGTCCGGTGATGGACGCGGTCGTGGACGCAGTGGGCGTCCCGCCTTCGGATCGAACGAGCGCCGCGGAGGGCCGCGCCGCAACGACTCCGGATCCGGCCGCGACTCCCTGCGCGCCGGCCGCGACGGCTCCAGGTCCGGCGGCACCACCGGCCGCGACGACCGCCGCGGCGGCTCCGGCTCAGGCTCCCGCGACTCGCGGGGCGACTCCCGCGGCGGATCGCGGGGCGGCTCGTACGGCTCAGGCTCTTACGGATCCAACTCGTCCGGCTCGTACGGCTCAGGTTCGTCCGGCTCGTACGGCTCCAGCTCGCGCGGCGATTCACGCGGCGGCTCCTACCGCGACAGCGGCGGCGAGCGCGGCGGCTACTCGCGCGATTCGCGCGACTCCCGCGGCGGCGCCCGCGATTCGCGCGACTTCCGCGGCGGATCCGGCCGCGACTCCCGCGGCAGCGACCGCGGTGGGTTCTCCCGTGACGACCGTGGCGCTTCGTCTCGTGGTGGCGAGCGCGGTGGTTTCTCTCGCGGTGGCGAGCGCGGTTTCTCGCGCGATGACCGCGGCGGCGACCGCGGCTTCTCCCGCGATGACCGTGGCGCGTCGTCCCGTGGTGGCGAGCGCGGTGGCTTCTCTCGCGGTGGCGAGCGAGGCTTCTCCCGCGACAACCGTGGCAGCGACCGTGGTGGCGAGCGTGGCGGCTTCTCCCGTGGCGGTGGCTACTCGCGCGACGACCGTGGCGGCTCCTACGGGGCGGGGAGGCCGCGTGGCGGGTCCTACGACGGCGGCTACGAGCCTCGCGACGAGCGTTCGGCTCCGCGCGCCGGGCGCGGTGGTTCCCGCGTGGACAGCGGCCACGACTTCCGCGACACCTCGGCCGGTGCGGGCACCCGTGGCCGCTACGGCCGCCGCGACGACTCGGCGCAGGAGCGCGGCTTCGGCGGATCCGGTGGGTCCAGCGGGTCCAGCTCCGGCTACGGCGCCCGCGACTACGGCACCCGTGACTCCGCCCCGCGCGACAACGCCCCGCGCGGCGACTACGCCTCCCGCGGCGACCGACGTGACGACCGCCGCGGCGACCGTCGTGATGACCGTCGTGATGACCGTCGCGATGACCGTGGTGGCGACCGTCGTGGTGGGGCGACGCGGGAGAGTGTGAGCCGTGACTTCGGCCGTGGCGCTCGCCCCGGCTCAGGCTCCGGCAGGTCGGCCCGCCCCGGCGTGCAGACCATCGGCGGCGGCCGCGCCTCCGCCGGTGCGGGCCGTACGGCAGGCGGTCAGGGCGACCGCTTCAAGAGCGCCCGCCCGGTCAAGGACCGCGACTTCTACGAGCCGTGGGACCAGGAGGAGCGCGACACCACCGAGGTTCCCGACGGCGTGCGGCTGCAGAAGGTGCTCGCCCAGGCGGGCGTGGCCAGCCGCCGCGCCTGCGAGGAGATGATCGGCGAGGGGCGGGTGACCGTCAACGGCCAGGTCGTGCGTCGCTTCGGCGCGAAGGTCGACCCCGCCAAGCAGGTCATCCACGTCGACGGCAAGCGCATCCCGACCGCCCCCGACCTGGTGTACTACGCCCTGAACAAGCCCATCGGCGTGGTCTCCACCATGGAGGACCCCGACGGTCGTCCGTGCCTGGCCGACTACGTGCAGGAGCTGGCCCCGCGCCTGTTCCACGTGGGCCGGCTCGACACCGAGACCGAGGGTCTGCTGCTGCTCACCAACGACGGCGAGCTCGCGCACCGGTTGACGCACCCGAGCTACGGCGTGCAGAAGAAGTACTGGGCCAAGGTGCCGGGTCCGATCCCGCGTGACCTGGCGCGCCGCCTGAAGAAGGGCATCGAGCTCGAGGACGGCATCGTCAAGGCCGACAGCTTCGCGATCGTGCAGGAGCACGGCCAGCAGGCGCTGGTCGAGATCGTCCTGCACGAGGGCAAGAAGCACGTCGTGCGGCGCATGCTGGAGGAGGCGGGTCACCGCGTGATCGATCTGGCCAGGATCGAGTTCGGTCCGGTCAAGCTGGGCCGTACGAAGCCGGGCACGCTGCGGGCGCTGTCCCTGCACGAAGTCGGCGAGCTGTACGCGGCGGTCAAGCTGTAATCTGTCGGGACATGTCGGGGTCCGTGCCGGGCCCCGACAGCCGTCTTTTTCGAAGGGGCACGACGCATGGTGCGGGCGATCCGCGGAGCGATCCAGGTTGAGGCCAACGACCGCGACGCGATCATCGGAGGAACGGCGGAGCTCGTCACGACGGTGATGGAGCGCAACGAGCTGACCACCGACGAAGTGATCAGCGTGCTGTTCACCGCCACCCCCGACCTGACCGCCGAGTTCCCCGCCCTGGCCGCGCGCAAGCTCGGCTTCCACGAGGTCCCGCTGATCTGCTGCACCGAGATCGACGTGCCCGGCGCGCTGCCCCGAGTGGTGCGGCTGATGGCGCACATCGAGACCGACCGCCCGCGCGACCAGATCCAGCACGTCTATCTGCGCGGCGCTGTCGCGTTGAGGCAGGACATAGCCCAATGAGAACCGTTCTGATCCTCGGCACCGGCCTGATCGGCACCTCGATCGGCCTGGCCCTGCGCGGCAAGGGTGTCGAGGTGCTGCTGGCCGACCGCGATCTGACGTCGGTACGGCTGGCGCGCGAGCTGGGCGCCGGCGAGGAGTGGCACTACGACCACAGCGCCGGCGACACGATCGATCTGGCCGTGGTGGCGGTGCCTCCCGCTCATGTGGCGAGCGAGCTGAAGGGCCTGCAGAGCCGCGGCGTGGCCCAGTTCTACACCGACGTGGCGAGCGTCAAGGCGCAGCTGATCGACGACGCCCGGGCACGCGGGTGCGACATGTCCACCTACGTGGGTTCTCATCCGCTCGCGGGCCGGGAGAAGTCCGGCCCAGGAGCGGCCCGCGCCGACCTGTTCCTCGGCCGTCCCTGGGCGTTGTGCCCCACCGACGAGACCGCGCCGGAGGCCCGCCAGGCCGTGCTCGACCTGATCGGCCTGTGCGGCGCCAACGCCGTCGAGGTCTCCGCCGAGGAGCACGACCAGGCCGTCGCCGTGGTCTCGCACGCCCCGCACGTGGCCGCGAGCGCCGTGGCCGCCCGCCTGGCCGACGCCTCGGACGTGGCGCTCGGCCTGGCCGGCACCGGCGTGCGCGACGTCACGCGGGTCGCCGGCAGCGACCCCGGGTTGTGGCTCGGCATCCTGTCGGGCAACGCGGCCCCGGTCGCCGAGGTGCTGGAGGCGGTGTCGCGCGACCTCGCCGAGGCGGCGCTCGCCCTGCGCGGCCTGGCCACCGGCGATCCCGCCGCCGCGGAGGACGTCACCCAGCTGCTCAAGCGCGGCGTCGCCGGACACGGCCGCATCCCCGGCAAGCACGGCGGTCCCGCCGCGCGCTACGGGGTCGTGCAGGTCGTCATCGGCGACCGTCCCGGCCAGCTCGCCCGCCTGTTCCAGGTGTGCGACGAGCTCGGCGTCAACGTCGAGGACGTACGGCTGGAGCACGCGCCCGGGTTGCCGCTGGGCATGGCGGAGTTGTCGGTACAGCCCGACGCCGTCGCCACGCTCACCACCGGGCTGCACGAGCGCGGCTGGCAGGTTCCCTAGAAGGGGCGATCGTCTAGAACTCGGGCTCGTCGTCGACGCGCAGCACCAGCAGGGCCGTGTCGTCGCCTCCGCCCTTGGTGGCGAAGCGGCGCAGGTCCTCGTGGACCGCGTGGATGAGGTCGTCGGCGGTGAAGCCCGGCGCCGCGGCCAGGGCGGTCGACAGGCGCTGCGGCCCGTAGAGGTGGCCGAACTCGTCGCGGGCCTCGGTGACGCCGTCGGAGTAGACGATGAGCGCCTCGCCGTACGCCAGCTTGATCTCGTGGCACGGGTACAGGGCGTCGTCGAACAGGCCCAGGGGCAGGCCGCCGCCCTCCGCCTGCCGTACGACGCCGTCGGCGCCGCGGACCAGCGCGGGCGGGTGGCCCGCCGAGGCCAGGCGCACGGCCATGCCGCCGCTCACCCGCTCGACGTGCGCGACGATGGCCGTGACGAACCGTTCGGTGTCGGGGTGGCGGATCAGCGCCTGGTTGATCTCGTGGAGCAGCTGGGCCGGGTCGCCCGTGCGCCCGGCCAGCACGCGCAGGCCGTTGCGGGCGATCGCGGTGATGGCGGCGGCCTCGTCGCCCTTGCCGCACACGTCGCCCAGCACCAGCCCCCAGCCCCCGCGGCAGGGGAAGACGTCGTAGAAGTCGCCGCCGACGAGTTCGCCCTCGCCGGCGGGGGTGTAGAGCGACGACAGCTCGCAGCCGGGCACCTCGGGCAGGCGGCGCGGCAGCAGGCTGGCCTGCAGGGCGTGGGCGGAGCTGGTGCGGGCGCGGCGGACCCGGTCGGCGCGCACGGCCAGCGCCAGGTGGCGGCCGATGCGTTCGGCCAGGCGCAGGTCGTCGGTGTCGAAGCCTGGCCGGTCGGAGCGGCGGATGAGGGTCAGCGTGCCGTCCATGCCGGTTTCGTCCCCCACCGGGACGATGACCGCCGATCCGGCGCGCAGCAGCGTGAGCGCGGGCAGTCCTGACTTGTCGCGGCCCAGGGCCAGCTCGTCGTCGATGGGGTTGAGCAGGGTACTGTAGCGGGTCTCCAGCGGCGGCAGGCTCTCGAGCAGGCCGATGCTGTCGAGCTCGCCGGGGTCGCCGACGACGGCGGCGCGGTGGCGGGCGCCGTCGGCGCGGTCGCGGTCGATCACGGCCAGGTCGGCGTAGGCGGCGGTGAGCACCTCGGCCGAGCGGCGCAGCAGCCAGCCCTCGTTGCACTCGCGGTCGGACAGCAGCACGGTCGTCAGCTCGGTGATCACGTCGAGCCGCCCGTCGGGCAGGGGCCGGGCGGTCGCGACGTCGCCGCCCGGCAGGCTCACCGTGACCGCGACCTGTTCCTCGGCCACCAGGTTGATCAGGGTGAGATCCGCCTCGACGGCCTGTCCGTCGAGACACAGGCGGGTGGCCAGCGGCAGCCGGGGCAGGCCGCGCAGCACGGCGCCGAGGTGGGAGCGGAAGACCGGCCGGTGCGGCAGGTCGACCAGGATCGCGAACGGCTTGCCTTGGAGCTGCTGCTTACGGCGTCCGAACGGCTGCCCGGCCGACCGGTTGGTGCGGACGATCGCGCCGTTGCGGTCGAGGATGAAGATCGGTAGCGGCATCTGGTCGAGCAGCGCGCACAGCGACCGCAGGTGGTGGTGTCCGCTCCGGCTGGAAGCGGCGATCTCGTCGCGATAGCTCGCGAGCTCCTCGCTGGCATGCTCGAGTTCGAGCAGGGCCGCCCGGAGGAGTTGCGGTGTCTGCGCAGGGTCGAGGTGGGACACGGCCTTGAGAGCGGAGATCCGCTCGCTCAACGTCATCTCGGCGACCCGGGCGCCATCCATGGACCGAGGGTAGCGGACCGTAACTGTGAGCGAGCGGAATTCTCAGGAGTTGTCCTCCACATTCATCACCAGGATGACGCCCTGGGGCGATCCGCCCTCCGCGCGCAGGCCCGTGAGCTGGATCGTCAGCCGGGTGGGCCGGCCCCGGCGGTTGACCGCGTCGACGGTCAGCTCGCCGGAGAGGTCACCGCCGAGGTGCGGGGCCACCTGGTCGTACGGCAGGCCGATGTCGAGACTCTCCAAGGGCTTGCCCACCGCCTCCTCGGGGCGCAGCCCCCACAGGTCGACGGCGCCGGGGCTCCACACCAGCACCCGGGCCTCGACGTCGATCACCACGACCGCGTCGCCGATGCTGCGCACCAGGGAGGCGAGGAAGTCGTTGGCCAGGTCGAGCTCGATGCTGCGCGCGTTGAGTGTGTCGTTGATGTGCTGGAGCTCGTCGTTGGTCGACTGCAGCTCCTCGTTCATCGTCTCCAGCTCCTCGTTGGTGGACTGGAGTTCCTCGTTGGTGGTCTCGAGCTCCTCGTTGGTGGACTGGAGTTCCTCGTTGGTGGTCTCCAGCTCCTCGTTCAGCGACTGGAGCTCCTCGTAGGCGTGCTCCAGCTCCTTGTTGGCCTGCTCCAGGTCGTCGCGCAGGCGACGGTAGCGGGTGATGTCGTAGAAGCTGATGCCGACGCCCACGAGCGACGCGTCGGGATCCTGCAGCGGCGTCACCGAGATGTCGAACACGCTGGCCTCGGCGGCGCCCGGCCGGTGCCAGACGACCTCGCGCAGCTCGACCGGCCGCAGCTCCACCTGGACCTGCTCGATCACCGAGCGCAGCTCCACCGGCCGGTAGGAGACCTCCAGGTCCTGGAAGGGCCGCCCCACGTCGCGCGGGCTCAGGTTGAACAGCACCTCCGCGCGGCTGTTCACCAGCGCCAGATGGCCCGACAGGTCGAGGGCGATCTGCGCGACGGGCCCGGCGGCCAGGGCGGCGTGCTCCAGCTCGGTCACCCGGGTGCCGGGATCCTGGAGCGTGGGCCCGGAGATCCACGGCGAGCGGTGGCCGGTGTCGTTGTGCACCTTCTTGAACAGGCGCATCCGCAGGTCGACGGGTTCGAACTTGTCGCTGTGGTTGAGCAGCATCTCGGCCTTGCCCAGGAACAGGTAGCCGGGGCTGGCCAGCGCGAAGTGGAACCGCCGCACGATGCTGAGCTGGGTCTCGGTGTTGAAGTACATCAGCGTGTTGCGCGCCAGCAGCAGGTCGACGCGGGAGATGGGCGCGTCGCGGGTCAGGTCGTTGCGCCCGAAGATGAGCTGGCGGCGCAGGTCACGGCGGAAGGCGAACCCCTGGTCGGCGGCCTCGAAGTAGCGCTCGCGCAGCTCGGGCGGCACGTCGGCGAGCTGCCGCTCGCCGTACGTGGCGGCCCTGGCGACCTGCAGCGCCTTCTCGTCGAGGTCGGTGGCGTAGATCTTGACCCGCTCGCGGAAGGCGTCGTGGCCGAGCTCCTCGGCCAGCGCCATGGCCAGGCTGTAGGCCTCCTCGCCGGTCGCGCACCCGGCGCTCCACACCCGGATCGCCTTGCCCGACGGCTTGCCCGCCAGCAGGGCGGGGATGATCTGCTCGCGCAGCGTCTGCCAGGCGGGCGGGTCGCGGAAGAAGCTGGTGACGTTGATGAGCAGGCTGTCGAACAGCCGGCCGAACTCCTCGGGTTCGAGCTCCAGGTAGTCGCGGTACTCGCCGTAGTCCTGCAGCTTCAGAGACTCGAGACGCCTGCTGATGCGGCGCATGAGGGTGGTGCGCTTGTAGCCGGTGAAATCGAAACCGCGGGTCTCCTTCAGCATGAACAGGAGATCGTCGAATTCCCGGTCGTCTTCCGCCTTCACAGCAGACCACCCTACGCCTGATCGGCCTGCTCAGGAGGCGGTCGGAGCACCGCCGATCTGCTGCTGGAGTTCCCTGAGCGTCTCGAGGGCCTCCCGTGTCCCATCGCGGTCCTCCTCGAAGCGCTGGGCGGTGTGGTTCTGGCCGCGCTCGCGGGCCGAACGCATCATGCGGTCTAGGAGCCGGGCACGCTCCTCCAGGCGCAGGATCGCCATCCAGAGGGCCCGTTCCACCGACTCGCCCTGCGATTCGATCATGGACTGCGCGGACCAGGCGTGACCGACCCTGCACTCGTAACGTTCGGGCGGGCCCTCGTAGATCGGGCCGCTGCACTCCGGGCACGTGAAGGCCGTCAGTTTGCCCACCGGCGTGCCGATGGCCTCCTGGCGGAGGAGCAGCGCGATCTCCCGTTCGAGTTCCGGGTCCTTTCTCGGCTCGTGCGTCACTATGGGACTCCTGCTGTGCGTGACGATCCAGTCGGCGATCTTCGCCGCGGGCAGCACCTGCGCTCCGGCCGTGGCGGCCAGCGCGGCGCTGGGCATGCCGGAGAAGGCGCTCTCGTCGGGATCCTGGACGGCGACGGCGCCGCCGTACCTCTCGATGGCCGCGCTGCCCGTCGCCCCGTCGTCGAGCGTTCCGCTGAGCACCACGCCCATGGCGCGCGGGCCGGCGTCGAGCGCGGCGCTCAGGAACAGCGGGTCCGCCGCCGGGCGCATGCCGTTGTGGCGCGGGCCGCGCGACAGGCGCGCGGTCTGCTGGTGCACGAGGAGGTGGTGGTCGGGGCGGGCGACGTAGACCCGGCCCGGCTGGAGCGGATCACCGTCGCGGGCCGCCGAGCAGGGCAGAGGTCCGGACCGGTTGAGGATGTCGGACAGCGCGCTGCCTCCGCGCGGTGAGATGTGGACGACGATCATCAACGCGGCCGGCAGGTGGCCGGGCAGGCGGCCCAGCAGGGTGCGCAGCGGCTCGATGCCACCCGCGGATGCCGCGATGACCACGAGGTCGCGGCCGGGATGCTCCTCCACTCTCTGTCCCTGTCCACATCCTCACGAACTATGCGCGGTGGCGCCGAAAATGGGTAGGGGACCGTGGTGGGGCTGACAGTGGAGTTCGTTCGCAGAGACCGCGACCGGCTCAGCCTGCGACTGGTGGGCGAGCTGGACATCGCGGCCTCCACCTGGTTGCGTACCGGCCTGGCCTCCCTGCCCGGGCAGGGAGTGCGGCGCCTGGAGGTCAACGTCGTACAGCTCAGCTTCTGCGACGTCGGCGGAGCGCGGGTGCTCAAGGACCTGCACGAGCACCTCAGGGGGCTGGGCGGAGGGCTGGTGCTGGTCGGCGGCGGCATGGTGCGCCGCGTCCTTGAGCTGGCCTGGCCCCAGGACTACCCGCACGGGCGGGTCGAGGGCCACCCGCTGCGGGTGCGCGGCGGAGCCCGGCCCCGCACGTCCGTGCGACAAGCGGCCGAGCCGGCCCGGCACCCGGCGCTGGAGCGGGCCGATCGGCTCAAGCGGGAGGCGAGCCTGCGGGTCGAGATCGCCCGGCAGAGCAGCGCGCTGATCTGCCTGCGGCTGGCGCAGATGCACGAGTCGCTGGCCTCGCTGCACGCGGGGCTGGGCTCCGAGTCGGCCTGCCGCCACCTGGAGCTGGCCCGCGGCTACCGCGAAAGGGCCCTGGCCGCCGGCTGACGGCCTCCGCCCCTGTCCGCTGCCCCTGTCCGCTGCCCCTGTCCGCTGCCCCATGTCCGCGGTCATCCACCCTCGCCCGCTGCCCGTGTTCGCGGCTATCCGCGCCAAGCCCGCTGCCCTTGGCCCCCGCCCGGCGGGCACTTCGTGGGGCGGCCTGAGGGCGTGGCGAAGCCGGTAACCTTGACAGGTTGATTCCATACCGCGCCTTGAGCCTGGGGAGAGCCGTGTCCGCTCTGGTCATCGCCGTCGACGGACCTTCGGGGTCCGGCAAGTCGAGCGCTTCGCGTGGCGTCGCCCGCGAGCTCGGTCTGCGCTACCTCGACACCGGTGCGATGTACCGCGCGATGACGTGGTGGATGCTCCACCACGGCGTCGACGTGCACGACTCCCAGGCCGTCGCGGCCAGGGCCGCGGATCCGGGCATCGTCTCGGGCACCGACCCCGACGGCCCGACGATCCACGTCGACGGCGCCGACGTCTCCGGTCCCATCCGGGAGCAGGAGGTCACCGGCGCGGTCTCGGCCGTGTCGGCGGTGCCCGAGGTGCGCAGGCGCCTGGTCGCCCTGCAGCAGGAGATCATCGGCGAGGGTGGCATCGTGGTGGAGGGGCGCGACATCGGATCCGTCGTCGCCCCGGACGCGCCTGTCAAGGTCTACCTGACGGCCTCGGCCGAGGCCCGCGCGCTGCGCCGTACGGCGGAGCTGGCGGGCACCACGGTGGAGGCGCAGCAGGCCGCGATGCGGCGGCGTGACACCCTGGACTCAACGCGGAAAACGGATCCGCTCTCGATGGCGGCTGGCGCCGTCGAGCTCGACACCACGGCGCTCGACCTCGACGAGGTCATCGCGTCGGTGTTGAGACTGGTCAAGGAGCGCGCCTGAAGCACAGGTGCGGTACTCAAAGGATGAAAAATCATGTCAACGGGGGATTCCGGCTGGATCGAGGCCGAGCTCGCCGACCTTGAGGTCGATGCCGAGCACGGCGCGGCCGACGAGGGCCCGCTTCCGGTCCTGGCCATCGTAGGCCGACCCAACGTGGGCAAGTCCACGCTGGTCAACCGCATCATCGGCCGCCGCGAGGCGGTAGTCGAAGACGTGCCGGGCGTCACGCGCGACCGTGTCACCTACGACGCCAACTGGCGTGGCAGGCGCTTCACCGTCGTCGACACCGGCGGCTGGGACCCCGACGCGACCGGGATGAACCTTCGCATCGCCGAGCAGGCCCAGGTCGCCGTCGAGCTGGCCGACGTGATCCTGTTCGTGGTCGACGCCACGGTCGGCATCACCGAGGCCGACCAGGAGGTCGGCAACGTGCTGCGGCAGTCGGGCAAGCCGGTCATCCTGGCCGCCAACAAGGTCGACAACCAGCAACTGGAGCTGGAGGTCCACGCCATGTGGTCGCTCGGCCTGGGCGAGCCGTTCCCGGTCAGCGCCCTGCACGGCCGCTCCAGCGGAGACCTGCTCGACGAGGTGCTCGACAGGCTGCCGGAGACGCCCGCCGAGACCTTCGGCGCCGAGCGCGGCCCGCACCGCGTCGCGCTGCTCGGCAAGCCCAACGTCGGCAAGTCGTCGCTGCTCAACAAGCTCGCCGGCGAGGAGCGGGTGCTGGTCGACCCGATGGCGGGCACCACCCGCGACCCGGTCGACGAGCTGATCGAGCTGGGCGGCAAGACCTGGCGCTTCGTCGACACCGCCGGCATCCGGCGGCGCGACCGCGAGCTGCAGGGCGCCGACTTCTACGCCGCGATGCGCACCAGGGCCGCGCTCGAGAAGGCCGAGGTGGCGATCGTGCTGATCGACGCCAGCGAGCCGCTCACCGAGCAGGACCTGCGCATCATCGGCCTGGTCATCGAGTCGGGCCGGGCCATGGTCGTGGCCTTCAACAAGTGGGACCTGGTCGACGAGGACCGGCGCTACTACCTGGAGAAGGAGATCGACCGGCAGCTCGTGCGCACCCCGTGGGCGCTGCGGGTCAACATCTCCGCGCTCACCGGCCGCCACGTCGACCGGCTGGTCCCGGCGATCGAGACCGCCCTCGACTCGTGGGCGACGCGCGTGCCCACCTCCCGGCTCAACGCCTTCCTCACCGAGCTGGTGCAGCAGACGCCGCCTCCGGTGCGCAGCGGCAAGCAGCCGAAGATCCTGTTCGCCACGCAGGCCTCCACCGAGCCGCCGAAGTTCGTGCTGTTCACCTCGGGCTGGCTGGAGGAGACCTACCGGCGCTTCATCGAGCGGCGCATCCGTGAGGAGTTCGGCTTCGCCGGTTCCCCGATCGAGGTGACGATGAAGATCAGGGAGAAGCGAAAGAAGCCCTGAGCTCGGGCGGCAGCCTGATCAGCCCACCGTGCGGCAGGCGCACGAGACCGCGGTCGTCGGGAACGACCGCGGTCTCGTGCTCTTCGAGGTAGAGCATGCGGGGCGTGGGCACCTCCCCTCCACCCGAATCCGGTTGGCCGGCGTCGGCAGTGCTGGTTATGCTCGTGGGCACGCGCTGAGGGAACCGAGTAGCCCGAGGAGCACGCGGGCCGAGAGAGCCGCCGGCAGCTGGGAAGGCGGTCCCGCGTCCACGGGCGAAGACACTCCCTCGCGACGGCGCGTGCGCACGGCAAGAGGCCGCCGGTCCGGCGGCGAAGGTGTGGTGGCACCGCGAGTATCCCTGCTCGCCCGCACCTCCCAGGGCTCACTCTGAGGAGGTGTGAAGATGTCACGTGTCCTGTCCGCCGCGCTCTCCGAGCACGTGGGACACTCCGTCACGATCGCCGGCTGGGTCCATCGCCGCCGCCGGTTGAAGTCGGTCTCGTTCCTGATCGTCCGCGACCGCGCCGGGCTCGCCCAGGTGGTCGTCCATGAGGGCGAGTTGCCGCCCGAGGAGAGCGTCGTCGAGGTCACCGCCACGGTCGTGGCCAACCAGCAGGCTCCGGGCGGCGTCGAGCTGGTCGAGCCCGAGATCGCCGTGTTGTCGGAGCCGGCCCAGGCGCCGCCGTTCGACCTGTTCCGCCCCGCCGTGCCCGCCGCGCTGCCGACGGTGCTCGACCACGCGCCCGTGGCGCTCAGGCACCCGGCGTTGCGCGCGGTGCTGGAGATCTCGGGCGCGAGCGTGGCGGGTTTCCGCGCGACGCTCGACAGCGCCGGGTTCACCGAGATCCACACGCCCAAGCTCGTCGCCTCGGCGACGGAGTCGGGCGCGAACGTCTTCCAGGTCGACTACTTCGGCCGCCCGGCCTATCTGGCGCAGTCGCCGCAGTTCTTCAAGCAGATGATGGTCGGCGTGTTCGAGCGTGTCTACGAGGTCGGCCCGGTCTTCCGCGCCGAGCCGCACGACACCGCGCGGCATCTGGCGCAGTACACCTCGCTCGACGTCGAGCTGGGCTTCGTGCGCGACCACCGCGACGTCATGGCGGTGCTGCGCGAGGTGCTGTCCGGGATGGTCGAGTCGGTACGGCGCCGCGGCCACGGCGTGGAGCTGCCGCGCGTGCCGGAGGAGATCCCCGCGCTGCACTTCACCGAGGCCAAGGCGCTGGCCGGCGACGACGGCGAGCCCGACCTGTCACCGGCGCAGGAGCGGGCGCTGTCGGAGTGGGCGCTGCGCGAGCACGGCTCGGAGTTCGTCTTCGTCACCGGCTACCCGATGGTCAAGCGCCCGTTCTACACCCATCCGGACCCGGGCAGGCCCGGCTACTCCAACGGCTTCGACCTGCTCTTCCGCGGGATGGAGCTGGTGACGGGGGGTCAGCGGCTGCACAGGCACGCCGACTACCTGGCCGCCCTGGCCGAGCGTGGCGAGCCGGCGGAGCCGTACGAGGGCTATCTGTCGGCCTTCGCCCACGGCATGCCGCCGCACGGCGGCTTCGCCATCGGCCTGGAGCGGTGGGTGTCGCGGCTGGCCGGCCTTCCGAACGTCCGGCAGGCGGCGTTGTTCCCGCGCGACCTGCACCGGCTCTCGCCGTAACCCGGAGGGCTCAAGGCCGCTGCCTTTCGCGGAAGGCGGCGGCCTTGGTGCGGCTGCGGCAGGCGGGGGAGCAGAAGTGCCGCACCCCGTTGCGCGAGCCGTCCACGTAGACCCGGTCGCATTCGGCGGCCTGGCACACGCCGAGCCGTCCGCCCAGGTCGGAGCCGATCGCGAGCGCGAGGCTCGCCGCGCATCCCGCGCTCCACCCGACGGACACGGTGTCGTCGGGGCCGTGGAAGTGCACCTGCCAGGGCTCGCCCGGCGCCTTGTCGAGCTGCGGCCGGGCGCCCGTGGACAGCAGCAGGGCGTTGACCACGGCGGCGGCGGTGTCGAAGTCTCCGGCGTGCGCGGCGTCGAAGACCTTGCGCATCTCCAGGGCGGTCCCGACGAACCGCGCGGCCTCCCGGTCGGTCACCGTTGCCCTGGTGGGCAGCGCGGCGCCGATGGCCGCGGGCAGGTCGGGGCCGCGGGGCGCGGTGTAAGGGCGGCCGCGGGCGTGGCCGTCGGTGAGCAGGTTGACCAGGGACACCGAGGCGTCCAGCAGGTTCACGATGTGACCATCGAACAGCATTTGACTGGTCATCCCTTCGCAAGGCATAGTGACCGGCGAAACACGTTTCGGAGGTCATCCTATGCCGCGTACCGTCTGGCTGCTCATCGGAGCCAGGGCGATCAACCGCCTCGGCGCGTTCTCGATGACCTTCCTGACCGTGCTGGTCGCCACCGAGTTCGGCGTGCCCGCCACCACGGCGGGGCTGGTAGCGGCGGCCTTCGGCGTGGCCACGATCCCCTCGCGGCTGCTGGGCGGCTACCTGGCCGACCGCGTCGGGCGGCGCGCCACGATCCTGCTGGGACTGCTCGGCTGTGCCGTCGCCCAGGCGGGCATCGCGGTCGCGCCCTCGCTCGCCGTCCTGACGCTCTTCGCGGTCCTGCTCGGGCTGGCCTTCGAGCTCTACGAGCCGCCCAGCCAGGCGATGATCGCCGACGAGGTGCCCGTGGCGCTGCGCACCCGCGCCTACAGCCTGCTCAACGCGGCGATGGCGGCGGCCGGGCTGGGCGCGGGGCTGATCGCGGCGGCCGTGGGACGGTGGGACCTGCGCTGGTTGTTCGTCGTGGACGCGGTGACCTGCCTGGCCTGCGCGGTCGTCGTGCGTCTGGTGCTGCCCTCCGACCGTCCGGCCCGCCGCGGGCCCGCGCGGCCCGCGGTGTGGCGCGACCGCGCGCTGCTGGCGATGCTGGGCATCGGCACGGTCTTCGCGACCGTCTACATGACGATCGTCATGGTGCTGCCGCTGACCCTGGCGGTGCCCGCCGACGCGGGCATCCTGTCCACGGTCGCCGCGCTCACGCTCATCGCCGGCCAGCCCCTGGTGCGCCGCCAGAGCCTGACGCTGGGATTCGTGCTGCTGGCCGCCAACCTCGTCGGGTACGGCTTCGCCGACTCGCTGCCCGAGCTCATCGCGGTCACGGTGCTCGGCGGCATCGGCGAGTCGTTCCTCATGGGCCGCCTGATGGCGATCGTCGCCGATCTCGCCCCCGACGACGCGCGCGGCCGCTACCTGGCCTTCTACGGCATCTGCTGGGGTTTCGCGACCGTGATCGCACCGCTGGCGGGCACGTGGCTGCTGGAGCTCGCCGGGGCGCGGGGCCTGTGGCTGACCCTGGCGGGAGTGACGCTGGCCCTCGCCGCGGGCACGGCGAGGGCCAGGGTGACGCGGGTGGCTCAGCCCAGCGCGTTGAGGTAGGCGCGGTGGGCGCGGGAGAACTCGAACCCGTTGTACTTGTCCCAGTTGATCGACCAGGTCATCAGGCCGCGCAGGTTCGGGTAGACCCCGCGAGGCCGGTACGGCCCGCAGTTGGTGCCCTTGGCCAGGCAGTCGAAGGCCTTCTGCACCTCGGCCACGGTGGTGAAGCCGTTGCCCGCCCACGGCGCGGCGGGCAGGCCGATGGCGACCTGGTCCTGGCGCAGCGCGGGGAAGACGTTGTTGACGTCGCCCCTGATGGGGAAGCCCGCGAGCAGCATGTCGGTCATCGCGACGTGGAAGTCGTGGGTGCCCATGGTGTGGTACTGGTTGTCGAGGCCCATGATCGGCCCGGAGTTGTAGTCCTGCACGTGCAGCAGGGTCAGGTCGCCCCGCATGGCGTGGATCACCGGCAGGTAGGAGGCGCTGCGCGAGTCGGCGCCGCCCGTGCCGGGACCGTAGAACTGGTAGCCGAGCTGCACGAAGAAGGTCTCCGGCGCCATGGTCAGCACGAACCGCGTGCCGTACCTGGCCTTGAGGGTGCGCAGCGCGGCGATCAGGTTGACGATCACCGGGGTGGTCGGCGCCGACAGGTTGGTGTCGCCCGCGTTGAGGTAGAGCGAGTGGCCCTCGAAGTCGATGTCGAGCCCGTCGAGACCGTACCTGTCGATGATCGCCGAAACGCTGGAGACGAACGCGTCACGCGCGGCGGTGGTGGTGAGCTGGACCTGGCCGTTCTGGCCGCCGATCGAGATCAGCACCTTCTTGCCGAGCGCCTGCTTGGCCCGGATGCCCGCGATGAAGTCGGCCTCGGACTCGACGTTGGGGCACTCGGCGACCGGGCACTGGCGGAACCTGATGTCGCCCGAGGTGACCGAGGTCGGCTCGCCGAAGGCCAGGTTGATGACGTCCCACTCGTTGGGCACGTCGGCCATGCGGATGTAGCCGGAGCCGTTGGCGAACGAGGCGTGCAGGTAGCCGACCATCACCCGCTTGGGCAGCGTGCCGGGGTTGCCCGCCACGGTGACCGTCGCCTGGTTGGAGGCCGCCGACTCCACGCCGCTCGTGTGGAAGGCCCTGACGTGGTAGGTGTGCGTGCCGGGGCCGGGGGAGTCGGTCGCGCCGGTGCCGGTGACCGTCGCGACGCGCGCCGTGCCGCGGTAGAGGTGGTAGCCGGTCGCGGTGGGGGCGGCGTTCCAGGTCAGCGAGACCGTCGAGCCGCTGACCGAGCCGGTCAGGCCGGTGGGCGCGGGCGGCGGCGGGGGCACGTCGTTGCCGACGGTCACCGAGGCGGCCGCCGACTGCGCCGACTCGCCGGCCGCGTTGGTGGCGCTGACCCGGTAGCTGTGGGTGCCGGGGCTGGGGTTGTCGGTGTAGGCCGCCTCCGTGGCCGAGCCGACGCGCGTGCCGTTGCGGAAGACGTTGTAGCCGGTCGCGCCGGTGACGGCGGTCCAGGTCAGGCGGGCCTGGTTCATGCCGCCGGTCCCGGTGAGCCCCGTCGGTACGGCAGGCGGCTGGCCCTGCCCGGGCGGCCCGTCCAGGACGACGTCGTCGGCGTGGTAGGCGCCCTGGCCGTACCAGCCGTTGACGTGCACGGTCACGCTGGTCACCCCGGTGCCGGTGGTGAATGATGTGGTCAGCTGCGACCAGGCGGCGCCGGGCGAGCCCCAGGTGCTGGCGTTGATCCCGGTGCCGGTGGCGCCGAGGAAGACGTAGCTGCCGCGCACCCAGGCCGACAGCGTGTACGCCTGGCCGGGCTGGACGGCGACGGTCTGCTGGCAGCGGGCGGTGTCGCTGCCGGCGGGGGCCGCCTGCAGGGCGCGGGTGCCGCTGTGCACGGGTGTGGTGACCGCCTGGGCTCCGGAGGTGGCTGAGCAGGTCCAGCCGCTCAACCCGCTCTCGAAGCCGGGGTTGGTCACGATGTTGGCGGCGTGGGCGGGGGAGGCGGGCGCCAGTAAGGCGCCCAGGAGCAGCGCGGCCAGGGCCGCCGGCTTCCAGGCTCTCATCATGGACCTCGTGGGGGGTGAGGCGGCTTTCTTTTAGGAAAGTTTCCTAAGAGTTGCCGTGATGGTAGCCCCGGCCGACGGCGCGGACAAGGCCCAACTAGCGCTCCCGCATGAAGATCGCCAGGACCGCGCCGAGCACGCACAGCACACCCGTGACGAGGAACATCTCGGTGTACTCCACGTGCAGGGCCGCGTTGATCTTCGCGGCGTACTCCGCCATCTGCCGGGCGTAGGTGATCGCGTCGACGCCGACGGGGAGCGGGGTGTCCAGGTCCGCGGTCAGCGACTGGAAACGGTAGAAGCCCCACGACGACACCGCGGCGACGCCGATCAGCATGCCCATCATGCGCGCCACGACCACGGCGGCCGAGGCGACGCCGTGCTGCTCGGCGGGCGTGGTGCGCAGGACCGCCGACGAGACCGGGGCGATCACCAGGCCGAGACCCGCGCCCGCGACGATCAGGGCGAGGTCGATCGGGTGGTTCTTCAGGTCGAGGGGCCACTGGTACATCAGGACGTAGCCGACGGCGGCCAGCAGCATGCCCGCGACCGTCACCGGCCACTCGCCCGCCCGCCGCGCCAGCCAGCCGCCCAGCAGCGCGGCGACGGGCAGGGCGATGAGGAAGCGGGCCAGGACGAGCGAGGCCTCCAGCGGCGGCAGGCCCAGCAGGGTCTGCGCGGCCAGCTGGACGAACACCATCGTGACCAGGAGCGCGGCGCCCGTGGTGAAGCTGACGCCGAGGGTGGCCAGCAGCGGGCCCTTGCGGGTGCCCGACAGGTCGAGCACGCGGACGGGAGAGCGGATCTCCCACCAGACGAACCCCGCGGCGACCGCCAGACCGGCGGCGATCAGCGGCAGGCCCCACGGCGGCAGGACGGCCTTGGCGGGGTCGGGGTTGTAGAGGCCGACGACGAGCAGGGCCAGGGAGGTGGCGAGCAGGAGGCCGCCGACGAGGTCGATCTTCGGCGCGTGCCGTACGGGGCCGTCAAGCCCGCCTGTGGCCACAGGATCGCCGGAGACCGGGGCCCTGGAGCGGCCGGGGACGGTGAAATGGACGGCGACCGCGGCGAGGGCCACCAGCGGCAGGTTGATCCAGAAGATCGCCTGCCAGCTCCCGAACGCCAGCGCCAGAAACCCCCCGTACAGCGGCCCGAGCGCGCTGCCCAGCTCCTGGGCCGCCCCCACCGCCCCGAGGGCCACCGGCCGCTCGCGCTCCTGCCACAGGTCGCCGATGAGCGCCATCGTGATCGGCAGCAGTGCCCCGCCAGCGATCCCCTGCAGCGCGCGCCCCACCACGACGGTCCACAGCCCGGTGCCGAGCGCGGTGACGAGCGAGCCGATCGCGAAGGCGGCCAGGCAGGCGTGGATCAGCGGACGCCTGCCGTAGCGGTCGGACAGCTGCCCGAGCAGCGGCATCGCCGCGATGTAGCCGAGCAGGAAGCCCGTCACCACCGGCGTGATGCGCTCCAGCCGGTTGACGGGCACGCCGACGGTCTTGGCGATGTCGAGCAGCACTGTGACCACGACATACGCGTCGAGCGCGGCGAGCAGGACGACCGCGCCGCCCGCCGCGAGGGCCAGACGCCTCATCCGACCGGCGGCGGGGTGACGGTGACGGCGGCGTCGTAGTCGGACAGCGACACGATCACCGAGCCGCCCTGCAGCGGCAGGGTGACCTTGGTCAGCCGCGAGGTGGCCTTGTCGACCAGCAGGTGGGCGCTGACGTCCTGGGTGACGCCGGGCACGAGCGTGGCCAGCTGAGCCTTGGTCAGCGCGGCGGTGACCTTGTAGGCGCCGCCCTCCTCGCCGTCGACGGTGGGGTTCGTGGCGGCGGCCAGCAGCGTGGAGACGCCCTTGTCAGGGCTGAGCACCTGGGAGGGGTCGTACTGCAGCAGCTGCATCAGCTGGGCGCGGGGCATCTTCTGGTAGGAGCCGGTCGGTCCCTTGAAGTAGACCGTGTCGCCCTGCAGCACGAAGTTCATCTCCGTGAGCTGACCGAACACCTCGACGGAGATCGTGCCGTCGGCGTCTCCCGCGGACGTGATGCGCCCGTCGGCCTTGCGCAGCGGCACCTGCGGGGTGCCTTCCGTGGCTATGGAGAACGAAGCCGACTTGACCGCCTTCATCGCGTCGGCCGTCTTCTTCATCAGGTCGGGCCCGGAGGGGAGTGCTGTCTCGCCGCCGCCCGCGCATGCGGTGGAAACCATGAGCGCGACCAGCAGGAGCAGGAGCCGTTTCACCATGAGGGGAGTCTACGAGCGCAGGCTCTTCAGATGTTCCACGATCGGGGCATATGCCCGTTGCATCTCGGTCAGCTGGTCGGTGCTGAGCCGGTCGACGAAGTGTTCGCGCACCGCCGAGACGTGGTGGGGCGCGACCTCCTTGATGGCGTCCCAGCCGTCGTCGGTGAGCACCGCGAAGGTGCCGCGCCGGTCGTCGGCGCACTCCTCCCTGGTGACCAGCCCCTTGGCCTCCATGCGGGAGATCTGGTGCGACAACCTGCTGCGCGACTGGATCGTGGCGTCGGCCAGGTCGCTCATGCGCATGCGATGGTCCGGACTCTCCGAGAGGTTCACGAGGATCTCGTAGTCGTTGATCGACAGCCCGAACGCGTGCAGCTCGCGGTCGAGCCGGTGCATCAGCAGCTTGTGCACCGTCAGATGCGCACGCCAGGCCTGCTGTTCTGCCTGGGTCAACCACCTTGGCGCACTCATGATCTGAATGTACCGCAAGGTCGGATAACCGGATGCGTACGATGATCTACCATGAGTGACAGCTCGGGAGAAAGCCTGATCACGGTGGTCGTGGCGGGCCTGGCCAACCTGGCCATCGCCGTGGCCAAGCTGGTCGCGGGCCTGGTCGGCGGCTCGGCGGCGATGCTGTCGGAGGCCGCGCACTCCTTCGCCGACACCGTGACCGAGGTCCTGCTCGTCGTGGCGGTGCGGTCGGGCTCCAAGCCCGCCGACCGGCGCCATCCGTTCGGGTACGGCCCCGCCGGCTACTTCTGGGCGCTGCTGGCGGCGGGCGCCACCCTGGTGGGCGGGGCGGGCTTCTCGATCACCCACGGCCTGCACACCATCTCCCACGGCGAGGACCTGTCCGACTTCACCCTGTCGTACATCGTGCTGGCCGTGTCGTTCGCGATCGAGAGCGTCTCGTTCCTGCGAGGGCTGTCGCAGGTGCGCGGCGAGGCCCGCAGGTGGCACGTCAGCTCGTACCGGCTCGTGCGCGCCACGCCCGACACCGCGCTCAAGGCGGTCATGCTGGAGGACACCGCGGCGCTGATCGGCCTCGTGCTGGCGGCGCTGGGCCTGCTGGGCACCCAGCTCACCGGTTCGGCGCTCTGGGACGGCCTGGCCTCGGTGGCCATCGGCGTGCTGCTGCTGGCGGTGGCGCTGAGCCTGATCGTCGCCAACGCCTCGCTGCTGATCGGCCGGGCGGCGCCGCGCACGGTCGAGTCGCTGATCCGCACGGTGCTGATGGAGCAGCCCGAGGTCGAGGACGTCGTGGAACTGCTCACCATGATCCTCGGGCCGGACGAGGTGCTGGTGGCCGCCAAGGTCGACTTCACCGACGAGGCGAGCGCGGCCGGGGTGGAGCGTGCCTGCGAGGAGGTGGACCAGCGGCTGCGCGCCCGCGTGCCGGGCGTCGCGCACGTCTTCCTGGACCCGACTCCGAGCAGGCGTTAGACGTCGAGGGCCATGACGATCGCGATGCCGACGACGTGCATGACGACGACGATCGTGATCAGGGAGATGAACACGAACTTGGCCGGACCGTGCTCGAAGGTCTTGCCCTCTTCGAGCGGCTTGCGCTTGGCCACCCGCTCGGCGATCCGCTCTTCGATGGGCTTCTTGTAGAACACCCCCTCAGCGTATCCGCAGGGGTGGGGCGTCGGTAATCGAGGCCGCCATCACCCCGTCGGGCTCCTCCCACTCCAGCAGGTGCCCGGTCGGCTGCCACGGCATCGACGAGAGCGAGTCGAGGGTGAGCTCACCCCGTTTGACCAGGGCTTCCTTGCGGGTCCACAACCTGATCAGCTCGCGGTTGTCGGACACGTGCTCGCCCGGCGCGCACAGCTGTGTGACCAACACCTCCACCAGCGGCCCGTCGGGCACCCGCTCGGCGTCGACGCCGACCCGGCCGGGGCCGACGGCGGCGCACACGTAGCCGCGCGTGTGGCTGAGGCTGACGCCGAGCTCGGGGGCCTGCTCCAGGTACGGCACGCCGTGGCCGGGGCCGTGCACCGGGCAGTGCTGCAGCAGCGTCACCGTGGCGGGGTCGACGCCGAGGTAGTGCGCGGCGCACTGCCGTACGAGCAGGTGGGCCGCTATGAACGTGGCGCGGTCGTCGTCGCGCAGGAACCGCTCGGCCCGTTCGCGCTCGGCCACGGTCAGCCAGTCCATCGATCCGCCGACGTCGCCCGACCGCGCCGCCATGATCACCGCCTGCGTCATCGGGCCAGCATAGCCTCCGGCGCAATGACGATTTGTCATTACAAATGCTAGTAAATCTTGTAAATGGGCCTTGTGTAACCACTTGAGGTTATTCATATTGGGGCGGTACCCGGGAGAGGCGCCCTCCCGACCTACCCCCGAGGCCAGCCGACGGGGCTGGCCGGCATCCCCCAGGAGGCTCCCCACATGAGCATCCGTCCCCCGCGAGCAGGGCTGATCGTCACCGCGGCCGCTCTGCTCACCGGCTCCCTCATCCTCTCGCCGACGGCTCAGGCGACCCCGCCGACGCCGGAGGCGGCCGACCCGGCGGCCCTGGCCGCCACCGCGCTCGACGCGCAGCTGGGCGTGCGTGACGCGGGCTCGTACTTCGATCCCGCGCAGGGCAAGCTCGTCGTCACGATCACCGACGACGCCGACGCGCAGGCGGTCCTGGCCGCCGGGGCGATCCCGAAGAAGGTGGTCCGCAGCTCCGACGACTTCGACAAGATCATGCGCAGGCTCGACCGCGCCGCCCGCATCCCCGGTACGGCATGGGCCGTCGACCCGGCCGGCAACCAGGTCGTCGTCTGGTTCGACGAGTCCGTCGACACCGGCCAGCGCCAGCGTGTCGAGGCCATCGTCAAGCAGCTCAACGACGAGGAGGCGGCCAAGAGCGTCGAGCGCGCCGCGGCGGGACCCGCCGTGCGCACCGAGAACGAGGCGGGCAAGTTCGACCTGTTCATCCAGGGCGGCGACGCCATCTACACCGGCTCCTCCCGCTGCTCGCTCGGCTTCAACGTGCGCAGCGGGTCGACGACGTACTTCCTGACCGCGGGCCACTGCACCAACATCGGCTCGACCTGGTACGCCAACTCCTCGCGCACCACGGTCCTGGGCACCAGGGCGGGCAGCAGCTTCCCGGGCAACGACTACGGCATCGTGCGCTACACCAACACGAGCATCGCCAAGCCGGGCAGCGTCAACCTCTACAACGGCAGCTCGCGTGACATCACCGGCGCGGGCAACGCCTACGTCGGCCAGTCCGTGCAGCGCAGCGGCAGCACCACCGGCCTGCGCAGCGGCACCGTCACCGCGCTGAACGCCACCGTCAACTACGCGCAGGGCAGCGTCTACCAGATGATCAGGACCACCGTCTGCGCCCAGGGCGGCGACAGCGGCGGACCCCTGTTCTCCGGCGGGACGGCGCTCGGCCTGACCTCGGGCGGCAGCGGTAACTGCACGACCGGCGGCACCACCTTCTTCCAGCCGGTCGTCGAGGCGCTCAACGCCTACGGCGTGGCCGTCTACTAGTCCTTCTTCGACGGTTCAGGGCTCGGCGTGGTCTTCTGCGGGTCGCCCAGCGGCGTCTCCTGCTCCTTGGCCGCGCCGAGCACCGTCACCTCCTGGACCTTCCAGCCGTCGGGCTCCTTGATCATCAGGAGCTTCAGGTGGGAGTCGCTCACCACGCGCATCGCCTGCTCGGACTTGACCTGGGAGTCGACCACCACGATCGCCCTGGCCGTCGTCTCGCTGACGTCGGCGAGGTAGACCTCGCGGGAGGTCGCCTGGGAGACGGCCTTCAGCTTGATGATGACCTGCTCCATCGCGCCGCCGAACTCCTGGTCGTACAGGGTCTGGAAGTCGCCGGTGGCCAGGTCGCGCAGCTTGGCCCTGGCGGAGGGCAGATCCTGGTAGTCGTAGGTCAGCAGGGCCTGGGCGAAGTTGTGGGCGGCCTCGGAGATCTCCAGGCGCAGGGTGCGGTCGGCCTCGAGGCGGGCCTGGGCGTCGCGGGCCTTGCCGGCGCCGATCCACTGGACCAGGGCGAACCCGGCCAGCGCCAGCACCGCCACGACGGCGACGGCGGCCGTGATCCACCGCGCCCACGAGACGTCGGCCCTGGCGGGAGCGCCCAAGGGGGCCTCCGCGTCGGGCTCGGGCTCGGGAACGGGCTCGGCGTCGAGGGCGGCGTCGAGGGCGGCGTCGGGTGCGGGGTCCGGCTCGGGGGCAGCCGACGCGGCCTCGTCCCGATCGCTCACTAAGACAGGCTTGGGCGTGATGCGCCAGGCTCGCCGGACCGCGGGCCTCTGGCCGACGGCAACGTCCTGCTCGGAAGGCATGCTGCTACTCCGTTCCACGGCGGCGGGCCGCCCGGCCCACGGCGATCCAGCCCACGATGCCACCGCTCGCCGCGACTGCGAGGAAAATCGCCACAATCAGCGGGGTGGTGTCCAGCGGGGCGGGGGCGGCCACCTTCTTGGGGCTGCTGGATGCGGTTTCCAGGGGCTCGAGCGTCGGCTCCGGCTCGGTCGTCTCCTCCTGCGTGGGACCGGCCCGCCGTACGGGCTGCTCCTGCGGTTCCTCCCGCTCGCGCTCGCCGCCGGGCACGGCGGCGTCGGGGTGGGAGTGCTCGGCGGCCACGGCCCTGGGGCACGAGCGCACGCCGGGCACGGCCGGCGGGCCCAGCGGGTCGGCGTACTCGAAGGCGGGCTTCGGGCCGCCCGGCACGCTGAAGATGAACGTGTTGCGCCCGTACGTCGTGTTCCCCTGCCGGTCGCTGATGTCGTCGGCCAGCGCGAGCGTGGTGGGCACCAGCCCGAGCAGGTGGTGGGCGTACCGTTCCGACTCGGCGGAGAAGGCCGGCCGGTGCGGCAGCCCCACGGCTGTCAGCGCGCACGACAAACCGGGCCTGGCCTTCAGGATGAGCTCGTGGAGCTGGGCGAACACGCCCGGCCCCTGGTCGAGGAAGGCGTACAGGTCGGTGCGCGAGTCGACGACGGAGCCGGTGACCAGGCCGGTGTCGCGGATCGCCGAGGAGAGCTTGTCCCGCTTGCCCGCCAGCGTGTGGGTGAGCCTGGTCAGCTCGACGGCCAGCTCGTCGAGCACCTTGGAGTTGTCGGCGAGCGTCTCGGTGACGTCGTGCGCGTCGTCGATGATGGCGCGGATGTCGGGTGCGCGCCCCTCCAGGGCGACGGCCAGCTCGTGGGTGATGGTCCGCGCGTCCTCGGGCGGCACGGCGTTGAGCAGCCTGCCGACGCCCTGGAACAGCTTGCGGTAGTCGAGCGGCACGGAGGTCCTGGCCAGCGGGATCAGGTCGCCGGGCGCCAGGACGGGCCCGCCGGCGCCGGTCTTGGGCGGGGTCAGCTCCACGTACGGCTCGCCGATCGCCGACTTGCGGCGCACCTCGGCGGTGACCGATCGCGGCAGCCTGATCTCCTTGTCGATGTCGAGCCCCACGACGATCTTGCCGGGCGCGAGCCGTACGTCGCCGATCCTGCCGACGCGCACGCCGAGGTAGGCGACGTCGAAGCCGTGCACGAGGCCGGGGGAGGAGGCGAACTCGGCCTCGACCCGGTAGGGCTGCTCGATCACGTCGAGCTTGATGATCGTGCTGAACGCCCATACGGTCATCACGATGCCGAGGATCGCGAAGACGGCGAGGTTGAGGTAGACCCGGTTCCTCATCGCGGCGGCTCCATCAGCAGGCGGAAGTCCTCGGCGCGGTTGGGTTCAGGACCGCGGGTGACCTTGGGGTCGTTGGGGACGGTCTGGCCGCCCGGCAGGATGAGCCCCTTCAGCCACACGTAGATGAGCACCTGACCGTTGACGGTGATGGGCGGCGCGTCGATGAACTTCTGCATGCGGTCCACCAGCGCCTTGAGGTCCTCCTTGCCGCGCACCATCGCCGTGGTGATGCCGTCGAGCTCGCGCAGCAGCTCGCGCAGCCGGGCGGCGTGACGTGGGTACACGGTCGTGTTGGCCTCCTCTGCCAGCTCCGTCAGCGCCACGAGGGCCCGCTTGATGTGCTTGCGGCCGTGGTGCACGCGCTCGGTCGCGCGGGCCAGCTCGCCGGGCAGCCTGTCGAGGTCCTCGCTGCCCTTGGCCAGGTCGTCGCCCAGCTTGGCCAGGGCGTCGACGGTGGTGGCGATGTCCTGCCGCGCGGCGGCGTAGGCGTCGGTCACCAGCGCGGTCTGCTTGATCAGCTTGTTGACGTCGTCGCCCTTGCCCGACAGCGCCGTCGAGGCGGCGTCGAGGATGGCGTTGACGTCCTGCGCGCCGAGCGCCTCGATGAGCGGACCCGCCCGTTCGGTGACCTGCTCGATGTCGGGTTCGACGCTCGTGTCGGTGATGGTCGAGCCGCTCTTCAGGTACGGCCCGGCGTCGAGGGCCCGGGGCGGCACGAGCTGCACGTAGTTCTCGCCGAGGATGGAGGTCTTGGCGACGGTGGCGGTGGTGCCGACCGGCACCTGCTCCACCGACTCGATCGACATCGTCACCTTGGCCTGGTAGCCCTCCAGTGCGACGGCGGTCACGGTGCCGACCCGCACGTCGGCGATCTGCACGCTGTGCCCGGCGACCAGGCTCTGCACGTCGGTGAAGACCGCCGACAGGGTGTAGCCGCCGCTCCCGGCGCCGAGCGTCTGGAGCGAGCAGCCCCCGGTGGCCAGGAGCGCGATGATCGCGACGGCCCTTCTCATCGGCTGCTCGCGCAGTTGCTCAGCCCGCCCGGCAGGCACGGTACCCTGCCCAGGTTGAGCGCCTCGAACAGCGGCGTCAGCCAGGCCCTGGTCATGGCGTTGAGCACCACCCGGATCTTCAGCAGGTGGTTCTCTCTGTCCCACGCCTCGACGAGCACGTCGGCGAAGTCGGCCGAGCCCTTGATCGCCTTGGCCATCGAGTCGCTGTTGGCGCGGACCACCAGCACCAGCTCTGCCAGGGTGCCGGCGGCCTGCGGCAGGCGTTCGCCGTAGGCCTCGATGAGCACGTCGCCGCGCCGGACGAATCCCGCCATGCCCTCGATGAAGCCCTTGAGCCTCTGGCGTTCCTCGGCGAGGATCGCGCTGGCGTCGGCGAAGGCGTCGATGGTGGACTTGACCTGCCGCTCGCGGTCGTTGAGGTTGGCGGCCAGCCGGTTGAGGCCCTTGGCCAGGTCGATGAGCTGCTGGTCCTGCTTGGCCAGGGTGCCGGTGAGCTCGGCGGTGTCGTCGAGCGCGTTGTTGATCGCCTTGCCGCGGCCGTCGATGCCGTCGGCGAAGTCGGTCGTGACCTTGCCGATCTTGTCGGCGTCCAGGGCCTCGGTGAGCCTGGTGAAGGCGTCGAGCGCGTCGTCGATCTCCACCGGCAGGTCGGTGCGGTCGAGGGGGATGGTCGCGCCCGCCTGGATCCGCTGTTCGCCCGGCTTCCACGGCGGGTGGAGCACGACGTTGCGCTCGCCCAGGGTGTTCTGCGGGGCGACGACCGCCTGGACGTCGGCCGGGAGCGGGATCTGCGGGTCGATCGAGAGCACCACGCGCACCTTGTCGCCCTCGATGGAGATGCGCTCGACGTACCCGGCGTCCAGGCCCATCACCTTGACCCTGGCCTGCTCGTAGAGCGAGGGCGCGGAGGAGAAGATCGCGGTCAGCCGGAGCGGCTGGGGGCCGAACAGCGTGCACCCGCCCCCCGTGAGCAGCAGGAGTACGGCAGCCGCCACCGCGGTCAGCCTGTTCATCAGGCGTCACCCCGATCCCTGGCGATGGCGCCGATCACCTCGGGGTTGATCGGCCCGAGGCCGGCGGCGATCGCCTCGATCCACGGGCCCTGGCCGCCCATGGTGGCAAGGCCGGAGAAGGTCGGTCCGACCCAGGCGAGCACGCCGTTGAACTGGGCCTTGGTGGCGGCCAGCCGGGTGGTGATGGCGCGGTTGTCGTCGAGCACCTGGATGAGGCTCTTCTCGTGCTCGCTGATCAGCCGGGTGGTGCTGGTGACCAGCTCGCTGCCGGATCCGAGGAGCAGGCGCAGCTCGTCGCGGCGTGAGCGCAGCTCGGCCAGCATGACGTCGAAGGCGTCGATGAGCCGGTTGATCTCCTTGTCCTTCTTCTCCAGCACGTCGATGATGCGGTTGCCGTTGTCGAGGAGCTTCTGCAGCTGCGGCTCGCTCTGGCTGATGGTGTCGGACAGGTCGCCGATGTTCTTCAGCAGCCGGGTGATGCGCCCGCGCCTGCTCGTGTCGATCTTGCCGAGCTCGGTGAGCAGGTCGTCGACCGCCTCGGTGTCGAGCCGCTGGACGAGGCGGGTGGCGTCCTTCAGCGCGTCGTTGATGAGCGTGGGCACGCCGGTGCGGTCGGCGGGGATCACCCGCTGCGCCTGCGGCAGCTGGTCGATGTAGGGCTCGGAGACCGCGCCCGTGAGCTTGACGTAGCGGCCGCCGAGCAGGTTGGAGAGCGTCACGTCCGCGCGGGTCTGGCGGCCGAGCCGTACGTCCGCGTCGACCCGCCAGGTGACCACCACGTGGCCCTGGGTGTAGTCGGCGCGCACCTCGGTGACCTCGCCCACCCGCACGCCCGCCACCCGCACGTCGTTGCCGGACTTGAGGCCGCCCGAGTCGGCGAAGATCCCTGACATGGTGTAGCCGCCCTCGAAGATCCCGAGCGTGCCGACGAGGAAGGTGCCGACCAGCACCGCGGACAGGACGGCCAGCGAGACCAGGCCGACCAGGACGCGGTTGCGGTCGCGGAACGACTTCAGCGCCATCGTCAGCCTCCCACCAGCAGCCGCCGCAGGTCCTTGGCGGTGGAGACCCGGTAGCTGTCGCGCAGCGGAGGCGGCGTGTTCATGGCGTAGGGGCAGGGCGAGGGGCCGAGCGCCAGGCAGGGCACCGCCGAGACGAAGTAGTGGCCCCGGTTGACGCTGCTGAAGGCCCGCTCGAACAGCGGCTGGATGGTGGTGATCGTGCGCTCGATGCGGCCGACGTTGCGCCGGATGCCGCCGGTCAGGCCCGTGAGGTGGTCGGTGAGCAGGCCGAGCTCCCGGGCGTTGCGGCCGAGCACCTGGTTGGCGGTGTCGAACTCGGCCGACAGCTGCACGATCGAGTCGTCGACGAGCTTGCGGTTGCGGGCGAACCCCTCCGACAACAGCACGAGGTTGTCGACCAGCCGGGCGATCTGCTTGTCGCGCTTGGCCACCACCTCGGCGACGGTGGCGTAGTCCTTCAGCAGCTCCTTGATGGTCTCCTTGCGCTGGGCGACCGTCCCGGTGATGTCGTTGACGTTGTCGAGCAGGCGCGGCAGGTTCCTGTCGTTGCCGTGCAGCGCCTTGGCCGCAGCGGTGAGCAGCTGGTTGATCTGCTCGGGGTCGAGGCTGCGGGTCAGCGGGCCGAGGTCGCTGACCAGCTCGCCGATGTCGACGACCGAGGAGGTGCGGGTGATCCGCGAGCCCGCGGCGAGCATGCCGGGCGCGGTGCCGGGCACCAGGTAGACCACGCGCTGGCCGACGGCGTTGCGCCAGCGCACGGCGGCCTCGGTGTCGGCGGGCACCCTCACCTTCTCGTCGACCTCCAGTACCACCTCGGCGCGGCCGGCGACGACGCGGATCGACCGCACCTGGCCGACCGGCGCTCCGGCGATCTTCACCTGGTCGCCTTCGAGCAGGCCGGAGACGTCGTCGAAGACGGCCGTGAGGGTGTAGCCGCCGCCGGTGCTGACCCGCGCGATCTGGATCGTGATCACCACGATCAGGCTGAGCGTCACGCCCAGGAAGAGCAGGAAGCGCAGCATCAGCCAGGCGCGGGAGGACCTCATCGTTTCCTCCCGTCGGTGGGGCCGCAGGAGCCGACGATGAGCTGGCAGACGTCGCCGAGCAGGAAGGAGACGGTCTGCAGCTGGTGGGCCTGGCCGGGACCGGGCGCCTCGATGAGCTCGTTGAGCAGGTCGACCAGCGTGGTCAGCCCGCGCACGCCGTCGCCGGCCAGGCCGAGCTGGGCGTAGATGAGCGAGGCGACCCGCTCGCCCGAGTGCACCCCCGCGCGCAGGTTGCCGCGGTGCTTGCGCAGGCCGTGCGCGCCCAGCTCGGAGACGGAGGTGATCTCCTTGAGCAGGACGCGCACCTTGTCGGCGCGCTGCAGCAGTTCGGGGGTGAGGGTGTTGATGTCGCGGGCGATGAGGACCAGGTCGTCGCCCTTGTCCTGCAAGGCGCCCGACAGCAGGGCGCTGTCGCTCAGGAACTGCCTGGCCCGGTCGCGGTGCCGGTAGGCGACCTCGATCACGGTGCCCGAGTCGTCGATGAGCTCGCGCAGCGGCTTGCCCTTGCCCTCCAGGCCCTTGGCCAGCGTGTGCACGATGACGGTGACCTCGCGCGGATCGACCGCGTCGACGCCCCGATACAGGTCGCCCAGGGAGTCGGACAGGTCCACCGGCTCCTCGCCGTCGCGGATGACCGCGCCGGAGGCCAGGTAGGGGCCGGTGCTCTCGCCCGATCCGAGCTTGAGGTCGACGAACTTGGGGCCGAAGACCGAGCTGGGCTCGACCGCCGCCGTGGTCGTCTGCGGAAGCCGTACGGCAGGCTCGATGTGCATGGTGACCACGGCCCTGCCCTGCGGGTCGAGCGTCACGGCGGTCACGCCGCCGACGGTGATGCCGCGCACCTTGACCGGCGAGTTGGCGTCCAGCCCCTGGCCGGCGCGGTCGAACATCGCCACGATCCTGGTTCCGGCCACCTCGGTGACGCCGCGCACCACGAAGAAGGTCCCGGCGGCCAGCGCGGCCACGACGGCCACGGCGATGGCCAGTCTCAGCGGCAACGAGTGGTTCACGCCCTCACCCCGTCAGCTTCAGGCTTCCGCCGCCGCCCCAGAAGAGCCACGACAGCAGCAGGTTGAGCAGGACGATGGTGACGATCGACTGGCGGATCGCCCGGCCCGCGGCCACCCCGACGCCGACGGGGCCGCCGGTGGCGTAGAAGCCGTGGTAGCAGTGGATGACGATCACCGTGAAGGCGAAGACGCCGACCTTGACGACGCTGAAGACGATGTCGCTGACCGGCAGCCCGATGTAGAAGTAGTAGTCGTAGACGCCCGGCGCCATGCCGAACAGCGCCGTGCACATCAGGCGGGTGGCGAAGAAGCTGGCGAACAGGGCGATCAGGTAGATCGGCATCAGCGCCACGAGCGCGGCGACCACGCGGGTGCAGATGAGATAGGTGAAGGCGTTGATGCCCATCACCTCCAGCGCGTCGATCTCCTCCGAGATGCGCATCGCGCCCAGTTCCGCGGTGAAGGCCGAGCCCACCTGGGCGGCCAGGGCGGTGGCGGCGATGATCGGGGTGATCTCGCGGACGTTGGCGAAGCTGCCGACCAGGCCCATGAACGACTCGGCGCCGATCGAGGCCAGGCCCTGGTAGCCCTGCAGGCCCACGGTGGCGCCGACGACGAAGGCCATGGTGAAGACGACGAAGATCATGCCGCCGCCGATGACGGTCGCGCCGACGCCCACGACCACGTCGCTGATCTGGCGTAAGACGACCTTGAAGTACTTCAGCCGCAGGATGACGTCGCGGACGGCGTAGAACAGCACCTTCCACACGAACAGCGGCCAGTCGCCCAGCTGGGCGAACCGCTCGGCCAGGTCGCGGCCCTTCAGCGCGGCTCTGGCGCCCGCCGTCCGGGTGACCATCAGAAGGCCTTGGGCGGGTAGGCGAGGAAGTACACGGCCGAGATCACGTAGTTGAAGGCGAAGACCAGCATGAACGTCACGACCGTCGACTGGTTGACCGCGCGGCCCACGCCCACCGGGCTGGTCTGGCAGGTCATACCCTTGTAGCAGGCGACCGCGGCGGCGATGAAGCCGAACACCCAGGCCTTGAAGAGGGTGACGTACAGGTCGCTGCCGACGACGAGGCTGAGCGCGCCGTCGAAGTAGGCGCCGGGCGTGACGCCCTGGACGACCACGTTGAAGAAGTAGCCGCCGGTCGCGCCCGCCAGGATGACCAGCGGGCACAGGCACACCGCCACCGTCGAGGCCGCCCACATGCGCGGGGTGACCAGGCGGTGGATCGGGTTGACCGCCATGACCTCCATCGCGGCCAGCTCGTCGCGGATGTTGCGGGCGCCGATGTCGGAGGTCATCGCGCTGCCGCCGGCCCCGGCGATGAGCAGCGCGCTGGCCAGTGGCGCGACCTCGCGGATGAGGCCGACGAAGACCGCGCTGCCGGTCGCGCTGGCCGCGCCCAGCTGCCAGGCCAGCTCGCCCACCTGCAACGCCACCGTCGCGCCCAGCGGCAGGCTGACCAGCAGGACCGGGACGCTGGTGATGCGGGCCAGGAACCAGCACTGCGCGACGAACTCCCAGAACCAGTTCCGCACGTCCCACGTGCGGCGCAGCCCTTCCAGGACGATCACGAACAGCTCGCCCACCTGGCCCAGCGCGGACCCGGCCTTCCGGCCAACGAAACCGGTCAGGGCCATCGGCACCTCGACATCGTGGGGGCAGCTACGGATCAGCAACCTTACTGACGGGTTGTCCAGTAAGTCGATGATTTGGCGGTAATTTGCGGTTTCCGTATGACTGCAGGCCAGGCGATTGTCGGGGGCGGATAATCCGCTACGAACGCGCCCCGGGAAGCCACACCGTGAACACCGTGTCACCCGGGACACTCGAGACCTCGACCCTGCCCCCGTGGGCGGCCGTCACGGCGGCCACGATGGCCAGGCCCAGGCCGGTGCCGCCCACCTGGCGGGAGCGTCCCGCGTCGCCGCGGGTGAAACGGTCGAACAGGTCGGGCAGCACTTCGGGGGCGATGCCGGGGCCGTCGTCGCGCACCCGCAACGCCAGCCACCCCGACTCGACCGTCAGCGTCGTGCTGACCGTGGTGCCGGGCGGGGTGTGGGAACGGGCGTTGGCCAGCAGGTTCGTCACCACCTGGTAGAGACGGTCGGCGTCGCCCAGCACGACCGGCTCGTCGTCGGCCGGCACGCCCGGGTCGGTGTCGCCCGGGTCGGTGTCGCCTGGCTCGGTGTCGCCCGGGTCGGTGTCGCCTGGCTCGGTGTCGCCTGGCTCGGTGTCGGCTGGCTCGTCGTCGCCCGGCTCGTCCTCGGCAGGGCCCGGCTCGGGGTCGGAGCCGGGGAAGTCGACCAGCCACTTGTGCTCGCGCGAGGCCGCGTACGCGTCGCTCACCGCGTTGACCAGCAGCGGCCGCAGATCCAGCTCCTCGCGGGCCAGCGGCCGCCCCGCGTCGAGCTTGGCCAGCAACAGCAGATCCTCCACCAGCGCCGTCATGCGTGTCGTCTCCGAGCGGATGCGCCGCAGCGAATGCTCGTGGGTCTCGGGGTCGCGGGCGGCCAGCTCGGCGTATCCGGCGATCGAGGCCAGCGGGGTGCGCAACTCGTGGCTGGCGTCGGCGACGAACTTGCGCAGCCGTACCTCACCGGCGTGCCGGGCGGCCAGCGACTCCTCGATGTGCCCCAGCATCTGGTTGAGCGCGACGCCCACCTGGCCCACCTCGGTGCCGGGATGGGAGTAGGCGTCCGGCACGCGTGCCAGCCGTACGACGTCACCTCGGTCCAGCGGCTGCTCGGAGACGCGGGTGGCGGTGGTGGCCAGGCGGTGCAGGGGACGCATCGCGCGCCGCACCATGGCCGTGCCCAGCAGGGCGGCCAGCACGACGGCGGTCAGCGCGACGACGGCCTCCATCGCGATGAAGCGGCTGATCGTGGCGTTCATCGGCGCTTCCGGCAGGCCCGTGACGATCACGTCGCCGGCGCGGCCGCGCTCGGCCACCATGCGATAGTCGCCCAGCTCGTCGCCGAGGGACACGGTCACCGGCCGGCGGCCGACGCCGAGCAGCTCCGGCGGCGCGTCGACCGCGTCGATCGCGGTCTCCGACGACAACACGGTCGCCTCCGCCACCACGCCGCCGCGCAGCCGCGCGCCGAACGTGCCGATGCTCTGTCCGGGCACGAACAGGTAGTCGGCGGGCGCGTCGCCCGGGATGCGCGAGGCGGCCATCACCGCGCGCCTGGCCGCGTCACGGACCCGGTCGTCGAGCTGGGCCCGCTGCGAGGCGTGCAGCTGCAATGTCGTGGCGGTCGCGATGACCAGCGTCAGCGCCGTCAGCAGGACGATCGCGACCGCGACCACCCGGCTCGTCAGCGAGGCGGTTTGACGACGTAGCCAGCCCCGCGGACCGTGTGGATCAGCTGCATGCCCAGCTTGCGGCGCAGGTACGACACGTAGAGTTCCACCACGTTGCTGTTGCCGCCGAAGTCGTAGCCCCACACGTGCTCCAGGATCTGGGTCTTGCTCAGCACCCGCCGGGGGTTGTTCAGCAGGAAGCGGAGCAGCTCGAACTCGGTGGGAGTGAGCTGGACCGGCTTGCCGCCCCGCCACACCTCGTGGGTGTCCTGGTCCATGACCAGGTCACCGAGCGTCAGCCGGGAGTCCGGCGGCGCCTGGGCGGCCCCCGAGCGCCGCAGGAGGCCGCGCATCCGCACGATGATCTCCTCCAGGCTGAACGGCTTGGTGACGTAGTCGTCCGCGCCGGCCGTCAGCCCGGCGATCCGGTCGGCGACCTCGTCCTTGGCCGTCAGCATCAGCACCGGCAACGTCGGGCTGAGCGCCCGCAGCCGCTGCAGAACCTGCAGGCCGTCCATGTCGGGCAGCATCCAGTCGAGCACGACGGCGTCCGGCAGTACGGCACGCGCCTGTTTGACGGCGCTCTCCCCGTCATGCGCCGGCAACGCCTCCCAGCCGGCCAGCCGCATCGCCATCGTGAGCAGCTCGGTCAGCGGAGGCTCGTCATCCACCACGAGGATGTGGATCTGCCTGTCGTTCATGGATTCCAAGGAAACGTGCCCAACGTGAGAAAAGGGTTAGAACCCTTCCGGCCAGCTGCTGTCGGGGAACCCGCCCGCCGAGGCGTCGGGCAGCACCACCTGATCCTTCTCGCCCAGCCCGGAGACGATCTGCACGTACTGGTCGCCGCGCACGCCGAGCTCCACGGGCCTCACGCCCTCGCGCGTGGTGACCACCGACGTGCCGTCCGGGCGGGTGGTCACCGCCTGGACCGGCACATAGACCGCGGCCTCCGCCTCGTCGAGCGTGAGCACCACAGCCGCCGTCTGGCCGACCATCAGACCGGACGGCGGCTCGTCGAAGGCGACCGTGACCGCGTAGCGCACCAAGCTGTTGCTCGTCGTCGCGGTGGGGGCGATGTGGGTGACCATGCCGGTGAGCTTGGACTCCGGGGCGCTCGCCAGCGTCACCGCGGTCTGCTGGCCGATCCTGACCTGGGCGATGTCGCTCTCGGTGAACAGCGCCTGGACCTGGAGCTCGTCGAGATCGCCGAGAGTGATGAAGGCGCCGGCGCCGGAGCTCTCGCCCACCTGACCGGCCACCATCAGCACGGTGCCCGCGGCGGGGGCGACGATCTTCGTGCCGGTGAGCTGCTCCTTGGCCTTCTCCAGGGCGGCTTCCGCTTGGTTCAGCTGCGCTTCCGCCCTGTCGCCGGTAGAGCCGCCGGTGGTCGCGGCACCGCCCGTGGTCGGGGAGCCGCCGGTGGTCGTGGAGCCGCCGGTGATTCGGGCGCTGCTTGTGGGCGTGGCGCAGGCGCCTGCCTTGGTGGTGTCCTTGGCGCTCGTGCTTGGACGGGCGGTGGGATTCCCAGACGGCTTGGCGGACGGCTTGGCGGACGGCTTGGTGGACGGGCTGGTGGACGGGCTGGCGGACGGCTTGGCCGTTGCCGACCGGCTGGCTGACGGTGATGCGGCGGGGGAGGCGCTCCTGCTCGGGGCGGCGCTGCTCGGCGGCGGGGTGCCGGGTGCCGGGGTGCTGGGGGCGGTGCTCGGCGTCGCCGTCACGGTCACCGTCGCGGTGGCCGTGACCGTGGCCGTCGCGGTGACCGTCACGGTGACGGTCGGCACCGGCTCGGGCGAGGGCTCGCCGGTGGGCTCGGGATCCGGCCCGGGTTTGTCCCCGGTCGCCGAGGGCGAGGGTGTGGCCGGGCCGAGCTCCAGGGCCGCGGGCCGTACGGTGGCACGGGCCCCGTCGACGCTGCCCGGCGTGGCGCCTGAAGACGCGGCGGGCGACACAGACGCGCTGGGCGACACCGCCGCGCTAAGCGGTGCGGCAGCACCCGGCGACACCGCCGCGCCGGGCGATGCCGCCGCGCTGCGTGACGCCGCCGCGCTGGGTGACGCCGACGGCTGCGGGCCTGTCGTGCAGGGTGCCGACGAGCCCTTGCCCGCCGAAGCCTCCGTCGACGTCGAGGCCTCCACCGCCTCCTGTGCGGCGGCCAGGTCCGCCTTGGCCTGGACGTAGGCCTCCTGGGCGGCCGTCGCGTCGATGCGCGCCAGGACCTGCCCCTTCTTCACCCGGTCGCCCACCTTGACGCTCAGCCTGGTGACCGTGCCCGAGGCGGAGAAGGCCAGGTCCCGGCTGTCGCCTGCGGCCGTGTTGCCCGGGGCGGAGATCGCGGACGTCACCGTCCCGCGCTCGGCGGAGGCCAGCCGTACCCTGGCCGCCTCCGGAGCTTCGTCACGGAGAGTGAAGTAGCTCGCGCCGGCGACGGTGAGGGCCGCGGCGGCTGCCAAGGCGCCGATCCGCACCCTTTTTGCACTCATGGGCGGCCATCATGGCTGGTAGATATGGGAATTTGCTAGGCGCCACCTGTGCCTTCGCTATGGTTTTCTATGCGGTTCCTTTCTCATCATATTTTAAGGAAAACGCAGAAAAATCCACATCTAAGCGTGCCACGGTCACGCAGTGTGAAGTTCAGACGCAGAGGCCTGCTGATCAACGGGGCCCTCGGAATCCTCCTGCTGGGTGGCGCCGGCGCGATCCACAACGCGCTCGGGCTCGGCGGCGCCACGCAGGAGGCCGCCGTGCGCACGGTCGCCGCCTCCCGCGGCACCGTCGTCGCCTCGGTCTCCGCCTCCGGCTCCGTCGAGAGCGCGCAGACCCGCTCGCTGTCCTTCGGCACCACCGGGACGGTCGAGAAGATCTACGTGCAGGTCGGCGACAAGGTGAGCAAGGGGCAGATCCTGGCCCGCCTCGACGACGACAGCGCGCGCGAGGGCCTGGAGGCGGCGCTGGCCGACTACCAGGCCGCGGCCGAGGACTCCGGCTCCTCCTCCGCCGCCTACGCCGCCTACGTGAAGGCACGAATCGCCTATCGCGAGGCGCAGCGAGAGGTGACCGGGACCGTGCTCAAGGCGCCCTTCGGCGGCACGATCACCGCGCTCAACGGCGCCGTCGGCGGCTCGTCGTCGTCCTCGGAAGGCTCCGGCGCGACCACCTCCGGCCAGTCGGGCGCGAGCACCGGCGGGTCGACGGGCTTCCTGACCCTGACCAACATCGCCAAGCTGCAGCTCACCGGCAACTTCACCGAGACGGACGTGGCCAGGCTCAAGGTCGGCCAGCAGGCCACGGTCACCTTCGACGCGCTCTCCGGCGTCTCGGGCAAGGGCGAGATCACCCAGATCGAGCCGGTCTCGTCCACGAGCAACAACGTCGTGCAGTACCCGGTGACCGTGGCTTTCACGCAGGTGCCCAAGCAGGTCAAGCTCGGCCAGACCGCCACCGTCAGCGTCGAGGTGGGCCGCGCCGACGACGTGATCGCCCTGGCCTCCAGTGCGATCACCACCGCCGGCGGCCAGAGCACGGTCACCCTGCTCAAGGACGGCCGGCAGGTGCGCACGCCGGTCACCCTGGGCGTCAAGGGCACGGTGACGACCGAGATCAGGTCCGGGCTGTCGGAGGGCGACCAGGTCGTCCCGCCCGCCACCACGACCACCACCGGCCAGCAGGGCAACCAGATGCGCGGCTTCGGCGGCGGCGGAGGCTTCACCGGCGGCGGCGGCCAGCCCCCGGGCGGTGGCGGCCGATGAGCCGTCCCGTCCTGCGCGTGGAGAACCTCGTCAAGGAGTACGGCGAGGGCGACGCGACCGTGCGCGCCCTGCGCGGCGTCACGCTCGACGTCGAGAAGGGCGACTACGTCGCCATCATGGGCGCCTCCGGATCCGGCAAGTCGACGCTGATGAACATCCTGGGCTGCCTGGACGTGCCGAGCGCCGGCCGCTACCTCATCGACGGCGTCGACGTGGGCGACCTCAGCGAGCACCAGCTGGCCGTCCTGCGGAACCGCAAGATCGGTTTCGTCTTCCAGTCGTTCAACCTGATCCCGCGCATGAGCGCGCTGGCCAACGTCGAGCTCCCGCTGACCTACGGCGGCGTCGGCCCGGCCCCCAGGCGCGAGCGGGCCCTGGCCGCGCTGGACCAGGTGGGCCTGTCCGACCGCGTCCACCACGACCCCAACCAGCTCTCGGGCGGCCAGCAGCAACGCGTGGCCGTCGCCAGGGCGCTGGTCACCGCTCCCGCGATGCTGCTGGCCGACGAGCCCACCGGCAACCTCGACACCAGCTCGACGCGGGACGTGCTCGACATCTTCGACCGGCTCAGCGTCTCCGGGCGCACGATCGTGATCATCACCCACGAGGACGACGTCGCGGCGCACGCCAAGCGGGTGATCAGGCTGGTCGACGGCCAGGTCATCGAGGACCGGCGTCAGGCCCCGGTCGACGGGCCGCCCCCGCGCACCACGGAGGCCGTGCTGTGAACCCGCTGGAGATCCTGCGCTTCGCGCTCAGGGGCCTGGTGGCCAACAAGCTGCGCAGCGCGCTGACCACGCTCGGCATCCTCATCGGCGTCGCCGCCGTGATCCTCCTGGTCGCGGTCGGCGAGGGCTCGTCGCGGTCGATCACGCAGAACATCCAGAGGCTGGGCGCCAACACGCTCACGATCTCCTCCTCCACCACCGGAGGCGGGGGCTTCCCCGGCGCCGGAGGGGCGGCCGGACGTTCCAACGGCGGCCCGCGCACCCAGGCGCGCCAGCTCACCCTGGCCGACGCCAAGGCCCTGACCGACCGGGCGCAGCTGCCGTCGGTCAGGACCGTCTCGCCGATCGTCACCGCGAACTCGGCCACCGCGACCTTCGAGGGCGCCAGCCACTCGATCGCGCAACTCGTGGGCACCTATCCCAGCTACTTCGAGGCCGCCAACAAGCCGGTGGCCCAGGGGCAGTACTTCGTCAACGCCGACGTCGGCGCCGCGCGCAAGATCGTGGTGATCGGGCAGACCGTGGCGGAGAACCTGTTCGGCGCCCAGGATCCGATCGGGAAGGCCGTCACGATCTCCGGTGTGCCGTTCACGGTGGTGGGGGTGCTCAAGGAGAGCGGCTCCAGCGGCATGCAGGACGCCGACGACGTGGCCATCGCGCCGCTGCCGGCCGTACAGCAGTCGCTGACCGGCTTCGGGTCGCTCAGCCAGATCCTCGTCCAGGCCACCTCGGCGGGGGCGGCGACCACGGCGCAGGCCGAGATCACCGCCGTGCTCAACCAGCTCCACGGCATCCCGGCCACGGGAACCGCCGACTACCGCATCCTCAACCAGGCCACGCTCCAGGAGACGGTCAGCGCGGCCACCGGCACCTTCACCGTGCTGCTCGGCGCGGTGGCGGCCATCTCGCTGCTGGTCGGCGGCATCGGCATCACCAACATCATGCTGGTCACCGTCACCGAGCGGACCAGGGAGATCGGCATCCGCAAGGCCATCGGCGCGCCCCGGGGGGCGATCCTCGGCCAGTTCCTGCTGGAGGCGACGCTGCTCTCGCTCGTCGGCGGCCTGTCAGGCGTGGCGATCGCGGTGGCCGGGGCGCAGTTCACCATCGCCGGCATCGAACCGGTGATCGTGCCCTCCTCGATCGTCCTGGCCCTGGGCGTCTCGGTCGCCATCGGGCTGTTCTTCGGCAGCTATCCGGCCAACCGGGCCGCCAAGCTCCGCCCCATCCAGGCACTTCGGCACGAATAGAGGTTCATGATCATGAAGGACACGCTGGAGAACTCGCCGTTCGACGGCGATCTCGAGTCCGAGTTGCGGGCCGCGCAGAAGAAGGGGGTGGGCAGGCTCACCGTGGTGCTGGGCGCGTGCGTGGTGCTGGCCGGCGGGGTGCTGCTCGGCATCCAGGCCCAGAAGGCCTTCGGGTCGTCCGCCGGCGCCTCGTCCGGTACGGCACAGCAAGCGGGCGTACGGCCAGGCGGCATGGGCCAGACGGGCCAGATGGGCCAGAACGGCGGCCGTCAGATGGGCGGCTTCGGCGGCCAGGCGACCGTTGGCACCGTGACGAAGATCGACGGCGACACGCTCACGGTCAGGACCCAGGACGGCACGGAGATCACCGTCACCACGACCGACGAGACCGCCGTGCTGGTCACGGGGAAGCTCTCGGAGCTGAAGAAGGGCGGCACGATCACCGTCCAGGGCGCCACGGGCGACGACGGATCGGTCAGCGCCACGACGATCAGGGAGGGCGCCGCCGCGGCCCGCCCGCCGAGGTGAGCCCTCGGCCCTTTTCCCGGCGGCGATTCCTGATTGAAGACTCCCCATTCTCCTGTGCATTCACTGTGGATGCCCATAACCGGCGCACAGCTTCATCTCATCTTCCTTCAATGTTCACCTGGTGTTCTGTTCGTCATGGAAATGAAGGACGCCGGTCACGCGCTTCGTGCGCCCAGCAGGCTGCACGCCTTCAACCGGTACGAAATCAAGTACCTGGTCGACCAGTCCGTGGTGCCCGCGCTGCGCGAGGATTTCGCGCGGCGCCTCGACGAGGACGAATATTCGGGATACGGCGGCTACGCCGTCGAGAGCGTCTATTACGACACCCCCGCACTGCGTTTCTACTGGGAGAAGATCGAGGGGCTGCGATTTCGCCGGAAACTGCGCGTGCGGCATTACGGGGACGGCGCCAGGCTCACCGATGAGACGCCGGTGTTCGTGGAGATCAAGCAGCGGGTCAACCGGGTGACGCAGAAACGCCGCATCCGCGTGCCGTACAACCTGGCCAGGAGGTTGTGCGACAAGCGCGAGATGATCCCGCACGACGTGTCCCAGCGGGGCTTCGTCGAGGAGGTGCTCGGGCTCGTCGGCACGCTCGACCTGCGGCCGGTGGCCACCACCGGCTACCAGCGGGAGGCGTTCAAGGGCCGCGACGCCGACGTGGGGTTGCGGGTCACGATGGACCACCGGGTGCGCGGCAGGGACCGGGACTTCGAGCTCGGCGCCGCGGCGACCAACCGCTTCACCATCGCGCCCAACCTGGCGGTGCTCGAGGTCAAGGCCAACGAGCGCGTGCCGTACTGGATGACCGACCTCACCGCCCGCCACGGCCTGCAGGTCGTGCGCATCTCCAAGTACTGCCAGAGCATCGAGGCCCACGGACTGGCGCCCCGATCCGTTTTCCACGTCCCCGAGGAGCTGTAAGTGGACTTCAGTTTTCAGGATCTGTCCGGCACGTTCAGCGTGGCGGACATCGCGATCTCGCTCACGCTGTCACTCGTGCTGAGCATGATGATCGGCTGGATCTACCGCGCCACCCACCGGCACGTCTCCTACAGCCAGTCCTACGTGCACACCCTGGTCATCCTCGGCATGCTCGTCTCGGTCATCATGCTCGTCGTCGGCTCCAACATCGCCCGCGCCTTCGCCCTGGTCGGCGCGCTGTCGGTGGTGCGCTTCCGCAACGCCATCAAGGAGACCCGCGACGTCGGCTTCATCTTCCTGGTGATGGCGATCGGCATGGCCGTCGGCACCCGCTTCTACGCGCTGGCCGCCATCGCCGCCGTGACGATCTGCCTGGTGGTGCTGGCGCTGCAGCGCTTCAACCTGTTCGCCCTCAACGTCCAGCGTCAGGTCGTCAAGGTCCAGGTGCCCGCCGACGAGGACTACACCGGCGCCATCCAGGACGCGCTGATCGCCCACACCGACGAGTTCGAGCTGGTCAGCCTGGAATCGATCCGCGGTGGCGCGCTGACCGAGCTGATGTACACGGTCAAGCTCAAGAAGGGCAAGGAGCCCGGCGAGCTCATCACCGCGCTGCGCCAGCGCACCTCCGGGCAGCGGGTGACCATCCTGACCGGGTACGACCAGACGGACCTGTGATGAGGCGGCTCATCCACCGGCTCCCGGTACGGCTGCGCCACCACTGGAAGCTGCCCGCCGCGTTCGCGGGATTCCTGCTCGTCCTGGGCCTGGTGGCCGGGACCGTACGGGTCACCCCGATCGTCGCCTCGGGCGGCAGCGAGGTCCAGGCCGCCGCGGCGGAGGACGTCGCGGGCACGTCGGACCTCTGGAGCTCCACCGACGGCCACGCGATCGCGGTCTCCTACGACGCGACCGAGTACGACGAGATGCTCGACGACTACTTCGACGACGACGAGAAGACCTGGATCAAGGCGGACGTCGTCATCGACGGCACCACGATCCGGAACGTCGGCATGCGCCTGAAGGGCAACTCCACGCTGCGCGGCCTCAAGGACGCCCGCCCCGGCGCCAAGACGACGACGCAGCAGCAGGGCCCCGGCGGCCGCGGCGGGTTCGGCGGCATGACGAACCTGTCCACCGACAAGCCCGCCGACCTGCCCTGGCTCATCGACTTCGGCAAGTACGAGGAGGGCCGCACCTACCAGGGTCTGGAGCAGCTGTCGGTGCGTCCCGCCGCGCAGGGGTCGGCGTCGTCCGTCAACGAGGCGCTCGCGCTGTCGCTGGTCGCCGAGTCGGGCGAGCCGTCGCAGAAGTACGCGTACTCGTCGTTCGCCGTCAACGGCGGTCAGGCGGCCGCCCGCCTGGTGGTGCAGCACCCCGACGAGGAGTACGCGTCGTCGCTCGGCGAAGGGGTGCTCTACAAGGCGCTGGCCACCGGGAACTTCGCCTACCAGGGCGACGACCTGACCGAGTACACCGACGACTTCAAGCAGATCAACAAGACCGGGTCGCAGGACCTCACGCCGGTGATCACGTTCCTGAAGTGGCTGGACTCGGCGTCGGACGAGGAGTTCGCCGCGCACCTGGCCGACTACGTGGAGGTGGAGTCGTTCGCGAAGTACGCGGCGTTGCAGAACCTGCTGCTGAACTTCGACGACATGGCCGGGCCGGGGAAGAACTTCTACCTCTGGTACGACCTGGGCAACGATAAGCTCAGGGTCATCACCTGGGACCTGAACTTCGCCTTCTCGGGCGATACGGCCCTCAAGCCCGGGGAGACGGCAAGCATGGGCGGCGGCATGACGCGCCCCGGCGGCCGGCAGGGCGGTCCCCCCGAGGGCCTGCCCCAACCGGACCAGGAGCGGCGCGGCGGTGGGGGCGGGATGCGGATGGGCAACACGCTCAAGACGAGGTTCCTGGCCGCCGAGGCGTTCAAGGACGACTACGAGCAGGCGTATCGCGAGCTGTACAAGACCCTCTACGCCGACGGCAGCGCGAAGGCGGTGCTCGACGCGCTGGAGCGGGTCGTCGGCGCCGACCAGGTGACCCAGCTGCGGGAGACCGTCGCCGCCCGCACCGAGGCTCTCGCCGCCGACCCGGTCGTCACGGGTGGCTGAGCCGGCATGAGCGGCCCTTTCCTCCGCTCGTGCCAGAGCTTCCTCCACCCGCGTCTCGACCACCCAGGAGGCGCTCACGCAGTCGCCCTGGGCGAGGGTTGCCTGGCGGTGTCGGGTTGCACCCCGCCCTGTGACTGACTGGCCCGTTGATGAAGACGCGCTCGTGGGGGACGACGGTCAGCCCAGGAGGGCGGCCATCCACCCCTCGACCTCGTCCGGGTGGCGGGGGAGCCCCGCCGACATGAGCCGGGCCCCGTCCGAGGTGATCACCAGGTCGTCCTCGATGCGCACCCCGATCCCGCGGAACTCCTCCGGCAGCGTCAGGTCGTCCGCCTGCAGGTACAGCCCCGGCTCCACGGTGAGGACCTGGCCCTCCTCCAGCACCCCGTCGAGGTAGACCTCCGCCCGCGCCCTGGCGCAGTCGTGCACGTCCAGGCCGAGCATGTGGCCGCTGCTGCACAGCGTGTAGCGCCGGTAGAGCCCCGACTCCATGAGCGAGTCGACGCTCCCCTCCAGCAGCCCCCACGAGGTGAGGCCCTCGCAGATGACCCGCATGGCCGCCTGGTGGAAGTCGCGGAAGCGGGCGCCGGGCTTGAGGGCGGCGATGCCGGCGTTCTGGGCCTCGTACACGAGGGAGTACACCTGCCGCTGCACGGGGGAGAAGGTGCCTGACAGGGGGAGGGTGCGGGTGATGTCGGCGGTGTAGAGGGTGTCGGTCTCGACGCCGGCGTCGAGCAGCAGCAGCTCGTCGCGCGACAGCCGGCCGTCGTTGCGGATCCAGTGCAGCACGCAGGCGTGCGCGCCGGAGGCGACGATGCTGTCGTAGCCGACGGCGTTGCCCTCCAGGCGGGAGCGCAGGCCGAAGACGCCCTCCAGGTAACGCTCGCCGCGCGCCTCGCGCAGGGCCGCGGGGAAGGCGCGCACGACGTCCTCGAAGCCGCGTGTGGTGGCGTCGACGGCGTGCTGCAGCTCGCCGATCTCCCACTCGTCCTTGACGAGGCGCATCTCCGACAGGAACGTCGCGAGCTCGGCGTCGCCGTCGTGCGAGGGGACGGCCGAGTCGACGGCCGGGTCGACGCCGCGCAGCACGCGGGCGGGGCCGGACAGGGACAGGTCGCGGATGTGGGCCGTGGTCAGGCCGTACAGGTCGGTGGCCTCGCGCAGGTCAGGGCGGCGGCCCACCCAGAACTCGCCGTAGCGGCGGTCGCGGTAGAACTCCTCGCCCGACGAGCGCGGGGAGCGGGGGCGCAGGTACAGCACGGCCTCGCCCGACGGCTCGACGACGAGGACGTCGTCGGGCTCGCCGTGGCCGGTGAGGTAGGAGAAGGCGCTGTGCGGGCGGAAGCGGAAGTCGCTGTCGTTGCTGCGCACCTTGAGCGTGCCCGAGGGGATGATCAGCCGTTCGCCGGGGAAACGCCCGGCCAGGACGGCGCGCCGCTTGGCGGCCCAGGGAGCGATGGGCAGCGCGGCCAGGTCGGTGCGGGCGGTGTCGGCCCACCCGGTGGCCATGAAGGCGGTCAGTGCCTCGGTGACCGGGAGGTCGTGGCTCCCGGTGTTCAGCTGCTCGGTCACGATGGAGGATCCCCTTCAAGCAATCTCGGTGGTATTTCACATACTAATCAGGAAAACGTGCCCTAGGTGTTTGCCCGATACGGCGCTTAGTCTGGTGCCTCCGAGGGGAAGGTCCCTCCTAACGGCCGCCGAGGAGGTACACATGCTGATCGGATCGATCCTGCGTGCCAAGGGCAGCGAGGTCATGACCGTGTCGCCGGATGCCACCGTACGTGAACTGCTCGCCCAGCTCGCCGAGCACAACATCGGTGCCGTGGTGGTGTCGTCGGACGGCACGACGATCTCGGGCATCGTGTCCGAGCGCGACGTGGTGCGCAGGCTGCACGACCGGGGTCCGGAGGTGCTCGACGCCACCGTCTCCTCGATCATGACGACCGAGGTGCGGACCGTCGGGCCCAACGCCAACGTCGACGATCTGCGCCGCACGATGACGACGCACCGTTTCCGCCACGTGCCCGTGGTCGACGCCGGCCGGCTGGTCGGCATCGTCAGCATCGGCGACGTGGTCAAGAGCGCCATCGAGGAGCTCGAGACCGAGCGCGCCTCACTGGTCGACTACCTCCACCGGTAGGCCGCCGAACGTCAGGGTCCTGTCGGCCCACCGTTCCAGCAGCACGTCGTCGTGGCTGATCGCCAGCACGCCGGCCCCGCTGTCCTCGCGGTAGTCGCGCACGACCCCGACCAGCAGCGCCTGCGTCGAGGCGTCGAGCATGCTCGTCATCTCGTCGCACAGCAGGTAGCGAGGCCGCAGCGCCAGGGCCCGTGCCAGGCATGCCCGCTGCAACTGCCCGTCGGACACCTCGTGCGGCCGCCGCGTGAGCAGGTCCGACGTGAGCCCGACCCGGTCGAAGACCGTCTCGTCGAGGGCCATCCCGGTGGCCGCGCACGGCTCGGCCACGATCGCGCGCAGCGTCAGCCGCGGGTCGACCGCCAGGCGCGGCTGCTGGTAGAGCAGGGCGACGCTGGTGCGCAGCGGGCGCGGCGCCCGCTGCCGCCACCCGCGCACCGGCGTGCCGTCCACGCTCACCGCCCCGGAGGCGGGCCGCAGCATGAGCGCCAGCACCCGGGCCAGCGTCGACTTGCCGCATCCGCTCGGCCCGGCCAGCCCGACGATCGCGCCGGGCTCCAGCTCGAAGGAGAGCCCGTCCAGGACGGTCCGCCTGCCGTACCTGACCGTGATGCCGTCAGCTCGCAACATGGCAGGCCACCCCGTTGTCGAAGGCCGGTACGGCGGAGCAGGCCGGCACCGCCGAGGCGCAGCGCGGCTCGAAGGCGCAGCCGGAGGGCAGGCGGGTGAGTTCGGGCGGCATCCCGGGGATGGGCACGAACGCCCGGTCGGGTTGCGCGTCGACCAGGCCGCGCGCGTAAGGGTGGCGGGGCGCCTCCAGGGAGCCGATCTCGACGATGCGCGAGGCGTACATGATCGCGAACTCGTCGGCGATCCGTTCCGCCGCCCGCAGGTCGTGGGTGATGAGCAGCACGGCCCTGCCCTCGTCGCACAACGAGCGCAGCTCGTCCATGGTGCGGTCGACGAGCGGCCGGTCCAGCCCCGAGGTGGGCTCGTCGGCGACGAGCAGCCCTGGATCGCCGGCCAGCGCGATCGCGTTGGCGACCCGCTGCGCCATGCCGCCGGACAGCTCGTGCGGGTAGCGGTCGAGGTCGGCGGGCCGCAGGCCGAACCGCTCCGCCAGCGACGAGGCGTCGGAGGGCGACTCGAGCTCCCGCAACGCCTCCTCCAGCTGGGCGCGGGCGGTGCGGACGGGGGTCAGGTGGGTGGCGGGGCTCTGTGGGATGAGCCCGACCCGCCGCCCGCGCACCCGCCGCGCCATGACGGCCGGCGGCGCCGAGACCAGGTCGAGCTCCCCGTCCAGTACAGCGGAGCCCGACACGGAGGCGTTGCCCGGCAGCAGACCCAGCAGGGCGTGGGCGAGCACCGACTTGCCGCATCCCGACTCGCCCACCAGGGCCAGGCAGCTGCCCGGCCGTACCTGGAAGGAGACCTCGGACACGGCCCGCACCACCCCGCCGGGGATGCGGAAGGTCACCGTCAGCCCCTCAACGTCGAGTTTCATAGGGCCAGCTCCGATCGCATGCGGGGGTTGAGCCGGTCGCGCCAGCGTTGCGACAGCACCGAGACGGCCAGCGTCGGCGCCAGGATGAACAGGCCGGGCGCCAGGCTCGACCACCAGTCGCCCGCCAGCAGCGAGCGCTGACCGTCGTTGATCATGTTGCCCAGCGAGGCCAGGTGAGGCGGCAGGCCCAGGCCCAGGAAGCTGAGCGCGGTCTCGTGCCAGATCGCGTGCGGCACCATGAGCACCATCGCCAGCAGCAGATGGGGCAGCAGGTGCGGCAGCAGGTGCCGGGTCAGGAGCCTGCGGCGGCTCGCTCCTCCGGAGATGGCGGCCTCGACGAAGGGCCGCTCGCGCAGCGACAGCACCTCCGAGCGCACGATCCGCGCCGCGGTGGTCCAGTGGGTGACGCCCACCGAGACGATCACCGCGTACGGGCTGGGCGCGAACATCGCCACGATGAAGATGCCCAGGAGCAGGTGCGGCAGGGAGGAGAAGCCGTCGACGCAGCGCATGAGCAGGCGGTCGGGCATGCCCCCGAGGCTGCCCGCCACCAGGCCCACGGTGCCGCCGATGATCATGCTGACCAGGGCGGCGACGAGCCCCACCATGAACGACACGCGCAGGCCGTACACGCAGCGCAGGAGCACGTCGCGGCCGACCTCGTCGGTGCCGAGCGGGTGGGAGAAGGAGGGCGGCAGACCCGCCCGTGACAGGTCGACCAGGTGCTGGTCGAGCTGGACGATCGGCGGGACCAGCAGCACGGCCAGGCCGAGGACGATGAGGGTGAAGGCAGCGAACCGTGTCATACGGCGACCGTCCTGGTGCGCGGGTCGGCGACCCGGTAGGCGAGATCGGCCAGCAGGTTGCCCGCCACGACCGCGATCGTGCCCATCAGGGTCAGGACGGCCAGCAGCGGGAAGTCCACGGCGAGCGCGGCCTGCACGGAGGTGGAGGCGACGCCCGGCCAGGAGAAGACGGTCTCCACCAGGATGGCGCCGGTGACCAGCTCGGGCACGCGGGCGCCGAGGATGGTCAGGAACGGCAGCAGCGCCGAGCGCAGCGCGTGCCGTACGAGAACGGTCCGCTCGCGCAGGCCGCGGGCGCGGGCCCCGATCACGTAGTCCTCGCGCAGCGTGCCGATCACCGACTCCCGCACGTACAGCACCAGCCACGACGACTGCGAGATCGCCAGCACGACGACCGGCAGGATCAGGTGGTGGGCGACGTCCAGCGGCTCCAGCGTGCTGGAGGCCGCGTCGCTCAGCCCGCCCGCGGGCAGCCAGCCGAGCTTGAGCGCGAACACGTAGATCGACAGCAGCGCCAGCCAGAACACCGGCACCGACTCGTTGGCGAACGCGCCCCCGGTGATCACCCGGTCCAGGAGCGAGCCCTTGCGCCAGGCCGCCAGCGTGCCGACGACCAGGCTGCCGGCCAGCATGAGCACGATGGCGCTGCTGGTGGCCAGCAGGGTCCAGGGCAGCCGCTCCGCGACGATCTCGGCTACCGGGCGGTGGAAGGAGCGCGACTCGCCGAGCTCGCCGGTGACGAGGTTGCCCAGCCAGGTCGCGTACTGCTCCAGGAAGGGCCGGTCCAGGCCCCAGTTGGCGCGGATCTGCGCGACGACGGCCGGGTCGGTCACCATCGCGCGGTCGCCGAGATACTGCCTGACCGGGTCGAAGGGGGAGGCCTGGGCCAGGGCGAACATGCCCGCCGTCACCGCGACCAGCAACGGCAGGGCGAAGGCCGCCCGCCAGGCGATGACTCTGATCACGCCGCGAGCTTCCAGGTGTGCAGGTCGCGGAACAGGCCGCCGGTGGCGTGCTCGTGGGCGTCGACGCCCGGCCGCACGCCCTCGACCTGGCCGCGGATCACGTAGACGTGCTTGAGGAAGACCAGGTGGGTCCAGGGCTGGTCGTCGTGGACGAGCTGCTGGAAGCGGGAGTAGGCCTGCTTGCGCTCGGCCTCGTCGCCGGAGGCGCGTCCCCGCTCCAGCGCCGCGTCGACCTCGGGGTTGTCGTAGTGGCCCGGGTTGAAGAAGCCCTTGCCCGCGTAGGCGGAGTGGTAGAGCTCGTAGTTGACGTAGTCGGGGTCGTACGGCGAGCCGTACCCCATGATCAGCGCGTCCTTCGCCATGCGCGGCTCGATGGCGTCCCAGTCGAGGCCCTCGGGCTTGACCTCCAGGCCGATCTTCTTGGCGTCGGAGGCGGCGGCCAGGGCCAGTTCCTTGCGCAGCGAGTCGCCGGCCGGGTACATCAGCGTGAAGGCGGCCCTGACGCCGTCCTTGGCGCGCACGCCGTCGTCGCCCTGCTTCCATCCGGCGCCGTCGAGCAGGGCGGCCGCGGCGGCCTGGTCGGGCCTGGGCGATCCGGTCACGGCCGGGTCGTGCCAGGCCACGTCGGGGGAGATCGGCCCGAAGGCGGGCTTGCCCGCCCCGGCGAGGATGGTGTCGACCATGGCCTGCCGGTCGACGGCCAGCCCGAAGGCCTTGCGCACGGACGCGTCGGCGGTCACCGGGTTCTTGAAGGGGAACATGACGCCCCGGTAGTCGGCGCTGTCGACCCGGTGGACCGTGGTGCCCTGCTGGTTCTCGAACCGCTTGGCCGCCTTGGGCGGCAGCACCGTGGCGTCGAACTCCCCGGCCTCGAGGCGGGTGGCGCGCACGTTGTCGTCCTCGGCGAAGGCCAGCACCACCCGCTTGATCGAGGGCGCCCCGCCGAAGTAGGAGTCGTTCGACTTGAGCGTGATCTTGTCGCCGGGTGTCCAGGAGACGAAGGAGTAGGGCCCGGTGCCGACGGGCTTGGCGGGGTCGGTGACGCCGCCTGGCACGATGCCGAGGGTGGTGCGCTGCACGAAGGGCGCGTAGGGGTACTTCAGCCTGAACTCGACCGTGCGCCGGTCCTTGGCGGCGACGCTCTCGACGGCGGCGAAGTCGCCGCTGATGGGGGAGTTGGTCTTCGGGTCGAGGACGCTGCGGTAGGTGGCCACGACGTCCTCGGCGCTGAGCGCCCGGCCGTCGTGGAACGTCACGCCCTCGCGCAGGGTGAAGGTCACCGTCTTGCCGTCTGGCGCGGTCACCGGGGCGGCGTCGGCCAGCGACGGCTCCAGTGTCAGGTCGGGCTTGCGCCTCATCAGGCCGTCGAACATCAGCGCGCCGCCGTCGGCGGCGAAGCCCAGGACGGGGCTGAGATTCTCGAACTCCGAGCTCAGGCCGATGACGAAGGCGTCCTCGGCGGGGCCGGTGGGTGCCTGGCAGGCGGCCGCCAGGCCGGCGGCGACGATCAGGGCTGCTGCGCGCGTCCTCATGGTTGCGAGACTCTATTAGATGCAAATAAATCGCAATAAGCCGGGGTAGGTGCCGGCATGGCAGGCTTGCCCTGTGACGTACGGCCCCCCAGAACCCACGCGCGCCCCCACCAGCCCGACGATCCTGCTGCTCGTCTCCGGGCTCACCGGCATGATCGGCTTCCTGATCGGGCTGTTCGCCGGGATCGGCATGGCGGAACCCGTCGCGCAGGAACGTCCGAACCCCTCCTCGACGCTGCACCTGGAGCCCGAGGAGTCGCCCGGCGCCGAGACGACTCCGCCCATCACGGAGAACCCGACGCTCCCTCCGGCGGCACCCACCGATCAACCCACCCCGACGCCGCCCCCGGGCCAGCAGACCCCGCCCGCCGGGCAGCCCACCGAGACGGGCGGGCCCCTGGCAGGCATGCGGATCATGATCGTGGGCACCGACATCCAGCCCGGCACCTACCGCACCACCGGCGTCGCCCCCGGCCAGCAGCAGTGCTTCTGGGCCCGGCTGAACAGCACCGACCCCAGCCTCGACAGCGCCATCGACGGCGGCATGGCCACGGGCGAGACCACGGTCACCATCCTGCCGACCGACAAGGCCTTCCAGACCAGCGGATGCGCCGAATGGGTGCGTCAGGGCTAGCCAGCGGCGTCGCGGCGCACGAAGATGCCCTCATGTCGGTCCTGCAAAGCTTCGTCACCAGCATCCGCAGCGGCGCCATCGAGGTCATCGACCTCACCGCGCCCTTGTCGTCCGAGACGCCCATCCTCCAGCTGCCCGAACCCTTCGGCAACACGATCCCCTTCAGCCTGGAGGAGATCAGCCGCTACGACGACCGGGGCCCGGCGTGGTACTGGAACGACATCCACACCGGTGAGCACACCGGCACCCACTTCGACGCGCCCGTCCACTGGGTGACCGGCCGCGAGGGCCACGACGTCGCCCAGGTGCCCGTCTCCCGGCTGCTCGCGCCCGCCGTGGTGCTCGACTTCACCGCCGAGGCCGGCAAGGACCCCGACTTCCTGCTGCAGATCGAGCACGTGCGCGAGTGGGAGCGTGCCAACGGCGCCCTGCCGGAGGGCGGCTGGCTGCTGTACCGCACCGGCTGGGACCGGCGCGCCGACAACGCCGCCGACTTCCTCAACCAGGGCAGCTGGCCCGGCATCTCCATCGAGTGCGCCGACTACCTGGCCTCCCAGACGGCCATCCTGGGCCTGGGCGTCGAGACCGTCGGCACCGACGCGGGCGCCGCGCACTCCTTCGACCCGCCCTTCCCGTGCCACTCCTTCTTCCTGGGCAACGACAAGTACGGCCTGACCCAGCTGCGCAACCTGGAGCGCCTGCCGGTCACGGGCGCCGTGATCGTGGCGCCGCCTCTGCCCATCGTCGGCGGCTCCGGCAGCCCCGTGAGAGTGCTGGCGCTGGTCGAACGATGATCGTCGCCCAGGCCGTCGGCCGCGTCCTGGCCTCCCTGGGCTGCGACGCGGCCTTCGGCGTGGTCGGCAGCGGCAACTTCCACGTCACCAACGCCCTCATCGAGCACGGCGTGCGCTACGTCGCCGCCCGGCACGAGGCGGGCGCGGCGACCATGGCCGACGCCTACGCGCGCCTGAGCGGCACCGTCGGGCTGCTCACCGTGCACCAGGGGCCGGGCCTGACCAACACGATCACCGGCCTGGCCGAGGCGGCCAAGAGCCGCACGCCGATGATCGTGCTGGCGGGCGAGGCCACCGACCCGCGCTCGAACTTCGCCGTCGACCAGGAGGCGCTCGTGCGCGCGGTGGGCGGCGTCGCCGCCCGCGTCCGCAGCGGCCACACCTGCGTCGAGAAGACCATCGCCGCCTACCGCACGGCGGTGCGGGACCGCACCGTGGTGCTGCTCAACCTGCCCCTCGACGTGCAGGAGGAGCAGGTGCCCTGGGACGGCGTCATGGGGGAGTTCTACGAGCAGCTCATCCAGGGCGCGGACGTGAGCCCCGCGCAGCCCGCGCTCGCAGCCGGGCCGCGCACCCTGGAACGGACCGCGGTCGAGGCCCTGGCCGACATGCTCGCCACGGCCGAGCGTCCCGTCTTCATCGCCGGGCGCGGCGCCAGGCACGCCAGGGCCGAGCTGGAGGAGCTGGCCGGCCGTACCGGGGTGCTGCTGGCCACCTCGGCCGTGGCCAGGGGCCTGTTCCGCGGCAGCCCGTGGGACCTCGACGTCAGCGGCGGCTTCGCCACCCCGCTGGCCGCCGAGCTGATCGGCGCCGCCGACGTGATCGTCGGATGGGGCTGCGCGCTCAACATGTGGACCACCCGGCACGGCAGGCTGATCGGACCGCGCACCAAGGTGGTGCAAGTTGACGTGGAGATGGCGGCGCTCGGACGGCAGCGCACCGTGCACCTGCCGATCCGCGGCGAGGTCTCGGCCGTCGCGTCGGCCGTCTCCCGCGCCCTCGACGACAGGCGCGGACGGCTGGACGAGCAGGGCGGCGCACCGGAGCCCGGATACCGCTCGCCTGACCTGGCCGAGCGCATCGCCGGACAGGGACGCTGGCGCGCCGTGCCGTACGAGGACGAGAGCGGCGGCGGCCGGATCGATCCGCGCACGCTCACCATCGGCCTCGACGACCTGCTGCCCGCCGAGCGGGTGATCGCCACCGACTCGGGCAACTTCATGGGCTACCCGGCCATGTTCCTGGAGGTCCCCGATGAGCAGGGCTTCTGCTTCACCCAGGCCTTCCAGTCGATCGGGCTCGGCCTGGCCACCGCCGTCGGCGCCGCCCTGGCCAGGCCGGACCGGCTGCCGGTGGCCGCGCTCGGCGACGGCGGTGCTCTCATGGGCGTCTCGGAGCTGGAGACCGTGGTCCGCCTGGGGCTGCCGATGGTGATCGTCGTCTACGACGACGAGGGATACGGGGCCGAGGTGCACCACTTCGTGGGCCGGCCCCTGCAGACCGTCACCTTCCCGCCCGTCGACTTCGCCGAACTGGCCAAGGGGTACGGCTGCGCGGCCGTCACCGTGACCGATGCCGGCGACCTGTCGGGCGTGGCCGAATGGCTGAAGGGGCCGCGCGAGCGCCCGCTCCTGGTGCACGCCAAGGTCACCAGGGAACGCGGATCGTGGTGGCTGGAGGAGGCGTTCAGGGGCCACTGACGCGCTCACCCCGTTTTGCGGAACCCCCGCGCCTCCTCCGCGGCGGCGAGCACCTGCTCCAGCGAACCGCCGCCGCCCGCCGTCACGGCGGCGGCGATGGCCCCCTCCACGAACGGCACGTCGGCCAGCACGATCCGGCCGGGCTCCTCCAGCAACCGCGCGGTCAGCACCGAGCTGCCCAGATCGGGCACCAGCACGACGCCGTCGCCCTGGTCGACCGCGGCGACGGCCGCCTCGATCAGGTCGACGCTCGTGCCCAGCCCGCCGCCCGCGTCGCCGCCCGCGGCCGCCACGGGTACGTCGGGCCCGGCGATGCCGCGCGCCAGCGCCGCCGCCTCCGCCGCCAGCCCCGCGCTGTGCGAGACCAGCACCAGGCCTACCACGTCACCGCCAGGGCCCTGATCAGCAACGCCGCCGAGGTCGCACCCGGGTCCTGATGGCCCTCGCTGCGCTCGCCCAGGTAGCTCGCGCGCCCCTTGCGCGCCCGCATCGGCGCCGTGGCCGCCGCGCCCTCCTCGGCCGCCCGCGCCGCCCGGTCGAGCGCCTCCCGCACGTCGAGACCCTCCTGTACGGCGAGCGCCATCGCCCTGGCCGCCGGGCGCAGCGCGTCGACCATCGTCTTGTCGCCCTCCACCGCCTTGCCGAGCTTCTCGACCGCCTCGACGGCCTGCTCCAGCGCGGTGCTCAGATCGGCGCCCTGGGACAGCGCCCTGCCCATGGACCGCAGCGCCGAGCCGTACAGGGGGCCGGAGGCCCCGCCGACGCGGCGGATCAGCAGCGAACCGGCCGCGACCAGCTGCGCGCCCGGCTCCGCCTCGTCGCCGAGGTCGAGTTCGGTCACGATCGCCTGGAAGCCGCGGTCGAGGTTGGCGCCGTGGTCGGCGTCGCCGATGGCCGCGTCGAGCTCGGTCAGCCGCTCGCGCTCGGCGGCGACGACCCTGGCGCACTCCTTCAGCCACGCCCCGGCGGCCATCAGCGCCCCCACCGCAGTCCGGGGGTGGACACCGGGGCGTCCCACAACCGGGTGAGGTCGTCGTCGAGACGGCACACGGTGACCGAGAAGCCCTGCATGTCGAGGCTCGTCACGTAGTTGCCGACCAGGCTCCTGGTGATCGTCGCCCCCTTGCCCTTCACGTAGGCGGCCACCTCGGCGAACACCCCGTACAGCTCGATGAGCGGCGTGCCGCCCATGCCGTTGACCAGCACCAGCAGCTCGCCCTCCAGTGGCAGGTCGCCGTGGACGGCGTCCATGGCCACCTCGGCCAGCTCCCGCGCGGCCGCCAGCGGCACCCGCCGCCTGCCCGGCTCGCCGTGGATGCCGATGCCCAGCTCCACCTGGTCCTCGGGCAGGTCGAAGGTGGGCTTGCCGGCCGCGGGCACCGTGCAGGAGGTGAGCGCCACGCCGAAGGAGCGGCTGCGCGCGTCGACGAGTTCGGCCACCGCGGCCACCGCGGCCAGCGGCGCGCCCGTCTCGGCCAGCGCCCCGGCGATCTTCTCCACGAACAACGTCGCGCCCGTGCCGCGGCGGCCCGCGGTGTAGAGGGAGTCCTCGACCGCCACGTCGTCGTCGACCAGCACGCTCGCGACCTCGATGCCCTCCTCGGCGCACAACTCGGCGGCCATCTCGAAGTTGAGCACGTCGCCGGTGTAGTTCTTGACGATGTGCAGCACCCCCGCGCCCCGGTCGGCGGCCTTGGTGGCCTCGATGAGCTGGTCGGGGACGGGGGAGGTGAAGATCTCGCCGGGACACGCCGCGTCGAGCATGCCGTACCCGACGAACCCGGCGTGCAGCGGCTCGTGCCCCGATCCGCCGCCGGAGACCAGCCCGACCTTGCCGGGCGTGAGCGACGCCCTGGTCACCACCTGGTTCTCGAGATCGACGGCCAGCTCGGGATGCGCGAGCGCCAGCCCGCGCAGCGCATCACGGACCACGGCGTCGGGGGCGTTGATGAGCTTCTTCATGGTCATAACCTGTACCCAAGCCTGCCTTATCGCAAGGTTACGGTGGCGTAGGTTACTGTTCGGTTCATGGCCGAGCTCGTCTACACCCCGGTGATCACCGCTGCCAAGACCGTCTTCCGCGTCATGGACTACCGCTTCCGCATCGAGGGCACGCACAACGTGCCGCGCAGCGGCGGCGCGGTCCTGGTGAGCAACCACATCAGCTACCTCGACTTCATCTTCGCCGGATACGGCGCGTTGTTGTCGGCGGGCAGGCTGACCAGGTTCATGGCCAAGAAGCCGGTCTTCGACCACCCCGTGTCGGGGCCGCTGATGCGCGGCATGCGCCACATCCCCGTCGACCGCGCGGCAGGCGCCGACTCCTACGCCCAGGCCGTCGGCATGCTGCGCGCGGGCGAGGTCGTCGGCGTCTTCGCCGAGGCCACCATCAGCCGCTCGTTCACGGTCAAGGAGATCAAGAACGGCTCCGTGCGCATGGCCCAGGAGGCCGGGGTGCCGCTCATCCCGATGGCGTTGTGGGGCACCCAGCGCCTGTGGACCAAGGGCCGGCCCAAGCAGCTCGGCCAGCGGCACGTGCCCATCACGATCGTGGTCGGCGAGCCGATGGACCTCACGCCCGACGACGACGTGGCCGCCGTGACCCTGGACCTGCGCGAGCGCATGACCTCGCTGGTCGAGCGGGCCCAGAGCGACTACCCCGACCGTACGGCCGGCGCCTGGTGGCTGCCCACCCACCTGGGCGGAAGCGCGCCCACCCCGGAGGAGGCGGCGGCGATGGACGCCGAGGAGGCGGCCTCCCGGCGCAAGGGCGACTGACCCCGCACACGGAAGGCGAGCCGCTCGGCAGATGGGGCGCTCACCAGACGGGGCGTTCAGATGGCGGGGCCGCTCAGATGGCGGCGGGGTAGGAAGGGCGCAGGTCGGCCAGGAGGATGGCGGCCTGCTCCTGGGTGAGGCGGCGCGCCGGGTCGGAGCGCAGCAGGCCCTCGATCACCGGTCGCAGCGCCCCCGCCCGGCGTGGGGGCGGGTAGGAGCCGCTCTGCACCATCGCCACGACGGTGGGCGCGTCCTTGCCGGGAAAGGGCGGCGTGCCCTCGACGGCGGAGTAGAGGGTGGCGCCGAACGACCACATGTCCGCCTCCTTCGTCGCCGCCCCGCCGTACAGGCGCTCGGGGGCCATGAAGGCGGGCGTGCCGCGCAGGCCGCGTGAGGTCGTGGCGGTCGCCGTGCCGCTGTCGGCGGTGGCGATGCCGAAGTCGGTGAGGACCACGCGGTCGCCGGTGAGCATGACGTTGGCGGGCTTGACGTCGCGGTGCAGGACGCTGGAGCGGTGCGCGTTGCGCAGGGCGGCGAGCAGGTGGCGGCCGATGCCGGCCACCGACTGGGCGGGCAGGGTGCCGACCTGGGAGAGCAGCTGGTGCAAGGAGAGCCCGTCGAGGTATTCCATGACGATCCAGAGCCGTCCGCTCTCCTCGATGAGGTCGTGGACGGTGACGATGTTGGGGTGCGACAGGCCTGCGGCCATGCGGGCCTCCCGCAGGACCCTGCGGCGCACGGCCGCGGCCTCCCCGGTCAGCGTCAGCTCCTTGAGCGCCACCTCTCGGTGGAGAAGCTGGTCGAACGCCCGCCAGACAACGCCCATCCCCCCACGACCGGCCTCCTCGTTCAGGAGGTACCGTCCGCCGATCTCCCGCATACCATCCCCTCGTCGCTCGATCGTAATCATGTCACTTGATCGAGGCGTGAGGGACACTTAACGTGATCCGGATATGCCAGCCAGAGCGGTCTCGCAGGTCAGGCGGGGCGAAATCAGTTGGGGGAAAATCAGCGCCCAGGCGATCAGGCACAGGGCCACCGCGGTGACGAAGACGGCGGGCAGGCCGAAGGCGGTGCCGATGAGACCGCCGATGAGCGAGCCGAGCGGCATGCCGCCCATCCCGATGAGCCGGTAGGCGGAGTTGACGCGGCCCATCAGCTCCGCCGGGATGAGGCGCTGGCGCATGGAGATGACGACGACGTTGCTGCCGGCGTTGGTGAGGCCGAGCAGGAAGGCGACGGGGAACAGCGCCCACAGCGTGGGCGCCAGCAGGGGCACCAGCAGCAGGAGGCTGTTGACCAGCCAGGCGGCCAGGACCGTGTGGCCCTCGCCGAGGGCGGCGCAGACGCGGGCGGCGAGCAGCGAGCCGATGATCGCGCCGGTGGCCAGGACCGCGGAGATCGGGGCGAAGGCGGCGGGCTCCAGGCCCATGCGGGAGCCGGGGCCGACGGCGTAGAGCACGAAGACGGCGAAGTAGGCGGAGTTGGCCAGGTTCATCAGGCCCGCGGAGGCGGCCAGGCGGCTCAGGAAGCGGTGGTCGCGCAGGTAGCGCAGGCCGGTGGCGATGTCGCTCATCAGTGGGGCGGTGGAGACCTTCGCGGGCCGGTAGGAGCCGCGCATGCCCAGCAGGAACAGCGCCGCCCCGGCGAACAGCAGCGCGGGCAGGCCCAGCACCGCCGCGGGGAGCGCCGCGACGACCAGCCCGGCCAGCGGCGCGCCGAGGAAGTCGTTGCCGATCGTCTGCGAGCTCACCACCCGCCCGTTGGCCCTGGCCAGGTCGCCGGGCTCGACCGTCATCGGCAGCACGCTCTGCGCCGAGGTGTCGGAGAAGACCTCGGCCACCCCGGCCAGCAGCACCGCCACCAGCAGGAGCCACAGGTTCAGCAGGCCGAGCGAGGCCAGCAGCGCCACGCCGCCGAGGGAGGCGGCGCGTGCCGTGCTGGCCAGCATCATGATGCGGCGCCGGTCTGCGCGGTCGGCGATGGCGCCCGCGTGCAGGGCCAGCAGCAGCCAAGGCAACGTGGTGGCCACGCCGATCAGGGAGACGAGCGCGGGGTTGCGCGTCATCGTCACCGCCAGCAGGGGAGCACCGGCCTTGAGCACGCCGTCGGCCAGGTTCGACACGACGCTCGAGGAGAGCAGGTAGCCGAAGGGTCGCATGGGATATCCTCGTTGCAGAGAAAGGTGTGCATAACTTCCTTTGCAAAGATAGGTGTGTAAGCCGTGAACCGCAAGCTGGACGCCCAGACCCTGAAGTCGTTCACGCATCCACTGCGCCTGAAGATCTACGAACTGCTCGAGGACCGTGGCCCCCAGACCGCCACCACCCTGGCCGTCGAGCTCGGCGAGAACACCGGCGCCACCAGCTACCACCTGCGCGAACTGGCCAAGCACGGCATGATCGAGATCGCCGAGGGCGTGGGGAAGGGCAAGGAGAAGTACTGGCGCGTCACGCCGGGCGGCTTCATGACCGGGCCGCCCTGGGAGGAGAAGGACCCCGCGGCAGCCGCGGGCGCGGAGGTCATGCTCGACAGCACGCTGCGCCGCCGGGGCGAGGAACTGGCCCGCTGGCGGGAGGAGGGCGCGTCGACGCCGCAGGAGTGGATCGAGGCGAGCGTCCTGGCCCACCGCGTCTTCCGGCTCACCGCGCCGCAGATGGGCGAGATGACCCGCGAGGTGCTGGCCGTGCTGGAGCGCTACCGGCTGATGAGCGAGGACCACGTCCAGCGGCCGGCCGAGGGCACCGAGCGGGTCGTGGTGCACTTCGACACCTTCCCGGTAGGGGTCAGCGCAGCACCACCGGCGTGAGGTCGGGGTCGGCCATCGAGGCGTCGAGCGGGTGGATCGGGCGCTCCAGGCGCCGGTAGCCGAGCGAGTGCAGGTCCTGGCAGACCCCGCCCAGGCTGAGCGCCAGCACCGAGCCCGCCGCCGCGCGGTGCAGGTCGGGCTCCAGGTACCCGATCTTGATGGCGGTCAGGTCGTGATCGCGCGGATCCAGGCCGAGCTCCAGCAGGTCCTTGACGAAGTGGTACGGCTTGCGCCGGCTCGTCAGCACCGCGTGCACGCCTCCCGCCCTGACCACCGCCAGGTCGCCCCCGACCGGGTCGCCGGGCCGTACGGCATGCACGACGCCGGACAGGCGGGTCGGCTCGTCACCGGAGAAGCAGCCGCCGACGGCCAGGTCGACCCGGCCCCCGGCACCGGCCGCGAGGCAGGCGGCCACGGCCGCGGCGTCGACGCAGGAGGCCCAGATCGCGCTCCTGCCGTCGGGCACGGTCTCCAGGAGATCGGCCAGCAGCCAGGTGGCGTCGCCGGAACCGCCCGCGGTCGGGTTGTCGCCCGAGTCGCTGACGAAGTACGGCCGGGCGGGCGAGGCCAGGGCCTCGGCGATCGCCTCGCGCGGCGCCAGCGCGGGCACGCAGAAGGCGAAGTCGTCACGTGCCTCCCACAACCGCGCGGCCAGCTCGCCGGCGCGCCGCTCCACGGCCGGGGCCGAGGTGCCGGAGACGAGCACGTTGACGCTGCTGCGCGGGGCGTCGGCCCAGGCGTACCCGATCCAGATCGAGGAGTCGAGCACCCCGTCCGGCTGCTCGCCCAGCTCCGCGTAGATCGACCGGGCGGGCTCCAGCCGCGTGCTGGTGCGCTCACCCGGCAGCAGCAGCGGCACCCGCACCCAGGCGCGCACCGGCCGCTCGCCCGAGCGCAGGCACTCCACCAGCATCCGGCACGCGCGCTCGCGGGTCTCCTCCACGTCGACGTGCGGCGCCGTGCGGTAGGCGGTGGGCAGCTCCACCAGCTCGGCGAACCGTCGCGAGACCTGGCCGTGCAGGTCCATGGAGGCGGCCATCGGGCAGCCGGGGCCCACCACCGAGCGGATGCGCCCGGCCAGCTCCGCCTCCACATCGTCACGGCCCTCGACGTGCATCGCGCCGTGCAGGTCCAGGTAGACGCCGTCGAAAGGTCCGGAGGCGGCCAGGCGCTCCACCAGCTCACCCTCCAGTGCGCTGTAGGCCGCCTCCGTCACCTGGCCGCCGGGCAGCGCCCGGGCGACCAGGAGCGGGACGAACTCCACCTCGTCCCGCCACTGGTCGAGGAAGGGATAGCGGGACAGGTCCCGCCACACGGTGAAGTCGCTGTCCACCGTGCGGTGGGCGCTGAAGGTGCTGGACTCGGTGCCGATGCCGGCGATGGCGACGCGCTTGCTCACCAGAGCTTTCTACAGGCGCTGCCAGAGGGCGGGCACGTTCGGGGGCTCCCAGCCGGCCTGGGCGGTGTGCCCCTGCAGGCAGCGGTAGCTCGCTCCGCCGTAGGTGACCTGGTCGCCCGCGCGGTAGGCCGTGCCGGCCCGCCACGTGCCGGTGGGCGGCGGCGAGGTGGGCGGGGGCGAGGTCGGAGGCGGCGACGTCGGCGGGACGCCGGGGACGTTCAGCACGAAGTCGAAGCTCGCCTCGCGGGCGTTGCCGACCGTGCGCACCGTCATCAGCAGCGCCGGGTTGAAGATGGTGTCGGTGGAGTTGCGCGGCTCGCCGGGGAAGTACAGCTGGGTGGTGAGCACCGGGCGGCCCGGCGCCTGCACCTTGACGTGGATGTGGCGGGTGCGGCCCGGATACAGGCCTGGCACGATCGTCGTCAGGCGGAAGGCGCCCGTGGCGTCGGAGAACTGGTGGCCGCGGAAGTTGTAGCCCACGTTGTCGTAGCCGCCGTTGTTGTCGGCCTGCCAGAAGTCCAGCAGCGCGTTGGCGATCGGCTGGCAGGCCAGGCCGAACACGAAGCCGCTGACCGTCAGCCGCACGCCGGGCGTGGTCGCGGTGATCAGCGAGGTGCGGCGGGGCGAGCTGGGCTTGAAGTAGGGCCCCTCGGTCTGCGGGGGCGTCGGGTCGTCGCCGTCGTCGCAGAAGGGCGTCGGGGTGAGCGGCTCGGTGGCGCTCCTGGCCAGCGCGGGCAGTTGTGGCACCAGCAAGGGCAGGGGAGCGGCCACCAGGGCGGCCTTCAGCAGAGTCTTGCGAGACAGGGGTGTGTCTTCGGACATGGGCTCGGCTCCAATCGGCTGTGCGGTCAACGCTGACAGCCGCGCCTTTCGGCGAACACCCTACGGATCCCTATCCGGTGCTGTTATGGGCTGCTCGCGAGGGGCCGCCTGGCCGAGCGGTAGTGCGCGGGCGGCGTGCCGTACTGGCTGGTGAAGGCCTGTCTGAGGGCCTCGGCCGTGCCGAAGCCGCAGCGGGCGGCGATCACCCCGACCGGCAGCGCCGTGGTCTCCAGGAGGTGCGCGGCGGCCTCGGTGCGCACCCGCCGCACGAACCTGGCCGGGCTGACGCCGAGATGGCGCGCGAACAGGCGGGCCAGGTGGCGCTCGCTGACGCCCGACGCGGCGGCGAGCGCGGGCGTCGACAGGTCGGCGGCCAGGTCCGCGGTGATCAGCTCGACCGCCTGGCGGACCACGGGGTCGCCCGCGGGCGGCGCGGCGGTGAAGATGCTCATCTGCGCCTGGTCGCCGGGACGCTGCAGGTAGGTGACCAGGTGGCGGGAGACCTCGCGGGCGACCTCGGGCCCGCGGTCCTCCTCGACGAAGGCCAGCGCCAGGTCGAGCGCGCTGGTGACCCCGGCGGCCGTGATCACCCTGCCGTCGCGGATGAAGATCGGCCGGGCGTCGAAGCACACCTCGGGATAACGGTCGGCGAAGATCGGCGCCCACATCCAGTGCGTGGTGGCCCGGCGCCCGTCGAGCAGGCCCGCGGCGGCCAGGACGGCCGAGCCGGTGCAGACCGAGGCGACGCGGCGGCTCTCGCGCGCCAGGCGGCGCACGTGGGCCACGATGCGGCGGTCGGCCGCGGCCTGCTCGCAGCCGACGCCTCCGGCGACGACCAGCGTGTCGAGCGGGCCCCTGACCCGCTCCAGGGCCTCGTGCGCCTGGACGGTCAGCCCGTTGCCGCAGGTGACGGGCCTGCCACCGGGAGCGGCCAGGCGGGTCTGGTAGATCGCCTGGCCGGGGTAGAGGTTGGCGGTCTCCAGGGTGGTGGTGACGGCGGCGATCTCCAAGAGCTCGGCCGCGTGGTAGCCGACGATGACGACCCGCTGGATGTCCACGCCCGCAATCTACGTCACGTGTCCCAAGATTTCCGACATGTTGCGGCGTGATCCTTGGGCGTCCCGCGCGAACCCGGCCACAGTGGGCCCATGAGATTCTGGCTGCACTACCTGGAGATGATCCTGGCGATGGTCGCGGGCATGCTCCTGCTCGGCCCCCTCGCCGACCTGCTGTTCGGTGACCTGCGGCCGGACGTCGACGCCCTCGTCATGGCCACGAACATGAGCATCGGCATGACCGTCTGGATGCTCATCAGGCGCCACTCGTGGCGGGAGATCCTCGAGATGGACGCCGTCATGTATCTGGCCTTCGCGGTGCTGCTGGTGCCGTACTGGACGGGCCTGCTCGACGAGCACGGCCTGATGATCGGCGGGCACGTGATCATGCTGCCCGCGATGCTCCTCGTCATGGTGGTTCACCAACGAAGGAATAGGTTAGCCTTGCCTAAGTCCTAAGGAGCAAACATGGTCGAACCCTTCCGAATCTTCGATGTCCGCGTGCGCCGCATGGAGCGGCTCAGCCCCCACTTCCAGCGGGTCACCTTCACCGGCGACCACCTGCACCTGTTCGCGGACAACGGGTTCGACCAGCGGATCAAGGTGATCTTCCCGCTGCCGGGCATCGGCGTCGCCACCTTCCCCCGCGGCGCCGACTGGTTCTCCGTCTGGCGCTCGACCCCCTCCGGCGAGCGGCACGAGATGCGCACCTACACCGTGCGCGCCGTGCGCCCCGAGGCCAAGGAGGTCGACGTCGACTTCGTCATGCACGGCGACGAGGGCCCGGCCGCCCAGTGGATCAACCGCGCCGAACCCGGCGTCGAGGCCGCCCTGTTCGGCCCGCAGGCGGGCTACGACGAGCGGCACGGCGGCCTGGAGTTCCGGCCGCCGGCCGACTGCGGCACCGTGCTGCTGGCCGGAGACGAGACCGCCACCCCGGCGATCCTGACGATCCTCGAGGGACTGCCGGCCGGATTCACCGGCGAAGCGCTGCTGGAGGTTCCGGGGCCCGAGGACTTCCTGGAGGTGCGCGGCTCCAGCGACGTCAAGGTCACCTGGCTGGCGCGCGGCGACGGCGGCTGGGGCAGCAAGCTGCAGCCCGCCGTGGAGCTGGCCGCGGGCCGCCTGCTGGTGCGCGGCGACGGCGCCGAGTCCTTCGTCGACGTCGACGTCGACGCGGAGGAGCTGTGGGAGGTGCCGGAGGAGACGCTGCCCTCCGGCTCGGTCTACGCGTGGCTGGCCGGCGAGGCCGCGATGATCCGCGGGCTGCGCCGTCACCTGGTGGCCGAGCGCGGCATGGACCGGCGCGCGGTCGCCTTCATGGGCTACTGGCGCATGGGCCGCGCGGAAGTCACCGAGTAACGGGCACCCCGGTGTTGGCACCGGGGTAAGGCAAGGCTAACCTAAGGGTACTTGCTGTCGCCTTCCCCCCGGAGAACCCATGTCCGACGCCCTGTCCGGCACCGACCTGGTTTTGGGCTACGCGGGCGGCACCGTCGTCGACGGCGCCTGCCTGAGCCTGTCCACGGGACGCATCACCGCCCTGGTGGGACCCAACGGCAGCGGCAAGTCCACGCTCCTGCGGGCGCTGGCCAGACTGCACCGGCCGCAGGCCGGCGACGTGCGCCTCGGCGACGGAACCTCCGCGCTGGGGCTGTCGGCCCGCGACTTCGCCCGCCGGGTGACCCTGCTGTCGCAGAGCAGGCCCACCCCGACCGGAGTGCGGGTCTGCGACGTGGTCGGCTACGGCCGCCACCCCTACCGGGGACGCTGGCGCACCGGCGACCCCGACGGAGAACGCGCCATCGCCCGCGCGATGGAGCTGACCGGCGTCGGCACCATGGCCGAACGCGCGGTCGACGAGCTGTCCGGCGGCGAGATGCAGCGGGTCTGGCTGGCCACGTGCCTGGCCCAGGACACCCGCGTGCTCCTGCTGGACGAGCCGACCAACCACCTCGACCTGCGCTACCAGGTCGAGCTGCTGGAACTGGTGCGCGACCTGGCCGACAACCACGACGTCGCCGTCGGGGTCGTGCTGCACGACCTCAACCAGGCCGCCGAGATCGCCGACCGCGTGGTGCTCCTGCACCACGGCCGGGTGCTCGCCGACGGCACACCCGCCGAGGTGCTCACCGAGGACCTCCTGACCCAGGCGTACGGCATCCGCGTGGAGGCCACGATCGACCCCCTCTCCGGGACGGTGCGGACGCGGCCGGTGGGCCGCCACCTCCTGGCGAGAACCTGAAAGGACATCCCCGAGTCATGCGTTCCCTCCTGGCCGTGCTCGCCGCCGCCCTGACACTGACGGCCTGCGGCACCACCGAGGCCCCGGTCGACACCGCGGCCGGCTCGAGCCCCGCCCCGAGCGCCTCCGCCACCCCCATCACCATCACCGACGGCCACGGCCGCGAGGTCAAGCTCGACAAGCCCGCCACCCGCGTCGTCGGCCTGGAGTGGGGCGAGATCGAGATGCTCGTCACCCTCGGCGTGATGCCGGTCGGCGCCGCCGACGTCAAGGGCTACGGCACCTGGGTGACCTCCGCCCCGCTCGACGCCTCCGTCAAGGACGTCGGCACCCGCCAGGAGCCCAGCGTCGACTCCATCGTCGCCCTCCAGCCCGACCTCGTCGTCATGGAGTCCGAGCGCGACGCCGCGCTGGTCCAGCAGCTGGAGAAGTTCGTCCCCGTCCTGGTCGCCAAGGGCAGCGACGCCTCGGGCAACCTCCAGCGTATGCGCGACGACCTCACCATGATCGCCACCGCCGTCGGCAAGACCGACGTGGCCACCAAGGTCCTGGGCGACTTCGACGCCGCCCTCGCCGACAACAAGGCCAAGCTCGCCGCCGCCGGCGCGGCCGGCAAGAAGTTCGTCATGGCCGACGGCTGGAAGGAAGGCAGCAACGTCAACGTCCGCCTCTTCGGCAAGGGCGCGCTGGTCTCCGACGTCGCCACCGAGCTCGGCCTGGTCAACGCCTGGACCGGCGAGGTCGACCCCGCCTGGGGCCTGGGCACCACCGACGTGGAGGGCCTGACCGCGCTGAAGAAGCAGGACGTGCGCTTCTTCTACAACGCCTCCGACGGCGACGACGTCTTCGCCGACGGCCTCAAGGACAACGCCATCTGGAAGTCGCTCGACTTCGTGGCCAAGGAGCAGGTCACCAAGCTGCCCGACGGCATCTGGACCTTCGGCGGCCCGCTGTCGTGCCAGCAGTACGCCGAAGCGCTGGTCAAGGCCTTCTCAGCGTGACCGACACTGTCAAGGCCCCCGTCGAGCCCATGACCCCCCTGCGGGGGCTGGGCGTGGCGGGGGCCTTCGCCCTGGTGCTGGCCGCCGTCGTCGTGCTCTCGGCCGTGCACCTGACCCAGGGCACCTCCAGCGTGGGCGCGACCGACCTGGCCAGGCTCGTCTTCGGCGGCGACGACCAGGAGACGCTCAGCGTCCTGGTCGCCTCCCGCCTGCCCCGCCTGCTCGCCGGCATCGCCGTGGGCGTCGCCCTGGGCGCGGCGGGCACCCTGCTGCAGTCGATCGCCCGCAACCCGCTCGCCTCGCCCGACACCCTGGCCGTCAGCAACGGCGCCTACCTCGCCGTCGTCATGGCCTCCGCCCTGGGCATCGCCCTGCCCGCCCTGCCCTCGGGCGGGCTGTCGTTCCTCGGCGGCCTGGCCGCCGCCGCGCTCGTGCTGGCCCTGTCGGGCGGCGGGCGCACCGGCACCACCCGGCTCATTCTGGCCGGCTCGGCAGCCTCGCTGGCCTTCAGCTCGCTGGCCACCCTCCTCATGATCCTCTTCGAGGAGCAGACCACCGGCCTGTTCGCCTGGGGCAGCGGCTCGCTCACCCAGAGCGACCTGGTCGCCGTCACCCAGATGGGCCCGCTCATCCTGCTGGCCCTCCTGGCGGCCATGCTGCTCGGGCCCCGCCTCGACATCCTCGGCCTCGGCGACGACACCGCCGCGGTGCTCGGCGTCAACGTGCGCAACCTGCGCCTGATCGTCACCCTGCTGGCCGTGCTCCTGTCGGCCGCCGCGGTGACCGTCGCAGGACCGATCGGCTTCGTGGGCCTGTGCGCCCCCGTCATCGTCCGCCTCATCGGCCGGATCCTGCCGGGCGTGCACCGCCACCGCGTCATGCTGCCGCTGTCCGGCCTCGCCGGCGTCGCGATCATGCTCGCCGCCGATATCATCCTGCGGGCCGTCCTCGGCGGCCAGGCGGGCGTCGACATCCCGCCCGGCGTGGTGACCAGCATGATCGGCGCGGTCGTGCTCATGTGGCTGGCCCGGCGCCACCGCGACGCCGGGCCCACCCGCCAGCCCCCGACCGTGCGCACCGGGCACCGCTCGCGCACGGGCTTCCTGGTCATCGTCTCGCTCTGCGCCGCGCTCCTGGTGGCCGCCGCCTTCGCCGGGATGCTGCTCGGCGACACCTGGCTGCTCGGCGGCGACGTCGCCAACTGGCTGCAGGGCCGTACGGGCAAGGCCCTCACCTACGTGCTCGACCAGCGCTACCCGCGCGTGCTGGCCGCCATCCTGGCCGGCGCCGCCCTGGCCGTCGCGGGCACCACCATCCAGGCGGTGTGCCGCAACCCCCTGGCCGAACCCAGCGTGCTGGGCATCACCGCCGGAGCGGGCGCGGGCGCCGTCGGCCTGCTCACGCTGGTGCCGCTCGCCGGCATCGGCGGGCTGTCGATCGCCGCCGGAGCGGGCGCGTTCGCCGCCTTCGCCCTGGTCTACCTGCTGTCGTGGAAGGGCGGGCTCAGCTCCGACCGGCTCCTGCTCATGGGCGTCGGCGCGCAGGCCCTCTTCACCGCGGTCACCGTACTGATCATCGTCAAGTCCGACCCGTGGAACACCGCCAAGGCGCTGACCTGGCTGTCGGGCTCGACCTACGGCCGCATCCCCGCGCAGCTCATCCCGGTCGCGCTGGCGCTGCTGCTGTTCCTGCCGCTCGCCTACCTGCTGCGGCGCGACTTCGACCTGCTGGCACTCGACGAGCAGACGCCGCGCATCCTCGGCGTGCCCCTGGAACCGGTACGGCTGGCGGCGCTCGGCGGGGCCGTGGTGCTCACCTCCACCGCCGTCGGGGCCGTCGGCGTGGTCGGCTTCGTGGGACTCGTCGCCCCGCACGCCGCCCGCGCGCTCGTCGGCGGACGCCACTCCCGCCTGCTGCCCGTCGCCGCCCTGCTGGGCGCGCTGCTGGTGAGCCTGGCCGACACGCTGGGCCGCACGGTCATCGCCCCGGCGCAGGTGCCGGCGGGCCTCGTCACGGCTCTGCTCGGGACGCCCTACTTCGTCTGGCTGTTGTGGCGATCCCGGGCCCGATAGAACTGGGGGCATGGACTCCAGCCAGCTCCTCCCGTACGGCGGCGCCCTGTTAGGTCTGTTCCTGCTGCTGTGGGTGCTCGACAAGTTCACCGGCGGCATCGTGGAGGAGCTCGGCAAGCGCAGCCTCGACAGGCTGGTGCGCCGCCCCCGCCAGGGCGGCCTGTTCGGGCGCCGCGCGCTGCGCTCCTACGCCGCCGCCGTACGGCACGCCTTCGGCACCCACACCATGGGCTTCCGCAAGGACGACGCCCCGGTGACGGTCGAAGAGGTCTACGTCCCGGTGCGATACGAAAGCGAGGGGCGGGGCGCCGAGCTGGAACAGCTGCTGGCCACCCGCACCCGCACTATCGTCGTCGGCGAGCCGGGCGCGGGCAAGTCGATGCTGCTCAAGCACCTCATGCTCGGCTGGGCCCGCGAACCGCGACGCGACCGGCGTGTCCCGGTCCTGGCCGACCTGCACCAGTTCGGCGACCTGACTCTGCTCGACCTGCTGACGCGTTCCCTCAGCGGCGGACGTCACCCGGTCACCGCCGAGCAGGTCCGCGAGGCGCTCGGCGGCGGGCGGCTGCGGGTCTACTTCGACGGGCTCGACGAGGTGGGCCGCGATCACCAGCCCGCTCTCCTGGCCGAGCTGCGGGAGCTGGCCCGCGACCACCCCGACTGCCCGATGGTGGTCACCTGCCGGGAGTCGGTCTACCAGGGCGAGCTGGCGGCCGAGTTCGGGGCCCCCGTCAAGGTCGTCGAGCTCGACGACGCTGCCCTGCGGGTGCTGCTGCGTCACCTGGTCGGCGCGGGGGAGCGCGCCGACCGGCTGCGGGGCGCGCTGCACGCCAACCACGCGGTGCTCGAACTGGCCCGCAGCCCCATGCTGCTCACCATGATCTCCTACCTGTTCCTGGAGGGCGTCTTCGGCGAGCGCGCCGAGAGGCTGCCCAGGTCCCGCTCGGAGTTCTACGAGCTGGCCGTGTCATACCTGCTGCGCCGCGACGCCGCCCGCGGTCTGGGCGGCGCGACGCGCTTCGACGCGCCGGTGAAGCTGGCGGTGCTGCGACGGCTGGCGCTGCACCTGATGAGCAGCGGCGACGGGCGCACCATCGGCCATCGCGACCTGCTGGCGCTGGTGCGGGCCGAGGCCGGCGACTTCAACCTCGACCCCGGCCAGGCGGGGGCGCTCGTCGACGAGATCGTCGACCGCAGCCGGCTGCTCATCCGGCTGGCCTCGGACGAGGGGGTCTACGCCTTCCGGCACCTGTCACTCCAGGAATACCTGGCGGCCGTCGAACTGTCGAAGGGCGGCCAGGAGCTGGCGCGGCGATACCGCGCGGCCCCCGCCGCCTGGCACGAGGTCGTGCGGATCTGGTGCGCGGTGACCAGCGACGACTGCACCTGGCTGCTGCGCGACCTCTACGCCGACGCCGGCTCCCACGTCCTGGTGCTGCGCTGCCTGGCCGAGGCGACGCGGGTCGAGTCCGCCTTCGCCGACGTCGCCATTGACGCCTTCCTGGTGGAGGTCAGACTCCGTGCGCCGCTGCCCGATCCGGCGGTGAAGGCGCTGGGCGCGCTGGCGGCCATCGACACCCCGCGCGGTAACCGGGCCTTCACCGAACTGCTGAGCCTCACCTCCGACGACCCCGGCAACCAGACCGCCTACCTGGCGCTGGCCGCCTCGGGACGCCCCGGGGCGCTCAGCGCCATCGTCGCGGCCGCGCAGGACTCCGCAGCCGCGCGCGAGGCGCTGAGCTCGATGGGCGACCTGGCGGTGCCCGAGCTCCGCAGGGTCGGCACCGATTGGGCGATCGACGAGCTGGGCTGGATCGGCACCCCGGCCGCCGCCGAGGCGCTGGCGCGGCTCGTGACCGAGTCGCGCAGCGTCCGCGCCGCCTGGTGGCTGGCGGCCCGCCTCAACCGCGACGACGTGCGGGCCGGCTTCAACGCGCACCGCGACCCCGCGCCCACCTCCGCGCTGAGCGAGCCGTACCGCGACGACTGGTCGCCGCGCCTGCGCGCGGTCTTCGAGGAGGTGGTCCAGGCTCTCGGCGGCGCTGCCGCCCCCGGAGCGCGGCCGGAAGGGTTGCCGCCGATCTTCCCGCCGGTGGCGCTGGCGGTCGTGGCCCTCGACAGGTCGCCCGGCATCGGCACGGTGTCGCAGGCGCCGCTCACCGACCAGACCAAGCGGGCGGCGCTGATGGTCCTGTCACAGGTACGCACGAAGCCCCCGCTGTCTGGCCGTGACGAGATGCAGATGGCGCTCGTGGCGCTGGCGGAGGTCACCGAGAGGCACGGCGAGGACCAGGACGTGGCGGACGCCGTGCAGCGCCTGTCCACCCAGCTCGTGCTTCGCATGACGATGCTCCCCGCCACCAGGACCGTGCTCCGCTCCGTCGAGTGGCCCACGCAAGCGGCCATTCTTGGCCGCTTCCCCAAGGGCTGGGGCCTGGACCAGTGGAGGCTGCTGGCCGACGAGCGGCCGGAACCGAAAGCGCTGCGCTGGGCCTACCTCGCCTCCGTGGTCGTCTTGTCGCTGGTCATCGCCGGGATGGGAGGCTACGGGCTGCTGAGCGCCATGATCGGCTCCCGGCCCCTGGGCCCCGCGTTCCTGCCCGCGCTGACGCTCGTCGGCACGTTGGTGTTCATCGTGGGAGTCTTCGCCGTCAAGACGAACCTGGGCTTCGTACTCTTCCTCATCGGCGCCCTGGGGGGAGCCGTCGGCTGGTTCTGGTTCGCCGTCCTGACGATGACCGGCTCCCTCGGCTACAACGCGGGCGGTGGATTGATGGCGGTCCTGACGGTGCTGCCGTTCGTCCTGCGTTCGATCTACGCCCACCGCAGACGGCGCTGGGCCAACCCCTTCCGTGAGGTGCTGGCCCAGTGCGCTCCCCGCCTCCTGCCCCGCGGCTCACGTGCCCGCTGAGCCGAGTTTGCCGGTGGCCAGGAAGTCGACGGCGATCCGGTAGAAGCTGGAGATCGACTCGCCGCCCTCGGTCCCGTCGAGGAACTGCTTGCGCACCTTGGTGAAGGGGAAGGCGACGGCGTTGTTGGGGAAGCGCACACCCCAGCCGTCGTCGTCGGTGTGGCGCCACGCGCCGGCGGCGGCCTCGACGAGGCAGGCGCCGAGGAAGGAGCCGAGCACGCCCACGAGGCCGTCGATCCGCTCGGGGTCGAAGTCGGGGCGCTCCCGCTGGCGGTCGATGAAACCCTCGACCCAGGCGACGGAGCCGGCGTTGAGGCCGAAGTCGACGTCGCTCAGTGGGCCGAGCTGGTCGATGGCCAGGCGCACGTTCTCCTCGATCATGCGCATCTCGTCGTTGGTCATGGCGAAATGGTGACATCGGCCGTGACGGGCGATCAATCGGAATTGTCGCCGGAGCCGTTCCGGGAACGGCGCCCGTCCCCGGAACGGCGCCCGTCCCCTCAGGAACGCCCGTCCGACCAGGCGCGCCACAACGCCGCGTAGCGGCCGCCCGCGGTCAGGAGCTCGGCGTGGGTGCCGGTCTCGACGACCCGGCCGCCGTCCATGACCACGATCCGGTCCGCCGAGGCGGCCTGGGTGAGGCGGTGGGCGACGACGAGCGTCGTACGGCCGGCCGACGCCTGGTCGATGGCGCGTTCGAGCACGCGCGCACCGGCGCTGCCCGCCTCGGCGGTCGCCTCGTCGAGCACGGCGACCTCGGGGTCGGCCAGCACCAGGCGGGCCAGGGCGAGCTGCTGGCGCTGGGCGGGGGTCAGGCGGTGGCCGCCCTCCCCGACGACGGTGGACAGGCCGTCGGGCAGGGCCAGCGCCCAGTCCAGCGCGTCGACCAGCGACAGCGCCCGGCGCAGCTCGTCGTCGGTGGCCTCGGGCCTGGCCAGGCGCAGGTCCTCGGCGAGCGGCCCGGCGAACACGTGGACCTCCTGGGTGACCATGCCGACGCCGCGCGCGGCGACCTTGCCGCCGGTCGGGGTGTGCAGGCCGGAGATCAGCTTGGCCAGGGTGGTCTTGCCCGCGCCGCTCGCGCCGACCAGGGCGACGCGTTCGCCGCCGGCCACGACCAGGTCGACGTCGTGCAGGACGGGACGTCCCGTGACGTAGGCGTGGCCGAGGCCGCGCACCTCGACGGCGGCCTCGCCCGAGGGCTCGACGTGGGCGGCGGGCGCCGGGAGCGGCAGGTCGGTGACGCCGACCAGGCGGGCCAGCGCCGCGGTCGCCGACTGGGCGTCGTCGAGCAGCGCCAGCGCCGTGTTGACCGGTCCGAAGAGGCTGTGGAAGTAGAGTGCGGCGGCCGTCGCCTCGCCGATCGAGGCCTGGCCGTTGCGGACCAGCAGGAAGCCGGTGATGAGGACGGCCGCCAGACCGGCGTACTCGGCGATGTGCAGGCGGCTGTAGAAGCCCATCGCCAGGCGAAGCCCGCGCATGGTCAGCTCGACCGCCGCGAGCGAGCGGTTCTCGACCCGGCCGAGGTGCTCGTCGTGGCGCAGGAACGCGCGGACCGTCGGCGCGCCGCCGATGGTCTCCAGCAACTGCTGCTGCTGGGCCCCCGCCGCGACCCGCTGGGCGGCGTACAGGGGTACGGCGTGGCGGACGTACCAGCGGGCGGTCAGCACCTGCACCGGCACGGCGATCAGCGCCGCCACGAAGAAACGCCAGTCGACCAGGGCGAGCGCGCCGAGCGTGAGCACGATCGTGAGCGCCGAGCGGGCCAGCTCGGGCAGCGCGCTGCGCACCGCGTCGGCGACCCTGCTGACGTCGGCGGTGACCCGCGCGGTCAGGTCGCCGGAGCCCGCCCGCTCCACCTGCTCCAGGGGCAGCGTCAGAGCCCGCGCGACGAAGTGCTCGCGCAGCTCGGCCAGGACGGTCTCGCCCAGCTGGGCGACCTTGGCCAGGCCGAGCGCGGTCAGCGCGCCCGCGGCCAGGGCGACCACGACCAGCAGCGCGATCGGCGGCAGCAGCGCGCCCTCGCCCGCGGCGACCAGGTCGATGACCCAGCCGAGCAGCGGCTGGGTGGCCAGTCCCGTCGCGGTGGCGACGACCATGACGCCGAAGCCGTACACGGCCAGGCGGCGGTGCGGCCTGACCAGCTCGCGTACGGCGGAGCGGGTGCGCGCCGGGGTGGCGACGGGCAGCAGGTGACGCTCGGGGGCACTCATGCCAGCACCGCCGTCCGGTAGGTGTCGCTCTCGTGGACCAGTTCGGCGTGGGTGGCGTCGGCGGCCACGCGCCCGCCGTCGACCAGGACGACCCGGTCGGCCGCCGCCAGCAGGGCGGGGCTGGTCGTGACCAGGATGGTGGTGCGGCCGGGGCGCGCTTCTCGCAGTCCGGCGGCGATGCGGGCCTCGGTGACGGCGTCCACGGCGGTGGTGGGCTCGTGCAGCACCAGGACCGGGCGGTCGGCGGCCAGGGCGCGGGCGAGCGCGACGCGCTGGCGCTGCCCGCCCGACAGGCTGTTGCCGCGCTCGCCGACCAGGCTCTGCCCGCCTTCGGGGAGGGAGTCGAGGACCTCGTCGGCGCCCGAGGCGGTGAGCGCGACGGGGGAGTGGGCGCCCAGGTTCTCCGTCACGGTGCCCTCGAACAGGTCGGCGTCGTGCGCGGCCACCAGGATCGCTTCGCGCAGGGCCGCCGGGTCGACGCCGGTGAGGTCGACGCCGTCCAGCTCGACGACGCCGCCGAGGGGGTCGGCCGAGCGTCCCAGGCAGTGCAGCAGCGCTGACGCCGCCGCCGGATCGGGGGCGACCACGCCGAGCAGTTCGCCGGGCCGTACCTCGAGATCGAGGCCGTCGAGGCCGCCCAGACGCACGCCGCGCAGCCGTACGGAGCCCTGGACGGGGGAGGGCGGCGGGGCGGACCCCGCGGCGACGGCGGGCGGGGCCGCGAGGACCTCGGCGACGCGGGCGGCGGAGGCGCGCGCCTGCGCCAGCTCGCTGTTGACCCAGGCCAGCAGGTGCAGCGGCCCCATCAGGAACAGGGCGAGGCCCACGCACGAGACCAGCTGGCCCAGGCTGATGGTGCCTTCCTGGGCCAGGCGGGCGCCGATGTAGGCGACGAGCGCGACGAAGAGCCCGGTCAGCGCGAGCACCATGCCGTTCTGCAGCGCCTGGGCGCGCGCGGCGCGCATGGTCGCGGCGAGCGAGTCGCGGCTGGTGCGCCGGTAGCGGGCGACGGCGGCCTGTTCGGCGCCGATGCCCTTGAGCACGCGCAGCCCGGCGACCAGGTCGGCGGCGACGCCCGAGGCGTGGGCGGCGCGTTCCTGCTCGGTGGAGCTGCGCCGCTCCAGCGGTTTGGCCAGCAGGTGGCCGAGCCAGGCCAGGGCGGGTGTGCCGAGCAGGACCAGCAGGCCGAGCGGCAGCGAGGTGTTGAGCAGCACGACGGTGCCGACGGCCAGACCGGACAGTCCCGCCGCGGCCACCGCGACGACCAGGTTGACCGCGCCCGCGCGCCGCACGTCCTCGGTGGCGATGGTGGTCAGGGCGCCGGGCAGCCTGCCGTCCTCGGCGCCGCCGCCCGCGTGCAGCACCCGGCGCACCACCCGCAGGCGCAAATCGTGGGCGGCACGCTCGGCCGAACCCTCGGCGATGCGCCCGCCGAAGCGGTAGCTGAAGGACAGCACGACGTAGACGCCGGCCAGCACGCCCAGCCACGACAGCAGCGACGACAGCTCGGTCTCGTCGATCATGACGCCGATCAGGACCGGGATCAGCGCCTCCGTGGCCTGGTGGAGGGCCAGCAGGAACGCGCCGAGAATGACGGCGCCCCGCTGGCCGCCGATCGCCTGCCGCAGCACACGGACTCCTTCACGAAAGGGTTGAACTTAGGCAAAGCTAACCTAAGGGGCGCTTGGGGACCAACCTATGTCACCCTGGGACGGTGTACGTCCGCCCTGACGCCCGTGACTGGAGGTGCGAGCCCGCACCCGCCGGCGTGCGCGACTTCCACCGGAGCCTGCCCGGATACGCGCCCACCCCGCTGACCGGCGTGCCCGCGATAGCCGCCGAACTGGGCCTGGGCCGGGTGCTGGTCAAGGACGAGTCGCAGCGCCTGGGCCTGCCCGCCTTCAAGGTGCTCGGCGCCTCATGGGCCATCCACCGCGCCGTGCCCGCCGGAAGCCGGGCGCACCTGGTGACCGCCACCGACGGCAACCACGGCCGCGCGGTCGCCCGCATGGCCCGCCTGCTCGGCCACACCGCCGAGATCCTCATCCCCGGCGGGGTGCCCGAGGAGGCCGTCGCCGCCATCGAGGGCGAGGGCGCCACGGTGCGGCGCGCTGACGGCTCCTACGACGAGGCGGTACGGCAGGCGGCCGGGGTCGAGGGCGCCGTGGTCGTCCAGGACACCGCCTGGCCCGGCTACGAGGAGATCCCCGGCTGGATCGTCGAGGGCTACTCGACGTTGTTCTCCGAGATCGACGACGAGGTCGGGGAGCCCGACCTCGTCGTGGTCCCGGCCGGGGTCGGCTCCCTGACCCAGGCCGCCGTCACCCACTACCGGGGCCGCCCCGGACGCACCGCGCTCATGACGGTCGAGCCGGAATCGGCCGCCTGCGTGCTGGCCAGCCTGCTGGCGGGCGAGCCCGTCACCGTGGAGACCGGCTTCACCGTGATGACCGGGCTCAACTGCGGCACCGTCTCCAGCCTGGCCTGGCCCTACCTTCGGGACGGGCTGGACGCCGCGGTCGCGGTCGGCGAGGACGACAGCCTGCGGGCGGTGCGCGACCTGGGCGCGCTCGGGATCTCGGCCGGCCCGTGCGGCGCGGCGGCCCTGGCGGGGCTGCGCGCGGCCCGGCGGCGGCTCGACCTCGGACCGGATGCCACGGTGGTGCTGCTCAACACCGAAGGATTTGTCGGTGGTGCAGATTAATCTCCTGCCCGTGGAACCGTTACAGATGCCGCCCCTGGTTCTCTTCCAGGGCAACACCCCCGCGTTCCTGCTCGCCTGGCGCCGCGAGGAGTCATGGGAGGGCCGGCTGGCCATCCCGCAGTCCAGCCGCGACGTGCGCGGCGAGCTCGTCCACGGGCACAACTACCGCTGGGCCCCGGCCGCCGACTTCGCCAGCCTGCCGGGCGCCGACTACACCGGGGTGCCCAGGGACGGCGCCGAGCCGCTGCGCCTGCCGCCCCTGGTGCTCTACAGCGGGCACCCCGCCTTCCTGCTGGCCTGGCGCCCGTTCGAGACCGACGGGCGCCAGGGCTGGCAGGCGAGCCTGGCCGTGCCCCCGATCGCGGGTGAGCCGCCCGAGCTGACCTACCTGCAGGTCGGCGCGAGCAGCGTCACCCGGTTGCCGGAGGTCGACTACAGCCAGGTGAAGCGGGGCAGCGCGGTCAGCTGACCGTGATGGTGTGCAGCAGGCTGTTGAGGCCGGTGCCCGCCTCCCACGTGCCGGTGTTGGCCAGGCGGATGGCATAGTCCGGCCGGGAGCCGAGCTGCGGGTCCGGCAGCGACAGCAGCAGCGTGTACGAACCGGCGGGGATCGACGCCGGCACCGTCAGCGTGCGCGCGACCGTCGTGGTCGTGCCGCCGAGCCAGGTGCGCGGGTCGGCGCCCAGGGGCAGCCGGTAGGTCCCGCCGCTGCCGCGCAGCACCAGGTCCAGGCCGCGCGGGTTGACCGGTGCGGCCCAGCCCTCGTTCCTGATCGTGATGGCCACGGGCAGCGCGCCGCCCCTGGCCGCCGTCGCCGGATAGGTGCCGCTCTGCAGCGCCAGCCGGTAGCCGAGCTTGCGGGTGACGTCGGCCATGCAGCTCGACCAGCTCGCCAGCACGCCGGTGTGGTAGTCGGTGTTCAGGTAGGTCCAGTGGAAGCGCGACATCTCGCTGAGCGCCGTGGGGCAGTCGGAGCGAGGCGGGTTGGGGTTGCACGTCTCGCCGCCCATCGAGGTGTAGGCGGTCTCGGCCTCCAGGTAGGGGTACTCCACGGCGGGGTTGGTGTAGGTGCCGTAGTCGTCGGGGCTGGCCAGGAAGCAGTCGTTGTGGTGCCCAAGCCTGGCCGCCGCGCTGCCGTTGTGCGCCTGGCCGGGGGTCAGCGCGGCCGTGCCGTACATGGTGCGCTTGATCGCGGGCGTGCGCAGCTGCACCGTACGGCTCGCGGGCAGGACGCTCAGCAGCTTGTCGGTGACGGCCTTGCGGTTGGCCCAGTCGGTGGCGCTGACGACGCCGGCGTTGCCGAAGTTCTGCGTGTAGTACCACTCGCCCCAGGCGCCGATGAAGCCCGCCTGCATGACGTGGATGACGTCGGCGTTGGCCTGCAGGATCGGCCGGAGCTGGTCGAGGTGGGCCAGCACGCGGTCCCTGGGCGCGTCGGCGCCGTCGGTGGCGGCGGTGTAGGCGAAGCGCAGGATCATCTTCAGCCCCGCCGCGCGCACGGTGGCCAGCTGCTGCTGGAGCTGGTCGAGCGCCGCCTGGCCGATGGGGGCGTTGCGATACTCGGCCAGGTAGAACACGCACATCACCAGCGAGATGTGCTGGTTGACCCGGTAGTCCTGCAGGGTGGCCTGGGAGAAGTCGTTCTTGTCGCAGTCTCCGGTGTGGTGGTAGAAGCCGCGGTCGGGGTTGGCGAACGTCGCGGTGGTCGGGGTGTAGGTGACGGTCGTGCCCGTGCCGCCTCCTCCTCCGCCCGAGTAGACGTGGGTGAGCTTGGCGGAGGTGTCCAGCGGCGCCTCGGTCTGGAAGACCAGGTCGGCGTCGTTGGGCGTGGCGCCCTCGCCGAGGTCGGCGCGGTCGACGGTCCAGCGGGCGGTGCCGCCGGTGGCGCTGTGGGTGACGGTCTTGACGGTGGTCCAGCTCCAGCCGCCGCCGTTGTGCCGGTAGAGGGTGGCGTTCTCCAGCAGGTAGTCGGCGCCGACGCCGCCCTGGGCGAAGCCGGTGGCGGCGTTGCGGTCGGTGTCGACGTAGACGCGCGTGTAGGCCGGGGCGCCGGTGTAGGAGAACTGGTAGGTCACGGTGGTGGCGGTGTTGGTGGCCGTGCCGCCGGTGATGGCCAGCAACAACGCGAGGATCAGACGCATCGCGGTAGCTCCTAGGAGAGGGTGAAGGAGGCGAGCGTGCCGGACGCGGCGGGCAGCCGGTCCGCGGGGTGGTTGTTCTTGATGAAGCCGATCCTGAGCCTTTGACCCGCGCCCAGGGTGCTGAGCGGTATGGCCGCCTCGACGACGGTGTCGTTGCGGGCGAAGGGGACCTGACCGCGCGGGCTCCACGACCAGCCGGAGCCGCCGTGCCGGTAGAGGTTGGCGTTCTCGAGCATCCATTCGGCGCCCGAGGGGTTGCTCCAGCCTCCGGCGTTGTAGCCGGTGGCGGGGTCGTGGTCGGTGTCGAGGAAGAACTGCTCGAGCACGTTGAGGCCGCTGCCCTGGGCGAGCAGGTAGAGCTTGACGCCGTCGGTGGCGGCCTTGAGGGTGTGCACGCCCGCGGTCCCGGTCAGCAGCGGGGGCACGGCCGACCAGTCGGAGGCGTTGCCGTCGATCGTGAAACCGGCGCCAGGGGTCGGCGTGGGAGTCGGGGTCGGGGTCGGCGTGGGTGTCGGGGTCGGGGTGGGTGTCGGTGTGACGGTGGGTGTCGGCGTGGGCGTGGGAGTCGGAGTGGGCGTGGGGACGGTTCCCGGCACCGTGAACCTCACCGACGAACCGCCGAAGTTCGCCACCCGGAACCACGTCCAGATCTCCCGCCCCGCCATCGACGAGGGGAAGACGTGCTCGCGCGCGAACTCCAGCTCCGCCCGGTTGCCCGCCTGGGCGACCCGCACCGGCCAGCCCCGGTTGCCGGGCGCGCCCGCGCTGGAGAAGCGGAACACGTCGCCCTGCCCGGCCACGTGCGGCAGCAGGTAGGCCTGGTGCAGCGACTCCAGGTAGACGCGCGCGTCGGGCGAGGTCGGCCACCACGGCTGCCACCCCGACGGCCCGTCCTTATCGACGTCGAAGTAGATCATCTCCTGGGCCAGGCTGAGCGCCTGTTTGGCCTCGACCATCAGCAGGAACCGGTCGCCCGCGAACCGGGCGAACACCTTCGTGATGCCCTTGCCGTTGGCCCCGGCCGGGTCGTTGAAAATCGGAGTCTCGCCCGACCACTCGCCGAAGGAGCCGTCGGCGGCGAAGCCCCCGCTCGGGTGCACCCCGGCCTGCGACGGCGCGGCACGGCCCTGCGCGTCGAGCCAGTTCTTGGCGTCGTCGTAGATCGCGGAGTTGAAGTGGGTGGCCCCGCTGACGTCGTAGGCCAGGTAGCCGCTGTTGGCGACCACCTCGTTCATCCACTTGTGGGTCCCGCCGGACGGCACGCGGAAGTCGATGATGACGACGTTGAACCCGTCGGCGGCGCCGGCCTGGGCGTTGACGTAGTCCTTCCAGAAGCCGCCGAAGTTGTCGCGGTGCCGGTAGGTCGCCGACGCGCGGTCGGTGTTCCAGTTGTCCGCGTAGCCGGGGCTGGTGTCGTAGAAGCCGGGAATGTAGGCGTTGTAGTACCACGACTCGGTGACGAAGACGTTGATCGCGCGCCGGTAGCGCGCCGCGAACTGCGAGGTTCCCTCGTCGGGGTTGAAGTACCAGTAGCCCCGGTTGGCCGCGACCACCTTCGACGGGTCGACGGCCTTGATCTTCTCCACCAGCTCGACCATGCCCTCGGCGGTGAAGCCGAAGTTGCCGCGCGGGCCCCACGACACCGAGGGCCCCGCCCCGCCGATCGGGTCGGGCGTGTCGACGGTGTCGAGGAAGACGCCGTCGTAGCCGCCGTCGTTGACGATCTTGTCGGTCTGGTAGGTGACGAACGTCTGCCAGGCCGGGTCGCCGCCGTTGACGTAGCCGCCGCCGTAGGTCTTGTTGACGTCGACCACGCCGTCGCCGTTCCTCCAGTACCCGCCGTAGGGGTAGCGGGCGTCGGCCACCCACGTGCCCTGCTGATCCAGGTACCAGGGCATGACGCCCTTGTTGCCCCACCTCAGGCGCTGCTCCCAGGAGGGGAAGGAGGCGTCGTAGGTCCCGTCCGGCGTGGCGCCGCCCTCGACGTCGAGGTAGCGGCCCGAGGCGTCGTAGTTCCACGGGTTGGGCCCGTGCACCGGCCCCGACGGGCCGCCGTAGCCCGCCGGGAGCAGCCCCATCTCGATGCCCTTGGCGACGCTCAGGTGCCCCGACGAGCCGGGGATGATCGTCGGCAGCATCTCGCCGATCGACAGGTAGCCGAGCACGATGACGTCGTCGGCGTTGCCCATCACGCCGTCGAGGCCGCGCTTGATCTCCTGCACCTGCGAGCTGGTCACCGACTCGAAGTAGAACTCGTCGCGCGTCACGTTCAGCACGCGCAGGGTGGGTTCGAGCACCACCAGGTCGTAGCCCTTGAGCTGGGTGAGCTTGGCCTGGTCGAGCTGGCCGTACCAGAAGGCGGTCCGGCTGTTGGCGCTGAGCGTCGGCACCTTGCCGTAGAAGGCGGCGCCGGCGGTGCTCTGCGCCGCGGGTAAGGGCAGCAGGAGGGCCATGGACAACAGCAGCCTCGATAACATGCGCTACCCCACCTCGACGATCGCGCTGTAGGCCTCGGGCGAGCTGCCGGAGCCGTGGAAGAGCACGCGGTGCGGTCCCGCGTCGCCGCGCGGGACCCGCCAGACGTACAGGTCGTCGGCGGAGGAGACCAGCGGGCTCGGCCCTTCGACGGGCGTCCAGTTCCATCCGGTGCCGGTGTGCCGGTAGTACCAGCCGTTCTCGATCAGGTAGTCGGCGCCGATGCCCTGGACCCCGAAGCCGGTGGCGGCGTCGGCGTCGACGTCCACGTACACGTGGTGGAAGTCGAAGGGCAGCGTGTACTGCGCGCGGTAGGTGACGGTGTCGCCCTCGATCGAGCCGGAGGCGTCGGTGATCGGCTCGCCGCTGGGCAGCGGCGTGGTCACCGTGAGCGGCCCGGCGGCCGGCGACAGGTTGCCGCTGGCGTCGCGCGCGGTGACGGTGAAGGCGTACGTCCCGCCCGGCGTCAACCCGCTGACCGGGATCTCCGTCGTGCCCGCGGGCAGCCGCAGCAGGGTGCGGCCGTCGAGCGCCACGTCGTAGGAGGCCGCGTCGGGCACCGCGTCCCAGGCCAGCCTCACGCTCGCGACCTTGACCTGGGTCGGGCGCAGGTTCGCGGGCGAGGCGGGCGCCGCCGGGTCGGCCGCGCGGGTGGAGATCTGGACGGCGCGGCCCAGCTCGGAGGTGTTGCCCGCCGCGTCGCGGGCGCGCACGGCCACGGTGTGCCGGGCGCCCGGCGGCAGGTCCCGCACGGTGGCGGCAGGCGTACGGCCGGCCGTTCCGGTGACGCGCACGCCGTCGACGTAGACGTCGTAGCCGACGGCGTCACGCACAGGAGGCCAGGCCAGCGTCAGCGAGGTGGAGCCGCGCGAGAGCGCCACCGGCGCGAGCGGGCGGCCGGGCGGCCGGGTGTCGGTGGAGCGGGCGGCGGCCAGCTCGGACTCCCAGTAGTCGGGCAGCGTGTCCCACGGGTTGGCCAGCACGTCGGGCGTGACGTAGATGAAGCCCGCCCCGCGCTCCTTGCCCAGGCGCATCGCCTCGGCCATCTGCTCGGCCGTCGAGGTGGCGTGCACGAGGTGCCAGAACCTGCGGGGATCCCTGCCGCGGTGCCAGTCCGGCGGCTGCCAGGTCCGGTAGGTCTCGTAGGTGCCCTCGAAGGTGAGGCTCACGTCGCCGATGTCGGCGTAGCACTCCTCGGTGCCGATGCCCGGGTTGATGACGGTGAACGCGCCCCGGTTCAGGCTCTTGACCGAGCGGTCGAGCCAGCGGTAGGTCCCGGCGTGCTGGCAGACGTTCTGCACCTCGTCGAGGAAGACGCCGCCCAGGCCGTGCTCGCCGTACAGCCGGTACCAGGTCGCCACGTCCTGCTGCGCCTGGGCCAGCCACGCGGCGTCGGTGGTCTCGCCCAGCCGGGTGGCGCGCCCGGTGCTGCCGAGGTAGCCGGTGGCGACGTAGCCGAGCACGGTGACGCCCTTGTCGCGGGCCCGGCGGATGGCGGCGGCGTAGTTGGGGTCGAAGTCCTTGCCGGGGCCGGAGAAGGGGTTGGCCACCACGACGGAGGCCTGGTCGAGCTGGTCCCAGAGCGGGCCCGGGTAGAAGTAGGCGGGCACGGCGATTCCCTGGCCGCTCGCGACGGAGACGGCCAGCATGATTTTCCCTAACATTTCAGCCCTTGATTCCGGTGTGGGCGATGCCCTGGATGAACTGGCGTTGCAGGAACACGAAGACGGCGATGACCGGCAGCGAGGCCAGCAGCGAGCCGGCCATCAGCACGGGGTAGTCGGTCTGGAACTGGCCCTGCAGCGAGGCCAGACCCGCGGAAAGGGTCATCTTCTCGGGGTCGGTGTTGACCACCAGCGGCCAGAACAGGTCGTTCCACGACCACAGCAGCACCAGCACCGCCAGCGCGACCAGGCCGGGACGGGCCAGCGGCAGCATGATCGACCAGTACACGCGCACCGGTCCCGCGCCGTCGAGGCGGGCGGCCTCCTCCAGTTCCTTCGGCAGGCTCATGAAGAACTGCCGCAGCAGGAAGACGCCGAACGCGCTGAACAGGCCGGGCACGATCAGCGCCTGGAGGCTGTTGAGCCAGCCGAGGTCGGCCATGATCTGGTACTGCGGGATGACGAACAGCTGCGGGGGCACCATCAGCACCGACAGGAACACCCCGAAGATGACGTTCTTGAACGGGAAGCGCAGCCGGGCGAAGGCGTAGGCGGCCATCGAGCACAACAGCACCTGCCCCGCCGTACGGCCCACCGCCATGAGGACGGTGTTGAGGAACTGGTCGCCGAAGGGCAGCAGGTCGAACATGCGCCCGTAGTTCTGCCACCGGCCGCTCGGCAGCAGGCTGGGCGGCACCTGGGTGGCCTCGCTGAGCGTCTTGAGCGAGGTGACGATCTGCCAGGCGAACGGCGCGACCATCACCAGCGCGGCCGGGATCAGGACCGCGTGAACACGCTTAGCCATAGTGCACCCACCTGCGCTGGAGCCGGAACTGCAGGGCGGTCAGCGCGATGATGATCACCAGGAGCATCATGACGACCGCCGCCGCGTAGCCGCGGTCGTTGGTGACGAACGCGCGGTCGTAGAAGAGCTGCACGACCGTCTGGAGCCGCGGGAAGGCCGGGTTGGCCCGCGCCGCGGCGCCGGAGCCGCTCATCACGTAGACCAGGTCGAACAGCTGCAGCGAGCCGATCACCGACACCACCGAGACGAAGAAGGCGGTCGGCGACAGCAGCGGGACCGTCACCTTGAAGAACTGCCTGATCGGCCCGGCGCCGTCGATCGCCGCCGCCTCGTAGTACTCCTTCGGGATGGCCTGCATGCCCGCCAGGAAGATGATCAGGTTGTAGCCGAGACTGCTCCACACCCCCACGACGACCAGCGCGTACAGCGCGGTCGCCGGGTCCGACACCCAGTTGGGCCCGTCGAGGCCCACCAGCGCCAGCAGGTGGTTGATCAGGCCGTAGTCGCCGTTGTAGAGCCAGCGCCACACCATGGCGATCGCCACCGGCATGGTGACCACGGGCAGGAAGAACAGCGTGCGGTAGGCGCCCACGCCGCGCAGGCCCTTCACGTTGAGCAGCGCGGCGAAGACGATCGCGAGCGGGATGGCTGCCAGGCCGAGCGCGGTGTAGAGCAGCGTGTTGCGCAGCGCCTGGCCGACTTCGGGATCCTGGACCAGCCGCAGGTAGTTGTCGAAGCCGGTCCAGGTGTGGCCGCCGAACGCGCCCCACTCGGTGAGGGAGAAGTAGGCGGTCTGCAGCACCGGCCACAGGTAGAAGACGGCCAGGCCGAGCCCGGTGGGCGCGATGAAGGCCAGCCCCCACAGCGCCTCGGAGCGGCGGCTCCTGTCCTGCCCCTTCTCGGGCGCCGCGTGCGCGGCGCCCGATCGGGTGGTGGTGAGGGTCATGTCATTCCTTGGCGAGCAGGTCGTTCATCGCGGTGGCCAGCGTGGCGGCCGCCTGCTCGACGGGCACCTCCCCGGTCCAGGCCTTGGTGAGCTGGGTCAGCTCGGCCTCGTTCCACGCCGCGGTGTTCTTGGAGACCGGGAACGGCGCGGCGTAGGAGACCGCGTCGAGGAAGGTCTGCAGCTTGAACTCGGGGTGCGCGCCCACCCAGTCGCCCTGGGTGCCGGTGTAGGCGGGGATCGGGCCCTTCTTGCCCAGCAGCTCGGCGGCCTGCTTGGAGCCGAGGAACTTCACGAACGCCCACGCCTCGGCGGGGTGCGCGGTCTTGGCCGACATCACGTTGGCCACGCCGTGGATGATGGTCGCCTGCTTCTCACCCTTGGGCAGCGGCGCGACGTCGACCTTGTCCTTGGTGTAGTCGTTGCCGGAGAACTCGGTGACGTTCCAGCTCCCGCCCCAGTACATGGCGATCTTGCCCGCCTCGAACAGCTGCAGCGGGGTGGTGTCGGTCATGGTCTTGAGGTCGGGGGAGTGCTTGGCCGCGATGAGGTCGGTCCAGAACTTCAGCCCGGCGATGGTCTTGGGGTCGTCGTAGCCCGACTTCCTGCCGTCGGGCGAGATCACGAAGCCGCCGGCCTGGGTGATCGTGTTGTACTGGTACTCCTGGAAGCTGCCCAGCTGGGCGGCGGTGCCGTAGACGCCCTTGCCGGCGTCGGTCAGCTTGGCGGCCGCCTGCTGGAAGTCGGTCCAGGTCCAGCCGTCCTTCGGGTACGGCACGCCGGCGCCGTCGAAGAGGGTCTTGTTGTACCAGACGCCGATGGTGTCCATGTCCTTGGGCAGGCCGTACAGCTTGCCCTCGTAGGTGTAGAGATCGACCAGCGGCTTGGGGTAGACCGACGCGTCGACCTGCTCCTCGATCGGCTTGATCACCCCGTTCGAGGCGTAGAGCTGGAAGTTCGGGCCGTTCATCCAGAAGACGTCGGGGGCGGCGCCGCCGGTGGCCGCCGCCTTGAGCTTGGTCCAGTAGTCGGCCCACGGGGTGAGCTGGACCTGGACCTTGACGGCCGGGTTGGCCTTGGAGAACTCCGCCGCCAGCTCCTCCATCACGGGCTTCTGGTTGGCGTCCCACACCGCGTAGGACAGGGTGACCGGCCCGCTCGCCTCCTTGGGGGCCTGGTTCCCCGCCCCGCTCTCCGTCCCGCTCGAACAGGCTGACAGGGCCACGATCGCCCCGAAGACTCCCGCGCCGACGCGCGTCCACTTCCGCATTCCCGGCCTCCTATGAGTGCCCAAAACCTTGGGATAATCATGGATTCCAGGGAAATTAAGTCAAGCCTCGATTCGGTCACGCGAGGAAGCTGGAGGGGGCCGCCAGCTCACCAGGGCGGTTCAGAGCTGCGTCGACGTGGTCGAGAGCCAGGCGAAGAGCGCCCAGTGCGACGCCCTCGTCGGCGAGCGCGGAGGCGCGGACTTCGGGAGTCCTGATGCATCTTCTGTCGAGTTCCGCGCGCAGCGTGCCCAGGATCAGGTCGGCCGAGCGCGAGAATCCGCCGCCGACGACGACCAGTTCGGGGTCGAGGGTCAGCACGAGAGCGGAGGCGCCGACGGCGATGTCCTTGACGTAGCGGCGGATCGCGGAGACGGCCTTGCGGTCGCCGTCGCGCGCGGCCTGGAAGATGTTCGCGGCTCCGGGGCCGGGCGTCCAGGCCTTCAGGTGCTCCTGGGCCCTGATCCATCCCACCTGCGGCAACGCCCCTATCTCGCCCGCCGCGTTGCCGAAACCGCGGTGCAGCTTGCCGTCGATGATCAGGCCGGCGCCCGTGCGCAACCCGGCGAGCAGGAACACCACGTCCTTGGCGTAGCGCGCCACGCCCCGCCACGACTCGGCCAGCGCCGCCAGCTTGCTGTCGTTCTCGACCAGCACGGGACCGGAGACCCGGCGCGAGACGTGCGCGGCCACGTCCACCCCGGTCCACTCGGGCAGCGCCTCCGACAACATCACCCGCCCGGTGCCGTCGACCAGCCCGGTCGTGGCCACCCCCGTCGCCCACACGTCGGCGGTGGAGACCCCCGCCCCGGCCAGCGCCCCGGCGATGGCCCGGTCGACCGCGGCCAGGCGCTCCATGCGCCCCATCGACGGATCGACGCCCACGCGCTCGCTGTGCAGCACCTCGCCGTCGAGGTCGGACAGCAGCGCCAGCACCTTGTGCCCGCCGATGTCGACGCCGAGCACCCGCCCGGCGTCGGCGCGGAAGCGGTACCGGCGCGCGGGCCTGCCGACGGTGCCGACCTTGAGCTCCGCCTCGGCCACCCAGCCGCGTTCGAGCAGGTCGCGCACGACGTCCTCGGTCGAGGCGCGCGACAGGCCCGTACGCTGCGCCAGTTCCGTCAAGGTCAGCGCGGACCCGCCGCGCAGGGTGCGCATCACCGTCAGCGCGTTGAGCTGTCGCAGCCGGTGCAGATCGCCGCCGCTGAGTTCCTCGGTCACCGCTTCCCCCTTGAGCCTTGCTCGATCAGACCCTAATAATGATGGAATCCTGAATAATCATGGCGGAAGGATCCCATGTCCGGTGTGACTCTAGCCCTCGTCGGCGCCGGTTTGCGCGGTCAGTCGTACGCGCGTCACGCGGTCGCTGCCAGGAGCGGACGCGTGATCGCGATCGCCGAACCCGACCCGGATCGCAGGCGGGCGGTGGCCGAGGAATTCGGCGTGCCGCCCGAGCGGGTCTTCGCCGACTGGGCCGACCTGGCCGCGGCCGGACGCCTGGCGGAGGCGGCCATCGTCGCCACCCAGGACCGCATGCACACCGCGCCCGCGATCCGGCTGGCCGACCTCGGTTATCACATTCTCCTGGAGAAACCGATGGCCACCAGCGAGGACGAGGCGATGCAGATCGCCGACGCCGCGCAACGCAACCGCATCATGCTCGCCGTCTGCCACGTGCTGCGCTACACGCCCTACACGCGGCTGCTCAAGCAACTGCTCGACGAGGGCCGCATCGGACGGCTCATCAACGTGCAGCACCTGGAGCCGGTCGGCTGGTGGCACCACGCCCACTCGTTCGTGCGCGGCCACTGGCGCAGCCAGGAGACCTCGGCGCCGATGCTGCTCACCAAGGCCTGCCACGACATCGACTGGCTGATCTACCTGACCGGGCAGTTGCCCGCCCGCGTGAGCTCCTTCGGCAACCTCACCCACTTCCGCCCGGAGGAACGGCCCGAGGGCGCCGCCGACCGGTGCCTCGACTGCTCGATCGAGCCCACCTGCCCGTACTCCGCCAAGCGCCTCTACCTCGGCTGCCTGGGCGACCCGGCCAAGGAGTTCTGGCCGCTCGGAGCGCTCACCGAGCGGCGCGACCTGGAGGGCGTGCTCGACGCGCTGCGCACCGGGCCGTACGGCCGCTGCGTCTACGCCACCGACAACGACGTGGTCGACCACCAGGTGGTCACCATGGAGTTCCCCGACGGCACCACGTGCTCCTTCACGATGGCCGCCTTCACGCCGATGGAGCACCGCCGCACCCGGTTGCTGGGCACGCACGGCTACCTCGACGGCGACGGCCGGACGCTGCGCCTGGTCGACTTCCGCACGGGGGAGGAGGAGCTCATCGACGCCAGTCTCGCCGCCGGGCACAGCGCCGCCGACGGCCACGGCGGCGGCGACGAGGCGCTCACCGCCGCCTTCCTCGCCGCGGTGGCGGGGGGCGATCCGAGCCTCATCTCCTCGGACGCGGTGTCGAGCCTGGCCAGCCACCGCGTGGTCTGGGCCGCCGAGCTCGCCCGCACGACGGGAACGGTGGTCACCCTGACAGAGGAGTAGAGCCATCGGGAAATGCGAAATACATTCAATTTTCGGCTTTATTGGGAAAGTGGTTGACCGCCCGGCGAAGAAGCCGATTGGATATTTCCCGTGATACCGGAAATTTCCGGTTGATCGGGGGCTCCAATTTTCGGGCGTTCTGAGAATGGTAAATGCGTTGACCAGCCCTTCCGGCTTACCGGTGCCCGTCGGCTCCTCGGCCGCGCTGCAGCTGCTGCAGGCGCTGGCCAGGGTCCCCGCGGAACGCCTGAGCGGCACGCTCACCGTGACCGGCCACCCCGGTGGCGTCTTCCACCTGCGGGACGGTTCGGTCATGGCCGTCGAGTCGTCGGGCGCGCCGAGCGTCGCGACGATCCTGCTGGCCACCGGCCGCATCACCGAGGGGGAGTGGGCGGCGGGCTCCGGAGTGCTGGCCCCCGAGTCGCTCGCGCGTGCGTCCGTCGGTCCGGCGACGCTCCACGCGATGCAGGCGATGGTGACGCTCGACGGCGCGTTCGCCGTCGCGGCAGGTCGGATCGACGACGTCGAGCTGATCGAGGGGGAGCCGGCCGCCGGCTGGGACCCGGCTCACGGCGTCGAGCCGGGCGTGCTCCTGGGCGAGGCGGAGCGCCGCCTGCGGGCGCTGGCCCTGAGCCGGGTGCCGATCTGTCCCTTCGGCGACCGGCCCCTGCTCGCGGGCCCGGTCGCCGCCTGCGCCAACCGGGCTCGCCGCGAGGTCCTGGAGAAGGTGAACGGCAGGCGCAGCTGCCGCGACATCGCCTTCCTCCTGGGCCGCGGGCTGTACGTCACGACGATGGAGGTCGTGGGCCTGCTGGCCGAGGGGATGGTGAGCCTGCCCGAACCTCCGGGCGAGGATCCGCCGCGGGACGACGCGGCCCCTGAGGTGCTCGCCGCCGTGCTCCCGCGCCGTAGCCGGGGTGCGAGCGGTATAAATCGCCCAGAGGTTGTACAAGCCACCTTTCGCCCCCCTTTTCAAGCGAGAATACGCCATCCGGGAAAAGGGCATATCGAGCCGAACGAGAGACCGGAATAGCCGTTCTCCGTTCATTCTTGGCATTTGTTCTTGGTGGGAGGATTCGTGGCTTCCGACGACGACAGCGAGCTGATCGCGGTGATGAGGGCCCTGCGCGAGCAGGTGGTGGGAGTCACCGACGTCGCCGTCGCGACCAGGGACGGGCTGCTGATAGCGGCTGACTCCGACGAGGAGGTCGACCTGGACCGGCTGGCCGCCCTGGCGGCGGCCACCCTCGGCCTGGCCTCGGGCGGCGGCGCCGCGGTGGACCGGGGCGTGCCCGGCCAGGCGACCCTGGAGTACAGCAGCGGCTACCTGGCCGTGCGGCCCGTCGGCAGCACGGCGCTGATGGTGGTCCTGGGCGACCGCGGGATGGACCTGGCCGGATTCCGGGCGCACGCGCAGGCCGCGGTCGAGAGCCTCGGCACCCTGCTCGCCGCCGAGAAGGCGCACGCGCACACAGACATCTGAGCGGACACGAGAAAGGACCGTGATGAACATGTCCTCCAAGTCGGACACCAACGCCGGGCTGAGCCTCAGCGACCGGGTCGGGCTCCTCGTCAAGGACCTGCGGACGGAGGTGCCCGACTGCGTCGCCACCGGGGTCATCGACATGTCGACCGGCATGCTGATGTCGGTCGAGACCGTCGACTCCCACCCGCCGGAGGTGCTCGACATGCTGGCGGCGGCGACGCTGGAGCTCTTCCAGGGCCGCAACGTGACGATGATCGAGAACATCTTCAAGGAGCGCCGCGGCATCGTCAGCGACCGCCACTACTTCCAGGAGATCCTCGTCAACAGCGAGAACCTGGCCCACCTGTTCCTCCGCCTCGACAGCGCCGACGACGTGGTCGCGGTGGTGGTGTGCCGCAAGACGGTCAACGTGGGCATGCTCTTCGCCCAGTCCAGGCGCGTCCTGAAGGACCACGGCCGGCTCTGAGCACCAGGGGTTTGCCGCCGCGGCTCCCGGATAGCTGAAGGGTCCATGACGCCGGACAGGGAGGAAGATCATGGGCCTGGACGACAAGGTGAACAACAAGGCCGAGGAGCTGGGGGGCAAGGTCAAGGAGGGCGCCGGCCGGGCCACCGGTGACGAGCGTCTGGAGGCCGAGGGCAAGGCCCAGCAGGGCGAGAGCAAGCTCAAGCAGGCCGGGGAGAAGATCAAGGACGCGGCCAAGAACGTCAAGGACGCGATCACCCCTGATCACAAGGACCGGCGCTAGCGGGTCATTGCAGACGAAGGGGGCGGCATCCTCACCGGATGCCGCCCCCTTCGTCCGCCTGTCACCTGGACCAGGGGCGCTCGTTGACCCAGATCACCCCGGCGAGGATCAGCCCCGCGCAGCCGGCGAGGATGACCCCGGTGGCGATGTCGATGTCGACCGGGCGCAGCGCGATCCCGGCCACGAGGAGGACCGCGCCCAGGCCCAGCGACCAGCGAAGGATCTTCTTGTCGAGGCTTGTCACCGTGGCTCCGCATCGCGCTCGTGAATCGGGGGCGTCCATTCAAGCACGACGGCGGGCGGCACCCTCCCTCGGTGCCGCCCGCCGTACGACCGGGAGCCGTCAGCCCATGTGCGGGTAACGGTGGTCGGTCGGGGGCACGAACGTCTCCTTGATCGTGCGGGCGTTGACCCACCGGATCAGGTTGAAGATCGAGCCCGCCTTGTCGTTGGTGCCCGAGGCGCGGGCGCCGCCGAACGGCTGCTGGCCGACGACGGCCCCGGTGGGCTTGTCGTTGATGTAGTAGTTGCCCGCCGCGAACCGCAGCCGTTCGGAGGCGGAGGCGATCGCGTGCCGGTCCTGCGCGATGAGCGAGCCGGTCAGGGCGTACGGCGAGGCGGACTCCATCTGATCGAGCACGGCGTCGAAGTTCGCGTCGTCGTAGACGTGCACGCCCAGGATCGGCCCGAAGTACTCCTTGACGAAGATCTCGTCGGTCGGGTCCTGGCCCAGCAGGATCGTCGGCTTGACGAAGTAGCCGGTCGAGTCGTCGTAGGAGCCGGTGAGCACCTCGACGCCGTCGGTCGCGCGGGCCCGGTCGATGGCGGCCTTGTGCTTGGCGAAGGCGCGGTCGTCGATGACGGCGCCCATGAAGGTCGACAGGTCGGCGGCGACGTCGCCCACGGCGAGCGACTCGGCGGTCGAGATCAGCTCGTCCTTGATGGCCGACCAGAGCGAGCGGGGGACGTAGGCGCGCGAGGCTGCCGAGCACTTCTGGCCCTGGTACTCGAAGGCGCCGCGGATCAGGGCGGTGGTCAGGACGGCGGGGTCGGCCGACGGGTGGGCCAGCACGAAGTCCTTGCCGCCCGTCTCGCCGACCAGGCGCGGGTAGCCCTTGTAGCCGGTGATGTTCTCGCCGATCGTGCGCCACAGGTGCTGGAAGGTGGCGGTGGAGCCGGTGAAGTGCACGCCGGCCAGCTCCGGGTGGGTCATGGCGACCTCGGAGACGGCGGTGCCGTTGCCGGTGACCAGGTTGATGACACCGGGCGGCAGGCCGGCGGCCTCCAGCAGGCGCATGGTGAAGTGCGCGGCGAACTGCTGGGTGGGCGACGGCTTCCACACCACGACGTTGCCCATGAGGGCGGCCGAGGTGGGCAGGTTGCCGGCGATGGCGGTGAAGTTGAACGGCGTGATGGCCAGCACGAAGCCCTCGAGGGGCCGGTACTCCATGCGGTTCCACACGCCGGGGGAGGAGATCGGCTGCTCGGTGTAGAGCTGGCGCGCGTACTGCACGTTGAAGCGCAGGAAGTCGATCAGCTCGCACGCGGCGTCGATCTCCGCCTGCTGGGCCGACTTCGACTGGCCCAGGACCGTGGCGGCGTTCAGCGTCTGCCGCCACGGCCCGGCCAGCAGGTCGGCCGCCTTCAGGAAGACCGCCGCGCGCTCGTCGAAGGCCAGCGCCCGCCAGGCGGGTGCCGCGCGGAGAGCGGCGTCGATCGCGGACTGCACGTCCTGGGCCGTAGCGTCGTTGGTACGGCCCAGCACGCTGCTCGTGTTGTGCGGCTGCACGACGTCGATCGTCGCCCCGCCGCCCATCTTCTCCACGCCGTCGATCGTCATCGTCAGGTCGATGGCGTTGCCCGCCAGCTCCTTGATGCGGTTCTCCAGCGCGGTGCGCTCCGCGCTGCCGGGCGCGTAGCCGTACACCGGCTCGTTGACCGGAGCCGGGACGTTGGTGAAGGCATCCATGATCACTTACCCCCAAGGGCACGAAGGAAGAAGGCGACGTTGGCCGGGCGCTCGGCCAGGCGGCGCATGAAGTAGCCGTACCAGTCGTCGCCGTAGGGCACGTAGACACGGACCGTGTGCCCGGCGGCCGCCAGGGCCTCCTGCCGGTCGGTCCGGATGCCGTACAGCATCTGGTACTCGTAGTCGCCGAAGGAGCGGCCGAAGCGGTCGGCGAGCAGCTCGGTGATCGAGATGATCCGATCGTCGTGCGTGGCCACCATGGGGTAACCCTTCCCCGCCATGAGGATCCTCAAGGCCCGCACGTAGGCCTTGTCGACGTCGTTCTTGTTCTGGTGGGCGACCGAGGCGGGCTCGCGGTAGGCGCCCTTGACCAGGCGCACCCGCGATCCCTCGCCCGCGAGGTCGCGCAGGTCGCCCTCGGTGCGGTGCAGGTAGGCCTGGATGGCCACGCCGGTCTGCGGGAAGTCCTTGCGCAGCTCGGCCAGGATGCCCAGCGTCGAGTCGACGGTGGTGTGGTCCTCCATGTCGAGGGTGACCATCGGGCTGGCCGCGCAGATCTCCCGCGCGTGCTCCAGCGCCATCTTCTCGTCGAAGGCCTGGCCGACGGCCGACAGCTTGACCGAGGCCTCGGCGGTGACGCCTGCCTCGCGCAGCGCTCCCATGAGCGTGATGTAGGCCTTGGCCGTCGCGGTGGCCGCGGCGGCGTCGCGCGTCTCCTCGCCGAGGTGGTCGACGGTGACGGCGAGCTTGGCGTCAGCCAGGCGCTGGATGGCGGTGACCGCCTCCTGGGTCGTCTCACCTGCCACGAAACGATCCACGACCTTGCGCGTGAGCGGCATGCTGGACACCGAACGGCGTACCAGTGTGCTCCGCGAGGCGGCGAGCAGAAGTTGACCGAGCATGTACACAAGCCTAAATGCCCAGTTCAGAAGGCTTCCATCGACGTCCGTAACGCGGGATGTGGCATGCTGTCATACAAATGCTCAATACCCTTCAGCTCCAGGAGACCGTCGACGAAATCGCCCGTGTTCTCGGGGCTTCCGCGACCCTGGAAGATCGATCGTTTCGCCTGCTGGCGTACGGCGCGCAGCACGGCGAGCTCGACGCCGTGCGCCAGGAGTCGATCCTGCGCCGCGCCGCCTCGCCGTGGGTGCGCGACTACTTCGAGAGCTTCGGCATCGTCAAGGCGCAGGGCCCGGTGCGCATCCCGGCCACTCCCGACCTCCAGGCGAGAATCTGCTGGCCGCTGCGCCACAAGGCGGTGACCTACGGCTACCTGTGGCTGCTCGACTCCGGCGCCCTGCCCGATCTGGAGCAGATCGCGCCCCTGGTCGAGCGCACCGCCGCGCTGCTGGCCCAGGAGGCGCGCAGCCGCCGCGAACAGGGCCGCGAGCTCGACCTGCTGCTCTCGCCCGACCCCGAGGAACGGTCGTCGCTCGACCTCGCGGGCCCGGTGACCGCGATCGCCGTGCGCGAGTCCGACCGGGTCGCGGCGTTGTGGACCCTCCCGCGCGAGGTCCTGGCCCGCGCCGGCTCGCCGGTGGCGCTGCTGGCGCCGTCGCACCTGGCCGTCGAGGTCGCGCTGACGGTCCAGAGCAGGTACGGCACCGCGGCCGGCCTGGGCGGCCCCCGCCAGGAGGCCTCCGACGCGTGGCAGAGCTGGCGCGAGGCACGCCACGCGCTGCGCATCGCCGAACACTTCCCCCGTTTCGCCCCGGTGGCCCGCTGGGAGGATCTCGGCGTGCACCGGCTGCTGGCCCGCCTGTCCACCGCCGACCTGCGCGAGCTGGCGGCGTTCGTGTCGAGCCTCGACGCCGAGCTCGTCGCCACGGTCGAGACCTACCTCGACCTCGGCGGCCACGTGCAGAAGGCCGCCGCCGAGCTCGGCATCCACCGCCAGACGCTCTACTACCGGCTGGGCAAGGCCGAGAAGGCCCTGGGCCGCGACCTGGGCGACGGCGACGACCGGCTGGCCGTGCATCTCGGCCTGAAGGCATCGCGCCTGCTGGGCGGTCAGCGGCGGTAGACGCGCCCCTTCATCATCCGCGTCGGGACCGGCGCCATCGGGCTGACCGCCAGGTCGAGCGGCTCCGCCGTACCCTCGCCCGATCCCAGCAGCACGCGGGTGAGCGCGGCCCGGTCGTCCGTCATCTCCCGCAGCGCCTCCAGCAGGCGCGGCGGCGAGCCCGCGCGCAGCCCGGCCAGGACCGCCCGCCTGACCAGCTCCTTGAAGAACGAGGCCGTCACGCCCTCGGTGGCCTGCACCACCTCGTCGAGGTCGGCCGTCAGGTCCAGCTCCCGCCCGTACAGACGCAGCAGCTTGCCACGGGCGTCGGCGTCGGGCCTGGGCACCTCGACCGCCAGGTCGACGCGTCCCGGCCGGTCGGCCAGGGCCCGCTCCAGCACCTCCACCCGGTTGGTCGTCAGCACGAAGGTGACGTCGGCGTCGGAGCCGACCCCGTCCATCGCGTCGAGCAGGCTGAACAGCAGCGGATTGCCGTCGGCGCCGAAGCTGCGGTCACTGGCCACCAGGTCGACGTCCTCCAGCACCACGACCGCCGGCTGCAACCGCCTGGCCAGCGCCGCGCCTTCGGCGACGAACCGCATCGCGGCGCCCGTCATCACCACGACGGTGACCTCGGGCAGGCGGCCCATCAGGTAGCGCACGGTGTGCGTCTTGCCGGTGCCGGGGGCGCCGTACAGCAGCAGCCCGCGCTTCAGGTGCTGGCCGAGGGAACGCAGGGCCCCGGCGTGCTCGGCGATGCCCACCACGTGCCGCTCGATGCTCTCCAGCACCCCCTCCGGCAGGATGACCTGCTCGGAGCCGAGCACCGGCCTGGGCACGAAGCTGACGAGCTTGTTGCCCAGGTGCTCGGAGAAGCCGAAGGTGAGGATCTGGCCCTTGAAGACGTCGTTGGCGGTCATCAGGCGCTGGATCTCGTCGCGCGTGGCGGTGGCGTCGGCCCTGGCCGCCGCCAGGACCTCGATCCTGCAGCCCTCCATGCCGAACTGCTCGGCGGGCCCGCGCATCACGAGCACGACGGGCGCGCCGCCGGGCGCGCGCGAGAGCACGAATCCGAAGGTGACGACCTCGGTCGTCGAGTCGGGGCCCACGGCCGCCGTGGTGTAGTCGACCGAGCCGATCTCGAAGCGGTCGAGCCGCCGCTCCGCGACGGTCAGCATGTCGATGGTGTCCTGGTGGTGACGCCCCTGGCCGGCCAGGCCGAACCACTGCGCGCCGTCGTCCGGGCGGGCGTCGAGGTAGGCGTCGAGGCCTCGCTGCAGGTTGACGTGCTCCCAGACCGGGAAGGTCTGGGTGACCACCACCAGGTGCTTCAGCCCGCAGCCCACGTGATCGGTGATCCGGGTGACCAGCTCCGGCGCCGGCTGTGACTCGTCGATGACGTTGTGCGCCTGCTCCAGCAGCTTCTTCAACGCCAGGGCCAACGACCTGGCTTCGTCAGTCTCCATGCGGCCACCCTGGCACACGGGGGAGCGGGACGCGCGCCGTCTAACGCACCCGCTCGGCCACGTCGGCCTCGCCGCGCTCGACGAGCAGCTCGCGGACCCTGGCCCGGTGCTCGTCGCTCTTGTGGCCGTCGTACTTGAACTTGCCGCGGATCTCCTCGATCGTCAGGCGCAGCCCGCGGATGCCCGACAGCAGCCGCGGCATCCGCGCCGGATCGCCCAGCCCGGGGTCGAGCTCGGCCAGCTGGGCGCGCAGGATCTCCAGCTTGCCGTCGGCCCCGGTGACGATCTCGGCGTGGCAGACGAGCTGGACGGCCGAGTAGAAGGTGGTGGGCACGCCCAGGCTGGGATCGGTGCCGGGCTCGGCCCGCCAGGCGCCGGGCACGTAGGTCCAGTTCTCCGCGACCGACAGCACGACCTTGGGGTTCTCCTCGATGGCCGCCCAGATCGGGTTGGGCCTGGCCAGGTGCAGCGCCACGGTGCGCCCGGCCTCCAGGAGGAACTGGGTGGGCACCACGACCGGCACGTCGCGGCCGCGCCCCGAGGCGATGAGGTGGCCGAACTGGTGGGCGCCGACGTAGGCGAGCGCGCTGTCGTCGTCACCGGCGTCCCAGGGGTGAATCAGCATAGTGGGCACTGTAAGGCCCGTACGGCTGAGCCGTACGGGCCGGGGGTCGCAGCCGGTCAGGAGGCGGCGGCGAGGGTGTCGGAGTAGACCCGCAGGAGTTCCTGGCCGATTCGCTCCCAGCTGTAGCGGGAACGGGCCCGGTCGGCTCCGGCGTAGCCGATCGCCGTGCGGCGGGTCGGGTCGGCCAGCAGCTCGCGGGCCAGGCGTGCGGTCCTGGCGGGCTTGTCCGGCGGCACCAGCAGCCCGGTGACGCCGTCGACGACCGAGTCGAGGTGCGCACCCACCGCCGAGGCGATGACCGGCACGCCGCAGGCCATGGCCTCCAGCGCCACCGCGCCGGTGCCGGGCTCGGCGGGCAGGGTCACGACCACGTCGGCGCCGCGCATCAGCTTGGGCACCGTGGTGCGGGGCACGTGACCGAGGATGGTCACCCGCTCGGCCACGCCGAGCCGCTCGGCCAGCGCCCGCAGGCGGCGGGCGTCGGGGTCGCGCTCGAGCTCCTCGGGCGACGGGCCGCCGACGATGACCAGCTCCACGTCGGGAAGCCCGGCCAGCGCGCGCACGATCGTCTGCGCGCCCGCTCCGGCGCCGATGCGCCCCACGTGCAGCAGCCGCTGGTGCGTGCCGCGCGCGGCGGCCGGGCCCTGGCGGCGGAACTTGTCGGTGTCGACGCCGTACGGCACGACGGCGATGTGCTCGCGCGGCACACCCAGCCGGATGAGCGAGGCCTCCTCGTCGAGGCAGCCGGCGATGACGGCGTCGGCGCGCCGTCCGAGCGCCCGCTCCAGGCGCAGGTGCGCGGGCTGCTTGACCGGTCCGAAGGTCTGGGTGACCGGCACCCGCAGGCCGTCGGCGCCGGCCACCGCGGCCAGCCCTCCGGTCCAGTTGTGGGCGTGGATGAGGTCAGGCGGCTCGTGGCTCCACCGCTTGGCCAGCTCGTCGCCCACCTGAGCGAGGTAGGGGGCCACCTCGTCGGCGGCCAGGGCGCGGGCCGGGCCGATGTCGAGCTGCTCGAGCACGACGCCGGGCGCGGGCTTCGTCCTGGACTTTCCCTCGGTGCTTTCGCGGCGGGAATAGATGGTCACGCGATGCTCGCGGCCCAGCTCACGGGCGGTGGCGAGGATCTGCTGACGGCGGCTGCCTCCGGTGGAGGCGACGATGGCTATGTTCATGGCACACCTGTAAAGGGCAGGGGGCTCCTTAGGGTGTGCCTGCGTCTTAGGCACGTTCAGCTAATGACCATGTATACCCTGGTTTGCTGATTTTTCAAACCGCTCGCAGGGCAAGAACGACGACTTCGTCCCAAACCTGGCCGCCGGAGAAGGCGTGCCGGTCCTCCTCCAGGGTCTTCACCACCGCGGCGGGAGCCTGCCCGACGCACCTGGCCAGCACGTCCGCCAGGCGGTCCTCCCCGTAGGTCTCACCCCGGGCGTTGCGCGAGGACAGCAGGCCCTCGGAGTAGAAGACCAGCAGCTGGTCGTGGCCGAGGGTGATCTCCTCGACCTGCGTCTCGCTCTCGGGGGAGATGCCGAGCGGCACCCCGCCACCCGAGGCGAAGCGCACGGTGCCGTCGGGGTGAACCAGCGCGGCCGGGTGGTGACCGGCCGACGAGACCCGCAGGGTGCGACCGGAGACGTAACCGGAGACGGCCATCACGAACATGCCGGTGCCCTGCGACACGAGCGCCTCGTTGACCTTGCGCACGGCCTGGTCGGGATCGCTCTCCCAGGCGCTGAGCACGCGCAGGCCGCCGCGCACCACCGCGCTGACGGAGGCGGCCTCCTGGCCCTTGCCGACCGCCCCGCCCATGGTGAAACCCCAGCCGCCCGGCCTGGGGAAGACGTCGTAGAACTCCGCGCCGACCGACGAACCCGGGTTGTAGATGGCCGCCGCCTCGAAGCCGGGAACGTCGGGCAGGGTGCGCGGCACCACGCTCGTGACCAGCGCCTCGGCCGCGCGCGAGCGGCTGACGAAGCTCTCCTGCGCCCGCAGCGCCAGGCCCAGCTGCCGGCCCAGCTCCTCCACCAGGCCCAGGTCGGCCAGCGTGAACGGAGGGCGGTCGTGCGAGCGCAGCAACGTCAGCACGCCCTGGTCGCGACCGATCAGCGCGCACAGCAGCGAACCCGCCTCGACCACGGTCAGCAACGGGCCGTCGGCGGTCACGCCGAACAGCAGCTCGTCGTCGACCATCTCGTGCACCTCGCCGGAGCCGCGTTCCAGCACCTGCGTCACGACCGGGCAGGCCGAGGGCTCGGCCTGCTCCACCGTGCGGATCAGGCCGCCCAGCGGCTGGTCGCGCGGGGCCACCACCGAGCTGCGGTGCAGGCGGCCGTCGCGCACCAGGTCGGCCACCACCCAGTCGGCCAGCTCGCCGCCCAGCAGGCGGGCGGCGCGGGCCAGAGCCACGGGCTGCAGCAGGCTGTCGGGGTCGAGCAGCAGGGCCGCCATCCTGGACAGCAACTCCTGGCGGCGGGCCGCCGCCACCAGCAGCTCGGCCTGGTCGAGGCTGGCCACGGTCAGCGCGGGACGCGGCGGCTCCACCTCGGTCGGCAGCGCCACCGCGAGCACCATCTGCTGCGGCTCGCCGGGAAGCTGCAACGGCGTGAGCACGAGCTGCACGGTGTGGGTGCGGCCCTGGTGGATCAGGCGCGTCTCGAACGCGGCACTCTGGCCCGTCTGTATCGCCGAGGTCAGGTGCGAGCGGAAGGCCGCCCGGCGCGAGACGTCGACCAGCAGCGGAAACGAGCGGCCGACCAGATAGCCGTCGGGGCTGCCGAGCACGCGGGTGGTTTCGGTGTTGACCCGGCGCACCACGCCTCCGCCGTCGAGCACCACGACGGGCACGGGGAAGGAGCGGAAGACCTGGCGCAGCAGCTTGAGCTCCCGCTGCCCACCGCCCCCGCCGCCCTTACGCGCCGCGCTGCCCGACCTGCGCATCTCCGCGCGAGCGCCGTACAGCAGCTCCACCGCGGTGTCGAGCTCGGCCATGGCGGCCTCGAGCGTCGGGGCCAGGTCCTTCGGATAGGCCGCACCGGCCCCCCGCAAGGATGAAACCCGCCTGGCCAGCTCGTCCACCGCGTGTTCGAGCGTGGCCAGCCCCATCGGCTCAGTCAAGGTCGCCTCCCATGGCTTCGACGCTACGCCATCGCGCATTAACGTAGCCATATCGGGAAGGAGTCTGCGCACCATGGAATCGACGGCTATGATCACGCCGGGCTTGGCGAGAGAGCTCGCCACGCTGGCCAGGCTGGGTGACGACACCTCCACCGAGAGCGTCCTGAGGTCGCTCACGACCACCCTGGCGGCGGGTGTGCCCGGCTGCTCGGGCGCCACGGTCGAGCAGTGGCGCGAACGGCGCGCCCTGGTCTCGGCCTCCCACAGCGAGCTCATCGCCCTCGTCGAGGGCGAACGCCGGCTCGGCGAAGGACCCTCCCTCGAGGCGCGCGGCACCGGACGCAGGGTGCTGGCCAGCGACCTGCTCACCGAGCGGCGCTGGCCCGGATACGCCGCGCTCGCCGTCACCTGCGGCGTGCGCTCCCAGCTGGTGCTGCCCATCGAGGTGGGCGCCGTGCAGTTTCTCGTGGGGCTGCACTCCGTGCGCGCCTCGGCCTTCGCCGACCAGGCCGCGCCGCCGCTCGCCTCCATGCTCGCCGAGCAGCTGAGCGTGGCGATGGCCAACCTGTGGGACTTCGAAGAGGTCCGCACCGACGCCGCCCAGCTGCAGGAGGCCATGGCCGGACGCGCCATCATCGACCAGGCCAAGGGCATCATCATGAAGACCAGCGGCTGCTCGGCCGAGGAGGCCTTCGACGAGCTGCGCCGCATCTCCCAGCACCATCAGGTCAAGGTCGCCGATCTGGCCAGGTTGCTGGTGGAGGAGCACTCACGCCGACGCTAGAGCCGTCTCGAGGTCTTCGAACATGGGCAGCCGCTCGGCCAGGCCGGTGATCCACATCACCTTGGCGGTGCTGTAACGCACCCCGACCAGGGCGAAACGGTGGCCCGCCGACACGTTGGTCTGCCAGCGGTGCACGATCAGGCCGAGCGCGCGAGAGTCCATGAACGTGACACCGGTGAGGTCCAGCAGCAGGTCTCCGGGCGATCCGGCCAGGCCGTCGGCGAAGCGCTCACGCGTGGTGGCGTCAAGGGCGCCCTCGACCCGAACCAGGGTGAACCCGTCGACCCTCGAAGAGGTCAGGCCAAAGGCGGGATCATCTGGGATAGTCACGAAGCAACCCTACTGTGACGGCCACCGACTTGAATACTCGGGCGGTTATGGGGCACACTTGTCGCAAGTCCAGCAGAGGGCTTGAGCGAACGTGTGGCCTCTGCATGGGCTTTTTTGCTTTCCCAGTGCAGAGGCTCTTGCCCATAGAAGGAGCGCAGAATGCTTCTGCGAGAGCTCGAAGAGATGACGGCCGAAGACCTGCTGGCCGACATGAACCGACCGGAGATCTCCGACTACGACCGCGAGCGGCTGCGGGAGCGCATCGTCGAGATGCACCGTCCCCTGGCCATGGAGATCGCCCGTCGCTACCGTTACCGCGGCGAGCCCCTGGAAGACCTGCTCCAGGCCGCCTACGTGGGCCTCATGAAGGCCATCAACGGGTTCGACGCCGAGCTCGGCCACGCCTTCAGGGGCTACGCCGTCGTCACCATGACCGGCGAGGTCAAGCGTCACTTCCGTGACCGTACCTGGGCCATCCGCGTACCCCGCCTCTACCAGGAACGCCGCTCCGAGCTCAACCGGCTGGTCTCCGACCTGTCGCAGGACCTCGGGCGTTCCCCGACGGTGGCCGAACTGGCCGCCAGGATGAACATCAGCGAGGAGGAGGTCCTGCTCACGCTCGACGCCTCCGCCGCCTACAGCACCCTGTCGCTCGACGCCCCCATGGGCTCCGACGACGACGCCGCCTCGCTCGGCGAGGTCATCCCCGAGGACGACGACACGCTCGGCACCCTGATCGACGCCGAGGCCGTGCGCCCCCTCATCGACGCGCTCCCGCACCGGGAGAAGAACATCCTCCTGCTGCGCTTCTTCGGCAACATGACCCAGGCCGAAATCGCGGCGGAGTTCGGAATATCACAGATGCACGTGTCCAGAATCCTGCGGAAGGTACTTGACCAGCTTCGTGCGGAGCTGGTCGGCTAATACAGCACATGGACGGTTTCCCTAGCCCGCCGGCTGGAGTGCGCACACTGGCATTCCGGCTGGCCGACCTGCCCCGAGTCCGGCAACTCACGGAGGAGTCGGCTCGCAGACTGGGCTTGGCAGAAGCCGTCATCGAGGACGTGGTGATCGCCGTCAACGAGGTCGCGACCAACGCCGTCACCCACGGCGAGCACCACACCGCCCAGCTGCGCCTCTGGATCGAGGAGGGCAGCCTCCTGGTGGAGGTCCACGACACCGGGTCGTGGACCCCGCCGGAAGACCGCAGACCCGGGCCCTACGCCACCAACGGCATGGGCCTATGGGTCGCCCGGCTGCTGGCCACCGAGATCTCCTTCACGAGCGGATCGGAGGGCAGCGCGGTAACCATGCGCTTCGCCGGGAAGGGGTGAGGGCATGAGTCCTCGCATCCTGATCCTGGGCGGCGGCTACGTGGGTATGTACACCGCGCTGCGCCTGCAAAGAAAGCTGAGGCGTGGTGAGGCGCGCGTCACCGTCATCGACGCCGACTCCTACATGACCTACCAGCCCTTCCTGCCCGAGGCGGCCGCGGGCAACCTGGAACCGCGCCACGTCGTGGTCCCCCTGCGCCGGGTCCTCAACCGGTGCACCCTGCTCAGCGGCTGGGCGACCGCCATCGACGTCGCCGGCCGTACCGTGGACTTCTCGCCCCACCGCGGCGAATCACGGAAGATCGAGTACGACGTGCTCATCGTGGCGCCCGGATCCGTCTCGCGCACGCTGCCCATCCCGGGACTCGCCGAATGCGGCATCGGCTTCAAGACCGTCGAAGAGGCCATCCACCTGCGCAACCACGTCCTGGCCCAGCTGGAGCTCGCCGCCTCCACCACCGACCGGGCCATACGGCGCGAGGCGCTCACCTTCGTCTTCGTCGGCGCCGGCTTCGCGGGCGTCGAGGCCCTCGCCGAGCTGGAGGACATGGCCCACGACGCGCTGCGCTACTACCCCGAGCTCAAGGCCGACGAGCTGCGCTGGTACCTCGTCGAGGCCACCGACCGCATCCTGCCCGAGGTCGGGCCCGAGATGGGCCGGTGGACCCTGGAGCAGCTGCGGGCCCGAGGCATCGACGTACGGCTCGGCACCAAGCTCGAGTCGGCCAAGGACGGGCACATCGTCCTCGACGACGGCACCGAGTTCGACGCGGCCACCCTCGTCTGGACCGCCGGCGTCAAACCGCACCCCATCGTGCGCCACAGCGACCTGCCCATCGACGCCAAGGGACGCGTCAAGGCGACCTCGCGGCTGACCGTCGAAGGGGTCGACGGGGTCTTCGCCGCCGGAGACTGCGCCGCCGTACCCGACCTGACCCATCCCGGCGAATACACCGCGCCCAACGCCCAGCACGCCGTACGCCAGACCAAGGTCCTGGCCGACAACGTCCTGGCCCACCTGCGCGGCGGGAAGATGGGCGACTACCGGCACGCCTACGCCGGATCGGTGGCCAGCCTCGGGCTGCACAAGGGCGTCGCCCAGATCTACGGCCGGCGGCTGCGGGGACCCCTGGCGTGGTTCGTGCACAGGACCTACCATCTGTCGCGGGTGCCGACCGTCAACCGGAAGGTGCGGGTGCTCATCGACTGGACGCTCGCGCTGTTCTTCCGGCGCGAGATCGTCGCGCTGGGGGCGCTGAGCGAGCCGCGCAGGGAGTTCGAGCTGGCCACGCGTGACAAGTGAGCTCTTCCCGACATTGCACGGGAAAGCGGCCACCTCCCTGCTCGGAGGTGGCCGCTTGGCTTCTTGGTTACCCTTACCGCCTGCTACGGCCGCGCCAGCCGCCGTAACTCCGCACGCTCGCCGTGCCGATCCCCGCCTGGTGCAGGGCCAGCAGAGCCAGGCCCAGCAGGATGAACGAGGTGTTCGAGATCCCCGCGATCTGCGCCCCGATCAGGTCCATCAGGAACCCGATACCGAAGATGATCGCCGCAACGATGGCCAGCATCGGTTACCGCCCTTCCGTGCTCGACAGCGACATCAGCCGCTCCAGCACCTGCCTGTAGTCACGCAGCGCCAGCCGCAGCTGCTCGGTGTCGTTGTCGCCCGCGTTCTTCCACCGGTCGCGCAGCTCGTTCGTGCGCGTCGACAGGGCGGTCGTCAGCGCGGTGACGACCTCGTCGATCAGCGAATCGGCGCGCTCCACCGACTCACGGGGCTCGTCGACGAAGCCCGACTGCACGTCGCGCCAGCGTTCGCGCAGCTGCGTGGTGTCCTGGTCGAACAGCTCCAGGTTCTGCGCCTGGTTCTGCCCCTGGTACGGCACGGCATGGGCCGGGACGTGCTGGTTCTCATCCCCGGCGATGAGGACGTCGCCGGGGGAGGCGCCGGGCGTGACGTCGGCGGTGCGCTGGCTCGGCACGAGCATCTCGTCCCGGTCGCCCTGCAGGTCGTCGTGATGGTCGACGGTGGCGCCCGTGTCATCGTGCAGCCGGTCGCGGTCGTTGTCCGTCACGTCGTGCAGCTGCCCATCACGGTCGTGGTCGGCCACGTCATGCAGGCCGTCACGGTCGTTGTCGTTGGCTACCGCGTCGTCGTGCAGCCCGTCTCGGTCACGGTCGCGGTCGTTGCCGGCCACGTCGTGCAGGCCGTCACGGTCGCGGTCGTTGTCGGCCACGTCATCGTGCAGCCCGTCGCGGTGGTCGCCCAGGACCCCCGGCTCCCCGTCCCCATCCCCATCTCGATGAACGCCGTCATGCGAGGTGGTGCCATGAGTGGTGGTGGCGGTGTCGTGAGCGTCGTCGACATCATTCGGCCGATCGCCCGTGAAGCCCTGCCCCTCGGGATCGGTCGTGATGTCCCGGCGCTCGTCATTGTCGCCAGTGTCGTGCTGATATGGGTGCGTACCGTGCCGATGAGCCTCTTCGTGGCCCACGTCCGGATCGTTCTCTCTCAGCGCCTCTTCGGCCGTCTTCCTGTCATTCATCATCATCATCGATCGTCACGTCCCGCTTCTCGAGGGTGGGGGGTCGCGTGGCCGTTGGCCGACTTGCGGTGGTGGTCATTGGCCGGCGTCTCGTCGAGCAGTTCCTGGAACAGCGCGCGATAGTGCACCATCGCCTGCCGCAGGTCCTCGGTCGAGGCCTCCTTGCGGGCGGCGCGGCTGCTGATCTCGTGCGCGCTGCGGTAGTGGTCGAGGGTCGCGCCGTGGCCCACCGACAGGGTGGACAGCCGCTCCTCGAAATCGTCGGTGGGGTAACCGCGCTCGGCCATCACCGCCGTCACCAGCTGGTCGGCCTCGGTCACCGCGAACCCAGGCGCGTCGACGAACCGCTCCTGGACCTCGTTCCACCGCTTGGCGTAATTGCTCCGGCTCTGCTGGTCGAGCGGCCGGATGTCGAGCTCGTCGAACCGCTGCTCGCGGGCGATGAGCTCCTGCTCGGCCTGCCGCCGGTTCTCCGACTCCGACATCAGGCGGTCGTATTCGGGGCCGAACCTCGTGCGGAGGCGGTTACGACGTTGCTGCTGCAGCACGACATAGCCGACTGCGGCGATCGCCACCACCGCGACCACGACGACGGCCACCCAGATCAAGGTCTCCGCGGACATATCTGCGCCTCCGGTCATCTCTTTCGTGACCCGGCGACTGCCCTCCCGATCGAGGTCGAAACGCCCGTGAGGCCCTCTGTCAGCGGTCTTGCAGCACCTTCAACGCCTCACCCAGCACGCGCGCCACGTGCGAGCCCCCAGCCCCTGCCGCCACCTCGCGAAACCCCTCCACGGGGTCGTAATCGACGTCCAGCCCCTGATCCACGAGCCGCTGCGCCCAGCGCACCGCCGTGTTCGCCTTCTCCCGCGTCACCGCCCCGCCCTGGGCGATCGCGGACAGATTCCGCAGATTCGTCGCCGGCCCGCTCTGGGTGTGCTCCCTGGCCAGCTTCCACGGAAGGGCGGCGCTGTGATCCATCATCGGCTTGGCCAGCCCGGCGGCACGCTTGGCCTGAAGCACCCCGGACTCGCTCACCCCGAAGTGCTCGGCCAGCTCCCGCACCGTCCGCCCCTCGGCGACCAGCCTCGCCAGCTCCCCCCTGTCGACCGCCGGCCTCCGGCCCACCAGCCACCTCCGCTCCGGGCCCGCGAGTGTGCGCAGGCACTCCGATGTGCGCTAAGGTTATGACGTCCCGCCGCGAAGAGCGGCCGGAGACACAACCGGGACGTAGCGCAGCTTGGTAGCGCACTTGACTGGGGGTCAAGGGGTCGCAGGTTCAAATCCTGTCGTCCCGACGGTTGGAACAGGCCGGTCGCCAAGGGTGAAAGCCCAGGTGGACCGGCCTTTCTGTTTGTGCGGGCTGTTGTGGTCACCATTCAGACCGCCTTCAGTTTGGGACCAGTTTGGGACCAAGATCCGGTGAGATGGGCGCTGAGAGCTGTCCCTGCTGCGGCGATGGCGTCGCGGTCGGGGTGAAGGTATCGCTGGGTCGTGGTGAGTGAGCCGTGGCCGGCGATCTTGCGGAGAACGTGGAGCGGGACCCCGGCATCGGCCATCCACGTGAGGCCGGTGTGGCGCAGGTCGTGTCGCCGGAGGTGTTCGTAGCCGAGCTTGGTGACGACCTCGTCCCAGTGGGTGGCGTCGCGCAGGACCGCGGTGCTGATCCGTCCCCCGCGAGGTCCGGTGAACAGGCGGGCAGCCGGATCCCGGTCTGCTGCTGCGATGCGGTCAAGGACGAGCTCACGCACTTCGGCGATGATGGGCACCTTCCTGGCCCGCTTGCCCTTCGTTCCCTTGTCGACCAGGCCGCCGGGGCTGGGTGTCGTCTGCCTGCGGACCGTCCAGGTCCAGGTGCTGGTGTCGATGTCGGCCACGCGAACGCCTGAGACTTCGCCGATGCGCGCAGCCGTACAAGCGGCGAACTTCACGACGTCGCCCCAGCCCCGATAGTTGCCATTGGAGCGTTCCAAAAGCGCGTCAGCGAGCTGCTCCAATGCGGCCCAATCTGGGAGCGCGAGCGTTCTAGGGTCGTCGAGTTCGTCCTCGAATTTCTTGTACTGAAGCGCTCCGGCTTCGATGGAGGCTAGTTCCCTTGAGAGGATCGAGTCATGGCAGCCAAGTCCCCCTACCCGGCCGAGCTGCGTAAGCGCGCGCGGTGCGGATGGTCGCTGAGGTCCGCCCGGACTACCCGACCGAGTGGGCCGCGATCAACGCGGTCGCCGCCAAGCTCGGCATCGGCACCGCCGAGACCCTGCGCAAATAGGTCCGCCAAGCCCAGATCGACGAAGGACAACGGCCAGGCACCACCACCGATGAGGCCGAAGAGTTGAAGCGGTTGCGGCGGGAGAACGCCGAGCTGCACCGGGCTAACGAGATCCTGAAGGCCGCCTCGGCTTTCTTCGCGGCCGAGCTCGACCGGCCGCACACGCACTCGTGACCTTTATCGACGAACACCGCGAGCTGTTCGGTGTCGAGCCGATCTGCCGTGTGCTGACCAAGCACGGCCTTGCCATCTCGCCCAGCACCTACTACGCCGCCAAGAACAGGCGGCCATCGGCTCGAGCGCTCCGCGACGCCGAGCTGGACGAGCACATCCGGCGCATCCACACCACCAACTACGGCGTATACGGCGCCCGCAAAGTCTGGCGGCAGCTGCTCCGCGAGGGCCACCAGGTCGCCCGATGCACGGTCGAGCGGCGGATGCGTGCCCTGGGCCTGCAAGGAGTCCGCCGCGGCAAGAAGATCCGCACCACCACGGCCGATCCCGGCCATCAGAGGGCAGGCGATTTGGTCAGGCGTGACTTCACCGCGCCCCGGCCGGACACGGTCTGGGTCGCTGACTTCACCTACGTGGCCGCCTGGTGCGGGATCGTCTACGTCGCCTTCGTCGTCGATGTCTACTCCAGGGCGATCGTCGGCTGGGCGGCCGCGCTGTCCAAGCGCGCCGGCCTGGTGCTGGACGCCCTGGACATGGCGTTGTGGAGGCGTGACCGGGCCGGACGCCCCGCCGGGCCCGGCCTGGTTCATCACTCGGACGCCGGCAGCCAATACACCTGTTTCCGCTTCACCGCCCACCTGATGACCGCGGGCATCGACGCCTCCATCGGCACGGTCGGGGACGCGCTGGACCATGCGCTGATGGAATCGCAGATCGGCCTGTTCAAGACCGAGCTGATCAAACCCTGCGAGCCCTGGCGCAGCCTGGCCGAAGTGGAACTGGCCACCGCCGAATGGGTCGAGTGGTTCAACACGACCTGCCTGCGCTCCTCGATCGGCGATATCCCACCGGTGGAGTACGAAGCCTTCTACTACGCTCAACACCAGCCCAACGAGACCGTTGGAATCAACCCCTGAGCTCTCCATCAAAGCCGGGGCGCTTCATCCCCCTCGCCACGGAGGCCGTTGACGCCTGCTTGTTCACAACCATCTGCCGTTCGACGTGACCGGCGACCGTTGACGGTTGCCGCCTGGGCCAGTTGTCATCCGCGCTCCAGGTCACTATCCGTAACCAGCCTCCGCGCCGGCGAGCAATCGGTGCAGACAAATGAACTCAACCCGCACCCTTGCGGATCACTGGCGCGAGGTGGCTCGCGCGCCCCGCCGTGTGGCCGCTCTCCAGTTGTTCGGCGGCGCGTGCGGGGAGATCTCCAGAGTAAGGGGTTCGGTGACGGAATGGGGGCTCTGAGCAGCAGGCCCTTTATGGCTGTCTAGTTCGGGAGAATGCCTGTCGCATCAGCAGTCAGTCGATGCCGGTGGCGGCGATCAGAAGTGGTGTGAATGCAGTGTTGCGTGCCCAATCCCAGGGCGCTTGGGCCGCAGCAGAGGCTGTGGCCCGCTGCGTTCGCGTGGGCGGGATCTCTGGTATTCATCGTGCCATCACTCAGAGGCCTGGGGCGAAGGGCGAGGGCTCGGCCCAATAGGCAGAGCCTCCACCCTCTGGAGTGCTATTTCCAGCCCGATACGAGCGTCAGCTAGCTATTTCTCAAGCTGAGGCGTACTCTCCCGTATTGCGTCGGGAGGTGCCGTCTGCGTTATGTCCTCAAACTCAACGAATTCTATTGTGAGTTCGCCTGGTTTGAGGACTATCTTCCTGACCATGCGTCCTCGCATAGTTTTCAATGCGAACCCTAGGAGGATGATGAGTGCCAGGAGCGGCACTCCTCCTACGGTGAGGGCGTGCCACCAATCGACCACCATGCGCGTTTCCTGTCAAGAGAAGGCCATGCGCTGTGAGCGCCGCTTGCGATCTTCTGCTGGATCAGCTTGCGAGAGTCGTCCTCCGACAGAGCGGTGGCTCTGAGGTGCTCGAAGGCGAATTCGTAGTCGGCGACCAGCTCGAGATCCTCGACGATGCGGGCTCCGTAGAGCGACTCCAAGTACACAGCATCGTCGAGATCCTGGAACTTCACATGGACGAAGACGCCCGTGTTGATCGGATGCCTGCCGTCCAAGGGGAGGACTCGCACGCTCACATGCTGGAGCAGAGACTGCTCAAGCAGGCGCTACTGGCGGTCCATCCGGGCTTCGACCTGTGAGCGGATGCCGCTCTGGGTGATGCGGGCGACACCACGGGCGGCCACGATGACCTCACGGGCGCAAGTCCTCGGGTTGCAGAAGCCCCGGCATGAGCTGGGGTTCTCAGCCTCGATGCTCGATGGCTTCCGCCTCCAGCCCCAGCAGCGTTATGTACTCCTGAGGCAGGGCGTCTTCGTCATCTTCCCACCACCCGCGCTGGTCGGCGTCGTGGAGCAGACCGATAAGTTCGTCGAGCTTGTCTGCGTCGAGCTCGAAGAGCGCGGCCAGCGCCTCGATGTCGCCCACGCCCGGCATGGTCTTGGACGATTCGAGGCGGCTCATCTTGCGGGTTCCGGTGCCTGCCGCCCATCATGGGCAGAGCCCGGTTCGCTGCAAGGATGAGCTGATCAGCTCCCATGCCCGAGACAGTGGCTCCTCGGACAACACGTCTGCGGGCAGCAGCGGCCCGCCGATCTCCGGTTCCAAGACGAGCCGGATGAGGTCATGAAGCCGACCCGGGTCCGGATCGCCGACGATGCCGGCAGCCGCGGATCGGCGTCGAGGATGCGTTGATGATCGGCCGGAGGAGTGAACGCGGGGCAGTCGCCTCAGCTGGCGAGGTGCGATGGAGCCGAGCGTGAGGCTGAGATGCTCCTGCCCCCACCAGTGCCGGTCGAGCCGGATGCCGGATCTGCTCTCAGCAGCGGCGAAGGCTGACGACTGCCACGTCATCAGCCGCCGATCCCCGCGCGCGACCGGCAGCTGATCCAGCCACGCGTATTCCGTCTCCGGCGTCATCGTCGCCGGGGCCATGGGGTCGAACAAGGCGATCAGTGATCTGCCTGCGGCGTAGCCCATCATGGTCTGCGCGTTGATCGTCCAGTACAGCGCGAGTGCTTGGCCGGTGGCGGAGAGTTGGACCAGCCGAATCATCGCCCTGCTGCAAACCGGCTCGACCACGACGAGCCAGCCGTCATGGTGGCCGACCAGGGCACCGGCGTTCGATTCCGGATGTTCGACGTCACTTCAGCGGGCGGAAAGGACCCACTCGGGGTTGGCCACTAAGGCCGAGCAGAGCTCGTCCATGTCCATCCCGCTCACCCAGGTGACCGCTCCCTGATGGGGTATGAAATCGTCGGCGTAGGGATCCACCTGGTTCATCCTGCTCTCCCAGGGGCGGAGGTGATCACGACATTCCGCCGATGTGAGCCGCTTCGTCGGCTCACGGTTCCGAGAACGCAACACGCCGACAATCACGCCGGACCGACCGAGTACGCCTGGTTGCCGATATGCCGCGATCCACCCTGGCGGCCCGGCCATGGATCCGTCGATATGCCGATCTAGCCCAGCATGGGGGTAAGTCCCTGGATCGGGGGGAGGTGCACCACCGTGCCTGATGCGCCGCTCGCGTCGACCGTTCGGCCCGGATCGGGGTCTGGCGGGGGCTGGTGCGAGCGGATGGAGTGAGCAAGCGGCCCGGCGCCGTGTCCCTCCGCGACGGCTCGGGCGCGCCCACGAGGAGCACACTCCCGAGGATCGGCGCTCTCTTCTATGAGGCGGTAGTTGACGCTAAAGGGTTGGAAGGATACATTCCGGTAGATTTCACAGCAGTTCAGGGGAAATCCGGTGAGATGCCGGTGCGGACGCGCCACTGTATCCAGGACTCAGATCCTGGGAGCCAGGTCGCCTGAACGGCCGTGACCTCATTGCACGGGACGCGATATCCCTGAGGAGGCACGATGAGCGGACTGTCCGCTCCCACCACTATTCCCTTGCCACGCCTGCGTGTCTGGCTGCTGGCCGTACCCGTACTGCTGCTGATCGCCTACCTGGTCCTGATGGACAACGGGGCGGTCTCGCAGACCGGTGCCCTCCTCCACGAACTCATGCACGACGGGCGTCATCTGCTCGGCGTGCCGTGCCACTAGGAGCGGGCGTGATTCGGACCCTTGTGGTCAGGGGGCTGCTGCTTGGCCTCCTGGCCGGACTCGTCGCGGGCGGATTCGCCTTCTTCGTCGGTGAGCCGCGGATCGACAGTGCGATCGCGCTGGAGGAGGCGGCCGCCGCGGCGGCGCCTGCGGAACCCGAGCCTGCCGGGCACAGCCATGACGTGGAGATCAGCCGTCCGGTGCAGAAGGCCGGGTTGTTCCTGGCCACCGGACTGTACGGCCTGGCAGTGGGTGGAGTGTGCGCCCTGGTGATCGCGGGATTGCGCGGTCGTGTCGGGCCGAGGAACGAGGGCGGGCTGGCGCTGGCCGTCGCCGGGACGGCGTTCGTGGCCGTCATTCTTGTTCCCTTCCTGAAATATCCGGCCAACCCACCTGCCGTCGGTGACCCGGAGACGATCAACAGCCGCACGGTCCTGTATGTGGTGATGCTTCTGGTCGGCCTGGCCGCGACCGCCGTCGCGGTCGCCGTCTCGCGCAGGATCGCCGCCGGATCCTGGCAGCGCTGGATCGGCGCGGTGGCCGCCTTCCTGGTGCCGGTGATCGCCGCGTGGGTGCTGCTGCCGACGATCAACGAGGTACCCGACGGCTTCCCCGCCACGTTGTTGTGGGAGTTCCGGGTGGCCTCGCTGGGCACGCAGCTGGTGTTCTGGGCGGCGTTCGGCGTGCTGTTCGGGTGGGTCTCCGAGCGGGCATCCCGGCGTGCTGACGCCCTGGTCGCCGCCTGAGCGGCATGTTGCTCGTCCGGCATGCCGCGACTCCTGGCATGCGCGCTGCGTGCTTTCCCGCCGACGAGGACGCGGACCGGGCCTCGCTGGCCACGGCCGCGTCCCTGTCGGCGCGTATCGGGAAGGCGTCGTCCTTGTCGACGCGTATCAGGGAGGCGGGGTTCGCCTGGGTGTCGCCCGCCCCGGCCGCCGCGCAGACCGCGATGGCGCTGGGGTGGGAGGCTCGCCCGGTCGCGGCTCTGGCCGAGGCCGACCATGGGCGCTGGCGCGGCCTGCCGTACACGCAGGTCGCCGAAGACGAGCCTGAGGCGCTGGCCGCGTGGCTCGCCGATCCGGAGGCCGCGCCCCACGGTGGTGAAAGCCTGGCGGCGCTCGCCACGCGCGTCGCGGGGTGGATGGAGTCCGTGCGCGACGAGCCCGAGATCGTGGCGGTCTGCGACGCCGGTGCGATCAGAGCCGCCCTCGGTCACGCGCTCGGGCTCGGCCCGGCGCGGGCCGCCCTGTTCGATCTCGCGCCGCTGTCCACCACGCGGCTCGCGCCCGGTCGTGGCGGATGGCGCGTCGCCCATGTCAACCGGAAGGCCACGTCTTGACGATCACCTACCCGTTCAGCGCCGTCGTCGGACTCGACGACCTCAAGCTCGCGCTGCTGCTCAACGCAGTGTCGCCGCGCGTGGGAGGGGTGCTGGTGCGCGGCGAGAAGGGCACCGCCAAGTCCACGATCGTCCGCGCCCTGGCCGGCCAGCTGCCTGCTGTGCGGGTCGTGGCGGGCTGCCGCTTCGCCTGCGACCCGGCGGCGCCGGATCCCGGGTGCCCCGACGGCCCGCACGAGCCGGGCGAGCAGCGGTCTGTACGGCCGGCGGCGCTGGTCGAGCTGCCGGTGGGCGCCTCGGAGGACCGGCTGGCCGGTTCCCTGGACGTCGAGCGTGCGCTCACCGAGGGGGTGAAAGCCTTCGAGCCTGGCCTGCTGGCCGCCGCGCACCGGGGCGTGCTCTACGTCGACGAGGTCAACCTGCTCCACGACCATCTCGTCGACCTGCTGCTCGACGCGGCTGCCCTGGGCACCTGCTACGTCGAGCGGGAGTCGGTCTCGGTACGGCACGCGGCCCGTTTCCTGCTGGTCGGCACCATGAATCCGGAGGAGGGGGAGCTGCGGCCACAGCTTCTGGACCGTTTCGGCCTGACCGTCGAGGTGCGGGCCTCGCGCGACCCCGGGGAACGGGCGGAGGTGATCCGCCGCAGGCTGGCCTTCGACGCCGATCCCGACGCCTTCGCCGCCCGCTGGACCGGCGCCGAGTCGAAGCTGGCCGAGCGCATCGCCCTGGCTCGGGCGAGGCTGGCGGACGTGCGGTTGCCCGATGCGCGGCTGCGCCAGATCTCGACGGTCTGCGCGGCGTTCGAGGTCGATGGGCTGCGGGCGGACCTGGTGACCGCCCATGCCGCCATCGCGCACGCGGCCTGGCACGGGCGCGATCGGGTGACGACCGAGGACGTGCGGGCGACCGCCCGCCTGGCCCTGCCGCACCGCCGGCGGCGCGACCCCTTCGACGCGCCGGGGCTGGATGAGGAGCTGCTGGACCGGCTGCTGGCGGAGACCTCGGGAGACGACGACCCGCCGGACGGAGGCCCGGACGGCGGCACAGACGGAGGCACAGACAGCGGCCCGGACAGCGGCACAGACGGCCCGCCGGGACCCGACGGGCCTGACCACGACACACCGCCCGACCAGGACCGGAACGGGCCGCAGAACCGGGACGGGTCACAGGACCAGGAGAGGGCCTCGGGCGAGCACCGGCCCGGCCCGGACGGCGCCGATGGCACACAAGCCGATGGCACCCAAAAGGCCACAGACCCGGCCTCCGGAACAGCCGAACCCGGGCCTGAGTCCGGCACCGCGCAGGTGGCCGCGGTGGCGGCGCCGTACCGGGTGCCGCTGCTCGAGGTGCCCGGTGTAGGCGAGGGTGCGGCGGGGCGGCGTTCCCGCTCGCGGACGCCGCGCGGCCGGGCCACCGGCTCCCGCCACCCGGACGGCCGGGTTCGTGACCTGCACCTGGTCGCCACACTGCTGGCCGCCGCCCCCCACCAGCGGCAGCGCGGCAGGACCGGAGACGGGCTGCGGCTGCGGCAGGAGGACCTGCGCGAGACCGTCCGCGAAGGGCGGGAGGGCAACCTCGTGCTCTTCGTCGTCGACGCGAGCGGCTCGATGGCGGCCCGCAAACGCATGACGGCGGTCAAGACAGCCGTGCTGAGCCTGCTGCTCGACGCCTACCAGCGCCGGGACAAGGTCGGCCTGGTCACCTTCCGCGGCCACGCCGCGACCGTGGCGCTGCCGCCGACCTCCTCGGTCGAGGCGGGAGCGGCACGGCTGCGTTCGTTGCCGACCGGTGGGCGCACCCCGCTGGCAGCCGGACTGGTCACCGCCGCCGAGGTGCTGCGCGTGGAGCGGCTGCGCGACCCGGCCAGGCGTCCGCTGGTGGTGCTGGTGACCGACGGCCGGGTCACGGCGGGCGGTGACGTCGACCGGGCCGCCGGGTTGCTGCGCGGCACCGCCTGCGTGGTGGTCGACTGCGAGAGCGGCCCGGTACGGCTCGGCCTGGCCGTACGGCTGGCCGCGAGGCTGGGGGCTCCGCTGATGCCGCTCGAGGACCTGGGCTCTGCCGTACGCGACTATCGGAAGGCGGGCTGAGATGCCGCAGGGCAAGCCGGAGCAGGTCCCCGACGACGGGCTGACCACCAGGCAGCGCCGTACGAGACCGTTGTTGATGGTGCACACCGGCCCGGGCAAGGGCAAGTCGACGGCCGCCTTCGGGATGGCCCTGCGCGCCTGGAACCAGGGCTGGCCGATCGGCGTGTTCCAGTTCGTCAAGTCGGCCAAGTGGCGCATCGGCGAGGAACGGGCGCTGAAGGTGCTGGGCGAGAGCGGCGAGGGCGGGCCGGTGACCTGGCACAAGATGGGCGAGGGCTGGTCATGGATCCAGCGCCCCGGCAGCGAGGAGGACCACGCGCGTGACGCCCGCGAGGGCTGGGAGCAGATCAAGCGCGACCTGGCCGCCGAGACCTACCGCTTCTACGTGCTGGACGAGTTCACCTACCCGCTGAAGTGGGGCTGGCTGGATCTCGACGACGTCCTGAAGGCGCTCACGGGCAGGCCCGGCAGCCAGCACGTGGTGATCACCGGCAGGGACGCGCCGGCGCTGCTCGTCGAGGCCGCCGACCTGGTGACCGAGATGGGCAAGGTGCGCCACCCCATGGACGCCGGGCAAAAGGGCCAGAAGGGCATCGAGTGGTAGTTCCGCGCCTGGTCATCGCCGCTCCCGCCTCCGGCAGCGGCAAGACGACGGTGGCGACGGGGCTGATGGCGGCCCTGCGGCAACGCGGGCTGAGGGTGTCGCCCCACAAGGTGGGCCCCGACTACATCGACCCCGGCTACCACGCGCTGGCCAGCGGCCTGCCGGGCCGCAACCTGGACCCGTGGCTGGTGGGCGAGGAGCGGGTCGCGCCGCTGTTCCTGCACGGCGCGCGCGGATGTGATCTCGCGGTGGTCGAGGGCGTGATGGGCCTGTTCGACGGCAGGGGCGAGAGCGACTTCGCCTCCACCGCCCACGTCGCCCGGCTGCTCGACGCGCCGATCGTGCTCGTCGTCGACGCCGCGCGGCAGAGCCGGTCGGTGGCGGCTGTCGTGCACGGCTTCGCGACCTTCGACCCGCGGGTCCGGGTGGGCGGGGTGATCCTCAACCGGGTCGGCTCCGACCGGCACGAGGAGCTGTGCAGGGCCGCGCTCGGCGAGGTGCCGGTGCTCGGCGTCATCCGCCGCGACGACGCGGTGGCGACCCCGTCCAGGCACCTCGGGCTGATCCCGGCCGCCGAGCGGGAGTCGGAGGCGCTGGCGGCCGTGGGGCGGCTGGGCGAGCTGGTGGCTCGCTCGTGCGATCTGGAAGCCCTGGTACGGCTGGCCGCGACGGCTTCCCCGCTGCCGGACGGACCCTGGAGCCCGGCGGCTGAGCTGCACGGCGGACCGGATACAGCGCGGACGGTCGTCGCCGTGGCGGGGGGAGCGGCGTTCACCTTCGGCTACATCGAACACGTCGAGCTGTTGCGCGCGGCGGGCGCCGAGGTCGCGGTATTCGACCCGCTGCGCGACGAACGGCTCCCCGAGGGCACGAGCGCCATCGTGATCGGCGGGGGCTTCCCCGAGGTCTACGCCGACCGGCTGGCCGCCAACGAGCCGTTGCGTAAGCAGGTGGCGGCCTTCGACGGCCCCATCGCGGCCGAGTGCGCCGGGCTGCTCTACCTGTGCCAGGAACTGGACGGGCTGCCCATGTGCGGCAGAGTGCCGGGTGCGGCGCGGATGACCGATCGGCTGACGCTCGGCTACCGGGAGGCGGTCTCCGGCACGTCGCTGCTCACCAGGGCGGGCGAGCGGTACCGGGGCCACGAGTTCCACCGGACGGTCGTCGAACCGCCTGGCGCGCTCTTCAGCGAAGGAGGCGGACACGGCGACGCCCTGGTGACCGCCTCCTACCTGCACCTGCACTGGGCGGGCACACCGGAGCTGGCCGGGCGGCTGCTCACTCCGCCTCGCTCGCGATGGCGTTGATCGCCGCCACCGCCATCGCGCTGCCTCCCCGGCGTCCCCGCACGATGAGGTACTCCAGATCGCTCGCCGCCAGAGCCTGTTTCGACTCGGCCGCGCCGATGAACCCCACCGGCAGGCCCAGCACCGCCGCCGGGCGCCCCGCTCCCTCGGCGACCAGCTCCAGCAGCCGGAAGAGGGCGGTGGGCGCGTTGCCGATGGCGACGACGGAGCCTTCGAGCCGGTCGCGCCACAACTCCAGGGCTGCGGCGCTCCGGGTGGTGCCCAGCCGCTCGGCCAGCGCCGGGACCGCCTGGTCGGACAGGGTACAGAGGATCTCGTTGCCGGCGGGCAGTCTCCGGCGGGTCACGCCTGAGGCGACCATCATGGCGTCGCACCACACCGGCGCGCCGGCCCGCAGAGCCTTCCTCGCCTCGGTCACCACCGAGGAGGACCAGGCCAGGTCCCGGGTCAGGTCGGTCATGCCGCACGCGTGGATCATCCGGACCGCGACCTGCGCGACCTCGGGCGGCATCCCTCTCAGATCGGCCTCGGCGCGGATGGTGGCGAACGACTGCCGGTAGATCTCGGCGCCGTCGCGGATGTAGTCGGTCACTTCTGCCTTTCCTCGTATCCGCCGGGGGTGGCGAGCATCACGGTGACCGGTCCCGGCGGCAGCCCGCACAGCCGGTCGCAGCCGGCGAAGTGCACCGGCCGCGCTCCCGTCCAGCGGGCGGCGTCGGCCTGCACGTCGGCCAGGGACTTGGCGCAGCCGGGGCTGCCGGTGCACGCGGTCACGCCTGCCCACGGGGAATCGGGGTCGGTGACGAAGCCGTCGGGCACGCGGGCCATGACGACCGTGCGCCATGGCGTGAGCCGTACCTCGGCGGCGGCCTCGGCCAGGGCGAGCAACTGCGCGGGAGACAGGCGCCCGAGGGGGATGAGCGCCTGCTGCGGGCCCGGCTCCGTGGAGGGCGGGACACCCTTCCACGGGTTGCCGAGCCGGGCCCCGAGAGCGTCGGCGACCCGTTCGGGGCCCAGTTCCGAGATGCGCCATTCGGCGGTGCGCAGCCTCAGGAACGCTCCTGCGGCCTCCAGCATCGCCCCGGTGGTGACCGGCAGGTCGCTCTCGCGTCCGGCCAGGAGCAGCCTGTCATCCACGAGGGTCACGTCGGCCGGCAGGCCCGTCTCCCCGAGGGCGAACAGGAAGCGTCCCGGCAGGCCGGCGAGCTCGGGACGGCCGCACAGGGCCCGGTCGAGCTCGACGATCAGCGAGCGGTCCACGAGGGGGGAGGCGACGATGTTGCGCACTCGCTCGTGCGTCGGCGAAGGCAGCAGCCCGGCGGCGGCGATGCGCTCGGCGAAGGCGCCGGGATCGCTCAGTCCGCGTACTTGCAGGTTGGCGCGGGAGGTCAGTTCGATGACGCCCGAGCCGAGCTCCTCGGCGCACGCAGCCAGCACGCGCAGCTGGTGGGCGGACAGCAGGCCGCCGGGGATGCGGACGCGCGCCAGCGGTCCGTCGGCGGCCTGGTGCACCTGGAGCGCTCCCGGACAGGCGTCTGGACGTGTTCGTCCGGCTATGGACACGTTCAGGATGGTAACGCCCATTCGCACTGCCGTACGCTTGCCCCGAGGCGAAGGCTCGGAGGAAGCCGGTGTGAATCCGGCGCGGTCCCGCCACTGTCACCGGGGAGCGAGCCCCCACCACAGGCCACCGAGAGGGAAGGCCGGGGGTGAGCGCCGATCCGGGAGCCAGGAGACTCCGGCCGTCGTGACACCCGCGACCGGGGCGAGGACCCCGAGGGAGGACGTTTCGCGTGCCCACAGTCCTGCTGCTGTCCACATCCGACACCGACCTGCTCAGCGCGAGGGCCAGCGGTGCCGACTACCGGCTCGGCAACCCCGTGCGACTGACCGATCTCCCCCTGGACGGCGTGGACCTGGTCGTCGTCCGCCTGCTCGGCGGCCGACGCGCCTGGGAGGAGGGCCTCGACACGCTCCTGGCCGGCCCCTGCCCGGTCGTGGTGCTCGGTGGGGAGCAAGCGCCGGACGCCGAGCTGATGGAGCTGTCCACGGTGCCCGGCGGCGTGGTCGCCGAGGCGCACGCCTACCTCGCGCAGGGCGGCCCGCGCAACCTGGCCGAGCTGCACTCCTTCCTGTCCGACACCATCCTGCTGACCGGTCACGGCTTCGCGCCGCCCGAGGCAGCGCCCGCCTGGGGCCTGCTGGAACGCGATTCCACGGGCGACGGCCCGGTGATCGGCGTCCTGTACTACCGGGCCCACCACATGGCCGGCAACACCGGCTTCGTCGAGGCCCTGTGCCAGGCGGTCGAGCAGGCCGGAGGCAGGGCGCTGCCCGTGTTCTGCTCCTCTCTCCGTACGGCGGAGCCCGAGCTGCTCGCCACCCTGCGCCAGGCCGACGCCCTGGTCGTCACCGTGCTCGCGGCAGGCGGCTCCCGTCCGGCCACGGCGGGAGCGGGTGGCGACGACGAGGCGTGGGATGTCGGCGCCCTCGCCCAGCTCGACGTGCCGATCCTGCAGGGCCTCTGCCTGACCACGAGCAAGCAGGCGTGGGAGGAGAACGACGACGGCCTCTCGCCCCTGGACGCCGCCTCCCAGGTCGCCATCCCCGAGTTCGACGGGCGCATCATCACCGTGCCGTTCTCCTTCAAGGAGGTCGACCCGGAAGGGCTGACCGTCTACGTCGCCGACCCCGAGCGGGCGGCTCGCGTGGCTGGCATCGCCGTACGGCACGGCCTGCTCCGTCACACCCCGCCTGCTTCCAGGAAGCTGGTGATCATGCTGTCGGCGTACCCGACCAAGCACTCCCGGGTCGGCAACGCGGTCGGCCTGGACACCCCGGCCAGCACGGTCATGCTGCTCAAGCGGCTCGCGGAGGCGGGCTACGACCTCGGCGACGGCTTCCCGGGCGTGGCCGAGCAGGACGGCGACGCGCTCATCCACGCGCTCATCGCCGCCGGCGGGCAGGACCAGGACTGGCTGACCGAGGAGCACCTGGCGGGCAACCCGGTGCGCATCCCCGCTGCCGACTACACCGCCTGGTACCAGACGCTTCCCGCCGACCTGCGCGAGGCGATGGAGCGCCACTGGGGCCCGCCGCCGGGCGAGCTGTTCGTGCACGAGGGTGACATCGTCATGGCCGCGCTGCGCGCCGGGAACCTCGTGGTCATGGTGCAGCCGCCGCGCGGCTTCGGGGAGAACCCGATCGCCATCTACCACGACCCCGACCTGCCGCCCAGCCACCACTACCTGGCCGCCTACCGGTGGTTGTCGGCGGAGTTCGGCGCGCACGCGATGGTGCACGTGGGCAAGCACGGCAACCTGGAGTGGCTGCCGGGCAAGTCGGCGGGCATGTCGGCCTCCTGCGGCACCGACGCGGCGATCGGGGATCTGCCGCTGGTCTATCCGTTCCTGGTCAACGACCCCGGCGAGGGCACCCAGGCCAAGCGCCGGGCGCACGCCGTGCTGGTCGACCACCTGGTGCCGCCGATGGCTCGGGCGGAGACCTACGGCGACATCTCCCGGCTGGAGCAGTTGCTCGACGAGCACGCCACGATCGCCGCGATGGACCCGGCCAAGCTGCCCGCCATCCGCGCCCAGATCTGGACCTTGATCCAGGCCGCCAAGCTCGACCACGACCTCGGGATGGAGGACCGGCCGCACGACACCGAGTTCGACGACTTCATCCTGCACGTGGACGGCTGGTTGTGCGAGGTCAAGGACGCCCAGATCCGCGACGGCCTGCACGTGCTCGGCCAGGCCCCCGAGGGTCAGGTACGGGTCGACCTGGTGCTGGCGATGTTGCGGGCGCGGCAGATGTGGGCGGGTAAGGAGACGCTGCCCGGCCTGCGTGAGGCGCTCGGCCTGGCCGAAGACGGCTCGGCGAGCCTGTCGGCGGTGGACCGCGCGGAGTCGACCGCCCGTGCCCTGGTGGAGGGCATGGAGTCGCGGGGCTGGGAGCCGTCGGCCGTGCCCAGGGTGGTGGGTGAGGTGCTGGACACCCCGGACGAGCTGGTCGGCAGGATCATGACCTTCGCCGCCACCGAGGTGGTGCCCAGGCTGCGCCGTACGACCGACGAGATCGACCACGTCCTGCACGCCCTCGACGGCGGCTACGTGCCCGCCGGTCCGAGCGGCAGCCCGTTGCGCGGTCTGATCAACGTGCTGCCGACCGGCCGCAACTTCTACTCGGTCGATCCGCGTGCCGTGCCCAGCCGGCTCGCCTGGGAGACCGGCCAGGCCATGGCCGACTCGCTGCTGCAGCGCTACCGCGACGACCACGGCGAGTGGCCGCGCTCGGTGGGCCTGTCGGTCTGGGGAACCAGCGCCATGCGTACGGCGGGCGACGACGTCGCCGAGGTCCTCGCGCTGTTGGGCATCCGCCCGGAGTGGGATGAGATGTCCAGGCGGGTGACCTCGCTGCAGCCCATCCCCATGGAAGAGCTCGGTCGCCCACGCATCGACGTGACCGTCCGCATCAGCGGCTTCTTCCGCGACGCCTTCCCGCACGTGGTCGCCATGCTCGACGACGCGGTACGGCTGGCAGCCGCGCAACAGGAACCCGACGCCGACAACTACGTGCGCGCCCACGTCCAGGCGGACGGCAACGTCAAGAGAATCTTCGGCTCGGCCCCGGGAGCCTACGGCGCGGGCCTGTTGCCGTTGATCGACAGCCGCAACTGGCGCGACGACGCCGACCTGGCCGAGGTCTACGCGGTGTGGGGCGGCTTCGCCTACGGCCGCGACCTGGACGGCGTGCCGGCCAGGCAGGAGATGGAGAGCGCCTACCGCAGGATCGCCGTGGCCGCCAAGAACGTCGACACCCGCGAGCACGACATCGCCGACTCCGACGACTACTTCCAGTACCACGGCGGCATGATCGCCACCGTGCGCGCCCTCACCGGCAAGGCCCCCGCGGCCTACGTCGGCGACAGCACCCGGCCCGACGCGGTGCGCACCCGCACCCTGTCGGAGGAGACCTCGAGGATCTTCCGCGCTCGCGTGGTCAACCCGCAGTGGCTGGCCGCGATGCGCAGGCACGGCTACAAGGGAGCCTTCGAGCTGGCCGCGACCGTCGACTACCTGTTCGGCTACGACGCCACCACCGGGGTCATGGCCGACTGGATGTACGACAAGCTCACCCAGGCCTACGTGCTCGACGCCGAGAACCGGGCGTTCATGGAGAAGTCCAACCCGTGGGCGCTGCACGGCATCGCGGAACGCCTGCTGGAGGCGGCCGAGCGTGGCATGTGGGAGCACCCCGACGAGGAGACCCTGCGCGACCTGCAGGAGGTCTACCTCAAGACAGAAGGCGAGTTGGAGGACCGGTGAAGCTGTACGGTGTGGGCCTCGGCCCCGGTGACCCGGAGCTGGTGACCGTCAAGGCCGCCCGGCTGATCGGCGAGGCTGACGTGATCGCCTATCACGCTGCCCGGCACGGGCGCAGCATCGCCCGTTCGATCGCTCTGCCGTACATGCGGGAAGGCCAGATCGAGGAGTTGCTGCAGTACCCGTTGACGGTCGAGACGACCGACCATCCGGGCGGCTACCAGGGAGCGCTCGACGACTTCTACGTTGAGTGCGCGGCGCGACTGGCCGCTCACCTGGACGCCGGGCGCACGGTGGTGGTGCTCGCGGAAGGCGATCCGCTCTTCTACGGCTCCTACATGCACATGCACAAGCGGCTGGCCCACCGCTATCCGACCGAGGTGGTGCCGGGCGTGACCTCGGTGAGTGCGGCGGCGGCAGTCCTGGGACGGCCGCTCGTCGAGCGCGACGAGGTGCTGACCGTGCTGCCGGGCACGCTGCCCGCCGAGGAGCTCACGAAGCGGCTGCGGGCGACCGACTCGGCGGCCGTGCTCAAGCTCGGGCGGACCTTCGAGAAGGTGCGCGAGGCCTTCGCCGAGGCCGGGCGGCTCGACGACGCCTGGTACGTCGAGCGTGCCACCATGGGCGCCGAGCGGGTCGCTCCGCTGAAGGACGTCGACGCCGACGGCGTGCCGTACTTCTCGCTGGCGTTGCTGACGAGCCCGTCGTCGGTACGGCTAGCGCCGGAAATTCCGGGAATGTCGGTTAAAGGGGAGGTGTCGGTCGTCGGGCTCGGGCCTGGTGGCAGGCCATGGCTCACCCCCGAGGCGCAGGACGCTCTGGCGGTGGCGACCGACATCGTCGGATACGGGCCCTATGTCGACCGGGTGCCCCCGAATCCGCGCCAGGAACGCCACCGCACCGACAACCGGGTCGAGGCAGAACGCGCCCGGCACGCCCTGGAGCTGGCCCGCTCGGGGAAACGGGTGGCCGTGGTCTCCTCCGGAGATCCGGGGGTGTTCGCGATGGCGACGGCGGTCCTGGAGGCCGCACAGGACTACCCGGATGTCCCGGTCCGGGTGGTTCCCGGGCTGACCGCCGCCCAGGCGGTCGCCTCGCGGGTGGGCGCGCCGCTGGGCCACGACTACTGCGTGATCTCCCTGTCCGACCTGCTCAAACCGTGGGAGGTGGTCGCCGCCCGGCTGCAGGCCGCGGCCAGGGCGGACCTGGTGCTGGCGCTCTACAACCCGGCCTCGAAGAGCCGCACCTGGCAGGTCGCCGCCACGCGTGACCTGCTCCTGGAGCACCGAGCGCCCGCCACGCCCGTGGTGATCGGACGGGACGTCGGCGGAGCGGGGGAGACGGTCAGGGTGACGACGCTGGCCGAGCTCGATCCCGACCAGGTGGACATGCGCTGCCTGCTGATCATCGGCTCTTCCACGACCCGGGTGACCCCGCAGGGCACGGTCTTCACCCCACGCCGATATCCCTGAGCGCGTCGGCGACCGTCTCCACGCAGGTCAGGCCGCGTGGCAGCGGCGGGCGCTCGACCACGATCAGCTTGAGCCGCCGCTGACGGGCGGCGGTGAGCTTGGCCTTGGTCAGCTCGCCGCCGCTGTCCTTGGTGACCAGGACGCCCAGCCGGTGCTGGTCGATGAGCGCGAGCTCCCCGTCGAGGTCGTACGGCCCGCGCCCCAGGACGACGTGGACGTTGCCAGGAACGGGCCCCTCGGGCGCGTCGACCGACCTGGCCAGGAACCAGACGCCCGGCAGCCCCGCGAAGACGGGCAGGCTCCGGCGGCCGGTGGTCAGGAACACCCGGTCTCCGGGCGCCAGCTCTGCCGCCGCCGCCTCCAGGGACGGCACCCGCACCTCGCCGGGTCCCTCCGGCCAGCCTGGACGGCGCAGCACCACCAGCCGCACCCCCGTCGCCCGTGCGGCCTCGGCCGCCGACGCGGTCATCCGCGCCGCGAACGGATGAGTCGCGTCGACCAGCACGTCGGGCCGCTCCCGTTCGAGCCAGGCGGCAAGGCCCGCCGGGCCGCCGAAGCCGCCCTCGCGCACCTCGCCGATCGGCAGGCGGGGATTGTTCACCCTCCCGGCCAGGGAAGACGTCACCCGGACGCCTCGCCCGACCAGCTCGGCCGCCAGCGCCCTGGCCTCGGCGGTGCCGCCCAGGATCAGGACCCGCACGCGCGGTCCCGGGCGGTGCTGTACAGGTGGCTGTCGGGGAACTCCGAGGCGGTCAGCACCCGTCCGACCACGATCACCGCGGTCCGCTTGATGCCGCTCTCGTGGACCTGATCGGCGATGCCTTCCAGGGTGCCGCGCAGGATCCGTTCATCGGCGCGGCTGGCGTAGGCCACCACGGCGACCGGGCAGTCGGGCCCGTAGAGCGGCAGCAGCTCCGCCACCACCGCGTCGATGCGCTGCACGGCCAGGTGCAGGACCATCGTCGCCCGGCCCGCGCCGAGCGTCGCCAGGTCCTCGCCCGGCGGCATCGGGGTCGCGCGGGCGGAGGTCCTGGTCAGGATGACGCTCTGCCCGACGCCCGGCACCGTGAGCTCCCTGCCCAGCGAGGCCGCCGCCGCGGCGAACGCCGGAACCCCCGGCACGATCTCGTACGGCACGCCCAGCGTCTCCAGCCTGCGCGCCTGCTCGGCGACGGCGCTGAAGATCGACGGGTCGCCGGAGTGCAGCCGGGCGACGTCCAGTCCCTGGGCGTGCGCCTCGGACAGCTCCGCCACGATCTGATCGAGCGTCAGATCGGCCGTGTCCACCCGGCGTGCCTCGGCAGGACAGGCGTCGAGCAGTTCGCGCGGCACGAGCGAGCCCGCGTACAGGCACACGGGGGCCCGCTGGAGCAGCCGCAGCCCGCGCACGGTGATCAGGTCGGCGGCGCCGGGGCCGGCTCCGATGAAATACACCGTCATGAGTCCTCCTTGCCAACCGTCCACACCGTCACGGGCATCGCCGGGCGCCACCCGGTGAAGGAGCCCAGAGGGCTCGCCCGCTGCACGTCGAGCCGCACCAGGTCGCCGCCCAGCCTGCCGTACCACTGCGCCATCAGCGCCTCCGACTCCAGGGTGACCGCGTTGGCGACCAGCCGCCCGCCGGGCCGCAGCGCCGACCAGCAGGCCTCGACCAGCCCGGGGACGGTCACGCCACCGCCGATGAAGATCGCGTCGGGCTCGGGCAGCCCCTGGAGCGCCTCGGGCGCCCTGCCGATCACGACCTCCAGTGCGGGGACGCCCAAAGTCTCGGCGTTGCGGCCGATCCGTTCTGCCCGGTCGGCGCGGCTCTCGATCGCCACGGCGCGGCAGGAGGGGTGGGCGCGCATCCACTCGACGGCGATGCTGCCCGCGCCCGCGCCGACGTCCCAGAGCATCTGGCCGGGCAGGGGGGCCAGCCTCGACAGGCTCACCGCGCGCACCTCGCGCTTGGTCAGCTGGCCGTCGTGCTCGAACGCCTCGTCGGGCAGACCGGGCACGCGCGGGAGCGAGGGCATGGAGGCCGGGCACTCGACCGCGACGATGCGCAGACCGGAGTCCGGTCGCGGATCCGGCGCGCCCAGGTCGGTCAGCACCGTGAGGCGGCTGCCGGGATCGACCAGCTTCCTGACGGCCTCCTCGGAGGAGCCCAGCACCAGCACCCGCCGCCCCGGCGCCAGCACGGCGCGCAAGGCCGCCAGCGGGCGCCCCACCGCGCTCACCACCTCGACCTGCTCCACCGGCCAGCCCAGCCGTGCGCATGCCAGCGACACCGACGACGGATGCGGCAGCACGCGGACCCGTTCGGCTCCCAGCAGCCGCACGAGCGTCGAGCCGATGCCGTAGAAGAGGGGGTCGCCGCTGGCCAGCACGCAGACCGCCCGTCCGGCGAGCGAGTCGAGCAGCGCCGCGAGATTCGGCAGCAGCGGCGACGGCAGCACCACGCGCTCGGCCGCGCCGGGAGGGATCAGATCCAGCTGCCTGGGGCTGCCGACCAGCACCTGCGCCTGATCGATCGCCGCTCGCGAGCCCGGCAGCAGCCCGTCCCAGCCGTCGGCTCCGATGCCCACGACGGTGATGTCGGCGAAAGCCTCACCGTGGCTGAAAAGGGTCACGGCATATCCTGGCACACTCATGAGCGTGAAGCGGCTAACCGTCATCGGGATCGGCGCGGGCGACCCCGATCATCTGACCCTCCAGGGTGCCAAGGCCATCGCGGCCACCGACGTCTTCTTCATCCTCGACAAGGGAGAGGAGAAGAGTGACCTCGTCCGGCTCCGCCACCGGCTCATCGAGGACCACGCCCGCGAGCCGTACCGGATCGTCGAGGCGCGCGACCCCGAGCGTGACCGCACCACCCCCGCCTACACCGAGGCGGTCGAGGACTGGCGCGAGCGCCGGGCCGCGCTCTACCTGCGGCTGATCGACGAGGCCCTCGCCGAGGGGCAGACCGGCTCCTTCCTCGTCTGGGGCGACCCCGGCGTCTACGACAGCACCCTGGCGATCCTGGAGCGCCTGCCCGGCTTCGAGATCGAGGTCGTTCCCGGCATCAGCGCCGTGGCCGCCCTGACCGCCCGCCACCGCGTCAGCCTCACCAGCGTGGCCAGCCCGCTGCACCTCACGACCGGCCGCCGCCTCTCCGAGCAGGGCCCCACGGCCGACGACATGGTCATCATGCTGGACGCGCGATGCGCCTTCGACGGGCTCGACGACTTCGACATCTACTGGGGCGCCTATCTGGGCACGCCGGACGAGATCCTGATCGCCGGACCGGTTGCGGAGGTCGGAGAGCGCATCAAACGCGAGCGTGCGCAGGCCAGGGAGCGCAAGGGCTGGATCATGGACACCTACCTCCTGCGGCGCCGCTGACCGCGATCAGGCGCGCCCGGAGCCGGTGAGCTGGGCGGCCATGAGGGTGCTGTAGGCGCCGGGTGTCTCGATGAGCTCCCGGTGGGTGCCGATCTCGGCGACTCGTCCGCCGTCCAGGACCACGACGCGGTCGGCGGTGAGAATGGTCGACAGGCGGTGGGCGATGACCAGCGTGGTGCGGTTGCGGCGCACACTGGTCATCGCCGCGGCGACCTCCTGCTCGCTTTCGGAGTCGAGGTTGGAGACGGCCTCGTCCATCACCAGGATCGGGGCGTCCTTCAGGATCGCGCGGGCGATCGCGATGCGCTGGCGCTGGCCGCCGGACAGGCGGGCGCCGAGTTCGCCGGGCAGGGTGTCGTATCCGTCGGGGAGGCCGGTGATGAACTCGTCGGCCAGTGCGGCGCGGGCGGCGGCGACGACCTCCTCGCGGGTGGCTTCTGGCCTGCCCAGGCGGATGTTCTCGATCAGCGGGATGTTGAAGAGGTAGACGTCCTGGGGGACCAGGGTGATGAGGCGGCGCAGGTCGTCCTGGGGGTAGTCGCGGATGTCGTGGCCGCCGATGGTGATCGAGCCGGCGTTCACGTCCCACAGGCGCATGAGGAGGCTGGCGCAGGTGGACTTGCCCGCGCCGGAGTGGCCGACCAGGGCGACGGTCTCGCCGGGGGCGATGTCGAAGGTGGCGTCGGTGACGGCGTCGGGGAGGGCTGTGCCGTACCGGAAAGTGACGCCGGTGAAGGCGACGTGTGGCGAGATGGGGCCGGGCGGGGGCTGGTCGACGAGGTCCTTGACCGGGGCGGGGGTGTTGAGGATGGTCATGATGCGGTCGCCCGCGGCGATGACGAGGTTGAGGTCGCGGGCGACGTCGGTGACGGCGACGACGGGCGCGAAGGTGGTCCCCGCGAGCACGACCGCTACGGGGAAGAACACGGCTTCCAGGGTGCCGCCGGTGACGAGGAGGGCGGCGGTGAGCAGGACGGCCAGCAGGCCGAAGGTGGTCAGGGCATTGGTGGCGGAGTGTTCCAGGCCGGAGCGGCGGCCATGGGCGAGCTTGGCTTCCAGGAGCCGGTCGTCCTGTACGGCGAGGCGGTCGAGCTGCCGGGTGCCCGCGCCGGAGGTGATGAGCTCGCGCAGGCCCTGGAGGGTGTCGACGGCCTCGGCGTTCAGCTCGCCGACGCGGGCGCGCAGTTCGGCGCCCTGGGTCTCCGCGCGGCGGCGCAGCCAGGCCGGGACGAGGGCGAGCAGGATCAGGGCGGGTGCCAGGGCGACGGCCAGGGTGGGGTGGAAGACGCCGAGGGCGGTCAACGCGGCGACGGGGACGGTGGCGGCGCTGACCAGAGGGCTCAGGGTGTGGGCGAACCACAGTTCGAGCTGCTCGACGTCGGAGATGGCGGCGGAGCCGAGGTCGCCGGAGCGGCGTTCGAGGAGGTAGCCGGGGGCCAGGCGGTCGAAGGCGCTGTAGACGCGTCCGCGAACGTCGGCGAGCACTTTGAAGGCGGCGACGTGGGCGAGGTAGGACTCCAGCCACGGGGTGACGGCGAGCAGCGGCAGGAGAACACCCAGGGCGATGAGGCCGCCGCGCAGGTCGTCGGGCGAGGCGCCGGTGATAGCGCGGCTGACCACCCAGGCGCCGACGCCGGCGGAGGCGAGGACCACGAGGTGGTGGGCGATGCCGCTGAGGATCGCGGTGATCACCAGCCAGCGGTGGGGGCCGAGCAGGCGGGCCAGAGGCATCAAGCGGCGGATCATCGGGAGGCTCCTTCCTGGGCGGCGACCAGGCGGGCGTAGGCGCCGCGCCGGTTGAGCAGGCTGGTGTGGTCGCCCTCTTCGACGATCCGGCCGTCGGCCATGACGATGACGCGGTCGGCGTCGCGGACCGTGGACAGCCGGTGGGCGATCATGATGGTGGTCCGGCCGCCGGTCAGCGCGTCGAGGGCTTGCTGGATGCCGGACTCGTTGGCGGCGTCCACGCTGGAGGTGGCCTCGTCGAGCACGAGGATCGGGGCGTCCTTGAGCAGGGCGCGGGCGATGGCGATGCGTTGCCGTTCACCGCCGGACAGCTTGAGACCGCGCTCGCCGACGATCGTGTCCAGGCCCTGAGGGAGGTCGTGGACGAAACCGGCGCGCGCCGCCTGGATGGCCGCCTCGATCTCGTCGTCGGTGGCTGACTGTCTGGCCAGGGTGAGGTTGTGCCGGACGGTGCCGTGGAAGAGGTAGGTGTCCTGGGAGACCACGGCGATCATCGAGCGCAGCTCCTCCAGCGGCAGGTCACGAACATCGGTGCCGCCGATCGTGATCCGGCCCTCGACGGTGTCGAAGAAGCGCAGCAGCAGGGCTGACACGGTCGTCTTGCCGGCGCCGGAGCGGCCGACCAGGGCGACGCGCTCGCCTGGGGCGATGTCCAGGGTGAAGCTGTCCAGGGCGGGCTTGGCACGCTCGCCGTAGGTGAAGGTGATCCCGTCGAAGGAGACGCCCTTGCCCGACGCCTTGCCGGACCCCTGCGCCTGGACCGGGGCATCGAGCACCTCGAAGATCGCGGTCAGGGACGGGACGGCGTTGTAGCTGGCGTGGTAGGCCGACTCCAGATCCTTCAACGGGCGGAAGCACTCCGCGGTGAGCATGAGGATCAGCAGCAGCTCGGTCACGGTCAGTTCGCCGGCGGCCAGCCGCATCGCTCCCACGCCGAGCGCCACGGCGGTGCCCAGCCCGACGGCGAAGGCGACCCCGCCCACGTAGAGGATCACGATGGCCATCAGCCGCACCGAGTCGCGGCAGAACGCCTCGGCCAGCTTGGCGAGCTCGGCACCCCGGCGCCCGCTGGCGTTGAACGCCTTCAGCGTGGCCATGCCCTGCAGCGCGTCCAGGTTCTCCGCGTACAGGCCCTTGTAGCCCTTGAACCAGGCAGCGTTGCGCTGCCTGAGCACCCGGTTCGACAGCAATGGGATCACCGGCATCAGCACCGAGCAGACCAGCACGACCACGCCGATGATCGGGTCCAGCACGAACAGGTAGGCGGTCACCCCGACGGCTCCGACCAGCGCCGCGCACATCTGCGGCAGGAACCTGCCGACGTAGGCGTCCACGGTCTCGACTCCGTCGACCAGCGAGGTCTGCGTCGCGCCGGTCCGTCCTCGCTGCGCCCACGACGGCCCGAGCAGGAGCAGCTTGGCGGTCAGCTGCCGCCGCAGTTCCTTCTTGATTCCCGCCGACGCGCGCAGGGCGACACTCTCCCGTACGGCCAGCGCCAGGCTGCGCACGAGCTGCAGCACGACGATCCCGGCGATGAGCCAGACGATCGAGGAGACCGGCTCCCCGGCGAAGATGCGGGCGAGCGACTGGGCGACCAGGATGCCCTGGCCGACGTAGGTCGCGGTGATGGCCAGCAGCAGCCCGACCAGCCCGGCCAGGCGCAGGCGGACTTCCGGCGACAGTGCCAGCAGTCGCGTGATCACTGTTCCTCCTTGAGCTCGAAGACGAGCTGGGTGCGCTGTACGGCACGCACGCCGTACACCTGGGAGATACGTTCGGGGGTCAGCACCTCGTCCGGGGTGCCGCCGGCGACGATGCGTCCGCCGTCCATGAGGTAGAGGCGGTCGCAGGAGGTGGCGGCCTGGTTGAGGTCGTGCAGCGCGGCCAGGGTGCTGACGCCGAGGCCGCGTACCAGGCGGAGGATCTCCAGCTGGTGGCGGATGTCGAGGTGGTTGGTGGGCTCGTCGAGCAGGAGCAGGCGGCTCTGCTGGGCCAGCGCGCGGGCGATGAGGACGCGTTGCTTCTCGCCGCCGGACAGGGTGGCGAAGTGGCGCTTGGTCAGGTGTCCTGCGCCGACGCGTTCGAGGGACTGGGCGCAGATGAGCTCGTCGGCCGTGGTGGTGCGGTCGAGGGGGCGTTTGTGCGGGGTGCGGCCCATGGCGACCATCTCGGCCACGGTGAAGTCGAGCTCGCTCGGGGTCTCCTGGGCGACGACCGCGGTGCGCCTGGCGGATTCGCGGGCGGTGAGCCGTACGAGGTCCACGCCCTCGACGGTGATGAGGCCGGCGGCCGGGCGCAGGGCGCGGTAGGCGCTGCGGAGCAGGGTCGACTTGCCGCAGCCGTTGGGGCCGAGCAGACCGACGAACTCGCCCTCGTTCACGGTCAGATCCGCGCTGTGGACGATCTCCCGGCTGTCGATCGTGAGGGAGACGCCGTTCAAGAACAGGGTCATCCGCGCCTCCGCAACAGCCACAGGAAGAACGGGACGCCGAAGACGGCGGTGACGATGCTCAGGGCCAGCTCCTGCGGCGCCGCGATGGTGCGGGCCGCGACATCGACGAGCTGGAGGAAGACCGCGCCGAGCAGGGCCGAGACGGGCAGGACGCGGCGGTGGTCGGCGCCGACGAGCATGCGCGCGGTGTGCGGGATGATCAGGCCGACGAACGCGATGGCACCGCTGGTCGCGACCAGCACCCCGACCAGCAGCGAGGTCAGGATGAACAGCCGGGCGCGCAGGAAGGTCACGTTGACGCCGAGCGAGACGGCGCTCTCCTCGCCGGAACTGAGCGCGTTGAGCGGGCGGTGCTGGACGAGCAGGTAGGCGAGTCCGGCCAGGAGGACCACGGTCGGGATCGGCAGCACCTCCCAGCGGGCGCCGCCGAGGCTGCCCATGAGCCAGAAGAGCACCTGCTGCGCGGCCCGGCCGCTCTGGGCCTGCTGCAGGACGTAGCTGTAGACGGCTTGGAAGAGGTAGGCGAGGGCGACTCCGGCGAGCACGAGACGGGCCGGGGTGATGCGGCCCGAGCGCTGGGCCAGGACGTAGATGAGGACCAGGGCGAGCAGCGCGCCGAGGAAGGCGGCCATCGACAGCGACAGGCCGCCGAGCACCGACGAGCCGAAGATGAAGACGATCACCGCGCCCATCGACGCGCCCGAGGAGACGCCGAGCAGGAACGGGTCGGCGAGCGGGTTGCGGACCAGGGCCTGAAGCACCGCGCCGACCACCGCCAGGCCGGCTCCGACGAGCAGAGCCAGCAAGGCGCGGGGGAGACGGAACTCCCAGATGATCTGGGTCTGGGCGGGCGTTCCCGAGCCGGTGATGATGCCCCACACCTGGGCAGGGCTGAGGTGGACCGCGCCGACGGTCATCGCGAACAGCGTCGCGCCGACGGCGGCCAGCGTCAGCGTGGAGAGAACCGTCCAGAGCCTCATTACTCGAAGGCCTCGGGGTGCAGGAACTCGGCGATCTCGACGACTGCCAGGATGTTGCGGTACCCGGGGTGCTGGGCGGCGGCGGGCAAGGCCAGGTAGCGCTGGTCCTGGGCGGCGGGGCTGTTGCGGGCGATGGCGAAGGCTTCGGCCGCCTTGTCCGGTGCGGTGGGCATGTCCTTGCCCATCAACGTGGAGTACTCGGTGACCAGCAGTGCCTGCGGCTCGGTGGCGGCGATCTTCTCGGCGTTCACCTCGGTGTAGTCCGCCTTCACGTCGCCCAGGACGTTCTCGCCACCCGCGAGGGTGATCATCTGGTTGGTCAGCCCGGCTCCGCCGTACGCGTTGACCGGCCCCTTGCCGCCGTCGGTGGCCAGCACCTTGACCTTGGGCAGGCTCGCGACCTTCTTGGTCGCGTCGTCCAGCGTGCCGCGCAGCTCGGTGATCAGTTTCTCGGCTCGGTCGGGGATGCCGAAGATCGCGCCGAGGTTGCGGAGGTCGGTGAACGTCTGGTCGATCGTGAAGTCGAGCTGCTTCTCCGGGCTGCACCAGCCGCCCAGCAGGTAGACCGGGGTTCCGGCGGCCTGGAGCTCCTCGGCGGTGGCGAACCCGCCCGCGGCGTCGAAACTGGCCGAGGAGTTGTCGAGCACGAAGTCGGCGCCTTGGGAGAGCATGACCTCCTTCTGCGGAAGCATGATCGTCGGCGAGATCTCCTGGATCTTGTCGTAGTGCTCCTTCTGGCCGGGCAGGAACTCGCTCTCGGAGAAGTTGGTGCGGGCGGCGATGCGGTCCTGAAGGCCGAGGGCGAGCAGGGTTTCCAGGGCGGGTTGGTAGCCGGTGACGACCTTGGCCGGGGGCTGGGTGAAGGTATAGGACCGGCCGCAGTTCTCGATGGTGACGGGGAAACCGGGCGCGGCTGCCTGAGGGGTGGTGGCCGTCACGGTCGGCTGGGCACCGCAGCCTGCCCGGGCGACGGCGGACAGCAGCAGGGCGAACCGCCTCATGGATACCCACTCCTTGCGAAGAACTTCTACTTGCAAATGATTCGCAAATTAGGCCCGTCTGGATGAGGGGGTCAAGGCCACTAGGTCACTTGTTGCGGTATTAGTGTTGTTGCGCATAGTTTGCAATAACCGCGCGTGAGGGGATAGACCGATGGCTCAGTACTCGCTTCCCGATATGCCGTACGACTACGCAGCCCTGGAGCCCGCCATCACCGGCGAGATCCTGGAGCTGCACCACGCCAAGCACCACGCCGCCTACGTCAAGGGCGCCAACGACACTCTTGAGCAGCTCGCCGACGCCCGTGACAAGGAGCAGTTCGGCGGCCTGGTCGGACTGGAGAAGACCTTCGCCTTCCACCTGTCAGGCCACGTCCTGCACACCCAGTTCTGGCAGAACCTGTCCCCGGACGGCGGCGACCGCCCCGACGGTGAGCTGGGCGACGCCATCGTCGAGCACTTCGGTTCGTTCGAGGCGTTCCAGAAGCAGCTGACCGCCGCGACCGTCGGCGTGCAGGGCTCCGGCTGGGGTGTGCTGGCTTGGGAGCCGCTGGGCCGTCGCCTGATCGTCGAGCAGGTCTACGACCACCACGGCAACGTGGGCATGAACACCACGCCGCTGCTGGTGTTCGATGCCTGGGAGCACGCCTACTACCTGCAGTACCGCAATGTGCGCCCGGACTACGTCACCAAGCTGTGGGACCTGATCAACTGGACCGACGTCATCAGCCGCTACGACGCGGCCAAGGGCGCCTGACCCCATGTCTTCGGCGCCCGCCCGCCGGCAACGGGCGCCGAAATCCTCCTCGTCCCAGCCCGGGACATCGCCACCTTCCTCCCGGCGATCGCCGACGTGGGCGGGATGTGCTTCACCGGCTCGCCGTGGCGCGAGCCGTACCCGAAGGCCAGGAGCGTCGCCGCGCGGGTGCTCGCCGACAGCGAGCGGCCCGGGTTCGTGCTCGCGCTCGCCGTCGCCGGGGACGAGGTGTACGGCTTCGCCTACGGTCACCGGTGCTCGGCGCTCGCTGGCTGTCCACCCATCCGGCCGCCAAGGCCGCGATCGGCCTATGCCGGCGGCGAGGCTGGGGAGCCGTCGCCGTGAGGGGCCCGGCCCAGGTGATCATGCGGAAGGCGTGACGCGCGGGTCCACAGCAGTACGGCCAGCACGATCGTGAAGCCGGTCCAGGCCAGGTAGATCCCGGGAAGCCCGAGCTGCAGGTGCAGCCCGAGCAGCCAGCTCAGGGGGATGAGCATCAGGTAGTCGCCGGCGAGGTTGGCGGCCATCACCGACCGGGTGTCGCCGTGGGCGCGCAGGAAGCTGCCGTGGGCCATCGCCCACACCATCGGCGCGAGGCTGAGCAGTGCCAGCGGCACGGTCTGCCACGCCAGCGTGATGACCTCGGGGGAGTCGGTGAAGGCCCGCAGCAGGGCCGTCCCTCCGGCCAGGACCAGCACGGCCGGGACAGCGTAGACGATCAGCAACAGCCGGATCCCGGTGCCCCGCCATCGCTCCGCGGCGGCGCGGTCGCCGGCGCCCGCCTCGTGCCCGGCCAGGATGGCGACCGAGGAGGCGGCTGAGGCCATCACGGTGAAGACGACGAGCAGCAGGTTGTCGACGATCCGGTAGGCGGCCAGCTCCGGCGTGCCCAGCCGGGCAGCGAAACCGGCGATCAGCGCCTCGTTCAGGTAGCCGACGCCCATCGCGCTCATCTCGGGCCAGCCGAGTGTCCACAGCCGCCGGGCCACGGGCCGCCGGTCGCCGGGAACGTGCGGAAGGCGGGCGCGGGTGTAGGCGAGCAGGACCGCCGTGCCCACGACCGTCGCGGCCAGGGTCGCCAGCGCGGCGCCGGTCACGCCGAGGCCCGCTGTGAAGATCAGCAACAGTCCCAGGGGGAGATTCACCACGTTGACGACGAGCGCGTTGTACATCGCGGCACGTGTCGCGCCGACGCCCGAGCAGGCAGCCAGCAGCGTGAAGGTAGCGGCGGCGAACGGCACCGCGAACGCCAGCACCCGCAGATAGTCGCCGCCGATCCCGACCAGCTCGGCAGGGGAGCCCAGCAGCGTGAGCACCGGTTCCGCGCCGCCGTACAGCACGGCCCCGATGACCAGCCCGGCCAGCGCGGAGGTGGCGACCCCCACGCGGACCGCCTGGACGACGCCGCCCTCGTCGCCCGCACCGTGGGCCTGGGAGACCCTGATCTGTACGGCTGTCGCCCACCCCCGCACGATGACCAGGGCGATCAGGTAGACGGGCGCGGCCAGGGCGAAGGCGCCCAGCGCCGCTGTCGAGTGCCGGGCGAGCATGATCGTGTCGACGACGTTGACGATGATCTGGGTGAGCCCGGCCACGAGCAGCGGCACGGTCAGCGCCCACATCCGCCTCACAGGACGGCCCGAGCGGCTTCCAGCAGGCCGGTGTCACGGTCGAGGAGGATCACGGTGTCGATCCTGGAGGTGCGCCACACCGCCAGCCGTTCGATCATCGCCTCGATCGGACCGAGCAGCGCCACCTCGTCCAGCAGCCGGTCGGGCACCGCTTTGGTGGCCGCTGCCTTGTCGCCGTCGGCCAGGTGCTTGCGGATGTCGTGGGCAGGACCTTCGTAGCCCATCTGGGTGACCACGTCGGCGTAGGTATTACGCACACCGGGAGCGGCGGCTCCGATGAGGTGGGCGTACAGGGGCCGTAACCGCTCCCGTCCCTCCTCGACCGTGGGCGCGTGAGCGACGTACAGGATGGGGCAGATCCGCACGTCCTCCGCCCGCCTGCCGGCTCGGGCGATGCCCTCGTCGAGCGGGGCCAGAATGGCGCTCTCGTGCTCGGGCGCGTACATGCCCGACAGCCAGCCGTCGGCGATTTCGCCGGTCAGCGCCAGGTTGCGGGCCCCGATGGCGGCCAGGTAGATCGGGATGTCCGGGCGCAGCGGGGTCATCTCCGAGCGGATCGCACGGGCCCGGCCGGTCGAGCCGGGTCCGGTGTAGGGCAGCGTGTACAGCTCGCCGTCGTAGCTCACCCGGTCCTCGTGGGCGATGGCGCGGCGCACGATCTCGACATACTCCCGCGTACGGCGCAGCGGACGCTCGTACGGCAGGCCGTGCCAGCCCTCCACGATCCACGGCACCGACAGGCCGAGGCCGAGCTGGAACCGGCCCTTGGACAGCACGTCGAGCGTCATCGCGGTCATCGCCGTGGCGGCCGGGGTGCGGGCGGGGATCTGCATGATCGCGGTGCCGAGCTCGATGCGCTCGGTCACCGCGGCCAGGTAGCCGAGCACGCTGACCGCGTCGGGGCCGTACTCCTCGACGCTCCACACCGAGTCGACGCCGATGCTCTCGGCGCGCTGGATGACCGGGAGCACCTCTTCCATGGATTCGCCGCCGTATCCCATGGCCAGTCCGAGCCGCATACGTTCTCCTTTACGCGAAGGGCAGGGGTTGCCGCGCGAGGTCGGGGGAGGCGGGCAGCCGGGCGCCGCCGAGGAAGGGGAAGGCCGCCGGCGCGTCGCAGTACAGGCCGGGCACCAGGACCCGGGCGACGTGCAGCCCGGTGTCCGGCATGGTCAGGTCGACCGCGTAGGCCCTGAAGCCCTGCTCGGTGAGCGAGCGCGGCGTCTCGGAGAGCTCGGGTCCCGACGGGAGCCGGAGCCGGTCGAGGCCGCCGTCCTGGAGACGCTCGTCGAGGTAGACCTGGACGTGCAGGCGGACGTCGTTGACGTCGCGCCAGCCGCGCGGCAGGTCGTCGAGGTAGCGCCGGTCCGCTCTGCGGCGCAGGTACGGCCGCTGCCCCACATCGCGGCGCAGCAGGACGCGGCCGGTCTCGTAGGTGCCGATCGCCTCGGTGAACGCCTTGGCGGCGGCCTCTTCCTCGGTGGCGCGGCAGGCGCTGCCGAACCCGACGACCCTGCGCGCCCGGTCCTCCACGAACGCCCCTGCCACGATCGCGTCGAACGGTGTCGGTATCCGCAGCAGCGACACGGTCAGCCCGGCGTCGGCGGCCTCACCGAGCGCCGTGGCTAGTGGTCCCTTCACGGGCTTCGGCAGCGGGGAGGCGGGCGAGCCGCCGTGCCACCAGACCGTGACCGCGTCGCGCTCCAGCACCTCGCGCAGAGCCGCCTGCCTGGCCCCTTCGAGGGTCGGCCCGGCGGCCGTACCGGCGAGCACGGGATAGTTGGTGGGAGGCTCGGATCGGCGCGGTCCGGCGAAGTAGTTCACGTACACAAGCGAAGCGGGCACCAGCACCTTCTCGCCGGAGGTCAGGTCCTCGGCGGGCGCCCAGGTGATCTCCAGGTCGGGCGTCATCGGGACGAAGGGGAATCCGCGCGCCCGGTACTGCGCCGGGGAGTAAAGGGCGAAGGATCCCGGGTGCACGGCAGGCTCGGTGAGCTCGCGGTAGGCGGCGCGGCGCAGATCGGCGGGCACCTGGTTGGCGCAGTGCCGTTCGACGGCCTCGCCGATGGCGGCCAGTCGCGCCGCCTCGTCGTCCCCGAGCGCCGCTCCGCCGGTGATCTCAGATCCGGTGGCGGTGTAGGAGATCAGGCTGGCTATCACGGGGTCGGCCGGGGTGTCGCGGCGGACCTGTGCGATCACGCGTGCTCCTCTCCGAGGGAGGCCGGGGCCCCTGCGCACGGGGCCCCGGCCGTGAGCCGACCTACTCGTCGTCGTCCTCACGCCACTCGAACGGCGCGTCCACCGCCGGGGTGTGGGACTTGAGGCAGTTCTGCGGCTCGTCGGGCTCTGCGAATCCGTGGTGTGCCATGTGCTCCTCCTTCTGCGAGTGATTTGCACCTGCAAACAACACGCAGAGCATAGGCACAGAATTCATTTCTCCGCCAGTGAGCAGTCGTCGCATTTGATTCCGTCCGGTACCCGGTAATAGAGGCAGCAGGTGGTGCGCCGAAATGCGAGGCCAGCGGAAATGACGGCGCCTTTGCCGGACAGCCCGCCGTATGACAGCAGTGTGGTGATCAGATCGGTGGCGGGCTCGGTCAGGTCGGGGCGGGCTGTGACCACCGAACGACCGGCCTCGACCAGAGCCGAGGCGGCGTTGCCGTACAGCAGGCCGCGGGCGACCTTCACGCGCAGCCCGGCCGCCATCGGTTCCAGGTGGCCACGAACCACCAGGTCATAGAGTTGTTCCGGGGACTCGTAGCGCCACCCGGAGGGGGACGGGACGCGCAGCCGTCCGCTGTCGTCGGCACGGTCGAGCCGGGTCAGGTCCGGAACCACGCCATGGGCGAGGGCCGCGCCCAGGACCGGTGACCAGAGCCGCGCGGCGTGGCCGAGCTGGGCGATCGACGCGCCGATCCGCAGTTCACGCGTGCCGTACTTGGCCGCTGTGGCCTCGACGAGATCGGTGAATCCCGCTGCGTAATCGATTTTTACGTCGTGCCATCCGGTGTCGTCCCCGCCCAGCTGCAGAGAAAAGAAGGAGCCGAATTCGGCGACTGATTCGAGGGCGGTCTGGATCGACTTCGGCTCCATGGGAACTCCATTCCTTGAAGGCGTGCTGAATAGGCCGGACGGCGAGCCCGGCCTTTCTTCTGGGTGGCGGGTTCAGCTCGTGAGGCGGCTCCCTCCGGTCCGCAGGGTCACCTGTGGCACCCCGGACTCCGGGTGGAGCGCCACCTCGGCGTCGACCCGGTAGACCTCGGCGAGCAGCTGCGGGGTCAGCACCTCGGCAGGAGTCCCGACGGCCACGATCCGCCCGCCGTCCATGACGCAGATGCGGTCGCAGAAGGCGGCGGCCATGTTGAGGTCGTGCAGGGCGATGACGGCGGTGATGCCCAGCCCGCCTACCAGGGACAGAGCGTCGAGCTGGTGGCGCAGGTCGAGGTGGTTGGTCGGCTCGTCGAGCACCATCGCGGCCGGCTGCTGGGCGAGCGCCCGCGCGATGAGTACGCGCTGTTTCTCGCCTCCGGACAGCCGGTCGAAGGGCGCGTAGGCCAGGTCGGCGACGTCGAGCCGGGACAGAGCGTCGGCGATGATCGTCCGGTCGTCGGCGTTGTCGCCGTCGAAGGCCCGCTTGTGCGGGGTGCGGCCCATGGCGACGACGTCGTAGACGGTGAGCTCGAAGTCGCCGCCGCTCTCCTGCAGCACGGCGGCCAGCCTGCGAGCCAGCCATCCGGCGGGCATCCTCCACACGTCCTCACCGTCGAGCAGCACCCGGCCGGAGGTGGGCCGCCGGGCGCGGTAGAGGGTGCGCAGCAGGGTGGACTTGCCCGCGCCGTTCGGCCCGGCCACGCCCACCACCTCGCCGTCACCGACCTCCAGCGACACCTCCTGGACCAGGTCCCGGCCGCCGATCCGCACCGACACGTTCTCCACGGTCAGCTTCACTTCGAGCGCCTCCGCATCAGCCACAGGAAGAACGGCCCGCCGACCAGCGCCGTGATGATCCCCACCGGGATCTCCTCCGGCGCGATCAGCGTGCGCGACACGAGGTCCGCCGTGATCAGGAAGGCCGCGCCGAGCAGCGCGGTGGCTGGCAGGGCGCGGCGGTGGTCGGCGCCGATGATCAGCCGCACGACGTGCGGCATGATCAGCCCGACGAACCCGATGGCGCCGCTGACCGCCACGATCGTGCCGATCATCATGGCGACCAGCACGAACAACGCCGCCCTGAATCGGTGCACGTCCAGCCCGAGGGATGAGGCCGCCTCCTCGCCGGCCAGCAGCAGGTTCAGCGGCCTCGACACCCCGAGCAGCACGACCGTGCCCGCCAAAACGGCCGCCGCCGGGATCCACACCATCGTCCAGGTCGTCCCGGCCAGGCCGCCGAGCATCCAGCGCAGGGCCGACTGGGTCTTGTGCGGGTCGTTGGAGGTGACCACCAGGAAGCTGGCCACCGCCGACAGCACCTCGGCCATCGCCACCCCGGCCAGCACCAGCCGCACCGTCGTCATCCGCCCGCCGGAGCGGGCCAGGAAGTAGACGGCCACCAGCGCGGCCAGCGCCCCGATGAACGCCGCGATCGGCAGCGAGAGCGCGCCGAAGGTGGTCAGGCTGAACACCACCACGGTGACCGCGCCGACGCTCGCTCCGGAGGAGACGCCCAGCAGCATCGGGTCGGCCAGGGGGTTGCGCACCAGCGCCTGCAGTGCCATGCCGCACACCGACAACCCCGCCCCGATCACCGCCGCCAGCAGCACCCGCGGGAGCCGTACATCCATGACGATGGTCTCGCGCACGGCGGCCCAGCTCGGTTCGGCCAGCGCCGGATGGATGCGATGGAGCAGGATCCCCCACACCTGGCCCGCCGGGAGGGTGACCGACCCGGCCGCGATCGCCGCCGTGGCCGCCACACCGAGCAGCGCGACCAGCACGACGATCACGACCGGGTACGGCAGGCCGGGTCGGCTCACTGGAACTTCTCGGCATGCACCTGCTTGGCCAGTGCCTCGACGGCGGCCGGAGCGCGCACTCCGAGCACCACCGACGACAGCGGCAGCACCGCGAAGCGCTTGTTCTTGATCGCGGGAACGTCCTTGAGAGCCGGGCTGGCCAGCAGGAACTTCTGCTTGTCGGCCACCGGCTGGCTGCCGTAGTCGTAGATGACGATCCAGTCGGGCGCCCGCTCGGCCACCTGCTCGAAGGAGACGTCGCCCCAGACCTTGTCGAGGTCGCCGAAGATGTTCTGCGCGCCGGCCAGCTTCATGATCTCGTTGCCGACGCCCCTGCCTCCGGCGGTGAAGGCGGTCTTGTCGCCGCTGTCGTAGACGAACAGCTTGACCGGCTGGGTGTCGCCCAGTTTGGCCTTCACCCCGTCGAGCGTCGCGTGGAGCTTGGTGAGGAGCGGCTCGGCACGGTCGGAGACGCCGAAGATCTTGGCGACGTTGCGGATCTCTGTGTCCATCAGGTCCATCGAGACCGCGCCCTCGGCGCACTCCTCGACGTTGAGGTAGGTGGTGATCCCGGCCTTCTGCAGGGCGTCGCGGCTGCGGCCCTCCTTCTCGTCGAAGGTGCTCTTGAAGCCGCCGTAGACGAAGTCGGGCTCCTCGGCCAGGAGCGCCTCGTAGGAGGGGTACTCCTTGGAGACGACCTTGAGCGAGTCGTAGGCGGCCTGGTAGTCCGGCAGCACCTTGTCGTCGAGATAGGCGGTGCCGATCATCGACTTCTCCAGGCCGAGCGCCAGCATCACCTCGGTGGCGTGCTGGTTCATCGAGATCGCCCGCTTGGGCGGCTGCTCGAAGGTGGTCTTCACGCCGCAGTTGTCGAGCGTGAGGGGAAAGCCCGCCGGAGCGGCGGCGGCCGGGGCGGCCGTGGGCGCTTGCTCAGCCGGAGCGCCGCCGCAGGCGGCCAGCACGCCGGAAACCAGGAGGGCGAGCAGGAAGGACGTCGGACGTCTGCCCGTCATGAAGGGTTCCTCTCGGGGAATCTGCACGACGGGGCGGATCGGAAAGAGGGAACGCCGAAGGTTCTCGCGGCGCGGCCGACGGCACGGCAGACACGAGAGCCCGCTCCTCTCCGGGGAAATCCGCCCCAGTTCATCGAGGAGGCGACCGCGTGAGTCTCCTGGCTCTCGGGTCGCTGCTCGTCCCCGCCTTCCCACCCCTGGGGGGCAGTGGCGTGGTGGGGATCCGCTCGCCGATCACAGTGGCGGGACCGCGCCGGATTCACACCGGCTTCCTCAGTCCGCGCTCGCCTTTGCCGACATCATCACACAACTCTGGCCCTGCACCTGAACGCGGGCCTCGCACACCTGTTTCGGGCCGGTCACCGCTGAGTTCGGTAGCGATCGAGGTACTCGGTGGGTGAGATGCCGAAGTGGCTCTTGAACACGCGCCGGAAGGCATTCGCGTTCGTGTAGCCGACCCGGTGCGCGACCGCGTCGGGGGCCGCGTTCGAGCGCAGCAGGATGGCGGCGGCCTCCATCCGGTTGCGGATCCGCCACTGCCGCAGCGTCATGCCGGTCTCGGCCTGGAACGTGCGTTCAACGGTGCGCACCGAGGTGTGGACCGACTCGGCTAGCTTGTCCACGCCACGGATGTCGCCGGGGTTGAAGCGCAGCGTCTCGGCGATGGTCCGGGCGGGTTCGCTGGCCGGCATCGGCAGCACGGCGGACAGGACCGGGCTCTCCTCGATCAGTGCGAGGATCTGCCGGGCCAGGTTCGGCGTCGGTTTGATGATCGTGTTCCATGACACCGTATACGCCAGCATGAGCGTCTGCAGGTCGCGGTCGACGGTCACCATGGTGGACTCGGTCAGCGTGGTGGCGGTGTCGGCGGCATCGAAGAACAGCGGCATGGTCACCGAGTTGGCCTGCACGGTGAACTCGTGCGGGACACCGACCGGCACCCACAGCGCGTGCCCGGCCGTCAGCGTGCGCGCCCTGCCTCCGACGATGAGGTCGGCATCGCCGCAGACCTGCCACAGCAGGACGTGCAACTCGTCCTCGTACTGCTCGGGGATGGTGACCGCGGGCATCCAGATGCGCCAAGGGGCGTCGCCGTAAGTGCGCTGGGACATGTCGCCGCCCTCAGTCCGGATATGTCGCATTCTGCGTGACGTCTGTCGGAATCGGTGCACCGCAAGAAGTTAGGTTCGCCTAACCTTACCCGGGCGGATGCCGCTTATGTGAACTCCAGACGGCACAGCCGGATGACCGAGAGGCCCCCATGATCAGCTACACGCTCCGTCGCACCACGCGATGGCGCCTGACCTCCTCCATCGCGCTGGCGGCGACCCTCACGCTCACCGGTTGTGCCTCGACCGGCGGGGGTACGGCGAAGCCCGCCGAGCCGGCCATCAGCCCGACGGCGACCAGCCAGCCGGTGGGACTGCTCCCGGCAGCCGAGGGAACCACGACCTACCCGGTGACTCTGACGACCTGGGCGGGAGAGACCACCCTCCAGCAGCGCCCCGAGCGGATCGCCGTCGTCGGCCTGAATCCCAACACGGACGCCCTCCAGGCGCTCGGCGTGACCCCGGTCTACACCCTCACCGACGAGCCTGCCGCCCCCTGGCGGGACCAGGCATGGCTGCGGAAGGTCGAGAAGGTCGACACCGCCACCCGGAGGGATCCGATCAACTTCGAGGGCATAGCGGCGGCGAAGCCCGATCTGATCGTCGCCGTCGGAGCCCTTGAGGGTAAGCCCGACTTCGAGAAGCTGACCGCCATCGCCCCGGTGCTCGACACCAGGGAGGAGAGCGAGATCTCCTGGCAGGACCTGCAGCGTCTGGTCGGCCAGACCCTGGACCTCGGTGCTGCTGCCGACAAGCTGGTCACGGCCGCCGAGCAGACGATCACCGAGGTCGCCGGAGCTCACCCGGAGTTCGCCGGCAAGACCATCACCATCGCCAACGACTACGGTCCCCAGTACGGCCTGTCTTACTACACCATCGCCGGCACCTTCACCGAAGACGTCATGTCCAAGCTGGGTTTCACCCCGAATCCCCACGCGAAGAAGTTCGTCGACGAGGACGTCGTCTCCGACGAGAACCTCGGCCTGCTGGACGCCGACATCCTGGTGGTCACCTATGTCAGCGACGAGGTCCGCAAGGCGCGTGAGGCCAAGCCCCTCTTCAAGGCCGTCAAGGCGGTGACCGAGAGCCGGTACGTCCCCCTGACCCTGGTGAAGGACGACTCGACCAAGCTCGTGAACTCCGCCGGGCAGCAGGTGGACAACGCGACCTGGGTGCTGCGGGCGGGCGCCAGCGCGACCAGCCTGCCCTGGGCCGTCAAGGCGGTGGCCGACCAGTGGCTGGCCGGCGCCAAGCTCTCCTGACCAGATCGCCACAGATGTCCTTGACTGCCACTGCCCCGTACACGACCTCGTTGTACGGCCGGCGCACGGCGGGGCTGCTGGTCATCCTGACCGCCCTCGGGATCACCGCGCTGTTCAGCGTGTCGTTCGGCGCCAACCCGCTGTCGCCCGTGAGGGCGTGGGAGGTGTTGTGGCTCCGGGACGGCACAGAGGCGTCCCACATCGTGTGGACCGTCCGGCTTCCCCGTACCCTGCTCGGGATGCTCGTCGGTGCGGCGTTCGGGGTGGCGGGCGCGCTCATCCAGGCGTTGTCCCGTAACCCGCTGGCCGACCCCGAGATCCTGGGCGTCAACGCCGGGGCCGGATTCGCCATCACCCTCGGCGTCGGGTTCTTCGGCCTTACCAGCGTCAGCGGCTACATCTGGTTCGCCCTGCTCGGCGCGGGGGTGGCGACGGTCCTGGTCTACCTGATCGGCTCCGGCGGGCGCTCGTCTGTCTCGCCGGAGATGCTCGTGCTGGCCGGGGTGGCGTTGAGCGCGGTGCTGCACGGCGTCGCCACCTTCCTGAGACTGATCGACGAGGAGACCTTCCGGGCGCTGCGCAACTGGGAGCTCGGCTCGATCGCGCGCACCGGCCTGGACGAGACACTCGTCGTCCTGCCGTTTCTCCTGGCCGGCCTGCTGGTCGCGATCATGATCGCTGGGTCGCTGAACTCCATCGCGCTCGGCGACGACCTGGCGGCCTCGCTCGGCACCAAGGTCGGCCGCACCCGGGTTCTGGGCATCGTGGCGGTCACCCTGCTGGCCGGGGGTGGGACGGCCCTGACCGGCGGAATCGGCTTCGTCGGGCTGATGGTGCCGCACATCGTCCGCTGGTTCACCGGACCGGACCAGCGATGGATCATCCTGTACTCCGCCCTGGCCGCGCCGGCCCTGATGCTGGCGGCCGACGTCACCGGACGGGTGATCGCTCGCCCGGGGGAGATCGAGGTGGGCATCGTGACCGCGGTGATCGGGGCTCCGGTGCTGATCGCGCTGGTGCGGCGGCGGCTGGCGAGCGGCCTGTGAGCAGGGAGAGTGTCACCTTCGGATACCGGTCCAGGACCGTGCGGCACCGGTTGTTCTCCGGCAGAGTGGGCGTCCGGCTGCTGACGGTCTCGGTCGTGCTTTTCCTGACCGCCGGGGGACTGACCACCGTCGCTCTCACCCACGGCGACTACCCGCTGACCATCCAGCAGGTGTTCGCCACGCTCATCGGCGGCGAGCACGGCTTCGAGCGGACCATCGTCGTCGAGTGGCGGCTGCCGGTCGCGATCGCCACCGTCGTCTTCGGGATGTTGCTCGGCATCGGCGGTGCGATCTTCCAATCGCTGACCCGCAACCCGCTGGGCGCCCCCGACGTGATCGGGTTCGACTCCGGCGCGTACACCGCGGTCGTGGTCGCCATCCTCGTGGCCGAGACGAGAAGCCACTGGTCCATCGCGGGCGCGGCGATCGCCGGGGGAATGGCGACCGCGTTCGTGGTCTACGTCCTGTCCTACCGGAGCGGCATCCGGGGCTTCCGCCTGATCATCGTCGGCCTCGGTGTCTCGGCCATGCTCGGCTCGCTGAACGCCTACCTCATCTCCCGCGCCGAGCTCGAGGACGCGATGTCCGTGGGGTACTGGAGTGCGGGCTCCATCGCCCGCATCACCTGGACTCCGCTGATCCCGTCCCTGCTGCTCGCGGCCGTGATCGTGGTCTCGGCGACGCTGCTCGCCCCCGCGATGCGCAGGCTGGAGCTCGGCGACGACGCCGCGGTCACGCTGGGTACCCGCCCGGGTCCCGCCCGGCTGGGGCTGATCGTGACCGGAGTCGCGACGGTCGCGGTGGTCACCGCCGCCGCCGGGCCGATCACCTTCATCTCCCTGACGGCGCCGCAGCTCGCCCGGCGGCTGACCCGCTCACCGGGGGTGAGCCTGCTCGCCGCGGCCGCGATGGGCGCCACCCTGATGGCCGGGGCCCACCTGCTCTCCCTGCTCATCGCCCAGGCGTACCGGCCGGTGCCGGTCGGGCTGATCACGATCTGCCTGGGCGGCGGCTACCTGATCTGGCTGCTGATAGGTGAAGCCCGCCGACGATACGGGGTCACCCTATGAAGGACGACATGACCGACACATCCAGTACGGCCGGCCATCCCCGTGTCGTCATCGATGACGCCACGATCGGCTACGACGGGCGCACTATCTCGGAGCGGCTGTCGGTGGTGATCCCGGACGGTTCGTTCACCGCGATCATCGGTCCCAACGGCTGCGGCAAGTCCACTCTGCTGCGCGCGCTCGCCCGGGTCCTCACCCCCAGCAGCGGGACGGTGCTGCTCGACGGCAAGGCGATCGGCGCCTACAAGTCCAAAGAGGTCGCCCGCCGGGTCGGGCTGCTGCCCCAGACCTCGCTCGCCCCGGACGGCATCCGGGTGGCCGACCTCGTGGCCCGGGGCCGCGCGCCGTACCAGAACCTGATCCACCAGTGGCGCTCCTCCGACGAGGACGCCGTGGTGGCGGCGCTGGCGGCCACCCGCCTGACCGAGCTGTCGGGGCGGCTGGTGGACGAGCTGTCGGGCGGACAGCGGCAGCGGGTGTGGGTGGCGATGTTGCTGGCCCAGAACACCCCGATCATGCTGCTCGACGAGCCCACCACATTCCTGGACATCGCCCATCAGTACGAGCTGATGGAGCTGCTGCGCACCTTCCACGACCAGGGCAAGACCATCGTCTGCGTGCTGCACGACCTCAACCAGGCCGCCCGCTACGCCGACCACCTGATCGTCATGCGCGACGGGCGGATCGTCACCACCGGGGCCCCGTACGACATCGTCACCGACGAGCTCGTCGAAGCCGTGTTCGGCCTGCGGGCCCTCGTGGCGCCCGACCCGGTCACCGGCACCCCCAGCGTCACGCCCCTCGATCCCCGCAAGGCGGCGCTCCACCCGGTGGAGCCGCACGACCCACAGGAGAACACCCGATGAATCGCGACGACCTCCCGAGGTTCAGCGGCCCGAACCGGACCGGAGAGCTTCAGTTCAACTACATGGATCGGCTCGTCCGCCGGGATCTGCGGGTGGCACGCGCCGAGGACATCACGCCGCGCTACCGGCGCATCGTGCTCGTGGGCGACGATCTCGCCGATGGGTTCCCGATCGCGAACTTCGCCCCCGACCACGTCCGGGTGTTCTTCCCCAACCCCAGGACCGGCGAGCTGGTGTCTCCGCGCGAGCAGCCCGACGGACGCTGGATCAACGAAGGAGGCGCCGGCAAGGCGATCCACCGCGACTACACCGTGCGCGCCTGGGACCCCGAGACGCGTGAGCTGTCGCTCGACTTCATCCTGCACGGCCACGGCCTGGCCAGCCGGTGGGCGAGCAGGGCGACACCCGGTGACCGGCTGGTGGTGAACGGCCCGAGCTCGAACTGGCTGCTTCCGGAGAACTACCCGCGCTATCTCGCCCTGGGCGACGAGAGCGCCCTGCCCGCCATCGCGCGCATCATCGAGGACGCGCCGGCCGGAGCCCACGTCACCGCCCTGATCGAGATCCCGGACGCCGCGGAACAGCAGAAGCTGACCGGGGCGGCCCAGCTCGACCTGCGCTGGATCCACCGCGACTCCGCCCCGGTCGCCGAGGGACACCTCAGCGCCCTGGAGACCGCGCTGCACGCCTGGCAACCTCCGGAGGTCCCGCGCACCCTGTTCGCGTTCGCGGCGGGGGAGACCCAGTCGGTCAAGCCGATCCGGCGGTACCTGCGCAACGGGATGGGCCTGACCAAGGACCAGGTCGTCGTCGACGGCTACTGGAAACGCGGCGTGGGCGGCTTCGACCACCACGACGCTGACATCGATGACGACTGAACCCCTCAAGGATCGCAAGTGGGGCAGGTTCGAGGCGCCCGCCGTCCCCCGTGACGAACCGCGGCTGCGCATCGACCCGACCTGGACGCCGGCCCGGCTGACCCGGGAGATCATCGCCTCGGTCTGGACGTACGTCCTGGCGGGGGTCTGCCTGCGAACGCTGTACAACGTCACGAGCGTGCTGCTGCCCGTCGCCGTCGGCCGGCTGATCGACTCCGTCGTCGGCCCGGCGGCCGGCGGTGCGAGCGCTCAGGACATCGCCTGGCCGCTGGCCACCTGGTCGGGCGCGCTCATCGGCCTCTACGCGCTCATGAACCTCGGCTTCCGCTTCGGCGGGCGCCTGGGCTGGTACGGCGTGCAGCGCGCTCAGTTCGAGCTGTCCCAGCACACGCTGAAACGGGTGCTCGACGAGAGGAATCCGGGTCCGCCGGGTCGCCTGCTGTCGCTCACGACGTCCGACACCTTCCAGGCCTGTCAGTCGGTATACGTCGTGGTCTACCCGCCCGGCGAGCTGATCGGGCTGCTGGTCGCCGCGGGAGTGCTTTTCTGGGTGCATCCGGCTCTCGGCCTCGGGGTCGTCCTGGTCCTGCCGTTCGTGCTGGGACTGATGCACCTGGCAGCCCACCCGCTTCGACGGCGCAGCAAGAGCGAGCAGGCCGGCCTCGCCGACGCCGCCGCCGAGGCAGCCGACCTGGTCGCCGGCTTCCGGGTCATCCAGGGACTGCACGCCCAGCGGACCGCCGCTGGCCGGTACCGGAAGGTCAGCCGGGACGCGCTGCGGGCGAGCCTGGCGGCCAGGTCGACGGAGGCGGCGTTCGACGGCGCCAGCGCCGCGATCGGCAATCTGTTCGCCGCCGGGGTCACCGTGGCGGCCGCTCTGCTGGCCTTCTCCGGGCAGATCTCCGTGGGTGAGGTGGTCATGGTGGCCTCGATCGCGATCACTCTGATCGGTCCGCTCGACGTTCTGATCTCCGTGCAGGGCTCGATCTGGGCCATGTCGCAGGCCTCCGCGGAACGTGTGCTCGACCTGCTCGCCACTCCCCGGAAACCGGCCGCCCCCGCACCCGCCGCGCCCGGCTGCACCGAGGTGCCGATCCTCGAGTTCCGGGGCCTCGCCCTGACCGAGGACATGATGCTGGACGGGCAGGTCGAACCGGGCGAATTCGTCGTCGTCGACCTGCCTCATGCTGCCCGTGGAGCGCTCGGAGACCTGCTGACGTCGCGGTCCTGGCCGGCCGATGGCGACATCACCTTCGCCGGCCTGTCACCTGCTCACTGGCACGATCGAGCACTCATCGCTCCGCACACCCCGGCGCTCCTGCCGGGGAGCGTGCTGGACAACGTCCGCGCCACCGGGGACGAGCCGGTGCCGTGCGGCGCGGCGCTGGCGGCGCTGGAGGTGGCCGCGCTGGCCGCGGTGGAGTTGCCCGACGGGTACGACACGATCGTGGGGTATGGCGGATGGCAACTGTCCGGCGGGCAGCGCCAGCGCATCGCCTTGGCCCGCGCCGTCGCGGCCGATCCCGAGCTGCTGGTGCTCGACGAACCCACCACCTCGGTGGACACGATCACCGAGCACGCCATCGCCACTGCTTTACGGGCCTGCCGAGCCGGTCGGACCACCATGGTGCTGACCTCGGCGCCGACGTTCGGGGCGGTCGCGGACCGGGTCATCACCGTCAAACGGAAGGAACAGGGTGATGTCTGAGGCGGAGACCGCAGATCCTCGCCGGATGCTGCCGGTCGCCTCAGGCCGTACCGTTGCGGTCTGCCTGTGGCGGATGCTCGCCGGTCGCCGCGTGGCGCTCTGCGGGATCGTGGCGCTCTTCCTGATCGAGGCGGGACTCGCGCTCGTCTTCCCGCTGGTGATCGGCACCCTGGTCGACACGGTGATCGCCGCGCGCGGATCCGGGGTGCCGGTGACCTTCTGGTGGAACGTCGCGTTGCTCGCCGCGACCGCGGCGGCGGCAGGTCTGGTGACCTGGGTGGCCATGCGCGCTCTCGCCCGGCTGGCCGAGACCGTCGTCGCCGAGCTGCGGGAAGGCTACGTCGAAGCAGCGCTGGATCTGCCGCGAGCCACGATCGAGTCCGCCGGCACCGGCGACGTGGTCACCCGTGCGTCCGACGACATCGCGCAGATCTCCGGCACTCTGCCCGACGTGCTGCCGCGCCTGAGCGTCTCGATCCTGACCATGACCCTGGTCGCCACCGCGCTCGCCGTGCTCGACCCCTGGTTCCTGGCGGGCTTCGCGCTCACCGTCCCGCTCTACGCTCTCACCGTACGGTGGTACCTGCGCGTGGCCCCCGGCGTTTACGTTGCCGAGCGCGCCGCGGAGTCCGCCCGAGGCCACGACGTCCTTGGAACCCTGACCCAGCTGCCGACGGTGACGGCACATCGGCTCGAACACCGCCAGCTGGCCCGGATCAAGGCGGCGGCCTGGCTGACCGTCAGGTGGGCGATGCGCACCCGGATCGTCCAGAACCGGCTGTTCGGCCGGCTCAACGTCGCCGAAGCCCTCGGGCTGCTGGCCGTCCTGGGGATCGGTGTGCGGCTCGCCCTCAGTGGCGCGACGACGACCGGTGAGGTCACAGCCGCGGCCCTGCTGTACCTGCGCACCGCCCTACCCATCGCGGAGCTGCTGTTCCTGATGGACGAACTCCAGTCGGCCCTCGCCTCGCTCGGGCGCATCATAGGTGTCACCACGACGCGTGCGGATGCTGCGGAGAGCGAGATTCCGACGGAGGCCGGCCCGATCGTCGAGCTGGCCGGCGTGAACTTCGCCTACCGGCCCGGCCGGCCCGTGCTCTCCACGATCTATACCCGTATCGACCGCCGGACCGTGCTCGCCGTGGTCGGGCCCACCGGGTCCGGCAAGTCCACCCTGGCCGCCCTGATCGCCGGCGTGCACCTGCCCACGTCTGGCGACGTCCTCCGCCGAGTCGATCCACGGCGCATCGTCACCGTCACCCAGGAGACGCACGTGTTCGCCGGCACCGTGCGCGACAACCTCACCCTCGCCGCCCCCGACGCCACCGACGACCAGGTGGTCCTGGCACTGAAACAGGTCGATGCCGACCACATCGTCGGCTTGCTGCCAGACGGCCTCGACACCCAGGTAGGTGACGGCGGCCATGCCCTCACGGCCGCGCAGGCACAGCACCTCGCCCTGGCACGGCTGGCGCTCGCCGACCCGCTGCTGGTCATCCTGGACGAGGCGACCGCGGAGGCCGACACAGCCGACACGGCCTTGCTCGACCGCGCCGCGGCCACGGTGACTGGGGGCCGGTCCGCTCTCGTCATCGCCCACCGGCTCTCCCAGGCCCGCGCCGCCGACCGGATCATCGTTCTGGAGGGCGGGCACCTGGTGGAGACCGGCACCCATGATGACCTGGTGGCCGCAGGCGGACGATACGCCGGCCTCTGGGCCGCTTGGGACGCCGGGAGGTGACCCCGCCGCCGGTTCGCCGGCCTGGGGCATGACCGAAGTTGACCGGCCCTACTCCAGATGATCTGTGGAGGAGGCTCCGAGGCCTGAAGGGAGACGGTGCGGGGGAGTGAAGCGGTGGGATTCGAGGATCGCCGGCATCGGAGCCAACCCGGGCCCGCCCGCCCGGACCCCATCGGCGATGTCGGCGGTGGCCTGCTCATCGTTGACCAGGGCCAGCCATATCGGCCGGCCACCAGCGGCCCGGCCTTCCGGGGTCGGCTGGACGACGAGGACGTTGGCCTGGTCGCACACGTCGAGACAGTCGGTCACGCGGATGTCGGCGACCTGCGCCAGCTTTCGGATCTGCTCGTCGTGATCGAGCCTGGGCACCTTCCACGTGCTCCCGCAGCAGCAGTCACGACACACGGTGATCCTTTTCACGACGCCCTTTCCGGACAGAGGGGTTCGTCGATCAGGGCGGCCACGGCGCATCTCACACAATCGTGATCGCAAGGTGTGTGGCCGGCCTTCACCAGTTCGCTGATCCGGTCGAGCCGAGCCTGAGCCTGGTCGAGCTGGGTCCGCAGTCCGCGCAGCCGGTTCCCTTGGGCACCCATCTGGCGGCGCGCGCCCAGCAGGTGGTAGTCGTCCTGGCTCATCGCCACCATCTCGACGTCGCCGAGGCGGAAGGCGTGCACGTTGGGAGCGTTGTTCATCCTCACTCCTCGTCCCAGCCGCTCTTCGACCAGGTCAGAAGTCGGCGTCGAAGCTGACCGATCCGGTCACGCCGACCTGGTGGGCCGAGACGCGGCGTTCGAAGAAGTTCGACAGCTCCTGCACGTCCTGCAGCTCCATGAACGCGAACGGATTCTTCGACCCGTAGATCGGCTCGATGCCGGGCTGGGCCAGCCGCCGGTCGGCGACGTGCTCCAGGTAGGAGCGCATGTCCGCGATCGACATGCCGGGTACGCCCTGGCCGAGCAGGTCTTCGGCGAACCGCGCCTCGCAGTCGAAAGCTCCTCGTCGAACAGGTCGGGCTCCTCCTTACGCGCCACGTCGACCACGTCGAACGCGAAGGCGCCGTAGAAGAACAATCCCTCGATGCAGGCGGCGAAGCAGATCAGGTTGAGCAGGAAGGCCTTGCGGTCCTGCTTGCTGTTCAGCTCCTTCAGCTCGCCGAGCGAGTCGATCCAGCGGAAGCAGAACTCGGCCTTGCGCCGGATGGAGGGGATGTTCTCCACCGCCGCGAACGCCTCGAACCGCTCCTGCTCGTCGGGCACGTAGGTGTCGAGCAGGTTCAGGTAGAACTGCACGTGCACGGCTTCCTCGAACAGCTGCCTGCACGAGGTTGTTGGCGACGATGGTGTCGCCGGTGGCGAAGAAGGCCACCAGGCGGCTGATCAGGTGCCGCTCAGCCGCCGACAGCTTGGACAGGTCGCGGAGGCCGGTGTGCAGGTCGACCTCCTCCACCGTCCAGGTGCTCTTGATCGCGTCACGGTAGCGCTCGAAGAAGGCCGGGTAGCGCATCGGCCGCAGGGTCAGGCTCATGCCCGGGTCGAGCAACATCACTGGCACGCCTCACAGGACTCGGCGTTCTCCAGGGAGCAGGCTTCCGCGGCGGAGACCGGCACGGTCGCCTGCATGATCCGCGTGGCGGGAGTCCGGCGCTACCGCGCTACCTTGCGGCGCGCGAGGTGGGCGGCCAAGGCGGCCAGAGCGGTGAAGGCGCCCAGAGCCACAGCCACCTGGATGTCGTCGGCGCCATCCGCGCCCACGGCGGGCGGCGGGGCCGGGCTGAGAGCCGGGTCCAGCACGGCGGCGGTGCCGATCAGCCGGGGCGCGGGCTCCTTGGCCGCGTCGTCGGCGCCGATCCACTCGTACGCCTTGCCGCCGGTGCACCGCTGCGTGGTCGGGAAGAGCAGCGGCGCGCCGACCTTGCCCGACAGCCGCGCCCGCACGGTGAAGGACGCCCTGGCACCGTCGGCCACCCCCGGCCCGCTCCACCCGACCGTGGTCCCCTTCACCGCGCCGCGCCAGCCGCCCGGCTGCCCGGCCGACAGCACCGAGGACCCGGCCGGCATCCGCACGACGAGCGCCTCGGTCGGAGCGCCGTCGCACCCGTGGTCGAAGGAGAAGGTGAGCGTGACCGACCCGTCTCCGTTGGGCTGCGCGGACTCCAGCAACACGTGGGCCAGAGCTGGAGCAGCCGACAGCAGCACTAGGAGCTGTTCGGGGTTCGGATCTTGGTAGGGGTGGCTCAGCCTGGTAGAACGTCGGATGTGGCGCGCTTCGATATGACGGATGCTGAGTGGG